>CAYPUA010000038.1:5706-25075 GCA_964413875.1 uncultured Bdellovibrionales bacterium
CCGGCGCGGTAGAGGTCTGAGAATGCTGGAGCGAAGACCATCATGCCGTCCCGGTCATAGACCTTGGCGAACAGGTCCGGCCGGCCCTCAAGGGCGGAGGCCGTTGCCGCAGCAGCAGCCGGATCTGACGCCGCCGCGGAGGAGAGCACGTACATTGAGGCGCCGTACCTCATCATCGAGTCGAACAACCCATCGGCATCACTGATACCACAAAGCTCAGTTCCTTGGGCGCCTGGTTGAATCCGTTGGTAGGCAGGCAACCCGGCTAACCGCGGCAGGCCAGAGCTAACACCCCGCAGGCACGCATCGACTGCGACCGGGGCTCCTGGTATCGAGTCAGTAAGCCACTGCACGAGCTTCTTCTGGTCCGGTCTGAGCTGCTCCGCCATTACTCCCGGGACTACCTCGCGAGACTCCCGCAAAACAAGCACGCCGATGACGAACGGAATGACCGTCACACCAGCTACCATCGAGGCAACGTTTCGCTTCTGGAACAGGTTCGCGGCGATCGAGTATACTGCCGCTCCCACTACTCCTCCGAGCAGCAACATGCAGAGCTGAACCGCCAAGGGACCATCAACACCTACCCCCTTGATGAACCACCCAAGTATGTAACGATCGAAGTAGAAGCCTCGCATGCTTTGAGATGGATCTAGTAGCTCGACCGGAGGAATCGTCTCGTTCCGAATGAAGTACTGCAGGTAGGAGCCATCAACCTGCTGACTCAGCAACAGGAACTGAGGATCGGCGAGCCAAACAACGAGTACGACAAGCACCCCGAGAAAGAAGCCGAACTCCACTCGCAGTCCGTGATTTCGCAACGCATCAAGCATGGCTGCGCGCGAATCTCGCTTTGTTGAGAACTCAAGTAGGGCGAGCAAGGCGAAGAGTGCCGTAACTACGAACACACTAAGCTGATTGACTGGCGCAATCTTGAGGAGCGCTATCGCCCAGCTCAAACCGGCTGCCGCGATTAGACCCAGCAACGGCGTCAATCCGAGGCCACGATCCCGGAGCGAACCGAAAAGCTTTATGGCCGTCCCCCAAAAACCAAGTGCGAGGATCTGAATGAAGAAAAGGGCGCAGATGAGCGGAACCAGGTGGCCATCGAACGAGCTCGACGCCTTGCCAACCCAACCACCCTCATCCATAAGCAACATCTCGTCCATGGTGGGCAAGGGACCCAGGTTCTCAGCGTCTTCTATCCTACGCCTCAGCTCGTCGACCGGCAGTCGCTCCACGTTCTCGAAGATCGTCGCTTTTGGATGGTCGTACACAGAGAAGCTCTCATCGGCCAAGTCATCGTTGAAGGTAACCCCCAGGAAGGCCGGGCGATTTTTAAAGGTCTTGATGAGCTTAAAGCCGAGCTTCTCGCCCCACAGCAGCCTGAGGAAGGCGACCGTCGCGGGATACTCGTCTGGGATGCGTGGTAACGAGTCCGCCATGCGCGGGGTTCCAAAGACGATGTAGTCAGCATCGCTTACCCGGCGGAGCGTCATATCCACCTTGGCCTTGGTGTCGGGCTCGTAGAGGGGCAGCTCGTTCTCCCTGCCATCGTAATTAAATACAGAAGGATACCGGGGATGCTCGGGCACACCGGACGGGAGCCGGTCGTCCCAGTGCGGCCCGACGATCCGCACCTTGTCGCGGAAGTTGTCTAGCATCCAGCGCGAAGCCGCGTGGTACGGATGCTCCTTGAAATGAAGGCTCACGAACGCAAATGCGTACACGACCGAGTAGCCCAAGATGAACACAAGGCAGATCCGGCGCAGGTTACGCTGAAGGTATTCGACTATTCCCATAGGGGGGTATCTTTCACCGTTCTGCTCAGTTTGGCGAGGGGGAAGAATCTCGCGTGGCCGGTGCTGGTCTGGTGCGCATCATAGAGCGGGGTCAAGTATGCGCTAGTGGTTTTAGGGGTGCCCTGGATGGGTGATGTGGAGTCAGGGGCGCGGGGGCGGAGCCGGGACCGGGGCCGTTCCCGGTTCCGGAGTGGAGGAGGCGCTGAGGGGAGTGAGGCGACAGAAAACGCACCTGTACAACCTTGTTACTCAGAGGCTACCCTCCTACGCATGGTGACCAAATCTCTCAAGACCCCTATTAGCTGGCTCGTTTCTCGTCGGGCTGATATCGCCATTCTGGTCGGGCTTACCATCCTCGGGATGGGGCTGCGCTCTACCGGGATTTTCCACGGCGTCGGGTTCCACCCAGACGAGCGCCACATGGCGCAGGTCACCGAGAAGCTTGGCGTCCAGCACATGAACCCGAAGTCCTTCGCATACGGCAGCTTCTCGTTCTACGCGGCGTGGGGCTTTGCACATGTAATCGCTTTCTTCTCCGGGCTGATTGAGTGGGCGACCAGGGCTATCTCGCCGAACAACGCCGTGTCGTTCGGAGTTTGCCAGCGCTTCTCGTACGATTGCGTGTTTATCTCGGGGCGCATCTTCTGCACTGTGGTCGGAGGGGCTGCTATTCCTCTCGCTTGGTACTTGGCTGTGCTGCTCTACAAGCGCTCGTCTGTGGGCCTCGTGGCTGCCGCGCTGCTTTCGCTCAATGTGTTTCACCTGCAGCTCTCTCGCTTCTTCACTTCCGACATAACGCTCACTACGCTCTGCCTCATCTCTCTCATCGCGCTCGTTAAAGCCTACGAGCAGGGCACGCTTCGCTCGTACCTCATCTTCGGCTTCTGTGCAGGGCTAGCAACCGCAACGAAGATAAGCTCAGCGTTCCTCTTTGTGCCGCTCTTCTTCGTTGTTTTCCTCTCGACCATCAAGGAGTGGGGCCGCCTCACAACCTCCACGAAGCCCCTGGCATGCCTCGGTCTCGTTGCTGGTGCCCTCGCCTTAACGGCTCTTGCGGACTTCTTGCTGTTCTTCAAAGGGTGGCCGCGCGTCTACGGCCAGAGGCTGCAGCCGTTGCCGACGCTTATCCCCCTCTCGATTCCATTCATCGTGGGCGCTGCGGTTATGATGCGGCGGTACTCCCGTCCCTTGTCGCAGCTAACGGCAGCAGTCGCTCTCGGAATTGCGGTCTTTGTGATGGCAGAGCCGTACGCCATCATTGACTTCGAGACATTCTCGAAGCACACGCGAGAGCAAACCGCGATGGTCCAGGGCCAGTGGAGGCCTCCCTACACGATTCAGTACGCGCATACGGTTCCGTATTTTTACCACCTCAAGCAGATGCTCTGGTACACTATGGGGTGGCCTGTGTTCTTGGCTGGCCTGCTCGGGGTAACACTTGCTTCGCTGCGCTGCATCCTTGAGTTCTTCGACAAGCTCTTCAAGCGAGAGCTTAGGACTTCTCCATTCAGCCCAGAGATCATTCCGCTGATCTTTATGGCGGTGTTCTTCATAGCTACAGCCCGCTTTCAGGTTAAGTTCCCGCGTTACCTGCTCCCCCTCTACCCTCTGATCTTCATCTTCGCTGCCTCAATCATCGCACCTCGCGGCAAGCGCGTGAGGGTTGCAGATGGTCCAGGCGACGAAGAGCCCCAGGATGTGCCTGCGCAGATGGTCGCTTCAGCCAGCGTAGCTTCGGAAGCCGTTGCATCCGAGCCGGTCCAACAAGAAGCGGTGCCAGTTGAAACGGCACCGGTGGAGACCCCGCACGGTGAGCCAGCAGAGAGCACAAACAGCTAGGCTCATCGGCTCATGCCGGCCATGAAAGCTCTATGCGCTACTTCATCGTAAAGACCGATCACCACATCGTTGAGCCTGGGTACCTCTTGGAGGGGATCGACACGGCTGCGCGCTCGCGGCTGGCCGTTGAGAAGATCCTGTCCGAGCAGGTCCCGATTGAAGTGATCGCAGATCTCGGTGACGTTGCAGACACGGTGTCAGAGCCGGTTCGGCTCAAAGCGGAAGCGTCAGCCGAAGCGTACCAGCATGCAGCCTCGATTCTCGTGCCCCTCGCCGGAAAGACAATCTACCTCCCAGGCAATCACGACACCCCTACTCTCATGCGTGAACACCTGCCTGGCGTGTGGGACTCCTCAAGAGATGGTTGCTCGGTAAAAGAGATCCCTGGCCTAACCCTGATTGGGCTCGATCTCCGTGTTGGCCCGGTCGCTACGGGGCAGCTTCGGCCGGAAACCGCTGAAGAGCTGGAGCGGCAGCTCAAGGGGACTCAGCGCTGCGTAATCCTCTCGCACTACCCCTGGCACGAGTGTGACAACCGATGGATCGAAGAGAACGGGCGCACGCTCAATGGAGAGGCGTTAGGGCAGATACTCTCGCGCCACCGTGAGAAGGTCGCTGGCGCGTTTCACGGACACCTACACTCCTGGTGGTCCGGGGTTCACTACGGGATCCCGATCTTCGCCTCGGCCGGACTTGCCGTAGCGTTTGATACCGAACCCGGCCCGGGAAAACCTAAACACGAGCTCGCAGTCCCGCTGGGGTACTTCCTGGTTGGCTACTCCGACCACGGCTCTCTGTTGGTGCGGTCTCGGTTCGTGTAGCCGACGAAGCTCGCAGGACTGAGATATCTTGGCCCGATCTGTCGTTTTCTGCTGGCGTGATCACCTACGTAATTTGACTAAGGCCTCCTGCAGTGGAAGGATTCCGCTGTCGTTTCAGATGGCAGGAGCACTCTATGGCAGCACACCAGGGATCAGGGCACGAGGGTATTTCTTCCTTGCCGGCCACCCAGAAGCTTCACGTCCCCCTCAGTCCTCGCGAGCAGGCGATCCGAGAGCAGAGAGCCTCGCTCATTGCTGAGATCCGCGCCAATCCGTCAAACGACCAGATACGCCTCGATTACGCTGCCCTGCTTGAAAAAGCCCCTCTGTGCACCTCTGACAATGCTCGCGCATCGCTGATCCGCCTTCAGGTCGAGCGTGGCACTGGGCCGGAGACGGACCAGGAGAGAGAGATTCTCAGAAAACACGCCGCAACCTGGCAATCTGCAATCGAGCCCGCTGTTGAGGCACGATGGGAGCGTGGCTTTATCGTGGCTGCGCGGGTTAAGGCATCAGACTTCTGTGCTCGCCCTGGCTGCATCTCTTTAGAACCGATACGAACTCTTCAGGTCGATATCTATCCTCGACAGGCGACTGATGACCCGATGTGGGGTGTTTACGCAATGGTCCAGAGCCCGATCTTCAAGGCTAACATTGCACGGCTTGAGATCCTCGACGGCGGGGCAACGGTGCTTTACGCAATCTTGAAAGAGATGGGTGGTTGCCACATCTACCACCCGGCGCCTGCCCTCAGAGAGATTCACTTTCGCCGCTTCACGGACTCGCGCGAGTGCGCGCGTCCGTCCGGCAACAAACACCGGGACGAACAATACGGCCTCAACTTTGTAGTGCCCAGCAGCAGCCGGGATGTCGTTACCTTTAGCGGCATCGTGATTTCGGGCATCCCTCAGCTCTAGCTGTCGGGCCCTTTCGTAACGCCTGCTGTGGAGAGGATGAGGAGCCCCCGCCCCCCCTAACCCCCCTCCTTTTCCTTCTCTTTATCCTGCACCTGCACCAAGCTCCTGCTCGTAATCCAGAAGTTGCTGTCGCGTGCCTTCGATGTTCTCGGCGGAGGTTCCGGGATTAAGGGCAGGAATTTGGTGCAGGTGCAGGAGGAGGAGAATGAAAAGGTGGAAGAGAAGAACCGCCGGATACAAATGGATGGGCGAGATGGCGTAGTCCACTGGGAACCGTCCGCCGATAACCCCCTGAAATCCCAAAAGACTGACTTAATCAGTCACAAGCTGCCCGAAGCTGTCCATAACAGTGCTGTCTAACGGGGCGTAGGTTCCGTTGGAGTTCCCTGTCCAGGCACTGGAGGTTTTATGTCTCAGCCCCTCGGTCGCGTACTAGTAGTTGACGATGACCACCACATCGGTGAGCTCCTCACCATGCACCTTGAAGAGTTAGGCCTCAAGGTTACACACGTTGCCGATGGCCTGCGCGGTCTCGAGCTCGCTCTCACCGACTCATTCGACCTCGTTGTTCTCGATGTCATGCTCCCTGGCAAGGACGGCGTTGATATCTGTCGCGAACTGCGCAAGGGGAACATCAGAGCACCGATCATGATGCTCACCTTCCGGGGCGAGGAGATTGACAAGATCTTGGGGCTGGAGATCGGCGCAGATGACTACGTCACAAAGCCGTTCAGTATTCGAGAGGTTTGCGCACGCGCTAAGGCGCTGCTCCGGCGCGCCGGCAATGTCGAAGGCCCGAAACAGCAATCACTGGAAGTTAAGGGCGTGTCGATAGATCCACTGACACGCGAGGTAAAGCTCAAAGGCAAACTGATCGACCTGACTTCTACCGAGTTCGACCTGCTCTTCTTCCTCGCCAAAAGTCCGGGGCGTGCGTACTCCCGGGAACAGCTTCTGGCGGGGGTTTGGGGATACAGCTCGGGCGCGTACGAGCACACCGTTAACACTCACATCAATCGACTGCGCTCAAAGATAGAGGCCGATCCAGCCAACCCCGAGCTGATTCAGACAGTCTGGGGCGTCGGGTACAAGTGCGCTGCGTAGAGGTTTCGCCACGATGAGCCCCCGAACGGAACAGGACACTGAAAGCGCCGGAGGGTGGCTCCGGACAACGAAGGTGTTCCTGCGCGGGCTAACCTCCCAGCTATCTCGCCCGATGCTGATCCTGTGCGGGCTGCTGGCAATCGGGGCGATCTCTTTGCAAACGTGGGTTGCTGTTTCCCTCTCCAGGGACGCTGTTGAGAACACCGGATCGGAAACCAATCGCCTCGTTGCACGCACGTTCGCCGAGCGGCTCAGTCGCCTTCCGGCCGCAGCTGACTCCTCTTCTGTCAGTAAAGCTTTGGACGAAATCTCTCGCCTGAATCCCGGTGTCAGGCCGTACATCGTGAATGAGCACGGGATAGTCGTAGTCAGCCCATCGGGCCTCGGCAAGACTCAACTCCCTTTT
The DNA here is from genome assembly GCA_964413875.1 of uncultured Bdellovibrionales bacterium. Taxonomy (GTDB): domain Bacteria; phylum Bdellovibrionota_C; class UBA2361; order UBA2361; family OMII01; genus OMII01. The sequence goes on from CAYPUA010000038.1 coordinate 12,596, forward strand.
GTGGACCGCAGGCTCCTGGTCGGGCTCACAGCTCCAGCCGGCCTTGGCGAAATGGCCGGGGATGACCCTCACAATCTACGCCTGACAGTACCTGTGGCGGTTGCCCCCTTCAGCCTCCGCGGTGAACGGCACTTCGTCTACGTCGTGCTAGCTCCTGCCTCAACTGCCCGTTCCGGCTTCATGGTGAACTCAGAGACCTGGCTGTGGGCCCTGGCCGCCGCCCTCGTCACCTCAGGCTTGATTGCCGTGGTGCTGCTCTTCGTGGCGCACCGGCGCGTACAGGGGCTGCAAAGCTCCGTGGCGGCGCTGTCGCATGACCTGAGGGCTCCGCTCTCCTCAATCCAGGGATACCTAGAGACGATCCTTCAGCGAGGCGAAGCCCTCGCAAAGGACGACTCGAAGCGCTTCATGTCGGTGGCTCTCCGCAGCACTCGCTCTGCCACCAATATGGTGAACGATCTTCACCACCTTTCGCTCCTCGAAGCCTCCGGTCAGACCATAGTTATGGAGCCAGTCTCGATTGTGGACCTGGTGATGGATACCCTTACGGCGGTGCGCCCCGCGGCGGACGAGAAGCGTATCACCCTCGCCTGGTCGATTCCTCCGAGGGTTCCCCTGGTTAACGGAAACGCGGCGCTCCTTGAGCGGCTGGTTAGAAACCTCGTAGAAAATGCCATCCGTTACACACCCAAAAACGGCGCAGTAGAAGCAGTTTTCGAGGTGCTGGCAGACTCGGTTCGGGTGACTATCACCGACTCGGGCGTGGGCATTCCCGAGCAGGAGCTCGGAAAGGTCTCTCGGACGTTCTTCCGCGGATCTAAAACGAAGGCCTCCGTGCAAGGCTCCGGCGTCGGGCTCTCGGTCTCCACTTCCATCGCCAAGCTGCACGGCAGCCAGCTGCGCATCTTGAGCCGCGAGCGCGAGGGAACGGCCGTCATCTTCGAGCTCTCTCAAGCCGAGCAGCGCTACCACTGAACGCTTACAAAGTGCTCATGACAAAGCTGCCCTGAAGGGCTTGCATTATCAGCGCTATAGTGATTCATTTCAGCTTGGAGAAAATCCTCTCGCAGCCCAGCGGAACTCTCAGGCCCGAAGCTGCGTGAGTGAAAAATAGGCGAGCACCAGGCATCACTCGAAAGACAGAGCCTGACTGCACAAACATTAACCAGTGTACTCATATCGGCGATCCGCATTACCAAGCACCGCCGAGGCCGCCTCTGCCTGTGAACAACTCAATACCTTGGACCCCCCGCCCCGTGACGGTCGCTCTTGCGCAGTTCGCCATGAGCCCAGAGCAAGACGAGAACCTTGAGCGTGCCGTGACGCTCATCAGGGAAGCTGCTGCGCGCCGTGCGCAGGTCGTTGCGCTGCCTGAGCTCTTCCGCTCCCCGTACTTCTGCATCGAGGAGCGCTGTGCTCGCGACTACTCAGAGCCGCTCCCCGGCGCAGTCACAGAAGTTCTCCGTTCAGAGGCGAAGAAGCTCGGCATCGCTATCGTCGCCGGCTCTGTGTACGAGCGCGCAGAGCACGGGAAGAAATTCAACACTGCTTTCGTAATCAACAGCGCCGGCGAGATGCTCGGCACCTACCGCAAGGTTCACATCCCGCACGATCCAGCTTTCTTTGAGATGAACTACTTTGAGCCTGGCGACCTGGGCTTCAAGGTTTTCGATCTCGGCTTCGCAAAGGTCGGCGTGCTGATCTGTTACGACCAGTGGTTCCCGGAAGCCGCGCGCGCGCTGGCGCTCGCGGGCGCAGAGATTATCTTCTACCCGACTGCGATCGGCCGGGTTGGCGAGCTGCCGTGCTACGAAGGTGACTGGCAGCATGCCTGGCAGAGCGTCCAGGTTGGGCACGCCGTGGCGAACAACGTCGTTGTGTGCGCCATTAATCGCGTTGGCATCGAGGCTTCGTCGATGTTCTGGGGCGGCTCGTTCGTCTGTAATGGATTCGGCCAGATCCTGGCTCGGGGCACAGAGATGCCGGGCCTCGTTGTTGCGGATGTAGACCTGGGCCATTCAGCGTACACCCGGGAAGGATGGAGGTTCTTCGACAGCCGTCGTCCGGGACAGTACGGGAGTGTCACCACTGAGGAGAAGAGGTAGCGCACATGGAACAGTGGACTATTCAGAAGAGCATTGAGCAGTACAGGATCGATGGCTGGGGGGCCGGCTTCTTCTCTGTCAACGACGCGGGGAACGTGTCGGTCACGCCGGAAAAGGATCGTCCGTCGGTCGATCTCTGCAACATCGTTGAGGATCTGGTGCGCCGAGGGATCAAGCCGCCGCACCTGATTCGCTTTAACGGAATCTTGAAGCAGCGCGCGCAGGGCATCTACGAAGCCTTCGACAAGGCGATCGCAGAGTTTGAGTACAAGGGGAAGTACATCCTGACCTACCCGGTCAAAGTGAACCAGCAGCGCCAGGTTGTTGAGGCTGTGCGCAAGGCAGGCAACGGTCGCGGCATGGGGCTGGAAGTTGGCAGTAAGCCGGAGCTCCTCGCGGTTCTCTCGATGCACGATGCGCCGAAGGGGCTGCTGCTCTGCAACGGCTACAAAGACTACCAGTTTATCGAGCTTGCCCTGATGGCGAGCAAGCTTGGCTTGCGCCCGATCATCACGGTTGAGCAGTTCTACGAGCTAGACACCATCCTGCGCGCCAGCGAGGCAACCGGGGTCAAGCCAGAGATCGGCCTGCGCATGAACCCGACGTCACGTGGCGCCGGACGCTGGGCTGGCTCAGCCGGCGAGAACGCAAAGTTCGGCCTCGCGCTCTATGAAATTGTTGAGGCGGTGAAGCAGCTCAAGGCTCGCGGCATGGAAAGCTGCGTAAAGCTCCTGCACTTCCACATGGGGAGCCAGATCACCTCTATCAACGCGATCAAGAAGGTCATGAAGGAAGCGGCTCGGGTGTACACCGAGCTGTTCCGGCTCTGCCCGGGGATCGAGTTCTTAGACGTTGGCGGCGGGCTCGGCGTTGACTACGACGGCAGCTGCACTAATTTTGAGTCCTCGATGAACTACAGCACGGAGCAGTACGCCCGTGACGTCGTATGGGAGATCGCTGAGGTGTGTAACGACCTCGCCATCCCACACCCGACGATTGTGAGCGAGTCTGGCCGTGCGCTCACGGCCCACCATGCGGTGCTCGTTACAGAGGTGATGGACGTAGCGGAGGTTCCGGAGCCACCAACCGTGCCGGATCCCCTGCCCTCTAACGACGAGAAGCTTAAGGACCTCGCGGCTCTGTACCGCGACTTGAGCCTCAAAAACTGCCACGAGGTGTTCAGCGACGCGCTCTCCATGAGAGAAGAGTTCCTGCAGCTCTTCATCCAGGGCAGCATGACTCTCGAAGAGCGCGCCTTTGCCGAGCGCACGCTCCGAAATCTTTTTACTCGCATCAATCAGCTCAAAGGGAAGATGAAGCACATCCCTGAGGACTTCGAGGCGCTCGAAGGAATGCTCAAGGACACCTACTTCTGCAACTTCTCCGTGTTCCAGTCGATGCTTGACCACTGGGCTATCGATCAGCTCTTCCCGATCATGCCGATTCACCGGCTGACGACACAGCCAACCCGTCGCGCGATCATCGCTGACCTCACCTGTGACAGCGATGGCAAGATCGACAAATTCATCGATCTCAAGGGTGTGCAGCGATTCATCGACCTACATCCGTACCGCGGAGACCAGCCGTACTACATCGGGATGTTCCTGATCGGCGCCTACCAGGAGTGCCTCGGCAACCTGCACAACCTATTCGGGGACACGAACGTAGTGCACGTTGAGCTCGACGAGAACGGTGCGCCACGCATCACGAGCATCGTTGAAGGGGACACCATCAAGGAGGTCTTAGGGTACGTGCAGTACACCCAGGAAGACCTGATTCACGGTGTCCACACCCAGATCGACCGGGCAGTGTTCCAAGGGACGATGACCCCGGAAGACTCTGCCAAGTTCATGCAGCGGTACAAGGAGAGCCTTAGCGGGTACACCTACTTACTCTGGGAATCTCCAAACGGGGCGGGAAATAATTTCAGCGAACCACTTAAGATAGCCCAAGGAGGGCAATAGCGATGAGCATCAAGAAATTCATGAAGCACAACTACCGGCACTTCAATGCGGCGGTCTGCGTCGACGCTGCCGAGGGGTACTTGGAGCAGCTCAAGAAGGGCAACAAGATGATGATAACCCTGGCCGGCGCCATGAGCACGGCTGAGCTGGGGCTTACCCTCGCCGAGATGATTCGTCAGGGGAAGGTGCAGGCTATCTGCTGCACCGGCGCAAACTTAGAAGAGGACATCTTCAACGCAGTGGCGCACAACCACTACGAGCGCGTCCCGCACTACCGCACCCTTTCTTCGGAAGACGAGGTAGCTCTCTATGACCGTGGCATGAACCGTGTCACTGACACCTGCATCCCAGAGGACGAGGCGTTCCGCGCCATCGAGAAGCCGCTCCTTGAGCTCTGGCAGAAGGCTGACCGAGAGGGAAAGAGCTATTTCCCGTTTGAGTTCATGTACCAGCTCCTCGACATCCCTTCCGTTCGGGCCTCGTTCCAGATCGATCCGAAGCACTCTTGGGTTCTTGCAGCGAAGGAGAAGAACATCCCGATCTGGTCGCCAGGCTGGGAGGATTCAACGCTTGCGAACATCTTCGTCTCGCACGTCGTATCGGGCGACATCAGCCGGTACAGCATCGTTAAGAGCGGTGCCGAGCAGATGGGCTTTTTGATTGAGTGGTACCTGGAGAACACAGCACAATCACAGATCGGCTTCTTCCAGATCGGCGGCGGCATCGCCGGCGACTTCCCGATCTGCGTGGTGCCCCTCATCCACCAGGACCTCCAGCGCGAGTGCCCGAAGTGGAGCTACTTCTGCCAGATCAGCGACAGCACGACTTCTTTCGGCTCGTACAGCGGGGCGGTTCCAAATGAGAAGATCACCTGGGGCAAGCTCTCCGTCGATACCCCGCGCTTCGTAATCGAGTCAGATGCTTCGATAGTGGCGCCTCTAATCTTCTCGTACATCCTGGAGTCTTAGGGGTTTCGGGCCCCGGTTTTCAGGAATCTCCAACTATAGACGAGCGCCTTAAGACCCCGCAAAAGGTAGCGAGCTTTGGGTAACGTACGGGTGGTTTTCGCCACCCCTTAGCATTTTGGCCACCGGGTCTTCAGGCAGATAGCTCGGGTTGTGTCGTGCTGTCCCTGCTTGGCATGGCTCTTGAACGTCGTGCAGCATGGAGAGCGGCGTAGTTACTACGATAACCAACTGGGTGTTTTTCACCGCAGAGGCGCTATTGGAGCTGTTCAACTACGGACGGCTCCTCGAGGCCGCTAAGCTCGCCCTTCCGTACCTAGCCTGGACGGCCATCGCTGCTACTGCACTTCTCCTATCAAAGTCAGCTTATCGTTTCGCCGTCCGCAGCGGAGAAGGCGTGCTGGTTTCGCTGCTCCTCTTCCTCGGTTTGCCGTATATCATCGTAAACTTCCTCTTTTCCCTGGTTCGTCAGGCTACCGAGCCAGTCACCGACCCATTCGACGAAGAGCCTGCCGTTCCCCTCGCACCCGTCTTTCCAAGACCCGCACCCGCCCATTCGTTCACATACTCTCCGACGGCTCTTGAGTTAATGGATCGGGCTCTAATCAATCTTGGGGTGCCCCCTGATGCCTCCGATGAGGAGATTCGGCGCGCGTACCTTAAGCTGGTACGGGAACATCACCCCCAGTTTCTCCGACACGCACCTCCGTCGACGCGAGAAGCCTCCCGCCAACGGTTGGCTGAGATACGTGAATCTTATGAGCTAGTTCTTGGGAGGCTCACGCTGACGGGGAACCTCGCTCGCAGGCTCGAATCAGCAGAGTCGTAACACTACGGACGGCTAGAAGGAGTGAAGGAGCCTCGTCCAACAGCGCGCCAACTAGCGGCGCTCAAACCTCCACCGTTCGAGCCGCTTTGCTGCGTGCCAGAAGAACGGCTCCTTCCAGGCGTACGCAAAATCGGCGAGGCACTGCGCCCAGAATATCGCCCAAAACTGCTCCATTCCGGCGAAGGCGAAGCTGCCTTGTACGGCCCCCATAGCTGGGATTACCAAAAGGTCGGACGGCAAATGGGCCAAGAAATCGAGCCATATCACCGTCAATTTTCGTCTTAATGGGCGGCGCCGCACCCGACCGCGAACGATAAAGTCGCGACGCTCAGCGAACAACATTCCTGCGTAGTATGCGGTCAGGTAAGTGGCGTAGCCCACAAATGGTGTGATGGCCGCAATGAGTGCAACGCTCTGCGCTCCTTCGTGCACGAAGCCGTTCGCAATGAGCAGAGGGGCCAGCAACTCCATGATGAAGCACGTGGCAAGGTTGCTCGGCAGTGCTGCGATGCAAGATACCGGGGCCGCAAGCCACTCTTCGGAGATTGCACGACGCACGAACTCTACCGGCCACAAGACGCTCCGTTTTACGCGCGCCACAATTTCGACCGAATCGGCGTTCAAAGCGATTTTACTCGGAGATAGTGAGCTTTCGCTCGCGACTTTTCTCTGCAGGTACGGCTGAAAGTATGGGAGTAATCGCTTCTGAACCGAGGGTAGCTTCCAATCCTCTCCGGTAACCACGCCGCGGCAGTCGGCGGAACCGCACACGCAAGCCATGCGAAAAGCCTCGTGCTCTGCTGACACACACGTGGCGTAGTCGATCGTCACTTGCTCGCCGGCGCGGATATCACGGAGTGCGACGATGTGAATAGCTCCTTGAAACCCTGCATTTGGCGCACACGAGTGGTTGAGTCGCTCCCCTACACCGATATCCGCCAGAGACGCTGGGCCCAAGAAGAGCTCCTCTTCGACCTGATACGGGTAGTTTTGCATCTCTAAGGAGAGGGCTTCAAACTCTTGCAGCGTCAGCACTACACCGCCGTAGACAACCAGGAGTGTCCCGGCCGGGATGTCTACCCGCGCAAAGGCACCGAAGCCGCAGCCTGCCACCTCTCGCTCCTCCAAGCCGTTGCTGACCCAGTTAGAGGCGCGCATGGCAACCAACGGGCGAGCCACTCGCTCAGGTGGGGTAACCGCTAGGGCTATCGCTGCGTTCCTGGATCTTGTCATTTCTTCGTTGCGAGGTGGGCTTAAGAGTAACCGGCGCGAACTATAGTAGATCTCAGGCCGACCACGCTCCCTCTAGGAGTCAGAATATAAATCCTTCCGGGCGCTCAGTGGGCTGTAAACGGGGCCTCCCGCCGTAACCGGCTGTCTAGCCTAGCCCGAACGCGAACAAGGAGCGCCCCTTTCTCCAAAACACCGTATCGATTAACCGCCCTTGAGCTTCCAACTTTTAATGCCGACCAGTAACCACGGAAAGATATGGGACTACGGCTTAAGACTGCCACCACCATCTCTGCGATCTTTGTCGCTGTCATCGGCGCGACGTACATGCTGTTTTCTCTTAGCCTCCTCTCAGAATTTAAAGCGCTTGAGCGGGCAAGGACAGTAAAGAATCTCGACCGTATCTCCGAGGCGCTCGAAGTGGTCGAGGCAGATCTAGGAAATCGCGCGGTCGACTGGGGACATTGGGATGAGAGCCTCTCCTTTATCGCGGGCCGAAATGCTGGGTACGTTGAGTCGAACTTAAACTACGAGGCGCTTGTTCCTTTCGAACTCAAGCACGTCATCTTCCTCGACCGCAGCGGCCGCCTGCTATTCGGCGCCGAGAGCTACCCTGAACTGGCTGCGATGGGTCCCCTCTCCCACCAGGTTCTTCGAAGTTTGAACTCGCACGAACAGGTCTCTGAATTTCTCCGAAAGCCAGGGGGCAATGCGCTCACTGGAATGATCTTGCTCAATCAGAAACCAACCTTTGTGGCGATATCCACCGTAACGGATAGCAAGATGCAGGAGGCTCCTCAGGGTTTTGTCGTCTTCACCCGAGAACTCTCTGAAACCCTGCAGAACCAGATAGCGAAGCAGACGCTACTACCTCTAACATTCTACCCGCCCCGACCTGAACGCTCGTTTGCAAGTAGTGGCGGTTCTGTGGCAACCACCGCAATTTCTGAGTCTCCTGAGTTAATAACTGGCTTTGGGGCCGTCCGCGATCTCTCAGGTGCCCACATCGCGACAGTGGAGTTCTCTCAGACGAGGGATATTTTGGCTCAAGGCATTGCTACGCGGAACTCGCTTGTGCTCGTCATTGCGGTCTTCTTGTTTATTGCTAACGGGGTGGTACTGCTCTTCGTAGACAGGACTGTTCTGAAGCCTCTCTCTCGGTTCTCACGGCGAATCGGTACGATCTCAAAGACCAATGACCTCTCACTTAAGCTTCCGGTTGATCGGAGGGACGAGATTGGTCGGCTGTCTTGTGCTTTCAATGGGCTGATTGAATCTCTGCGCCTCTCCTACCAGCGAGTCCATGAGGCGCGAGTAGCTGCACAGGAAGCGAACGAAGCGAAATCAAAGTTTATTGCCACAGTGTCTCACGAGCTTCGAACGCCGATTCATAGCATTACGGGGATGCTTCGCATCCTCAAACAGCACGAGCCAGCAACTACCCGCCGGCGTTTCATTGATATGGCCAGCGACGCCGCGTTCGGCCTTCTCAGTACTATCAATGAGATCCTCGATTTTACGAAGGCGGAATCAGGTCAGCTCTCTCTCGAAGTGCGACACTTTAATCTGAGAGATACCGTTGAGAGAGCCGCGAGAAGTGTGGCTACCTCGCGCAACAACCCGCCCGACCAAGTTGATCTCTTGATCGATGTCTCCCCAGGTGTTCCGCAGCTACTCGTGGGCGATGATCATCGTCTTGAGCAGGTCCTCACCAACCTACTCGGGAATGCATGCAAGTTCACTCACGAGGGGTACGTAGCCTTAACAGTTTCAAGCTCAATTCAGCCCGACTCGCGGCGACCGACTATTACCTTCACCATCCAGGATACTGGGATTGGAATTCCGAGCGAGGAGCTGGCGAACATATTTCGGCCCTTTCACCAGGGTTCCCCGTCAACAGCCCGCCTCTACCAGGGAAGCGGACTTGGTCTATCGATTGTGAAACAGGTCGTTGAGAGAATGGGAGGTGCCGTCAGCGTGTCGAGCGAGGAGCACCGGGGAACTACCTTTAAAGTCTCGTTACCCTTCGACCTTGTTGCTGATCAAGCACAGGACTCACGCACTGAAGTCATCGCTCTCGTAACTCGCGCTGGAGCTGCGGCAGATGTGGTGGCAGCCACAGCTCGCTGCCATGCTCGTCATGTGGAGGTATTTAATCCGGAATGCGGAGCGGGGCTGTCCGCGTTGGGTAGAAGAATCGGGGCCTTCTCCCGAGTCGTGCTCTGGTCTCCGAACAGAAACGACCGCAATTCGATTCAGCAAGCGGTAGTCGCTGCCAACGCGGCCGGAGTGCCAGTTGTCGCCGTTACGCCTCTTCAGGACCTCACGCTACGCGAGGAGCTGAACCAGTTCGGTGAGCTCGATGTCGTCGATTCGGCGACTCTGTTCGAAAAGATTGTGCATGGAGCATGCGGACCACTTTCCGACGACGATAACGCGCACAACGGTTCGGCTGACGTAGAGTGTAGTTCTGCGACCCCACCGCTTAGAGTCCTGATAGCAGACGACACCCCTACCAACTGCATCATCCTGCAATCTATGCTAGAGGATGCCGGACACTCAGTCGAAGTGGTCACAAATGGCTTAGACCTGTTGAACCGATTGCGCCCGATAGCGGTCGGCGATGACTCAGGTCCTCACTTTGATCTCGTTCTCACCGATATTCAGATGCCCCTCATGGACGGCAACACAGCGGTTCGGAAGCTGCGCATCCTTGAGAAGAGCTGTGGCACGAATCGCCGGTTACCCATAGTCGCGGTCACCGCTCATGCCTTGCCTGACGAGCAGCAAGCGATGCGGCAAGCCGGCGTCGACGGTATCGTTACCAAACCTGTAAGCCCTGCAGAGCTTCGGCGAGTAATGCGCGCGTGTTGCCAAGAAGCGAACACCGCTCCGGCGCCTGGCGCTTCGAATTCATCCGTGGAAAAAGCCCTTGCTCGTGTGGTCCGCGAGGTGTGTGGTGCCCACTTGTCCGAGGCTAATTTTCTCGACATTCAGGGGGTGTACGAACGCTCCGGCAGGTCGCTGCGTCGAACTGGGATGATCCTCAAGGCGTTCTGCTCGGCCTACGGCGCTCAGCGTGACGTGCTGGCTGCCGCAGTAGCGGAGGGGAATGTCACGCGAGCCTGTCATGCAACACACGCTTTGAAGGGGCTCCTGCTCGACGTCGGAGCAAAAGGAGTAGCCGAGGCTGCTTCTGAGCTTGAGCGGGGTTTTAAGAATGGTCTCTCCGTCGAATCAGCCCAGGATGAGGCATCACGTCTCATCACTTCAATTGGGCAAGTTGCGTCCCTGATCGACCGGATTGCTCGCGCTCTACCGCACGGATGAGTAGCCGCTAGAGAGCGATGCACAGAAGGAATTTCTCCTAAGCACAGCGGCGTTTGAGTGTTTCACCGACCCGCTCGCGTAGCTCCGTGAAATCAACCGGCTTGATTATGAAGTCCGCGGCCCCGAGGTCGAAAGCTGTTTCAATCAGCGGCGCATCTGACAAGGCACTAATAACGATAAACGGAATGTCTACGAGGTATGGATGATTCCGAAGCTGGCTGAGCAGGTCGAGACCCGTCATTCCATCCATTCTCTGGTCACAAACAATCAGGTGGGCCCGCGACTCTCTCAGTTTCAACAGGGCCTCTTCACCGCCCCCTGCCTCGAGTACGGTGCTAAAGCCCATCTCCCGCAACATGTCGCCCAGGATCGCTCGAACTTCCGGGATATCGTCGACAACCATGACGCATGGCTGGTCGCACTCAAGCTGTACCATGCTCCTCCATCCTTTCCGTGATGATAACCTGGGCCTACTGGGAGGGGCTCCCAACTGACCCGTGTTGTTAGTTTCGGCGATTCGGCCAAAAAACCTTATAGATAGGCCCGATTTTTGGGGTTTTTTTGAGTGGTAGTAGCTCGGGGCAACTTGACCGGGGCTTTTTAATCAAGTTACGGTTTAAGACCTAAGTATGGATACTCCCTTCAGAAAAATGCTCCTGGCCAAGCTACATGGGGCGGTAGTGACCGATGCCAATGTGGCATACGAGGGGAGCATCACCATCCCGGCCGACCTGCTTGAGCGGGCTGGTCTTCTGCCACACGAGGCGGTAGCGGTCTGGAACGTTACGCGCGGAACCCGATTTGAAACCTATATCCTTGAGGGCGAGCCGAAGAGCCAGGAGATCCACGTGAACGGGGCTGCTGCGCACCTGGTTGAGGTTGGAGACGCTCTGATAGTGGCTGCCTTTACCTACCTTCCCCTTACACAGGCACAGCTCCACGAGCCGACTGCTGTTTTTTTAAACCCAGACAACTCCGTTAAGAGCGTGCGCCACGAGCGCCCAAGCACGATCGTCGAGTAGGGCTTCCGGAGGAAGCCGCAGAACTCCGCCCTTTTCTGCTGCCGTCCGGGGTCGATCAGCCGCCGAAATCAGGCTCTGCGGACCTTTGAATCCCTCTTTTTTCAAAAAAATGCGCCTTTGGGAGCCTTGTCGCTAGCTTTTGAGCTTCCGAACTTACCGGGCATATTCAACTACTTAAACCACATGTAACCACTTCTGACAGAAGCTGGGACAAAGTTTTTACACGCCTTTCGGCTCTCTGTGACAACTCAACTCCTACCCCATGAGAAAACGCCCCCCGTTGGTTGGGAACACCCCGCCACACTTTTTGAAACGAAAAGGGAGGAGACAATGAAGGACAGTAAGATTTCAGACGTGGCACTCGTTGACCAGTTCAAGCAGGGACGCCAAGAGGCATTCGAGGAGATTATCGAGCGATACGAGACGAAGGTGATGAACCTGGCTCTGCGCTTCACCCGTAACCAGGAGGACGCGGAAGAAGTGATGCAAGATGTCTTCACAACGGTCTACCGCAAGATCGACGGCTTCCGTGGACAGTCCGCTTTCTCAAGCTGGCTCTACCGCATCGTTGTAAACGCTGCCTTCATGAAGCTCCGCAAGCGCAAGCAGTCGCAGACGGTTTCGATGGACGACCTCGCCCCGGCCGTGAAGCAATACTGCATGGAGCGCGACGTGGTTGCCTCCTCGCACTCGTACAACATCGCCGTCACGCACGAGCTCCAGGAGGTTCTGCAGCGCGCCATCGACAAGCTCCCTGACCAATACAGGGCTGTGTTTGTCCTTCGCGATGTAGACGGCCTCTCAAACCAAGAGACGGGAAAGATCCTCGATCTCTCTATCCCGGCCGTCAAGTCACGCTTGCACCGCTCGCGTATCATGCTGCGCAAGCGGCTGCATCGCTACTACGAAGATTTCACCGGCAACAAGGCAGTTATCGAAGAGAATTCTGACGATCTCTCAACGGAGGCTGCGGCGTAAGCCGGTGTTGGTTCGACGGCGGCTGCGCCCCTCCCTGCGCAGCCGCCTTTTTTATTG
>CAYPUA010000038.1:25175-26314 GCA_964413875.1 uncultured Bdellovibrionales bacterium
AAGCAGCGAGTCATGACCTCGGTGGGCGGACGGCTGATTCAGCAGCTAGGCACGCTGCAAGAGCGCAAAGCCACTCGCGGCGGCATGCAGAGAGTGAAGGTCGCAGGCGCTGTCGCTGCGGTTCTTGAGCGGCTGCAGGACAACTCGGCAGTGGCATTCGTTGAGCCGAACTACATCGTCCAGCACGCAGATATTTCTAACGACCCAAGCTACGGTAGCGGCTCTCTTTGGGGCATGTTCGGTGACGACGCGCCGATGTGCGGCCCGAACGGGACCACCAACAGCTTCGGCAGCGATGCTGAGGAGGCTTGGCTCTATGGGGCGACGGGCTCTAAGCGCGTCTACGTAGGAATTATCGACGAGGGTATTCAGGTCAACCACCCCGACCTAGCAGCCAACGTCTGGGTTAATCCGCACGATCCTGTCGACGGCATAGACAACGATGGCAACGGCTACGTGGATGACACCAACGGCTGGGACTTCCTGCACAAGGATCGCACGGTGTACGACTCGGCGGATGGAGACATGCACGGAACGCATGTGGCTGGCACGATCGGCGGAGTCGGCGGAAACGGCGTCGGTGTTGTCGGAGTAAACTGGAATGTCAGCCTGATATCAGCCAAGTTTCTCGGGCCCCAGGGAGGCTCCCTGTCGGATGCTATCGACGCGATCAACTACCTTCGAGACCTCAAGACTCGCCACGGCATTAACATAGTCGCAATGAACAACTCGTGGGGCGGCGGCTTCTACAGCTCAGCGCTCCACACGGCGATCCTGCGGGCTGCAAAACAGGGGATCTTGTTTGTTGCTGCAGCGGGCAACAGCGGCTTTAACAATGACTTCTTCCCTGCGTATCCTTCGAATTACACGACGCTTCAGCCTTCGGCGGTTGAGAGCGCTGCTGGGTACGAGGCGGTTGTCGCTGTGGCTGCAATTGACTCTGCGGGGCGCTTAGCCTCGTTTTCAAACTACGGCTCAAGCTCCGTTGATATCGGAGCGCCTGGGGTCGGTATTCTGTCGACTGTAGGCGGCAGCTCGTATGCCTCGTACAGCGGCACCTCGATGGCGACTCCGCACGTCTCTGGGGCACTGGCGCTCTACGCCAGCGCTTTCCCCTCGGCTTCTGCTCAGCAGATTCG
>CAYPUA010000039.1:0-19507 GCA_964413875.1 uncultured Bdellovibrionales bacterium
GTAGCTCAGTTTGGATAGAGCGCCAGCCTCCGAAGCTGGAGGTCGTAGGTTCGAACCCTATCGGGCACGCCATTTCCGGTAACGTCGCATGAAACTCTCAGACTTCGAGACTATTCTTCGTGCATCGGGCGAGGCCCCAGTGAGCTTTATGCTTCCCGATGGTTCAGCGGTTCCGCCACATTTTCACCTGACCGAAGTGGGCTACGTGCGAAAGGAATTCGTCGATTGCGGTGGAGTACGCCGTACGGATGAGTACTGTGCGCTGCAGCTCTGGGTGGCAAGCGACGTTCACCACCAACTCAAGGCTTCGAAAGTAGTTTCAATTCTTGATCACACCCAGTCGGTGATTCCGCGCAAGGACCTCGACGTCCAGGTCGAGTACCAGCGAGACTCGCTCAGTGTCTACCGCGTGGCTTCGGCAGACCGGCTGCTTGGCAAGCTCGTTGTTCGGCTGGATTCGAAGGCGACGGCGTGCCTGGCGCCCGATCAGTGTGGAGTTAGCGGGTGCTGTTAGCGTAGCGCGCAGGCGCTCGGTGCTACTGCGCCGGCGGGCCGCGAAATCGCTCGTATGAAACCACGCGCATATGCGCTTTTAGAGCTTCGATTACGTCGTCGGAGAGGACTCCGCCCGCAAGCTTAAGCAGGTCCTGCACAGCGGTAAGGATAACATTCGCGCGCTCCCAGGTTGGACACTCGTCGCTGCCGACATCGAGCCGGACGACAACTCGCCGCCACTCGGTTCCGGACCACGGCTTTAGTTTTAGGAGGCTGCGGCGCTCGCCCTGCCGAGAGGGGCCAACGAGGGTGAGAAAATGCGGCTCGACTGCTGTCGAGGATGCTTCAACGCTTTCAGTCATGATTGGCCACCGCGCGTGAAGCTTCCAGAGACGGCGCCTACCGTGAATTTGCCGAACCTGGCTTCGGTTCCTGCTTGCGTCGCTTGAGGGGCAGCGGGGGTCTTGAGCATGTCGTCAATGGCAGGAGCGAATGGCTCCGGCTGTGAGAGCGTGGAAAGACCTGCGCTGGTTGCTGGCGTCTGAGCGGCAACCTCCGTTGCTTGACCGCCGCTTTGCTTCGGGGTGTTTGGTATATCCGGTGTCATGCGCCTGCTTTTTTGCTGTGTCTCTGGCTGTAGCTATTGCAACGCCGCTGCCTAAAGGGTCGGGAAGTTCCTGGGATACTTGAGTTTTGATGCCTGAAATGGAGCTAGCGGTTAGGAGGCTTTCCCTGGATGTTTGCCAAGAAACTGAAATAATTTGCTATCCCGCTGATACTATTGTGCTTTAAGATACCGTCCGATGAACTCAGAACTCCGAAACGAGCTAGCGTCCAAGCGCTGCGTAAATCTTCCGAAGGGCAGCCCCTCGCTGCCAAGTGAAGAGGTGACGCGGCTCCTTGAGGCTGTGCCGGATTGGAAGCTGAGCGGGAAAGGGATCGAGCGTGAGTACAAGCTCTCAAGCTACCTCGCCGGAGTAAAACTCTTCTCTCGCTTGGCAGAGATAGCTGATCGAGAGGATCACCACCCGGACGCGCTCGTCAGGTGGCGGCGCGTTAAGCTTTCGCTCTGGACGCACACCGCGGACGGGCTCTCGGAGAACGACTTCATCCTCGCGGCGAAGTTTGAGAACGCCTTCGAAGAGTTCGTGCGCGACGAGTAGCAATAAAACACAGAGTATCCACAAATAAGTAAGGAGAACGTATGGCAAAGAGCAACGACACGATCACGATGAAGGGCAACCCGCTCAAGGTTGAGGGGCGCTGCATTGAGGAGGGAGCTCCGGCTCCGGCCTTTAAGCTCACGGGCACCGACATGGCAGAGGTTGCGAGCTCAGCGTTTGCGGGGAAGGTAGTCGTACTGACCTCGATTCCGAGCATCGATACGCCGGTCTGCGCGGTTGAGACGAAGCGCTTTAACCAGGAGGCGTCGAGCCTCTCGGGAGATGTTGTCGTCGTTGCGGTTAGCCGTGACCTCCCGTTTGCGCTGAAGCGCTGGTGTGGTGCAGAAGGAGTTGCCCGCGTTGTTCCGCTGAGCGACTTCAAGCACCGATCCTTCGGCAAGGATTTCGGCGTTGAGCTGCCAGACCTCGGGCTCCTTGCGCGAGCTGTGTTCGTTATCGACAAGAGCGGCAAGGTAAAGCACGTTGAGTACGTGACCGAGGTCGCGGATGAGCCCAACTACGCTGAGGCGATCCAGGCTGTAAAGAGCTGCCTGTAATACCGAGCTTCTGTGAAGATCCCCTGGGTCAAGACTGCCGCGCTTGTTGTCGCAGCGGGCGTTACAGTGCTCGGCGCTGTGGGCTGCGGCAAGCGGCCCGACGTGTCGGTGGTAACCGTCACGCGCGGGCCGGTCGAGGCGACGGTCTCGAGCGTCAACTCTGGCACGACACGCGCCGAGCAGATTGCGGAGCTCGCTTTCGGCTCGGTAGGGCGGGTCAAGGAGGTAAACTGCGATCTCGGGCAAGCGGTTCGGAGGGGGGAGGTTCTTGCGCAGGTAGAGAACGACGACCTCAAGTCGCGCCTTGATGTCGCTGCTGAGGAGCTTGAGCGAGCAAAGCGGTTGAGCCAGAGCCAGGCCGCTTCTCGCAGCAACGTGGCTCAAGCGCAGGGCAACTACGATGCAGCGCTCATGGCCTTCCAGAAGAGCAAGATCACGGCTCCATTTGACGGCATCGTCGTTGAGAAAAATCTCGAAGAGGGGCAACTTGCTCAGATAACGGCGGTGAATCCGGTTGCGCTCATTAAGATCGTCGATCTGCAGCCGCGCTACGTGCGGGCTGAGATCGACGAGGTCGACCTTCCAAAAGTGAAAGAGGGGCTTCCAGCGCGCGTAAAGATCTTGGCGATTCGCAAGGAGCCGTTCAAGGCAAGAGTCCGCAAGGTAGTGCCTTTCGTGAGCAGCGTGCGCGAGCAGGACCGTACCTCTGAGGTTGAGCTTACGGTCGATAACGAGCAGGTGCTCTTGCCCCCGGGCGCTTCGGCAGACGTGGAGATAGTGACTGAAAAGAAGGACGACGCGTTGGTGGTCAATTCGCGCGCTGTCTTGGGGCGGGGAGGGGACCGGTACGTGTATAAGCTTGAAGGCTCGCGGGTGCGCAAGGTGCCGGTGAAGATCGGGACCTCAAGCTACGCTGTGACCGAGGTGCTCTCTGGCCTCGCTGTTGGAGATCGGGTGGCGCTTCCTTCAGAGAAGGTTCAGCTCTCAGACGGCCTAGCCGTCCATCCGCAGTAGGCGAGGAGACCTCATGGCGCTCCTCTCGCTCGACAGCATCACGAAGCTCTTCACGCGAGGGGATGAGGAGATTCGGGCGATCGACGGACTCTCGCTTGAGGTGCAGTCTGGAGAGTTTATCGCTATCACGGGCGCCTCGGGCAGCGGCAAGTCTACCCTACTGTATATCTTGGGGCTGCTCGATGTGCCGTCGGCGGGGCGCTACCTTCTCGACGGCTCTCCTACTGAGTCGCTCTCAGACGACCGCCGCGCTGAGCTGCGAAACCGCTTCATGGGGTTCGTGTTTCAAGGATTTCATCTGCTGCCGCGAGCTTCTGCGCTTCGGAACGTCACCATGCCGCTCGTGTACGCGGGTGGCTACGGTGCGCGTGTTCCTGAGCCAGAGCAGAGAGCGAGAGCAGAGGCCGCGCTCTCGACGGTTGGCCTGGCAGACCGGATGTTGCACCTTCCAAACGAGCTCTCTGGCGGGCAGCGGCAGCGCGTTGCGATCGCGCGCGCCCTCGTCAATCGGCCCAAGTTGCTCTTTGCCGACGAGCCAACAGGGAATCTCGACTCGCGCAGTGGAAGAGAGATCCTTGCGCTCTTTGAGCAGCTTAACGCCGCAGGGGTGACGGTGATAATGGTCACCCACGATCCGAGCATAGCACAGCGGGCGCGGCGCCGGCTGGTGCTGGGCGATGGCAAGCTTCTGGAGGATATCCGTGCAGCTTAAGGAGATCGCTCGCCTCTCAGTGGAGTCTCTCTTCTCGCAGCGCCTACGCACTGGGCTTACTGTGCTCGGGATGGTGATAGGCGTGGCTGCTGTAGTGCTGCTTGTGTCGGTCGGCCACGGCGCCAAAAACTACGTGGCACGAGAGTTTGAGGACCTCGGCGCGAACCTGATAGTCGTGCAGCCGGGAAAGTCGGATAAGAAGACCCACATGGGCCCGCCGATAGGCGCCGCGCAACGCAAGATGACGACCGACGACGTGCGTGCGATCGAGCGTCGGGCGCTTAACCTCGAGGCGGTGTCGGGGCTTGTGCTTGGCACGGTCTCGGCGCGCAACGAGGACTCAATCAGCAACATCACGGTTTTCGGAACAAACGAGCAGTTCCCAAGGATTCTCACTATAAAAATCGCGCTCGGCGAGTACTTCACTCGCGAAGAAGACGAGTACCGACGGCGAGTTGTTGTGCTCGGGCACAACGTGGCACAGGAGCTCTTTGGTGACGAAAATCCGCTCGGCCGCTCGATTAAGCTCAACGAGAGCGAGTTTAAGATCGTTGGCGTCATGGCGCCGATGGGCGACAAGCTTGGGCTTAGCTTCGATGAGCTGGGCTTTATTCCAACTGAGGCCGCTCTCAAGCTCTTTAACGACGACAAGCTCTTCGGCATTCGCGCCACTGCTTCGAGTCGGGTCAGCATCGATGATGCTGTTGCCGAGATCACAGAGATCCTCAAGGAGCGGCGTGACGGAGAGGAGGACTTTACGGTTCTAACTCAGGTCTCGATGATGGAGAGCCTCAACACGATCCTCGACATGCTGACCTACGTGCTTGGCGCCATCGCTGCCATCTCGATGCTTGTCGGCGGAATAGGAATCATGAACATCATGTGGGTTTCAGTCGTTGAGCGCACACAAGAGATCGGGATCCGGCGCGCTGTCGGCGCGCGCAAGCGCGACATCTTGCAGCAGTTCTTGGCGGAAGCCCTCGGGCTCTCGCTCCTAGGGGGATCGCTCGGAGTCGGAGGCGCTCTTACGCTGACGTACGTGCTCTACTTTATCTTTCCGTCGTTTGACATGCGCGCCCCCGGTTGGATCCTAGGGCCCGCATTTTTGCTGGCTCTCGTGGTCGGGATAACGTTTGGTGTTATACCTGCTTGGCGCGCTTCGAAGATCGAAACCCTAGACGCTCTGCGTTACGAGTAGCGGGTCTCATCATTCTCTTCAACAAATGCCCCTGGTCCTCGCACCTGCCCGTCCGCATATTCTCACCGTGCATCAAGGGCATCCTGTTTTCCATGAGCCCTGCGACGCAGAACCTAGTTGCTCTTCTGTCCGCTTTAATCCTCGCAGCCACCGCTGCCGCGTGGGGCTGCGCTCCGAAGACACCGATTGTGGTGAATATTCAGGAGCCGTGGGAAGAGGAGTACGCGCGCGCGATGTTAAACCCCGAGGCGATCTTGCCGACCCCGGCGGCAACACCACCTGGAGAGGTGCACACGCACCCGGTAGCGCCGGAGCCGCACGAGCCTGATCTGTCGCGCATAGCGGCTGATATCTTGGGGGCGCCGTTTCGGGGGATTGGGTGGTTGTTGAGGACTGTTTTTTGAGGGTGGGGCGGGGGAACCGGCGCCGGGGCCGTTGCCGTTCGCGGAGATGAGGGAAGAAAGATGGGTACAGAGAAAGCTCAAGAACCGCATCGGATGCAAAAGAGGGGGATTCCTTCCCCTTTTCTCTTTGCCTCAACTTGTGGTGCTTCACACGGTCCGAAGGAGATCCTTACGAACGAGTGACAGCTTAGCGCTTACCCCATACTCGAAGAGTAGCTGGGATACCGGTTCGAGGGCGTACTGCATGTATCCCTCTGCCGTCGGGTTAGAAGGCATCCGCTCTCGCGTTTTGGCTTGTAGCCACGACGCAAAAGGATCGTTGGAGTGCTTCCACGCGCCGTCGACCCCGCAGGAGCTTAAGAAGTGCTCCTTGCCGAGACCGGCTCGATGGCTGAGGAGCTCTTCGTACAAGCCCTTGAGCCGTTCAGGATCCCTGACTTTGTACTCGACCAACAAGAGGATCCTCTCGTTGGGGTACGGTATCAGGAAAGACCCGTTGCGGTTGACTGAGACGAAACGCTCAGCCGGCCATACGTAGGTCCCAACCTCGAAGACTTGCCCCTTGCTGATCCCCACATCATCTGTAGGAACTGTTCGGGACACCAACAACGAACCAGCGCCGATGAAGAGAAGCAGCCCTGAAGCTGCCCATCTCCATCCCTTCTTTAACCACGGTGCGGCCCGCATAGCGTATGCTTTGCGACCAAACTGAACACCGGCAAAAACCAGCAAGCCTGCCACTCCCCAAAAGAAGAACGAATTCACAGGCTGCAAGGTAGATAGAGAAACCATAGTAAAACCTCCTTTCTCTATACCCAGGCGGAGCCTCTCACAGCCCCCCTGGCTAAGGAACAAAACGGGGTGATCGCGGGGTGTCGGTTTGGGTTGGAAGGAAGGGGTATTAGCCATTCCTTATTGTCAGTATTTGCCGCGCCTACGAGAAATTCGTAGCTAAGCCAGGAGAAACCAGTAACTTTAGGTACGTGACTCGCCCTAGCCTAGCGGCGGCAGCTAGGGCATTTTCCTGAAGGCAAAAAGATCCTCCCTTTCCCGGAAGCATGAATCCTAACAGCTCGGATCTGAGGTTATGAAGTCACTTAAGGCAGTCGCAGTTATCCTACTCTTCACTAGCGCGGGTTATGCTGAAAGCAAGACCCCGTATACTGCCAACATCACGACCTCTGCAAAGAAGATTAAGTCAGCGCGCGCGACTTCGAAGCGCAAGGCTTCGTACGACAAGGTTGGTGCCGTTACCGTTTCGGGACGCATTTACGGCCTCGGAAATTTCTCGGCCCGCTTTGATACGCGCAAGAACGTTACCTGGACCTCGACTGTTTCGCGCGATGGCGTTGAGGCTGTTGATTCAACTGTTCCGACGCTTCTCCAGGGCTCTGTCGCGGTAAACGGCAGCTGGAAGATGGGCCGCGACATGTACCCGGCGGCAGCTTCTGTTGTTGGCAACACGGCGACGTTTGAGTTTCCGGGTAAGGCTCGTGGAGCTGAGGGGCGCCGCCAGCGTGTGTACCGCGTTAAGTTCGTTGTAGGCTCGGATGACAAAGTTACCGCCCGCGTGTCCAGCATCCCGTCGTCGGTTTTCGCCAACAAGACCTGCGAGACTCTTGGCCACCAGCACAGCGACTCGCACCAGCATGGCGGCGAGATTGCGGCCTTCCGCGCCCAGGACAACGAAGACACGGTGCGCGTAGCAACGCTCAGCACGGTTGCTGACCCGGCTTGGTACGCAAAGTATGGCGCATTGAGCAACGCTAAGATCGCTGAGATCGTAAACTCGGCTGAGGCGATCTACGAGCGCCAGCTCGGCATTCGCTTCCGCATCGTTAAGCAGCACGTTTTCGCGGACAGTGCTTCCTACCCGCTCACCACGGATATCGCCGGAGACCTGCTCGCTCAGTTCATGAAGAACCCGTCGAACCCGGCCATCATGGGAACGGATGCTACGACCTTTGAGAAGGACGTTGACCTTAAGCACCTCTTCACGGGCGGCGAGCTGTACAAGGACCTGACCCGCACGAAGACAACGACGGGCATCGCGTTCACTTCAGCCTTCTGCTGGACCCCGAGCTATGCCTACGGCGTTACTAAGAGCACGCTGCTGACGAGCGTTACGTTCGCGCACGAGATCGGACACAACTTTGGCGCGCAGCATGACCCGCTCGATCCGAACGGCATCATGTATACCTTCATCCGCCCAAACTCGTACCTCTCCGCTACGACGGTAAACCAGATTAACTCGCACCTTGCTGCGTACGGCTCGTGCCTCTCCACGGAGAAGGCCGCGGCCAACCTTCGCAACGCTAAGCTGACTCTGATGCGCACCGCTGGCACGACCCGCAGCTTCGCGCGCCTAGAAGGAACCCTGACTTCCATCCAGGGCAACCCAGTAGCGAACACCCCAATCGTGCTCACAATTGGCTCGAAGAAGGTACAGCTCAAGACAAATGCGGCCGGCCAGTACAGCTACCTGCTCAATCGCCGTAGCATCCGCGGCCGAGTAGCGATGGTTTCGGCCCAGACCCTAAACGGCGAAACCCAAGCGCCCACTGCCATCCCCGTCACCAAGGGCTAACCACGAACACCACGAATTCTCAGAGAACTCGTGGTGGGGTCTGCCAAGAAAGAATAAAGGGGTTCGCGGCGTTATGCGCAGGAGCGCAGATCCAGGTCGTATTTGAAAGCAGATTTAGAGCGGATTTTTGTATGCGCTGGGAAGTCCGGTTGTTTGGGCCAGCCGCTCGTGTCCCATATCGATCATTCGGCGAGGGCCCACAGATACTCTGTGAATCGTCTTTTCGCCCAGCCGTCTGTCTAGGGTTGCTGAAGGTGAGAGACTACCTAGTGTATTGTAGTGATGGAGTCCTCAACCGGCTCTAATCAGTGCTGTTACGCAGGAGCTGCAGCTCCTCCCGTTTGCAAATCCCGTCGGGCGGACCTCAGGCCAGAGCAGCTACTCGATGGTTGGGGTCCCTTCGGCTTCGTTCGCGTCGAGCGTGCAGCACACCAGTTGCACCGAGAGCGCGTTGCTGGTGTTCGAGTCAAAGAAATCAACCGTGATACCAGATGGAGTCGCTGGTGAGCCATCCGCAGCGGTGGTGAAATCAGTTGTGTTGTTGGTCGGGCGCCTCACGATATCTCTCATAACGAGCTGCGTTGACACCTGAGCATCAGGCGAAGCGAATTGGAGAGCCGCTGAGCCATTCAAGAGGAACTGGTTGGCGCCACAACGAGCAGTCGCCGCTCCGATACTGCGCCCGAAGCGATCAGTTGTGGTTCCTAGTGTACGGAAGCGGCTCGTGAACGCGTAAGACTTGCATGTCATCAACACGTCTTTTGCGAAGTTGGTGGCGCTGCCATCCGAACCCTTTTCTCCCTTCAATCCTGGAGCGCCGGCGTCTCCCTTGTCACCTTTCAGCCCCTGGGCGCCTGTGTCACCCTTGTCTCCCTTCAATCCTTGAGGACCCGTATCTCCCTTGTCGCCTTTTAGCCCCTGAGCGCCTGTGTCGCCCTTCTCCCCCTTCAATCCTTGAGGACCGGCGTCTCCCTTGTCGCTTTTTAGGCCCGGAGCGCCTGCATCACCCTTAGCACCCTGGGAACCAGCCTCCCCGCGCTCACCCTTGTCTCCTTTCTGGCCGACAGCACCCGCATCTCCTTTCTCTCCCTTAAGGCCCGGTATACCCGATTCTCCCTGCGGTCCGGCCGGACCCTGCTCTCCCTGAGGGCCCTGCTCGCCCTGGTCTCCCTTCTCCCCCTGTGGGCCAGGAAGCACCGATTCGGCTGGAAATCCAATAGTGGCGAAGTTGACCTTCTTTGACCCGCCACGACACTTATCTCCGGCGAAGATCTTTATGGAGTGCCCACGTTGACAGAGGACGTCTGCGCGGGCGTCAGTTGGCGCGGCGCCGACAAGAACGACGATTGCGAAAACCCCGATAGTGAATGCTCTAGCTGCGTGTCTCATCTCTAAACCTCATTAAGCTTCGGTCCGAAAACCGGCGAGGCCCGCTTCAGTGCGGCACCGGTTTTCTACTGAGGGTATGGGGCGCTCCTTAAGGGTCGTGCGGAGCCAGAAGCGGTTGTGACCGAGGATTTATCCGTCCGTTACACTTTCGTTATAAATGACCGGCCCAAGGGGGCCCCCGAAAAAAATCGCGGCGGGGACCACGAATTCTCAGAGAACTCGTGGTGGGGTGCTGCCGGGCGAGGATGAGTGGGCACGCGGGGTTACGCGTTGGGACGCAGACGCAGGTCGTATTTGAAAGCGGATTAAGAGCAGATTTTTGCATGCGGTGAGGCGGGAGGAGGGGGAGCGTCGTAGCTGCCTACCGCTTCCCCACCCGACGCTTCAGTCGTGTGAAGACGCCGCGCAGCCGGCTGGCGTAGCTCCCGCGCGGGTTCGCCATGGCGCGCTTGGCGAGCTTTAGGCGCGGCTCCTTCCAGCCTTGCTTGGCGTCTTTGCTCTTGCGCAGGGAGATATGGAACTGGTGGTCGACCGTGTCGAAGAATGCAGCGGGCTCGAGGTAGAGCATCTCTAGCTCAACCAAGTCACCGACGATGATCTTGAATGACTCGGGCACAAACTGCCAAGCATGCACGTCCACGAACCGCCCGGTCTCGATGAACTCGTCCATGAGAGCCTTAGCCTCACGCACCGAGTGCCCAAAGGAGAGCCCTGAAGCTGAGCCGTCACCCGGCCACACAATGAGATCGCTTTTTTTGGCGTGCAGCGCGTACGCATCGAAGATTGTTCCGGGGGAGTGCTTCGTGCGCCCGTCGAGGTACGCCTGCAGGAACTCGCCTGTCGTGGAGATCGGCTTCAGGGTGTCGAAGCAGAAGCGTTTGTCAGGAACCACCAGGCTGAGGATACCACCTTCCTTCAGCAGCCGCTGGCAGTCGATCAGGAACTGAACGGGGTTCGGCACGTGCTCAATCACGTGCGAGGCGATGATAAAATCGAATTGCCCTTCTTTTTTGACGGCGGCGAAGAGCCCCTGGTCGTCGACGATGTGATCTACTTCCTCGATCAGGGAGCCATCAACACCCCATGCGGCGTACTTCTCGCGCAGCTCCTCAGCCGGCGCATGGTCGACAACCTCAACGTTCCAGCCGTCCCGCTTCGCCGCAACGGGCCGGTAGCTCGCGCCGATCTCGAGCCCAAAACCGGCTTTCTCGATCAGGTAGAGTGTCTTCTGGGTGTTTGATAGCGGCATGTGGTGGCAGTGCGAAGTCGTCGGTTGTGTACCACCCTTTTGGAAAGGCATCGAGACCCAGTCGGCGCTAACGCACTGGAGCTGTTACGCTTCCTTGAGTCGCTCGAAGTCGACCAACTGCAGAGCCCTAACGCCTTGATTTTATCAGCCTTATAGGTGAGTCTGGGCGGCTTATGAGCAAGCCAATTCCAGAGAAATACGACCACAAGAGCGCGGAACGACGATGGGGCAAAGCCTGGAGCGAAGCCAACGTGTACCGCTGGGACCCATCCCGCCCGCGCAACGAGACCTTCGTCGTCGACACGCCACCCCCAACCGTCTCTGGATCGCTGCACCTCGGGCACGTCTTCAGCTACACGCAGACCGACATCATAACGCGCTACCAGCGCATGCGCGGAAAAAACATCTCCTACCCAATGGGCTGGGACGACAACGGACTCCCGACCGAGCGCCGCGTGCAGAACGTCTTCAACATCCAGTGCAACCCGAACCTTCCGTACGACCCGACCTGGAAGCCAACCAAAGCCGACCCGAACAGCAAGGAGAAGCCCGTCATTAAGGAGGTCTCTCGACCGAACTTCGTCGAAGCGTGCGAGATTCTAACCGCCGAGGACGAGGTCGCCTTCGAGGACACCTTCAAGCAGCTCGGGCTCTCAACCGATTGGTCACGAACCTACAGCACCATCAACAAGCTCTGCCGCCACGTCTCACAGCTCTCGTTCATCGACCTGATTGAGAAGGGGCAGGCGTACAACGTCGAAGCGCCGACTGTTTGGGACGTGGATTTCAAGAGTGCTGTTGCCCAAGCCGAGATCGAGGACCGCGAAGTCCCAGGCGCCTTCCATGACATAGAGTTCGGCGTCGAGGGAGGCGGAAGCTTCGTCATCTCGACAACCCGTCCAGAGCTCCTGGCAGCCTGTATCGCCGTCGTGGCTCACCCGGATGACGCGCGCTACAAACCGCTCTTCGGCAAGCACGCCATCACGCCGCTGTTTAAGGCGCGCGTGCCGATCCTCCCGGCAGAGCACGCAGACCCTGAGAAGGGCTCCGGAATCCTTATGGTCTGCACCTTCGGAGACGTCAACGACGTCGAGTGGTGGAAGCGCTCCGGGCTTCCGGCGAAGCAGATTATCACGCTGAAGGGCACCATGCGCGACATCGAGCACGGAGTTGCCCCTTTCGATTCAACTGACGTCGCACTCGCTAGGGAGAATTACGCACTCCTGTCAGGCGTCGACATCCGCAAAGCCAAGAAGGTGATCGTCGAGATGCTCGCCAAGCCTGGCAGTGCAGTTGATGGCTCAGGCACAGCCTTGAAGGGCGATCCGCGCACGATCACCCACGCTGTGAAGTTCTACGAGAAGGGTGACCGCCCGCTAGAGTTCGTCACCACGCGCCAGTGGTTCATCAGGACGATGAAGCACAAAGAGGCGCTGATCGCGCAGGGCCGCAAGATTCAGTGGCGCCCTGAGCACATGCGCCACCGCTACGAGAACTGGGTCGAAGGCCTCAACGCCGACTGGTGCATCAGCCGACAGCGCTTCTTCGGCATCCCGTTCCCGGTCTGGTATCCGATATCGAAGAGCGGCGACATTCAGCACGACAAGCCGATCTTCGCCTCGCGTGAGAGCCTGCCCGTTGACCCGTACAACGACGTGCCACCAGGCTACACTGAGTCGCAGCGCAACCAGCCAGGCGGATTCGCCGGTGACCCAGATGTCATGGACACCTGGGCGACGTCCTCGCTCACGCCTCAGATCCAGAGCCACTGGCTCCTTAACCCAGAGCAGCACAAGAAGCTGTTCCCCGCAGACATCCGCCCGCAGGCGCACGAGATCATCCGCACCTGGGCCTTCAGCACGATTGTCAAAGCCTGGATGCACGAGAACGAGATTCCCTGGAAGAGCATCGTCATCTCCGGCTGGGTACTCGATCCAGACCGCAAGAAGATGAGCAAATCGAAGGGCAACGTCATCACGCCGCAGCACCTCTTTGACGAGCACTCTTCGGACGCCGTTCGCTACTGGTCAGGGCGCGCCCGTCTCGGAGCAGACACCGCTACCGATCCAGCCGTCTTCAAGATCGGCAGCAAGCTAATCGTGAAGCTCTTCAACGCCAGCCGCTTCGTGCTGATGCAGCTCACCGACCCAGTGCCCGGCGTCGAGAAGATCACGCACCCGCTCGACAAAGCGATGGTATCGACCCTATCAGGCATCGTCGCAGCCGCGACCAAGGCCTTCGACGAGTACGACTACGCCCTAGCGCTTCAGATCACAGAGGAGCAGTTCTGGCACTTCTGCGACCACTACGTGGAGCTCGTGAAGGGCCGCTCATACAGCGAAACTGACACCAAAGGCCGCGAGTCAGCGCACGCAGCGCTGCACTGGTGCCTAAAGACCTTCGTGCGGCTCTTTGCGCCATTCATGCCGTACATCACCGAGGAGATCTGGTCTTGGCGCTTCGCAGGAGCCGGCCGCGACACCTTCGTCCACTCAACCAAGTGGCCGGAAGTCTCGGAGGTGGCAGGGGTCGAGGGTGATCCCGCGTCCTTTGCAGCAGCCGTTGAAGTCGTCTCCGCCATCCGCGCAACGAAGACCATGGCACAGAAGGGTCAGCGCTGGGGCGTCTCCGCCCTGCGTGTCCAGGGCAGCAAAGAGAACCTAGAGATCCTCACCACCGTGCTCGATGACGTCATCCGAGCCGGCAGCGTTGTTGAGGGCGGCACTAAGCTCGTGCCAGTTGAGAGCAGCGAAGGCCCGCGCTTCGGCGTTGAGGTTGAGTTGGCTGAGGCGTAGCTAAAGAAATTTCCGCAGATATCTTAACCGCAACCGCAACCGAAACCGGGAACGGCAACGGCCACGGTTACGGCTCCGGTCGCGGGTATTGTTCCGGAGCCGTAACCGTTCCCGGATTCGGATTCGGACCGGCCTAGTCAGGAGTGGGCGAGGGCTTCGTCGCTTTCGCCTCACCAATCCCCACTACTGCCAAGATGATCAGCAGTGCTTTCACGCTGGTGAAGTACGTCGGGTGAATGTGAGAGATATAGTAGGGCAGGGGCAGCACTAAGAGGGGCGTTACGAGTAGCCACCGCTCCGGGACTCGCCGGAGCCAGCCCCGCACCATTGCAAGCGCCGCGAGGATAAGCGGCACTGTTGCCACCAAGAAAAAAGTCACGTCACGGCTCTTCTCTAGGGGTGACTTCTCTCCCCAAGAACGAGAGCCGTACACCCCTTCATGAAAAAGATCTGAGAGCCAAAAAAATGCAGCCCGCATCATTGTCCTGCGCGCCGTCTCACCCGGATGGCTTGCCATGTAGGACATTGCCTCACCGCGAGCGAGGGCCTCGTAGCCACGCTCACCAAGCTCCGCGTAACGCTTCCGCTCAACCTCATTCACGTTCGGGTGCGGCGAATCGAGCCCCTGAATGATCGAGCCGTCTGGGTTGTTCCCTTGGCGGATCTCAATCCAGGTGTTTTGCCTGAGGGGAACCAGAGCCCCAAACGCGCCGTAATTGCGAGCTGCCCACGGAGCGAGCACCGCCGAGCATGCAACAACCGCCACGACCGCCCCGCGCGCAGCAGCACCGCGATCCCTTGAGCGCACAATGCACTGCACAAGGAGCGCCGCAAAGAGCAGCAGCGGAACCGAATTCACCAGCAACGTGAGCCCCGCAATAAGCCCAAAAGCAGCAGCGCGCCTCTTAGTCGGTTCTCGGTGCCAGCGCAGCGCAGCAATCAGCATTAACGCAACCCCAAGCCGCTGCGCCCCCCAGTACCACGGCCGGGTAAGAGCCACTAAGTGCTCGGGTAGGAGCGCGGCAACGAGAACCGCAACAACCGGAAGCGCGCGCCTAGTGCCATCCGGAATAATTTCTCGCAGCAGCCACAGGTAGCAGCAGGCAGTCGCGCCAGCGAAGAAGCTCTCAAGCGAGTACAGCGCAATGAGTGACTGAAGCGAGAAAACGCCCGTGAGCTTGAACAGAAGCGCCCAGAGGAGCGGAATCACAGGCATGAACCAAGCAGTCGGGGCATCGCCCGGCGCAAACGGAGAGCTCATCCCACGGCCCTCGGCGATATTCGCCGCGACCTGCCCGAGCTCAAAGCCGTGACCAACATCCTCCCAGCCGAGCGGCGGAAAAAGCCACCACAACCCCGCACCACGCGCGAGCGCGGCGACCAGGAAAACGAAGAGGTACGGTGAGAGTGTTTGCTTGGGCATGGCGAGGGTATGGTACCGGGGGTGGATAGGCTTCACTAGAGCCCGATTGGAGGCACATCCCCCCGTGGTCGGCCACGGCTGCGGGAACGGCTACGGCTCCGGTCCCGTACACGGCTAGTTTGAACGACAAACATTCTTCAATCGGATTTCAGGGCTGGCACCGCGGCCGGCGCCGAATTCCCGAAAACAGGGCCTTTTTGACTAGCTTGAGCACCCCCCGTATTCTTTCAACATGGGTCCATCAGGTGCACACAGAAACAGTGAGAATAGGGAAGTTCGCCCGCAGAGCCCTGCCGAGACCGAGACTCTCAAGCTGGAGCTCTCACTCCCGCCCACGAGCTTCCCTGGGCCTATGCCCGAGGAGCGCGCTCCGAGCAGCGTCGTCGGCAATCCATACGAGAGAAGCTACCGAGCGCTCCTCCAGCAGCACACCAGCTATATCCCAATGCAGGTCTTTAGCGCCGTGCACGACAAATTTGGCTTAACGCTGCTTAACACAGCGGCGCTCGACACGCTTCAGGCTCTTACAAAAGACAAAGGAGTGGGGATTGTGTCTATCTTCGCCGGTCTCGGGTACGCCGAAGAGCAGCTTCGGGAGCGCGGCTGCGATGTTGTCGCATTCGACCGCAATATCTCAGTGAGACGGTGGTTTCTGCCGCTCAAGACCGGCAATCCTGCTGAGCTGCGTTTGTACGGACACCGGATGCTCTTCATGGGCTTCCCCGACCGCGGCACCGCGCCACTTGAAGCACTCGAGGCGTACCTCCAGGCAGGAGGCAAAACAGTCGCCGTAGCGACAGAGATTCACGAGGCACGCCACGCTTTCGGCGCAGACCAACCCCTCTTCGATAAGCTTGTAACTGGCAAGCTGCTCCAAGAGGTAAAGCTCAACCCGTGGCCAGTGCTAGAGACCCTCCAAGCAGCCCGTTTCGGGCACTCGAAGTTTGAGCCCGTGCTGCGGGTGTATCGGTTTGATTAGCAAGTAGTTGCGTTCGCTCCTCGTTGCCTGGAATAAGCCCCCTGAGACATCCCTCGTTGCGACATCCCCAAACCGATCGTATTACTCTCTCATGCTTCGGATTCTAAAAACCCTCAGGCGCCGCCTTGCCACCGCAGCAGCTCTCTGCGCGATGTTTTTGTGTGTAGGTTGCGACGAGGGCCCGATCTCACAGTACGTTGATCTAACGTTTGTAAAAGAGACCGGAGAAAGAACCGCGATATTTCGAGTTGAGGTCGCAAACACCCCGGAGACTCGAGCCCAGGCGAGCGACTCTCGTCGCATCAGTGGCACAGACCGCGGGCTCCTGCTTTGGTACCCGTCACCGAACGAGCACCTCGTCTCAAACCGCAACGGTCCTCAGAGCGTAGACATCATCTTCATCGGCCCAAACGCACGGCTTGTCGGGATCATCGAGAACGTCCCGGCGAATGACAGCACCCCTCGAACAATTGGTGCCAGCAGCGCCTCGATCGTCTTCTTAGAGGGAGGCGTGTCCAAGCGCCTCGGGTTGTCGCAAGGCAATATGGTGCTGATTCAGGGCGCGATGCTTAAGCCGACGTAGCGCTGTAGATCTTTCCCTATTCGGTCACGATCTCTGGAGCTGGTGTATCGACCACTCCACACTGCCCGGCCATCGCCTTCACTTGCTGCGCACAGTAAGCATGCAAAATGTTAAGCACCTGACCGCGGACTGAGCTACAGCACTGCAAGCGCTTGCCTCGCATCGGCCCGCATTTATTGTTCTGTTCGCTGCCGGTGTCTACGCGATCAAGGCAACCCTTCAGTACGATGTTGCTTGTGCTGACACAGCACGTGCTTCTCAGAAATCCAGGCGCAGCGGAACATGTTTTCTCCATAAATGGCTTGCCGTCCCTGTCCAGACCCGCGTTGATTCCGGCTATCCCCTTTGCAATCTCAGCGAAGTATTGGCTGCCTGCAGTTCCCCTGGCGAGGATACCGCAAGAGCTGAGGTCCGGTCTTGGAACCGTTACCGAAGGCGGCTCATTAGCAGGAGGAGGCTTTGGTGTCTCTGGCTGCCTAGGGGGAGTGACAACCGGAGGTGGCTGCTGGGATCCTCCTCCTTGGCAGTTCCGTCGGCACCTCCCGAGGGCATGAGACGAATCAGCGAAAGTCAGTGCAGACACAGCGACGAGAGCTATAAAACCGAGGGCAGCGAACTTCTTCATGTAACCTCAAAAAACAATTCCGGCGCAACGAAACAAATAGCCCTGTCGGTGATCGTGTCGAACAGAGGCAAACTGCGACAGCAAACGAAGGCCCGTCGGAGATCCGCCCGAAACTTGAATGCCTATTCACCATGTCTTTGGTGGCTCGGGTTCTGCTTCAGGAAAAGCCAAATTGAGGCTGGTTATTATTGGGAAGATGAGTGCAAGTAGTTGCTCTGCGAGTTTTTCGCAGGGGGTGGAGGGGCGGGGGATGAGTGAGAGTCGAATGGCGTTGCGACTTGGGGCCCTTCGACTCACTTCGTTCGCTTGGTTCGACTCGCTACGCTCGCTCACCACAAGCACCAGTCGAACCAAGCCTCGCACCCCTCAGGGGGCGGGGCGAGTCGAATGTGGTCGGGACACGGGGGGCCTTCGACTCACTACGCTCGCTCACCACAAGCACCACAAGCACAAGTCGAACCAAGCCTCGCACCCTTCAGGGGGCGGGCGAGTCGAATGGAGGGTAGGGGAAGAGAGCTTTGGCTCAACCTAACCTCCGGGTTAATGCAGAGGCGCAATTACTTCATCAGTCCAGCATCCTTGAGCTTTTCAAGGATAAACTCGCAAACTCCCCGGTAAAATGGGTTGTCGATGTTTTTGTCTAGGCTGAAATCCGAGTACAGGCGCTTCTGCTCTGATGTCGATTGCGGTCCGGGCTTGAACCGTTCGAGAAGGCTGCGCCATTCGATCGATTCAGGAACTGGATAGCCCTGCTCACTGCGCAAGAAAACAGCCATAGCCGCCTCAAGCTTCTCATCTTCGTTGAGGCTGCTGCAGCAGCTAAGAACCGTGCGCAGCGTTCCACGAAAACGGACTGAGGAGCGCTGCAAGCGAAGCTTGTTGGCACACTCCCTCGCGCCCAAGACAAGCTCCATGGGACGGATATCGAACAAGGTAGAATCCTTGTGGGGCGGACAATCACACAGGCAGGCTCGACCATTCTCGGTGACCGCGTCGTCTAGCCAAAGCATCAGCTTTGGCAGCTCGCGCATCGAGAAATCGGCTACTGCTCGCTGAATAGTGATCCTGTCGGCGTCTGAGTAAGGAGTCTTCATGACCAAAACCTCCATAGAACAGGGAACCAGCACACACGTTGTGCACTCACTCATAAGCCTAACGAGGCCGTCGCAAGGAGGCGCCTTTTGAACTGCCCCGTGGAGAGGCGCATGAGAGAGTGCACAACAGAAGCCAGTAGCGTTCGCCGAAAGCGCCGACGCGACCAGAGGTGAGGCCAGAATCTCTGTGTCAGAAAAAGTAAAAACCGAACGTAGCTCTCTTCCCTACATCCTCTGAGCTGACGACTAAAGCCGGCACCGTAGAGGAAAGAAGGGGAGAATCTTCCCAGATGAGGCCAGCAGATTGCGGGATGCAACGAGCACGGCGATGTAAAATAGGGGCTGCAGGATAGCCGGTTGAAACGGAGTATATCCAGAGGTTGAGTTGGTCTAGTGCGACAGCTCCCGCCCTAACCGAACAGGTAGCGACACGCTCAGGCGAGAACCTTGTCGGTGTCGCCGAAGAAGCGAGGCCAGTAAGAGATGAGAACTTCGTTGTCGGGGGAGCCCCCTGCGACATGGTGGATGGTGTTGCGTGGTATAACCACCGAATCGCCCTCCTCCACCCGGGCCTCGTAGCTCTCGCCAGAGAGAAGCGAGAGCTTCAACAGTATGTGACCCTTCACTACGTGATAGCTCTGAGAGAAAGTTTGATGATAGTGCGACTCGTTAGAATCGAAGCCAGAGATGCGACGCAGCTCGAAGCCAGGAGATACCTCGGCAGGGAGAAGTAGCGACTGGCTATCTCCCACTCCCGCGGCTGTCGAAGCTGGCGATATCAGGAAGCCAGAGGTTGGCCGAACATCTCGTAGGCTCCACTGGGAGGCAAGGCTGGCTGCCTCCCTGCTTGACCGGCTCAACATGAGTGCCTC
Source organism: uncultured Bdellovibrionales bacterium (assembly GCA_964413875.1). Taxonomy (GTDB): domain Bacteria; phylum Bdellovibrionota_C; class UBA2361; order UBA2361; family OMII01; genus OMII01. The sequence continues at coordinate 19,140 of CAYPUA010000039.1, forward strand.
GCCGTTGCCACCGACGAAGCTGTACATCGTCTGCGGCCATAGAGTTACGGAGTCGAAGGGAGCAAGCTCAATCGTTCGTGGGCTAAAGCCGAGCGTTGAGACCTGAAGCGTAATTGGGCCCGTCGTGGCGATGAACGATGTAATACTTGAGAGGCTGACCTGCCACGAACCGTCAGAGAATCCCGCACACCGAATGGTGCGAATAGAGTCGTCCCCGCAGCTTAAAAAGCGCGTCGGTACTGCCTCGTTTACGGCGCCGTCGACACATCTGCGAATAAACAGCTCCTGCAGGGGAGCGTGCCCGGTATGGGAACCCCGGCGAGAGTCCTCGCCTCTGTGAGGGCTGGGTAGGCTGTTCTTCTGTCGAG
>CAYPUA010000039.1:19607-23003 GCA_964413875.1 uncultured Bdellovibrionales bacterium
CACGAATCTCATCCTCAGAAGCTGCGGGGCGTCCCGCGTCAGGATCGAACTCTGCACCGTAGGCTCCAGAAGCCACCTTGATTCCGCCGTTTGGGCCGTCAATCGCGGGGAATCCGTAGATCGCCGCATCCTCCGTCGAGCGAAACGAACGGATGAAGATCGGGAATCGTTCTGGAGCGAAGAGCTGGTAAGTCCCTTCAACACCGAACCAGAAGAGGAGCTGCCTCGTGACTTTGACCTGACGCGCAAGCTGAGGCAGAAGCTTCGGTAGCCATGCACCGGCGCACACAACCACCTGCTCCGCCTCGTACGTCGCGCGCGCTGTTCGGACAGACACACCGCCAGAAGCTAGTTGGGCGAGGTCTAGAACCTCTTCGTCCCTGGAGATTCGCGCACCGAAGCGCTCCGCAAGCGTGAGCTGAGAGCGTATGCAGGCCTCCGGCTTTACGTATCCCGCATCACGCTCAAAGTAGGCTACGTCGCTGTCCTCCAGCGCAAACTGAGGGAAGCGCCGGCGCAGCTCCGCGGTTTGCAGAACTTCGTGCTCGATCCCGTACTTCTTAGCGGCAGCGATCGTCGTGGCGAGGAAGTCGGGCTTGTTGTGCAGCCTCTGGCCGCTGCCGAGCGCGCCAAACATCAGGCCTCCGACCGGGAAGAGGAGCTGCTCCTTCGTTTCGGCAGCGATCTCCCGCCACAGCTCGTGCGAGCGTATCGCGAAAGGGGTGTACACTTCGCCCTCACCGATAGCGAGCCTCGTTATCCGTGATTCGCCGTGCGAAGACCCCATCGCGTGAGGCGGCGAGAAGCGGTCGATCCCGACCACACGCTTGCCAGCTCGCGCCAGGTGCATGAGGGTGGCGGCGCCCATTGCGCCCAGGCCGATGACGATAGCGTCGTAGGAGCCAGTGCTCATGTGCGGTCCCCCGTCTTCCAACCGATTCGCACAAAGATTCCACGGTGGTCGGAGCCCCCGGAGGCGTCAAGGTTCTCGGCGAGCAGCGGAACGAGCGCCTTCGACACGAACACGAAGTCGAGCCGCAGCGGCCAACGCAGGGCAGCAATAGTTGTGTTTGGCCAGGTGCCGCCTCCGAAACGGCTCGCCACGTTCCAGGTGTCTTGTAGCTCGCCTGTCCGCATCATGCCGTACACGCGGTTGCGGGTCGTCATGTTAAAGTCACCAGCGACGAGTTGGCCATCGGATTGCGCGCTGGCCAGCTCCGCCAGCAGGTTGATTGCGTGCTCTTCCCGCAGCGTGACAGTTCTTCCCATGGCGCCAAAAAGCCCCTCTCCCGCAAGGAAGTCGGGGATTACGTGCGGAGGGTTCGTGTGTACGTTCGCCACGGTGAGTCGCTTGCCGTTCGGCAGCGTAACGTCGACGAACTGCGGCAGGCCTGCCGCGAAGTACTGCCTCTCCCGCGGCCGCTCAGTGCACGGGAACTTTGCGTAGACCCCCATGCCGGTAGTGCCTCCCTGCGGGTTGAGGACTCGGCAGGGGTAGCGGGTTTCCATGAGAGGAGTGAGCCGACTCTCTACCTCAGGGTTAAGCTCCTGCAGCATGATGATATCTGGATCACGTCGCACTATTTCTTGCAGAAGGTCGGAGGTCACGTTTGCTGGACCGAAGAGGTTGGCGTCGAGAACGGTGAACTCTCCGAGTTGGGGCAGGGGCGCCATGCTGCCTGCATTGCCACGCCGCAATTCACCCTGAACCACTGGAATAAACACTGCGACGACTAGCGCAGTCCTGGAAATCAGGGCGACACGACTGGCTGCAAACGGCATGCGCCGAAGCCGTGCAATCCCGCCGAGGAGGATGTAGCAAAAGAATAGAGCAAGCACTGCTGCCGATGACAGTACATTTGCTACGTACGAAAGAGAGCTTTCTCTTGATCCGGCCAGGTTAGATGCTGCGTAGAGCGCCGACGCCACAATTATGGAGAAGTCCACAACGAGAGAGAGCCGACCGCGCTTAGGGAGCTCAGGCCCGCTGCTGCGGATCTCAGGTTGCTTCTCAGCAAGTTGCCCGCTCATTTAGCTCGTTGCCTCCCGCCGAACGATCATCGCAGAGAGCAGGGCGAGCGCAAGAGCCGGCAGGAGCACGGCAACTTCAGTCAACGCTGGAGCGAGCTTCATGGTCCAAATAAGGAGCAGGTATGCCTGGCTGCAGACAAAGTAGATGCCAAGAGTCCACGTCAGGTACTTCATCCGCTCATCGAAGGTTGCGGCTGAACGCATCGAGACAATAGCTAGCGGAACCAAGCACCACGCTAGGTGATGGAACCACACAATCGGTGCGACGAGGATCATGAGCGGAACGAGAAAAGCTACGGCTCGCAGGTAGGAGAGAGAATCGTCGGCTGTTCCTCTTGTTTGCGCCCGGAGACGGAGCACACCGAAGATGGCTGTAGCCACGACTACTCCCTTTACCAACCAGCGCGCCGCGGCGAGATCCGCAAGCCCGAGTGGCGCTAAGAGAGTGCGCGAGAGCTTAATATTGTGGGCGAAGCCAGAGAGCGCCTGCTCATCAGCAGTGCGAAAAGCAGAGGCAGCGAAGTCGGTGACAACGGCCACTCCACCCGGGAGCACTAGTGAGAGGCAGCCCAGAGACACGGCTACTGCAGCGAACCACGCCACAGCCCTAAAGCGGCCGAGCGCAATTGGAGCTACGAGCAAGAGAAGAGGCGTAAGCTTCACGTACATCGCTATCGCGATAGCACTCCCCACCAGCCAGTCTCTTCCGGTAAGCGCTCCGAGCGCACACAGCGAGAGGAGCGCCAGCACGAGCGCCGTTACCTGGCCATCACCGAGCCCTACGTACAGTGGCTCGAAGCAGAAAACAAAGAAGGCGACGACTGAAACGCGGTGAAGTGACGGCAGCGCGCCCCACCACGATGACGCCAGGATGCGAGCAAGGCAGAGGATGCTAATCCACACAGCGACGTAGTTCCCGGCGCACCACACAAGCCGCGCTGTCGCTGGAGCGGCAGAAGTGAGCGGGCCAAGAAGCTGCGCGAGGAGGGGAGGGTAGAGGTAGAGGAGATCGACGCTCCGCCCAGCGCGGTCAACCACGGTGTACGGGGAGTCGTACATGCTTCCCCCGCTTAGGAGCTCCCCAGCAGCCTGCATGTACACGTCGAAGTCGATGAGCGGGCGCGCTGCGAGGTCGACAACGAAGATGTAAAAAGAGATCGCGATGAGCGTGAGCAAGAAGATCGCCGCAGAGAGAGGTCTTGATGCAAGGGAAGCTGAGGGCATGATGCTAAGGGATGTGACCTAGTCTCGAATTCGATGCCGCTGTAATCGGGGCTCTACAGTTCACCAGTTATTGCGATGAGGACAGTATAGGCGATGCCACCGCCTCGTCGGCAACACACTTAATAACATGCGTTTTCCCTA
>CAYPUA010000039.1:23103-25789 GCA_964413875.1 uncultured Bdellovibrionales bacterium
CCGTTGCCGTTCCCGGTGCCGACGTGTCGACGTTAGATTCGTGCCCACTCCTCTGCGGGCACATCCGGCAGCAGGCCTCGTTCGCCGTGCCGGAGGTGCTCAAGATGCTCCAGGGCGTCTCGTACCGGATCCTCGCTGGCGGTGATGAGCGAGAGCAGGATGCAGGTGTGAAGGAAGCGCTCGACAACTGGGCGACCGCGCTGGAACGCTTTGTTTAGGTGCACTGCCAGGTCGAACTCAGAGAAGGTTACCTCTTCCGGAATCCCCTCGATGCTCCAGCTCTCGCCCTCGCACGCCCCTTCTGCGTACAGTCGTGCCATCTTGAGAAGCGATTGCCCGTGCAAGCTCGGCTTGCGGTGCAGCGTCCCGCCGCGGTAGCGAGCCGGGCGAAGGACCTGCCCGATAGAGTCGAGCGCGCCGATGAGCGACACGTTCACGGTGCTGCCCTCAGCCACGACCTCGTTCACAGTCAGGTCACGGCTCGTCAGGTAACGAGGCAGCTCTCTGATCAGCTCCACTCGAGCGCCGTGCGCGAAGTCTCGCGGCATGAGAGAGCGGGCAACCTCTTCGTCGAGGGGGAGTGGATGCTTCCCGCGGCGCACAACATCAATATCTCGCGGCTGGCGCAGATCCCGCAGCCCAAGAGCAACCGCAAGAGCCTCGCGCGCGGCGCCGCCTTTGACTCCGTATCCCGGCGGTATTCCGAGACCGGCGAGTGGATCCGTCGACAGTGCAATCCGCAGCCAGTCACCCTCTGCCTGGACTTCGCAGCTCACGTAGCCGATTACGAAATCGATCGCCTCGCGCACAGCGTGGCGCGCGGAGTAGCTCTGAATAAGGTTGTGTGCAAGTCGCTGCGCCGTTCTTTGCGCATCGGACGCGGGATGCTCGCCCATGAGAGAGCGCTGGGAGATGCTGAGCGTTGAGCCTACGATCCACATGCTAGAGACCGGCTAAAGCGAACGAGGTGCTGCTCTGTGCAAAGCATATCTTCGCCCCTAAGAAAGAGTGGTCGCCCGCGCATCTCCTCATCTTTCTCCTTCTCCTGCACTTGCACTGGATTCTTCGTCCTCATCTAGGCATCTCACTGCGAATATCGTTGGCCACCTGAGGCGCTTTCATGAGTATGAGCAGGAGCTGGTGCAAGTGCAGGAGGATGAGAACGACACAGAGGAGGGTTAGGAAAAGTCCGCACAGCTATGAAGCCTCGTGGCCCAAAGCATGTTTTCTACAGAGCAGGACGAGCATCTTTTTCGCGACTACTCGCGGAAGTTGGTGAACTGAAGATCTAAGTCCGAAGCCGAGGCACGAAGCTGCGCGATCGCTGTTTGTAGATCGTCGCGCTTCTTCCCAGTAACTCGCACCTGGTCCCCTTGGATCTGAGAGGTGACCTTGAGCTTGCTCTCCTTGATGAGCTTGTTGATCCTCTTCTTCTCGTCGTCGTTCAGCGACTGCTTTACTGTGACCGTCTGCTTGAGCGTGTCTCCGCCAGCAGGCTGCGCCTCTTCGAACGTGACTGACTTTAGGCTAACACCGCGCTTCGAGAGCTTCTGGCGCAGGATCTCTTCCATCGCAGACATCCGGAGCTTGTCCGGGCCGTGCAGCAATATCGCCCCTTCCTTCTCCTTGAGCTCGATAGTGGCCTTGGAGTCTTTGAAGTCGTAACGCTGCGCGATTTCACGCGACACCTGGTCGACCGCGTTCTTAACTTCTTGCATGTTAACCTGTGAAACTATGTCGAACGACGGCATGTAATCCTCCGGATGCTGCTACTACGAGCCGTTCTTTTAGCCGAAGCGGGGGCAGCGGTGCCAACGGAAAATTTCAGGATCCAGAATCTGGCGAGCTGAACCGCGTTGAGAAGCGCCGTGCGAACGCGGTTGCGAAAAAGAGACCCTCAAAAAGCGCGAAAATTGGGCTTTTTCGCAAGATTCTCGGCTTTTCCAGGTGGGTGTGTTGACTTCCGAGAGAGGCTCTGGCTACTATCCGCCTCCGCTTTGGGGGTCTGGGTTCGTTAAAACAGATTCCTTCCAAGGTGGCGGTAGAGAGCGTGAGTATTTTTGCTCAAAAAAGTGAAGGTGATACCTTGACTGATGGGCGCAAATAGCTGAAACTCTCCGCCCTGTCGCGCTGGTATAGGCGGCGGAAGTGCAGTAAAACAAATAGGTTATGGGTAGAAGCTGCTTAGGTCTCAGGTCTACAGCGGCCTGAGACTAAGAGGAACGGTTCATGTGTTGAACCAAACTCTAAGTCTTAGTTAGCAGAGCGAAGCTCCTTGTGAGCAGGGTTCGCTTACTTAAGACTAGCAAGTGCTGGGCAATTAATTTCGTGCACATCTCGAAAGAGATGTGTTTACGTAGCAGATTTTCTTTGAATTAGAGAGTTTGATTCTGGCTCAGAATGAACGCTGGCGGCGTGCCTAAGACATGCAAGTCGTACGAGAAAGTAGCAATACGAGTACAGTGGCGCACGGGTGAGTAATACTTGGATAATGCGCCTTCCCGCTGGGGATAACCAGGCGAAAGCTTGGCTAATACCGAATAGTCCGGTCGAAACTGCGGTTTTGATCGGTAAAGCTGTAAAGCGCGGGAAGAGTAGTCCAAATCCCATTAGCTAGTTGGTAGGGTAACGGCCTACCAAGGCAACGATGGGTAGCTGGTCTGAGAGGACGATCAGCCACACTGGA
>CAYPUA010000040.1:0-23918 GCA_964413875.1 uncultured Bdellovibrionales bacterium
GGAGAAAGAGGAGGATTAGGAAATAGACTCTTCGCTCGGGCGGGCGGGGCACGAAAGAGGGCACGAAAGAGGGCACGAAAGAGGGCACGAAAGAGGGCACGAGATGCATCTCGTCTCTTCTTTTAGTGCTGCGTCAATGCCGGCTGCACTAAAATCCGGCGCAGGTCGAATTTGGTGATTTCTCCGCGCGACATTGGCTCGCCTGGTCAGGACAATCGCTCTTGCATCGATCGATAGCGCTGCCCAACTCATTGGCCCTAAGCTGCGCTAGAGAAAGCATGTCTGTTAGCTTTTTTTTCGCTTCAGCTTTCGCATCCGTTTTTTTCTTCAGGTCCGCATTCAAGTTAAACAGCTCCTTACGGCCATCAGGTGACACCTTATCTGTCGGACGAAGCGGCAGACAGTTAGTTCGCTTGACGAGCCGATTACACGCATTCTTGAGCTTATTCTCCGCCTCCTGCCGCAAAACCTCGAGTCTCTTCATTCTCGCAGATTGGGTATTTTTGTAGTTCAGGTAGGAATTACATGCCTGTCTCCAAGATGCGAACCGAGTCGCTATGTCATCCAGGGCGCCACACTCCCCACCTCCATCGGGCGGAGTCGGGCTTCCTCCCTCAGCCCCGACTCCCTCGTTCGGCCGTAGAGCATCTCGAAGCTGCAGCAGCGCCTCCTCCGTACTACCAGTCTCACGCACAATCTCGACAAGCATCCACGCGAAACGTCGGTTCGGGTTTCGCGGCGTGGACCTCGCTGAATCAGCACCCGATGGATCCGCTGAGCAGCTTGAGAGGAGCGTCGGCAACGACTCAACAAAGAGCTGCGCACCAATTAGATCTCTGTCCTCAATCCGCGAGGCGAGCAGGACCGTCGCGGCTCGGACATCAGCGGCACACGAGCTGGCACGATCTTGCGCTTCAGTCGGGGAGCTCGCTATTAAACTCGCAATGGCCGTAAGCGCCGAAGCGCTGAAAAGCGAGAGCTTTCTGGATGGTAGCTGCATAGAGTTCACCCAATATGCTGAACGGCAGCGACTGGTAAAAACTTAAGGAAAAAACGCTAAAAGAGCCCGAAAAAAGGAGGGACAGATACATCCCGTCCCCCTTTGAAGCAGCCGGTTAGTCTCTTCTTCCTAGCCGTTCTCCTCCTCTTCCTCCTGCACCTGCACTAAATTCCTAATCCTCAGCCCGCACTCCAGACACCGGTATTATTAGCCACCCGCGGCAACTTTTTGATTATGAGCAGGAGTCTGTGCAGGTGCAGGAGAAAGAGGAGGCTAAAGATTAGGAATAAAACTCGTTACTCGAGTCCTGTGAGCAGCCGCAACAACACCAACTGAGTGCGCCTCCTCAGCCCCCAGCAATTACCTGTTGTCCCAACTAATCAAAACGTCATAGCCTCACCATGCCGTATATAGACGGCCTGGCACCTGGCTCAGGCCCTTTCAGGAGTGTGCCCTCGCGCTTCCACACAAGCAGACTACGAGGGCTCTTGTCTGCTCGGAGAAAACTATGAATTGGTACCTTAAAGTTCTCAAAAATTACGCAGTGTTCCAGGGCCGTGCTCAGCGCGCGGAGTACTGGTTCTTCGTGCTGTTCAACTCAATCGCCGGTATCATCATGATGACGCTAGATAACGTTGCGGGACTTGCCCCGGCCGAGGGCGGCATTGGTCCCCTGTATGGTTTGTACAGCCTAGCGATGCTCATCCCGAGCCTCGCCGTTGCCGCTCGCCGCCTGCACGACACTGGTCGCTCGGGCTGGATGATGCTCCTGGCCCTGATTCCATGTGTTGGAGCGATCCTCCTTCTCGTGTGGGCGGTCCAAGACAGCTCGCCAGGCGCGAATCAGTACGGTCCGAATCCGAAGGGAGTTTAGAGCCGGCATCGACACGAAAAAGGGGACGAGCCACGTCTCGTCCCCTTTTTTTTGCAGCCCTTTACTTCCCATTCCTAATCCTTCTCCTCCTCCTCCTCCTGCACCTGCAGTAAAACTCAATCCTCAGCCCCCTCTCCAGACAGCGGCGTACTGGGACTCCCACGGCTTCTTCTTGATTATGAGCAGGAGTCAGTGCAAGTGCAGGAGAAAGAGGAGGATTAGGAAAAGGACTCTTCGCTCGGGCGGTGCGAAAAAAAGGGGGCGCCCCCTTTTTCGCTACTCAGTCATCAACAAGCACGACTCAATAATCGCGTCGAGTTTGCCGTCGAGCACGGCGTTGACGTCTGAAGTTTCATAGTTGCTGCGCAGGTCCTTCACGAGCTGGTAGGGCTGCATGACGTAGTTGCGGATCTGGCTGCCGAAGTCGATCTTCTTCCGCTGCCCTTTGAGCGCGTCCATCTTGTCGCGCTGCTGCTCCTGCTCTAGCTCGTAGAGCTTCGACTTTAAGATCTTCATCGCACGCGACTTGTTCTTGTGCTGCGAGCGCTCGCTCTGGCAGGCGACCACTATTCCCGAGGGAATATGGGTCAGTCGCACGGCGGAGTCTGTCTTGTTGACGTGCTGCCCGCCGGCGCCGGAGGATCGGTACGTGTCCACCTTGAGGTCGGCTTCGTTTACCTCGACTTCGATCTCCTCCTCGATGTCGGGCGTGACGCTGACGGAGGCAAACGAGGTGTGGCGGCGGGCGTTAGAGTCGAAGGGCGAGATGCGCACGAGGCGGTGCACGCCTGACTCGTTTCGCAGGTGCCCGTAGGAGTAGGGGCCCTCAACGAGCACGGTGGCGTTCTTGATCCCAGCAGCTTCGCCGGGCTGGTAGTCCATTATCTCTGTCGCGAAGCGCTTGCTCTCGGCCCAGCGCAGGTACATCCGGAGCAGCATGTCCGCCCAGTCTTGGGCCTCGGTTCCGCCAGAGCCGGCGTTGATCTCGATGATGGCGAACTGGCTGTCGAACTCGCCGTTCATCTTGCACTTGAACTCAAGCGCTGCGACGGCTGCCTGAAGCTCAGTGATTGAGCGCCCAGCCTCAGCGAACATCTCCTGGTCGTTTGACTCGCGGCCTAGCTCAAAGGCAGCCTCGGCATCAGAGCGCAGCGTCTCCAGTTTCTTAAACTGGTCGAGCCGCTCGACGCTCTGCGCGCGCTCGCGCATGAGCGCCTTCGCCTTGTTTGAGTCGTTCCAGATGTCGCCGGCTTGAGACTGCTGCTCAAGCTCCTCTACCTTTCTCGTTAGGGTAGGGATGTCAAAGAAACCCCCTCAGGGTTTCAACGCGCTCGCTGAGCCCCTGGAGCTTGTACTTGAATTCGGATGGGTCGATTACGCCGGCCATGTGGGTTCGGGTATACGTTGGTTCCGTACACCCGTCAATGCAAGCAGGCTCCGGCCGTGCGAAGCCAGCAGCGTCCTGGGCTAGCTGCTCTTCGCTGGCAGGTAGGCGGCCACCCGCAGGGCAGGGTTAGCCTGGCTGTCGAGCATGAAGAAGCACCTGTCGGTGAGGCCGCCTGGCGAGCCGATCAACGGCGCACTCTCTTGGCCCGGCAGCTTGGCTCCGGTCTTGTCTGCTTCACCCCTCACGGTGCACCTGTACAGGCCGTCAACGAAGGGATCCCTTCCGTTGCTCGCTACTGAAAAAGCCACTGCCGCGATGACGAGGTCGTGAAACGCAGCCATCCTGAGTCCCCTGCTCTGCAGGAAGGACTTCTGCTCCTCAAAGGTTTTCCCTCCGCTGTCCTCAACCATGCAGTCCACGCAGAAAGGTGTACTCACCGAGAGGCGCTCGCGCATCACTGGAGCCTTGTCACAGATCGTGTCAATCCGAGCTTCTTGAATAATCGGGCTACAGGCGTCGATGCTCCTTGCGATCTTTTGCGCCTCAAGGAGGAACTCGAGACGCGAACTCCCTGCCGGCAACACGTATTGAACCTGCGTGCCGCTTCCCGCGACGAGCCCGATCCGGTGCTTCTCGATGAAATTTTCTCTGGCTTGGATTGAGTCTTTCAAGAAGGCGAAAGCTTTCGAGTGCAGCGAGCCTAAGCTGTCTGAGCTCTCGGCGCGCTGGGCGTCGTTGCTGTGTGTTGAGGTTCGGTCGTTAAACATCTTTCTCTCTTTTGCTCGGGCCCTCGGGCCTCCGCGCTGAGTATCAGGGACCAAAGGTTTTTAAAGCAACTGCGACCACTACTCAAGAAAAGGGCGTAAAAAGCTGATTAAAAGCAGTGTGTCGTGTTGTCCTTGAACCTAACTGCGACGGAAAGTTAGTGGAATGGTGGGGTTAGAGCCTTCACTAAAACTCCTCAAGCGCTCGCATGACCGGCGTCCGGTAGGTGTGCCCCCGCTCGCAAGGCGGCGTGCTTCTCAACTCCAGCCCTGAAGAAACGAACCTCCTCAAGTCCCGAAAGCGAGCAGAAGAGCTGCTGGCCGCCCTCCGCCAGAACTGTGTGCGACCGGCTGTCGTTTCGGAACGCGTCGCGCCACTCCGTTGCCATCCGAATCGCTACGTGAGCAACTGCCAAGTCGTGCACTCCTGCCATGCGCAAGCCGAGCGACGACAGAAACCTGCCTTGCTCGTCCATCGTCTTCTCCTGCGAGCCCTCAACAGCACAATCGATGCCGAAAGCGCGATCCACCCGCATAGGCTGGGAAAACAGCGGATCCTTCGACCACGCTTCGAGCTGCGTCGGCCGAACGACGTGGCGGAAAAGGTCCGACATGGCAGCAATCTCTTCCGCCTGCTCTAGGAACTGCAGCCTGGAGGTTCCTGCCGGCAGCACGTAGCGCACCTTCGTCTCGTCGAGCACCTCGATCTGGTAGCGGGCAACAAACTCTGCTTTCCTCGCTGTGGCCAACTCAGGAGCGAGGGCCTCGGTGGGCCGCATCGGCGCGAGGTGCGCGAGCTGCGTTGTGTTGTTGTCTTGGCTAGCCTGTGCTTGGTGAACCATCGTGTATCCCTCCGGGCTCTGGCGCGTTTGCTCCAGGGCAAGTTCTTTGTTTACCAATTTAGTATTCTTAGAGCAGTGCGGGCTTTCTCTCAAGAGGGAACGAACTTACAGGGCTGTTAGTTCTTGTTTGAATCCGTAGGAATCTCGATCAGCGGGCGGACGCTCCGACGATTGAGGAGCGAATAACCCTCTCCCGACGCCGCATCCGCTGCGCCTCGCGCGCCGGGACTTTTTCGTGGTCGTAGCCACACAGGTGCAGCACACCATGCACGACGAGCCGAACGAGCTCCTGGCGCGGCGTCACGCCGAAGCGCTTGGCCTGCTGCAGCGTCGTCTCTGTTGAGATCACGAGATCGCCCAGGTACGGGTTGAAGATGTCGCTCGCCTTGCGCCGACCCTGCACCTCCGCCGGGGTGAACTGCGGGAAGGAGAGCACGTCGGTGGCTTTGTCTTTCTTCCGGTACGCGCGGTTGATCTCGCGGATGCGGGCGTCGTCGGTGAAGAGCACGTTTATCTCGCGCACGTTTGGCAGCGCGATATCGCTCTCGGCGTGCGCGAGAACGTCGCGCACGAGCTTTCGAACCGCAACGGCTGAAAGCTTGAGCTTCTTGCTCTCAAGCGTCACGTGCACCGTCCATTTGCGAGGCTGCGCATCCGTTTTCGTGCGGCGGCGCGCCTTAGACTTCGTCCCGGTCATAGGCCTGAATGATGCGCGAAACGAGCGGGTGGCGCACGACGTCCTCGTCGGTGAAGTGCACTATCGAGATCCCCTTTACGTCTTTCAGGATCTTGATGGCGTGGTTGAGCCCTGACTGGGTGCCGCGCGGCAGGTCAATCTGTGTGACATCACCCGTGATGACGCAGGTAGAGCCGAAGCCGATGCGAGTCAGGAGCATCTTCATCTGCACCGGGGTTGTGTTCTGCGCTTCGTCGAGGATGACGAAGGCGTTCGAGAGCGTGCGGCCGCGCATGAACGCGAGCGGCGCGACTTCGACGACACCCTTCTCGACCATCTCCTTGGCGCGATCGAAGTCGACCATGTCGTGGAGCGCGTCGTAGAGCGGCCGCAGGTACGGGTTCACCTTCTCGGCCATGTCGCCGGGGAGGAAGCCGAGCTTCTCGCCCGCCTCAACCGCCGGCCGGCACAGCACGATGCGCTTCACCTCTTTGTTGAGCAGCGCTGTGACGGCCATCGCCATCGCCAGGTACGTCTTCCCGGTTCCGGCAGGGCCTACGCCGAAGACCACGTTGTGGTTCTTGATCTCTTCAATGTAGCTCTTCTGGCGGAAGGTCTTCGGGACGATCTTGGTGCGCTTTCCCGAGACGCGGATCTCGTCACGGAAGAGGTCGGAGAGGTTGAGCTTCCTGTTGCCGGAGAGCATCTTGATGGCGCGTTCCACATCGCCCTTAAAGATCACTTCGCCCTGTTCGACAAGCCCGCGAAGCTGTACGAGCAGGTCGTGTCCGAGCTCCACGTCAGTGTCTTGTCCTATGAGGGTTACCCCCGTGGGGTTGCGGCCGATCTTGAGGCCCAGCTCGCGCTCGATCGTGCGCAGATTCTCGTCCGCGTCGCCGACTAGTGCCTGCATGACGCTCGACTGTGGAAAGGCGACTTCCATCTCTTTTGTGGCCCCTTTGGGGTCACTCGCCCGCCGTCCGTATCCTGACATTCCGACTTCTTAAGCTCCCGGCAACTATTTGCCAGGTTTTTACTCTCGTCCGTGCGAGCCCACCGCAGGAGCCGGTGGCGACTGCTGCCCTCTCGCTACCGCTACGCTCCGACCGGTGCTCCCCCTGGGGACAGCACCGCTTCGGGAGCGAGAGGCGTTTAGAGCTTCAACTCGCGCGCACTCTTCCAGGTTCTCACAAAAAGTCCCGACTTACACCACGTTTCCCGCTTGGGTTGCCCGGAGGTGCGCTTAGCCAGTTATTTCAGGCTCCTGAGGATCTTGAGGGTTGGGAGTGAAGTAGCGGCCTCCGGCGGGGGTCCTGGCCACGCCGGCCAGGAGCCCCCGTGGAGGTCGCTCCTGAAGCGCTACTTCGTCTTCCTGGCCCGGAACGAGAGTGCCTCAGACTTGTTCTCGGCGCCGTCGATGGCCTGCACCGAGAGCGAGTAGCGCGCGCCTCTAGCCGCGGGGATCGTAAACTTGTAGAGCCCCTCTGAGATCTGCGCTGCGCTTATCTGATCCCTAATCACCCGGCGAGTAGCTGCATTCTTGCCGCCCTTCTTCTGTCCAGGGATCACGGTCGTCAGCTCTGCAACGACCGCGCGGATCCCCGCCGATGGCGCTGCATCTTTCGTCTCCACGAATACCTCAAACACTCCCGCTCGGAAGCTCTGCTTTACTTTCGACACCGTCGGCTTTTCAGTGTCGGGCGAGCTTGAGTCTCCGCCGCCATCCAAGCTTACGAAGTACGGATCAGACTCAATTTTTCCAGCACCCCCGGAGTTGATCGCGATCGCTTGCGCTCTCAGCATGCCGCCCCGAAACTCTTCCGTCAGCGTCAGAGAGTTAGTGCTCGTTGTCGCAGCGAGCCTAAACTCGCCTGCGGACTCCTCCCTCAGGTACCACTCGTAGCGCATCGTTGTCGGCAGATCTCCCTTCCACTGGACGCTGTTGGCGCTCACGGTTCCGCCAACCCGGAAGTCTCCCTTGACCGTGAGCTTGGCACTTTCGGCTAAGAAGGGCGCTATCTCTGGCCGGGATTGAAGGAAATCGTATGCAGCGGCTGTTCTTGAGTAAACACCGTAGGTGATTGGGCTGGCGCACTCGAATCCCCAGCTCACGATTCCGAGCTGAATCGGTTTTCCATTCTTGAAGACCACGAGCGGGCCACCGGAGTCGCCGAAGCATGCGTCTGGTCTCCGCGTTGCACCTCCCGCAGCAGAAAGCTCGCCAGCGCACACCATCGAGTCCGCACTAAAAATTCTTCCATTCGCCTCTAGGCACCGTTCGTCGCTGACCATCGGCAGCGATGCTTCTTGTAGATCGTCGGGCAAGATCGGGAAGTCCGGGTGTGTAAACCCCCACCCCATGACCTTCGCTAGGGTTCCCTCTTGGTACAGCGCTCCGTCGCTCGACGGATTCGCCACCGTTACCGTCTCGTACGGCACCGGGAACTCTAGCTTTAGCAGCGCGAAGTCATTCTTGATTGTCCAGCGATCGTAGCCAGGATGAATGACAGCTCCTCGAACCGGCACCCTCATGCCCGTGGTGCCGCTCAATTTATTCTGTCCAATCAGAACCTCTATATCAGTCGAGTTTTCGATCCCAATAGCCTGCACGCAGTGCGCCGCTGTCATAACCCACTGCCGATCGACGAGCGTTCCGCCGCAGTAGTGCTCGTCGGTTGCGCTACCGTTGTACTTGAAGAGCAGCGCCACCATCCACGGGTAAGCCCCTTCGGGAACCTTGTCACCAGAGATGACCCGTGGGGTTACCGCGCCCCCGCCCGGGGGCCTATTCGTTTGAGCGACCGCGTTAGAGCTGGCCAAGAGAGCCAGCGCGCCAAAGAGCAAACCTACTGAGCGAAACATAGACATACCTCCATTCAATCGTTGGGGTGTTTGAAAGCGGTATGTGGGGGAGTCTTAACGGGTCCGTTTCGAAAGCGTCACAAATTGATAACGAAGGCCGGCATGTCTGGGTAGAGCTCTAACCCCGCAAACTTTCTCTGCTATTCACCCTAAATTTCCCGCCGCGGAAGCTCAGAACTAGGATATCGACTGCCGATAATCCTCCATAAGAGTTACATGGTTAAACCTCACACAGAAAAGCCAAGGGCCGCGAATGAGCCCTCAACCGACATTCGGGGATCGTTACCCGCCTCGGAACTCACGACGAGCTTCCGTCGAGTAAAGTTGAGCGAAGTTGGCCCGAAGCAAGCTGTGGCCAAGATCCTTGATGAGCACGCGGAGCTGGCAAATTCCTTCAAAGCTGGCGCAATAGAGGCCGCAAGGGCTGAGCCAGAAGAGAGGCTTCGACCCGTGCGCGCCTTTGAATCGCTCGTGAACGCGGCGTTCCGAGTCGCTAGCCAAGGCCCTGAGTTTCTCCTACCCGCGGCAGTATCCTTCGTCAAAGCCGCGACGGAGACAAAGAAGCTTCACGGGGTGGACTGTCCCTCCGTCAAGGATGCCTTTGCCAATCCTGAGATCCTTGAGCGACGATCTGAAGTTGTGCCCGCTCCGATACTCCTCACCTCGAAATTAAAGGATCTCTCCCGCGGCTCATCCCTAGAGTCTTCAATGAGAGTGAAAGAGGGGCAACACGTATCAATATTCTTCGGCTTCCCGTTGATTGAGCTCTCAGGCACGTATCGGCGCCTTCCTGCGCCCGGAACTCCGATCGAGAACGCGCTCCTCACCAGCGCCTTCCTAACGCTGATCGAAGAGTCGCTACATGCAGTGCAACATCTCAAGTACGACGCCCTAGACCAACTCGGTGTCAGAGAAAAAACTTTCGATGCGAAAGCAGCTCTCCTCTCTGACCTGACTCTGCAGTACTTAAAGTCGGAGGGACGCGACCCAGACAAAGCAGCCTTTGGCTCAAATCACGACAGGGTGCTCGAAATCGACGTGCTAGCTCGCATGCTCGAACTCGCGAAGGAGCACGACTTTCCCGTTAAATGCATGTTCCAGGAGCTCTTCGTGTTTCATCCCGAGTGGCGGAGAGGGTTCGTCAACTGGCTCAAGCAGCGCGACACGAGGTTGGATTTCAACAGCGAAGAAGAGTACTACCTCGAGCAGCGAGGCACGGCGGCAACGCTCGCCGATCCGGACAGGAGCAGCAACGCGCTGCCCGAGAGAGGGGCTGACCTGTTGGAGCTTCTAGAGGAGGCTGGATCGCGCGTGCTCGTATTGAAGCGACTCCGCGTATCCCTGAGTGAGCCCGGCGCCCTTGATCAGCTCGAAGCGCGCTCTGCCATACTAAGCGCCCCACAGCTTTCGCACGTTCTCCATAATATCGAACGCGCCGTGAAAGATGGCGAGGTGCTGCCGAAGCGCTGGTTCGCCTTCGCCAAGGAGGAGGTCGAGCTCCATCAAGACGGCCTCGCCGCAGTAGTGCTCGAGGACTACTTGCGCCAGATCGGCTACCTACGGCCAGAGTAATTACAAGGGGCGTGTTTTACAGCGGCGTGGCTCTACGCCCTGCGTGCCCGGGTCTTCGCCAGAAGGAGCGAGATCCAGAACAAACCGACAGATCCGCACGCGAGCGATATCGCTTTGCCGTTTTCAGAGTCATGCGTCCCTGATATTGCAAGCAGCACTACAACGAGCGTCACTATTGAACGCGTAACCCTTGGCAGGCTCGCTTGGAGAAGATAGGTCACCAGGAGCGTGACCGGAATGAGCAGCACTGCGGCGTCGTAGTTGAGAGCTTGGATGCTCAGGAAGTACGAGAGCGTTATCCTGGAAGCCTGCTCGAGTCCACTCGCAGCTCCGTCTCTGGAATGCTCCGGACGACGAGCGAAGAACCGCTGGTGCCCCCAGACGAGCGCCACGGCACTCAGCGCAAAGAGGACCCATCCGACCCAGAGCGACCCTGTGAGACACAACCATGCGCTCAAAAGCCCCATCCCTTTGCCGGGTGGAAGTTGCTGGCCGCCGGGGAGCTGACCGCCGTAGAAGTAACCTGAAGCGACTCTCAGGAACGCCTCGTGCGCTTCGGGCCCGAACAGAGATAGCGATGCCGCAACGAGCGCCGCTGCGCCCGCGACAGCTCCAGCCAAGAACCGCCATTCTCGATTGAGGAGCGCGAGCAGCGCGTAGACGGCGAAGAGAGGGGGCTTGTAGAGGCCCAGGGAGAACACAAGCCCCGCCCAGAACGGGTGACGCTCACGCAGTGCTACCACTGCCGCAAAGATTAGCACTGCGACTGCAGAGAGTTGCCCCGAGCAGAGCACTTGCGAGCCAAAAAATGGAAGTCCGAGCGGGATGAGGATCGACACTCCTAACTTTTTAAACCAAGCTCCCTGCATCGGCACAACGAGAGCTGTTGCGACTCCTGCAAGAAGCAACGAACAGAGCATCCATACGTAGTACGCGGCAGGGTAGGGGAGTTTCCCGAGGGGCGCGAGCAACGCAGCCACGGCTGGTGGGTAGCCAAAGATGTAGCGCGGGTTCGGAGCGCCGACAGCGCTCGTGATGCTCGCCTGCTCGGCCCACATCGCCTCGTGGTCGTAGGCTCGCGGAACGCCAGCAGGCACGAGCCTTGCCACTGAGTAGAAGCACAGAAAGTCGGTGCCATAGATGGAGAAGGACTCGTTCGTGGGGTTTCGAAAAGAGTTTGACGCCAATTTGAAGTGGCACACCGCCGCATACGCAGCCGAGAGCAGGGCTGTTACTACAAGCGCTTTGAGCCAGCGCTTCGTTGAGCCAGTAGAATGTTGGGGTGACTGCCGCATCCCGAGAAGTATCCGCTGTGCCCCCGACCTGGCACAACTAACTGAATCAGCGAGCCTCGGTTAGGATCCCTGGGTCAAGTTAAGACTGAAAGAGCCTGTTAGCACCAGCCTGGTGGACCATATCCGAAATCCCCTTTTAATTGACTACTGTTCCCCCGGCGATACTATCCCCCAGCCGCGCGAAACGGGGCTTTCAGGTCGTTAAACTATGGGAAAAGACTTCATCAGCGAATCTCAACAGGCGTGGCTCGTCGACCGCTTCAGGGAGCTGCTCACCGGCGACGAGTTGAGCGACGACGAGAAGAATGACCTGAGCCGGAAGATCCTTCAGATCCTCCACGACGACACCCTCGACGATGAGCCCACAGAGCCGGATTTCATCCCAACTGTTCGCTCCTTCTTCCACTGCCTGTAGTTCTTAAAGCTGTACCGCATGTGCTCGCTGACTCAAACTTTCGGTAGCCCCTCGCTGCGCGCTGCTGGGAGCTTCACGGGGAGGTTTCATGTCTGGAATTGAGCACACGCCGCAGCGGCAGCAGCAGCCGGACCAGGAGCAGCTGGGCGCCAAGCCTGGCCCGCTCGTAACGGCGGCGTTGCATGCGCTCGAAACATCTATCGCAAACTACACTCAAGCCGCTGAGCTGCGGCTCCTGGCTGCGCGAGAGCGCAAGGCCGCTCGCCGCGGGATGGTGCTCGATGAGGCGCTCATTATCGCTAGCGCCAACGACCACCTTGAGCGAACCGGCAGGCTTCCAACGGCATCGTGCAAGGCGGTCCTCTCGCGCTACCCCGACTGGAACTGGGTTAAAGTGAACAACGCGGGCACCCGCGGCTCGCACGGGCTGACGAAGGGCCGCACGGTGTCGCACATTCTAGACTCGTGCGCGCAGCTCACTGAAGAGCAGATTCGCGCTGCGGCGCTGGACTACCGCAGCCGCCACGGGAGGCTTCCGACGGAACTCGCTGATGAGCCCTTTCCCAGCGGGATCCGAAAAGACAGCTGGAGAAAGATTGACTACGCGGCCCGCATCGGCGCGCGCGGGCTCGCGCCAGGAGGCTCCCTCTCGGCGATCCTCCGTCCGCTGCGAGAAATCACTGAAGCGAAGATTATTGCCGCTGCCGAGCGCTTCCGCAGCGTGCATGGTCGTCTCCCGTCAAACCGGGTGCTTGAGAGGGTGCCAGAGCTCCGTAACCTCTCGTGGCGAGCGATCGACGGACTGGCGCGCCGCGGCTCGTGCGGGCTCACTCCCGGAAGATCGCTGAGCGCCATCCTCGCTCCGATCCGCCCCAACGGGCTGCGAAGCTCCCTCCTGGGGAGGCTCTTGAAACCGCCTCTCGACGAAACAGCGATCGAGAGAGCTGCTTTCGAGCACCTTCACGCCTACGGCAAGGTTCCGAGCAACAGTTCGCGCGAGCCTCTTGCGGGGCTTCCCGGGGAATCCTGGAGCGCTATCGACGAGGCGGGACGGAAGGGCCAACGGGGTCTCGCCAAGGGGCGCACCGTCGCAGAGATCGTCTCTGCTGTCCGTGAGGAGTATCGACGCCTGACGCTCTTGACCGAAGAGAAGATCGTAGGCGCCGCACGCGAGTACTTCCGCCAGCACCGATCAATTCCGAAAAAGCACTCAGTCGCTCCGGTTCCCGGCTCTCCGTTCGACTCATGGAAGAGAATCGATACTGCCGGACGCTTCGGGCTGCGCGGGCTTGAGAGGGGCCGCACGCTGAGCAAGATCCTCCACCCTCTCAGAGTAGAGATCAGAGAACTTGGAGGTGTCTTGCCGTGAGGGAGCAGCAGCGCCGAACCACTCCACGTTCGTCGAGCCACGTCTCGCCGCTAGTCGACGCAGCCCTTGAGGGGCTCTCGGCAACCGGCCGCTGCCCGCGCTCGACCAGGCGCCTCGCGCGCCTCATCTCGGCGCACAGGCCGCCTCCCTTGCGCGAAGCGCGCATCGTCGAAGCCGCCCGCGAGCACTATCGGCTCAACAAGAAGCTGCCAACGTGCAACTCGCCCGGAGTCCTTCCAGGGTTCCTCACCGAGACCTGGGTTGGCGTTAATTCTGCCGGACAGCAGGGTCTCCGCGGGCTTGAGAAGGGGCGCACGCTCTCTAAGATCTTGGCGCCGCTCCGAGCAGAGCTCGGCATCAGGGCCCCGCTGCACGAAGCCGAAATCGTCGCCGCAGCTCGCAAGCACTACGCCCTCTTCGGCAGGCTCCCCTCGCACAACTCAACCGAGCCTGTGCCAGGGATGCCGCACTGCTCCTGGAAGACGATCGAGCTCGCTGGCTTCCGCGGCGTGCGCGGGCTCGCGCAAGGCCGCTCGCTCTCAAAGATCCTAAAGCCGCTCCGAGAAGAGCTCGGGATACCGGCGCACGGGCACATGCCGGGAACGAGGCTCAAGCCGATTCTGACAGAGTCCCAGATCCTTCACGCAGCGAAGGAGCACTTCAGGCGCTGCAGCGCGCTGCCGACGAACCGCTCCCGAGAGCCGGTGCTTGGGCTTCCCCGTGAGACGTGGGCTGCCATTCAGATCGCCGGGCTGCTCGGCCTAAGAGGGCTCGCGAAGGGGCGAACGTTGTCAAAAATCCTTGCGCCGCTGCGCGAGCAGCTCGGGGTGAGAAGCACACTCTCCGAGCGTGAGGTTCAAGATTCCGCCCGCCTGCACTTGAAGCGCTTCGGCGAGCTGCCGATCGCCAGCTCAAAGACCCCAGTCCCCGGCATGCCCCACACAACCTGGGCCGCGATCGACGCCGTAGGGAAGCGTGGCGGGCGCGGGCTCGCCAAAGGCCGCACCCTCTCAAAGATCCTAGCCCCCCTTAGAGATGAACTAGCCAACGCAACGGAGTGTGCATGAGCCAGCACGAGCACTCGCCAAGTCAGCCAAACCAACCGCAGCAGTCGCCCGCACAGGACGGAATACAGCCGGAGCCGCTGAGAGACCTTGCACTCTCTGAGCTTCAAGACACCAGGCTCTCGCCGGGGAAGGCCAAGCGCGTGTGGAGGAAGATTCGAGCGCTTCTATCCGAGGAGCAGATCCGCGAGGCTGCGCGGGAGTACTATGCGCGGCGGGGGAGGCTGCCGACGAGGCATAGCCGCGAGAAGCTTTCGACGTACCCAGCAACAAGCTGGTCTGCGGTTTATAACGCCGGATCGGTCGGTTCTCGCGGCTTAACCAAAGGCCGAACTCTCTCAAAGATCCTGGCTCCACTCAGAGAAAAGAAGCAGCTCCTGTCGGAGAGCTCAATCATTGAAGCTGCGCGCGAGTACTATGCGAGTGTTGGCAAGCTGCCGACGGCTTCTAGCCGCGAGAGGCTGTCGACTTACCCGGATACAAACTGGGGGTCGGTTAACTCAGCCGGTTGGGTCGGTTCTCGCGGCCTCACCAAAGGCCGCACTCTCTCAAAGATCCTGGCTCCACTCAGAGAAGAGATCGGAAACAGCCTCAAGAGGCGTAAAAACGGGCCCTATAAGCAGCTCCTGTCGGAGAGCTCAATCATTGAAGCTGCGCGCGAGTACTATGCGAGTGTTGGCAAGCTGCCGACGGCTTCTAGCCGCGAGAGGCTGTCGACTTACCCGGAAGCAAGCTGGAAAAGTGTCAACGACGCTGGATACCTTGGGTATCGCGGCCTCACCAAAGGCCGCACTCTCTCAACAATCCTGGCTCCACTCAGAGAAGAGATCGGAAGCAACCCCAAGAGGCGTAAAAACGGGCCTTACAAGGAGCTCCTGTCGGAGAGCTCGATCATTGAAGCTGCGCGCGAGTACTATGCGCGGCGGGGGAAGCTGCCGACAGCGGATTCCCGCGAACAGCTCTCGACCTACCCGGAAACGACTTGGAACACGGTATATGCAGCTGGGCGGAGGGGTCATCGCGGCCTCACCAAAGGCCGCACTCTCTCAAAGATCCTGGCTCCACTCAGAGAAGAGATCGGAAACAACCTCAAGGGGCGTGAAAATGGGCCCTACAAGCAGCTCCTGTCAGAGAGCTCGATCATTGAAGCTGCACGCGAGTACTATTCACGGCGGGGGAAGCTGCCGACGGCTTCCAGCCGCGAGAAGCTGTCGACTTACCCGGCAACAAACTGGGGGTCGGTTAACTCAGCCGGTCGGGTCGGTTCTCGCGGCCTCACCAGCGGCCGCACTCTCTCAACGATCCTGGCGCCACTCAGAGAAGAGATCGGAAACAAACCCAAGAGGCGTACAAGCGCACCCTATAAGCAGCTCCTGTCGGAGAGCTCGATCATTGAAGCTGCGCGCGAGTACTATGCGCGTAATGGCAAGATGCCGACGCAATTTAGCCGCGAGAGGCTGTCGACTTACCCGGATACAAACTGGGGGTCGGTTAACTCAGCCGGTCGGGTCGGTTCTCGCGGCCTCACCAGCGGCCGCACTCTCTCAACGATCCTGGCGCCACTCAGAGAAGAGATCGGAAACAAACCCAAGAGGCGTACAAGCGCACCCTATAAGCAGCTCCTGTCGGAGAGCTCGATCATTGAAGCTGCGCGCGAGTACTATGCGCGTAATGGCAAGATGCCGACGCAATCTAGCCGCGAGGAGCTTTCGACTTACCCGGCAACAAGCTGGTCTACGGTTCATGCAGCTGGATCCGTCGGTTGTCGCGGCCTCACCAAAGGCCGAACTCTCTCAAAGATCCTCGCTCCACTCAGATATGAGCTAGAACCGCCTGGATCACCGAAGCTGTCACCACTATCAGAGATCTCAATCATCGAAGCTGCACGCGAGTACCATTCACGGCGGGGGAAGCTGCCGACGGCTTCTAGCCGCGAGAGGCTGTCGACTTACCCGGCAACAAACTGGGCGGCGGTTAATTCAGCCGGTTGGGTCGGTTCTCGCGGCCTCCCCAAAGGCCGCACCCTCTCAAAGATCTTAGCCCCCCTCAGAGATGAACTAGCCAACGCAACGGAGTGTGCATGAGCCAGCGAGACTACCGCCTCTTTCACCACGGATACTCACCCGGAAGGCCCGCTCTTGGCAGGATCGGGGCGAGCGCTGTGCAGGACTTAGCGATCTCTGAGCTTGCGGCTCGGAAGGTTTCGTCAGAAACCGGCGTGCGAATCTGGCGAGCTGTGAAGGAGACCCTCTCGGTAGAGCAGATCAGGGGCATTGCGCTCGAGTTCAGGAGGATCCACGGCAAGTTTCCGACAGTCGCGTCACAGGAGCCGGTGCCTACGCTGGAGCACCTCTCGTGGTCGACGCTAGACAGCGCCGGAAGGTCCGGCCGGCACGGCCTTACGCCAGGACATTCGCTCTCGAAGATTATCGCGCCGCTGCGGGCTCTCTCTGAGGCGAGCATCCTCGAGGCCGCGCGCGTGTATCACGCGCAGCACGGCAGGCTCCCCAACAGCAACTCAACTGAAGAGCTGCCGAACCAGCCTGGCATCACGTGGTCAATCGTCGATGGCGCCGGTCGCCGTGGGCGTCGGGGGCTCGCGCAGGGCCGCACGCTTTCAGTAATACTCGCTCCGCTGCGCGAGGAGTTTGGTGCAACGCCGCGCGGCCCTAGAATCGGCACGCTCTTCAAGCCAGCCCTGTCGGAGAGCGCGATTCTTGAAGCAGGCCGCGAGTACTTCCTGCGCAACGGGCTCCTGCCTGACCACCACTCGAAGGGCGAGGTGCCGGGCATGCCCGACGAATCTTGGGGCGCCATCAACCAGGCCGGCCAAGACGGCTACCGCGGGCTCGCGCAGGGTCGCACCCTCGCCAAAATCCTGGCCCCTCTGCGGGTCGAGTTCAACCTCTTCTCTGCGCAGCTCACAAAGGCGATGGTGCTCGACGCCGCGCGAAAGTTCTGCGAGCTGCACGGCAAGCTCCCCACGTCGCTCTCGGAAGAGCCGGTGCCCGGGCTTCCCGACGAGAGCTGGAGCAAGATCGCTGGCTGTGCGTACTACGGCCGCCGCGGGCTCGCAAAAGAGCCGTTGCACGAGATCCTGCAGCCGCTACGAGACGAGTTCGGGCTGTCCGGCACGGTTACTGAGGAGATGATAATCTCTGCCGCTAAGGAGTACCTCCGGCTCTACGGGCGATTCCCGACGCAGCTCTCCACCGAGCCTGTGCCTGGAATGCCAAATGAGAGCTGGAAGGGGCTGCAAGACATCGGCTGGCGCGGGGCGCGCGGCCTTAAAGCTGGACGAACCCTCTCAAAGATCTTAAAGCCAATTCGTGACGAGTGGCGCGCTGAGCGAGAGCGCGCGGCGCGGCGCGGTGGGGGAGGGGAGCATGAAGATTGAGATAACCAAGGGAGAGATCGACGCAGTAGAGGCCCTGCGCAGCAACGCGCCGCTCTCTGAAGCGGCGCTCGAAACCCTTGAGCGTTTGTCGGCGTCCCCGAAGCGCCTCATGGCGCTCAACGCGCTGCTTGAGGAGCGGGAGCGGCTGCTTCGCCCCCCGACGCCGGAAGCGCCGAGTGAGCCCGCTCCGAAACCGAAGCGAATCACCTATCCAACTCTTAAAGTTTTCCAGCGCAACCCAAAGATCAAGGAGCCGAAGATCAAGGAGCCAAAGATCAACGAGGCCGAGATCAAGTTGCCAGGCAGCAGGGAGAAGGCGCCTCGCTCGACTAATGCTCAAGAGCCGCCAGCAGCGAAGGCACCGAAGTTGCCGAAGCCGCCGTCTCCGAAACCTGCTCCGCGAGCAGCCGCGAACAACAGGCCCGCGCCGAAGAAGGCACCAGCCACACCAGAAGTCGTTTCTCCGCCCCGAGAGGAGATCTCGGAGCCGGCAGCCCGGGAGAAGACGAGCCGCTCACTGGAGCCTCTCTCAGAGGAGAAGATCTTCGCGGCAGCTCAGGCGTTCATGCAACAAAAGAAGCTCTTTCCCTTTGCGCAAACGCCAGGGGCTATTCCTGGGCTTCCGGGCGACACGTGGCGGAGCATCGACAAAGCCGCCCGCCTCGGTCTTCGTGGGCTCGTCGGCGGCAGCACCCTACAGGAGATCATTGCGCCGCTGTGGCTGCAGCCTAAACAATCGAAGTAGGAAACTCGTGTCAGTCACCACTTTCCGACTTTTTACCCCGAACGCGATCAGCGGCTGAAGCCACGAAAATGAGAGGGGTCGTGACTGATACTCTTCCTCCGAGAGAGTCTTAGCCCTCGTTGAGCTGCTCGCGCCCCATGCGGAACGCGGCCGCAGCGAATCGCCCAACCAGCTTGCCAGCCGTCGCAACGACCCACCAACCAGCGCGCGCAACGCCGCCCCAGACGCCGGACCCAAGCTGTGGCGCAAGAGCCGCCTCGACTTGCGCGCGGAGCGCCTCGCGGGGAGCGTGGTAAAAGTCACCATCGCGAATGTGCATGACCCGATAGCCACACGCCGCAAACACCTTGTCTTGAATATTGTCTCGGCCGAACGGAACGTCTCCGTCGGGGCCGCTCGTCCGGTGCCACAAGTCGCCGTCGCACTCGATCACGAGCTTCCTGCCGTTGCGCTCAACAACCCAGTCTGTCGCGATTCCCTTCACTACGACCTGCCCTTTAATCTCTTCCTCTTTGATCCTGACCTCGTTCACGAGCCAATTACGAACATCCTTCTCGAACTTGTTGGCGGCTGAGGGCCGAAACCGAGTGTTGATCTCCCCGAATCGATCCTGGGAGTGCTCAGGCGTGATGGCACCAGCGATGAGCAGCGCGTGGTACATCTGCAGCCACTCAGTCTGCGAACACTCCACCTGGAGGTCTGACTCTGAACACACCTTCGGCACAAGGTCTGCGTTGTTCAAGGAGAGGGCCCAGGCGGTGTTGGCAACGTCACGCGGTAGGGAGTCGGGCCGCGTCTGGGTGGCCCGGTTGCTGAGCGCCCGAAACAGCGCGTCATCTTTAATTCCGAGCGTGGCGAAGGCCCATGCCGTGTTGGCGATGTCTCGGCCGCTGAGGTGATCCATTTTTACCTGCGCTCGACGGCTGATCGCCCGAAAGAGGGCTTCGTCCCGGAACCCCAGGGCCGCAAACCCCCAGCTCGACAGGGCCACATCTCTCGGGGAGAAGTACTTTGCTTTCTCGACCGCGCGCCGACTCAGCGCCGTGAGCAGCTTCTCATCCTTAAGTCCAATCGTAGCAATCGCCCACACGGCGTTGGCCACGTTGCGGCCGTCGAGCTCTCCGATCCGCTCCTGGAGCGTTCGGTTGAGGACGCTGAGGTGCGGCATGAGCGCCTCAAGCTGTGGCGTCAAACCCCGCTGCGATCGTTCGCCTTCGTTCTCGCTCCGCCGAATCTCGCGAGCGAGCTTCCCGGTGCCGTGCAAGACGTCCATCAAGAGCTGCCGAGAGACGTTCTCGCTCGCTCGCGGTGCTCGGAAGATCTCGCAGGCTAGATTTGAGAGATCTGCTAGCCGGTCCTCCGGTCGGTAGCGCGTCGCCTCCACAATCCGGTTGACGAGGTCTTTCTGCTCCCGCTCTGTCTCGGGAGGTTTAGATGGCAGCCTGGAGCCCTGTGGACGGTCAGTGTTCGCCGGCTCAAAGCGCTGGTCGGGCGGGCCTGCTTTTCGCTGGGGGTTACTCGGGCTTTGGGCATGTCGTGTGCCCGCGTTGGGCTTGGCATTAAACATCGAGAAAAGTTCCTTTAACACAAGCCGTCACCGGATCGGTGCACGGTCCTCCCAAGACCCCATGTGTTCAAAGGAGAGCGCTCTCACTGTCGCGAGAGCATGTATAGCTGAGTTGCCGCCCGTTTGATCGGAGCGAGTCAGGAGTGAAATCAGCTGAAGAATCAGCGTCGGTCGGCTGGATGGGTGAGGAGCCTTACTACGGTGCCTGGCATCACCACGAGTTTTGGACGAATGCTTAAACACCTCTGGCCTGCTGGTCTCTCGATAGTCTCTGTGAGCAGACAGGAGAGTGTTGCCTTCGGCCGTAGAGGTCAGACAAACTGAGGTCTCTATCGCTCAAGGCCGTGTATGGCCAAGGCGCGCAGCACACAAGAGAGCCTTCGGCATGAGCACCCCATCGCAGCATCAGGCAGCAACCGAGTCCCGGCGCTTCTACGCGCTCGCCGCCTGCTCGCAGTTCCTCCTCGACTCGACGGTGTGGCTGTTCTACCTGACCGAGCACCTCGGGCTCTCGATCGCCGAGGCTGTGGCGGTGCATGCCGGTGTCACCGCCGTGGCCGGCCTGCTCGATCTCCCGACGGGGTCCTGGGCCGACCGCTTCGGTCGCAGGCGCATCATCATGCTGGGGTTTGCGACGCGGGGAATCGCGATGGCGATACTGTCGCTGTCTCCCGCGATGCCCGGAATTCTGATCGCTACCGTGCTCGCCGGATTCGGCTGGGCGCAGCTCTCTGGCGCGATGGAGGCCTTTTTGCACGACAACCTCAAGAGCCTCGGCGAAGAGGGGCTCTTCAAGCGGGTGATGTCGAACGTCGTGATCGTGAGCTACGCCTCGCGCACGGTGGCGTTCTCGCTCTCCGGATTCCTCTACGCGGTTCGGCCGGAGCTCCCGTACGTCCTGAGCAGCGTCTCGCTCCTGCTGGGCGCAATAGTCACGTGGTCGCTCCCGGAGCACCCGTTTGAGCGCTCTGGAGCATCAGCAGACATCGAGCACATTCGAGGCGGCATGCGGGTCTTCGCGTCGACTCCGCGGCTTCTCTTCTTCGCGCTACTCACCATCTGCACTGGAGTCGTGGCAGAGCAGCTCTGGTTCTCATTTCAGCCGTTCATGGCGGCAGCGCACATGGCACCCACCGCCGTGGGGCTCTCCTACGCTGCAGCCTCGCTGTGCAGCGCACTAGGCGCTTGGGCTACCAAGCGGCTGCTGACAGCCCACCGGGATGCCCTGGCCCTGGCGGTCGCAGACGGGCTGTTTGGCCTCGGGGGCATCCTGATATCGCTGGCGGATCACCCGACAGCGATTGCGCTCAGCCAGTCTATCACCTGTATCGGCTTCGGGATGGGCTGGGCCGCAACGAGCGCCATCCTGAACGCACACCTGCCAACGTCACACCGCGCGGTGTGCCTCTCGCTTCGCTCGTCCTTTGAGCTGGCAGCTGTCGGCCTCGGCGGCGCCGCCTCCGGAGTCGTGTTCGAGCGCTTTGGGCCGAAGTTCGTTTCTCTCCCGATGGGGCTTGCGGCGGCGCTGTTGGCGCCGATGGTGTACGTGGCGGTGCGGCGTCTCAAAAGCCCCCACCTTTCATAGAGCCAAAAATCGCCGCTAGACGATCAGCGCCGCTTGCGGTTGTTACAGGGCCTCACGCACTCTCAGAGAGTTCGTGGTCAGGTTCGTGGTCAGCTAGGGCTATCTCAAGGGGGAAAGATGCTGCAGCGACAGCTAGTTGGTAACGGTAGCGCTGCCCCGAATCTGTTTTGCATCCGCTCTGAAAACCGATCTTACGCATATACCGCCTCGGAGAGGTTTCTGATCGGTCCTGGAAAGAACAACAACCGACTCCGGGCTACACCCGATCGGTTTGACTACCTCCTAGCCGGCACTACTATTTAACTCGATTCCGGCACTCTGGTGCCCAAACGCCCTACCATGCCAGTAGATAGCAATGTTGGGTACGCGGCGCCCCTCGCTGGGAGCGAGGCTCGTCGATTGGAAACGTGTAGCAGGGCCGTGTGCGCATGACCTTGAAGGAAACAGGAGCACAAATGAAAACAGCCTCCAAAGCCAACGCGAATACTCCCTCCCAGCTTGAGATCGACGCAGTCAAAGCGCTTCGAACAGGCTCTGAACTAACTGAAGCAGCTCTTGAAGCTCTCGAGGGCCTCTCGCGCGCCCCTAAGCGTTTGGCTGCGCTCAACGCGCTGCTGGACGAGTCGCAGAAGCCTGCTGCGTCTGAATCTAAGCCGGCCCCGCTTCAGAAGCGCAACCGATCTCCGCTGGCTCCAGAACAGATAATCGCAGCGGGCCGGAAGTTTTTCGAGCTCCACGGCAGGCTGCCATCTCAGAACTCACGCGAGGAGGTTCCTGGCATGCCAGGAGAGACGTGGGCCATCATCAATGGGGCAGGCCGCGAAGGAAATCGTGGCCTCGCCGAGGGGCAGACGCTCGCTAAGCTGTTCGTCGATCTCCGTGTCGAGCTAAAGCTGACTCAGCGCGGTCGGGCAGTGGAGCTTACTGACTCGCTGCTGATCGCCGGGGCGCTGCAACACTTTGACGAGCGCGGCCGCTGGCCGAGCGCAGCCTCAACGGCTGAAATCGCCGGAGCCGCAGGGATACAGTGGGCAACTGTTTTCAAGGCGAGCTACTTAGGCCGCCGCGGCTTCGGTCCCGGGCGCACAATTGAGTCGTTAATTGAGCGGGCGAAGGCTCTGCGGAGCTGAGCGAACCGCCCGAAATGACGACAAGTCGGTCGCCTGTGGCGTAAACAGCACAAAGGGTAACGAGCTCTGAGCCCGATTCCTTATACGTTGAGACAAAACAGCGCTCCGAGTACCCTGGAGGGAGTTATTGCCAGGCACCTCCAATGCTCAACCATTTCCTCAATGCTTTTCTCACTCTTATTCTCGTTTGCGGCGCTGCTCCGGTGTCAGTAGCGGACGACTACCAGTCCGAGCGCGAGCGTGCTCAGCGCGAACTAGCCCCGTTCTTTCGCAAGCAGGTAGTGGTCCAGTCTGCGCTTGAACGTTCTGTGGGCCCAGAGTGGGCCCAGAACTTATTTAATCGAAAGCTTTTTGGATGCCCCGCTGAGCCCGTTGCTCCCGCGCAACCGACCAAGGAAGTCGTATTCACCACCGGCGACCCTGGTCCGTGGGCGGGCTCTCTCGATGGAATTAACGTCAGGATCGCCGCTCTCGACGGCTCGCGCGGCTGGGGCTTGGCGGTTCCATCGAATTCAACAGCCAGGCTGCCAGAGTTTCGCAACGGCCCCGAGCTTGAGTTCATCTTCGACGGGACCCTTGATGTGCGTCGGTCGCTGGTAGACGCTGCAGCAGCTGAATTTGATCGCTGCTTTAGTCAACTCGAAGGCGGGGGGTACTCGTGGGATGACCTCATGCGGCTCTGCCCATACCGTCCGGTCACCCGTTCCGAACAGAAGCAGAGCTGCGTTTTGAGCACATACGGCACGGTCGGCGCTCCACTCTCCGATGGAAGCGGTTTTGAAGTTCGCATTTCGGAGTGGACGATGTGCGACTTCGTCGGATTTGGCCGGAGTGGAGAATCCAACACTGGCTTCACGTCGTGCTTCTTTAACGAGTACAAAGGTGTCGCAACAATCTCGGCGCCTTCTCTCTCGGCAACTCCGGAGCAGATGCGCCTTCGCGCCGTAAAGAGGCGCATAACCGCAAGGTGCGCCCGAACTGCATCAGGTCGTCGGATGCGTCCCGCGCAGGTCAAGTCGTGCGTGATGCGAGAGATGGCGCGCGCGATGTCGGTTTCGCAGTAGTAGGGGATGTAATCGACCCGTCGCCACAATCCGCTCACGAAATCAACCCGAAGGCCTTGCGGCGAGCCGCTAGCTCCCGCCCGTCACGCCAGACCGAACGAAAGAAACCGTCGCCGAGCGCTCGCCGCTGGGGAAATATCCAACGCTCAGCCGAGAGAGCTGTAGCTCGCTTAGTTCGTTAAGGTCGCGGCGAACGAAACCATCCACTTCGTACGGCGGCGTCCAGCGCACGCCGTCGGTGCCTGGTGCCGGAACTGCCCCGACTCCCCACGTCTCCCACGGCTCGCCGCAGGTGCTCTCATCCTTCTCG
>CAYPUA010000041.1:0-19335 GCA_964413875.1 uncultured Bdellovibrionales bacterium
CTCCGCGCCTCCGCGTTTCCTAACCAAAAAGCTCCGAAGCTGATTGGTGAGCGGGTGATTTGCAGAGCCCCCTCTTAGAGCCGCACCTTGCCCGAGGAGACCCGGGTCCGCAGCAAATCTCGTCTGCCCCTGGCCCGCCCCTATTTCTCTGACTCGATGAAGACATCGACAAGCTGACCTACATACACCGGGAGGGTGTCACGGTCGAAGGAGTACATGACTTGCAGCACGCGAGTGTCTACACGCTCGGTGCTCTCGCCAGTTAGCGAACGCTTCGGGATGACGTATGGCTCGAAGTGCTCGAACTTGAGCGGAAAGGAGACGGCAGTATTGCCGCGCAGCACCGCTGTAGCTGGAGCGCCGGCTTTCACCCGCCACGAATCGTTCTCATCAACATCGACCCGGACTTCTAGCGGAGAGGTAATTCCAACGACCATGAGCGGAGTCAGGAGCACGGAGGCCGGAGCGAATTCGCCGACCCTGGCTTTTGATTGCAGCACAGAGCCGTTGAGCGGCGAGCGCACAGTCATCCGATCGAGCGTTGTCTTTATCTCGTCTACGCTCGCCACAGCTTGCGCCACTCCCGCTTTAGCAACGCTGACGGCCGACTCGCGGCGCAAGAGCTCGCCCTTTGTAATTGCACGAGCGTCGGTGACACCCTGGTAGATAGAGAGCTGGGTCTCGGTGTCAGCGAGGGTAGCCTTGGCCTTCTCAAGTTGCGCTTCTGCTACCCCAAGCTGCGCCAACGCTTCACGGTCATCGAGCGTGAAGAGTGCCTGCCCGACTGTGACCGGATCGCCGACAGAGACGAAGACCTGCTTAATTATCCCCGGAAGCGCAGAAGCGATAGCGATATTGCCATTCGTAGCCTCGATTATGCCTGAGCCAGCGACGAATTTTGGGTACGGAGATCGCGCCGGCTCGACGACTGGCGCTGCTACGGGAGCCGGCACGCTCCCTGCGATGACAGTTTTTATCACGAAGATGACGGCCAGGATGGCCAGAATCGGGAGTATGTAGAACCGTGACATACAGTCAGTTACCTACTTTTTAGTTGTTTTATCAAGCTGAAGCTCGCTCGGAGAGCTTGCAACCTGGACGATCTGTCCGTCATCCATCACTCCGATCCGGTCCGCAAAGCGGAAGATACGCGAGTCGTGGGTCACGATAACCAGCGTGCGATTGCCGTTGAGCGCCTCTTGGCGGAAGAGCTCCATGATCTCCCCGCCAGTAGTGTGGTCCAGGGCGCTGGTGGGCTCGTCGCACACGATGAGTCGTGGGTTGTGGACGAGTGCGCGGGCGATTGCGACGCGTTGCTGCTGCCCGCCCGATAGCTCGCTTGGGAGGGACTTTGACTTGTTCTTGAGCCCGACTTTGGCCAGCATCTCCTCGGCTCGGCGGTTAGCGTCAGGCCTGTTCCATCCGTTGAGGAGCAGCGGAATAGAGACGTTTTCCGTTGTAGTAAGGGTTGGGATCAGGTTGTACGACTGGAAAACGAAGCCGACAGACTTCCCTCGGTACGCTGTGCGCTCATCTTCAGACATCTCGTTTGGGTCGCGACCGAAGATGAGGCACTGCCCCCCGTCGTGGTTTAAGATACCGGCGATTACAGAGATGAGGCTCGTCTTGCCGCAACCGGATGGCCCAACGAGCATGAAGAGCTCTCCCTCGTTCACCTCCAGGTTGATGCCGCGCAGCGCAGGCGTAACCGTCTTTTCCGTAATGTAGCTCTTTGTCACATCTCTGCAGATGATCGCCGGCGTTGACATCTTAGCCCCTAAAGACGATTCCAGGCTCGAGGTTTAGTACCTTCCGCAGGCTGAATGCGGTCGTGATCAGTGTGATGAGCGCCGTGGCGAGCGCGGTGACGACCGGAACCTGCCAGGGCATGTAAAATGCGAGCTCTGAGTTCTTGGACACGATGCTGGTGAGCGAGGCGATCCCCATTCCGATACAGCAGCCGATCACTCCGACGAGCGCAGTTTGCAGCAGTATCATATGAAACAGGAGGCGATTCGGGGCCCCCATGGCCTTGAGGATTCCAAGGTAGCGCATGTTGTCGACGATGAAGCTAAAGAAGGTCTGTCCGACGATTGCCACGCCGACCAGGAAGCCAAGCCCGACGGCCATCCCGAAGTTGATCGGGATGCCGGTGTTCTTCATGAAGTAGCGGATGGTGATGCCTTTGAACTCAGGCCCAGTGTAGGCCGAGAGCCCGGTCTGCTGGGCGATGCGCGCTGCTACCGCGTGCACATCTTCTCCTGGACGAACCTTCGCCAGCACAAACGAGAGCAGCTTCCGCTCGCGCGGCGCGAAGCGGGTGGCGCGCGAGTACGTGGTGTACACGATAGGCTGAGACTGGAATGTGCGGGTAGCCCGGGCAATCCCGACAACGATGGCTCGATTGTCATTTAGCTCAAGCGAGTCACCAACTTTGAGCGGAGTCTTGGGGCTGTCTGGAGTTGGGCCAGGCTTAGCGAGTTTTCCGTTTGCTGCTGCCTCATCGACGATCACGCCGTCAGCGCGCCGGAGGTCAGCGAGCGAGCCCTCAACCATTGTCGGGGGGCCTGCAACAAGCGAGGCGTCGTCGAGGCCTATCACGTTGCAGGTCTGAAACGTTCCGTTTGAAAGTCGCGCACGAATCTGCCCCTTGTAGAGAGGGACTGCCCACTCGACACCGTCAACGCCACGCACCTGAAAGAGCTTCGTGTCTTGCAGTGGCTTGATGTCGTCAACGAACTGCACTTTAGGGTCCATTACCCACAGGTCAGGCTGTGGTGTGTCGAAGATGAAGCCGACTGTGCGCGACATCAAGCCGATGAAGATCGATGACTGCTGCGTAATGATGAGTGACGTGAGGGCAACACCGAACAGCATGGCGAAGAACTTGCCTCGGTTGCCGACCAGCATTTTGAGGGCTATCAGGTACACGCTGGCATGGTAGCCGGTAATGGCGCTCTGGGGAACCTGGAGAGGGAAGGGGGCTTAGCGAGGGGTGCGGATCATGCCGCAGGCCAGGAGGTCCTGGATATCGAGTAGGCCGACCGGAATGTTTCGCTCGTCGATGACGAATAGCTGGTCAAGCTTCTTTTCCTGCATAATCCGGGCCGCTTCCTGGGCGAGCTGATTGGGCCGGATGGTTATCGGCGAGCGGGAGCACACAGCTCCGATCGGCTTGTCGAGGAAGGCGGTGTCGTGTTCAAGGCAGCGGCGCAGGTTGCCGTCAGTGAAGACGCCAACGAGGAAGCCCTTGGCATCGACGATCGCGGCAGCTCCGGGGCGTCCCTTCGTTTCGGTGATAAGGTGCAAGGCTTTTTTGGTAATCACTGATTCATCAACAACGCAGTGCGCGTCGCCAGAACGCATTATCTCTGAGACGAGCATGAGGGCCCGACCCAAGTCGCCGCCTGGATGAAACGCGGCGAACTCTTCACGCGAGAAGCCTCGCTTCTTCACCAGCGTCATAGCAAGGGCATCACCGAGCGCCATCATGACGGTAGTGCTCGTAGTCGGAGCAAGCCCAAGCGGCCCAGCCTCACGGAACTTTCCTGTCTCGATGGTGATATCGCTGTGCTGCGCGAGGGTTGATTCGGCTGAGCTTGTGATTGATATGATCGAGCTGCCGTGGCTCTTGAGGGCGGGCAGTAATCGGATCAGCTCGCTGGTCTCGCCCGAATTAGAGAGGAGCAGGGCGATGTCGTTCTTGGTGAAACGGCCGAGGTCACCGTGGACAGCATCAGCCGGGTGCAGGAAGAAGCTCGGGAAGCCGATGCTTGAGAGAGTCGCTGAGATCTTCATCGCGACGAAGCCGGCCTTTCCCATGCCTGACACGACGATGCGAGCGCCTGGAGCCTGGTTCAGGATTGCAGCAACCGCAGCGGCGAAGCGCTCGTCGAGCAGCGTCTCCACGTGCGTGAGCGCCTCGACCTCCTCGCGGATGATCGAGCGGCCGAACTCAACCTCAGTCGAGGGGGCGGCTGGCTTTTTCGGGGCTGCGTCTGCCATAAGCGCCTCATTATACATATGGTGGAGATCTTAATCCAACCACCACCAGGGGGTAATTAATTGTTCGGACTGCGGTTTTTCTTATCCGCCGCGCCCTTTTAGGCCCCTTGGCAATTCATTTGCGGAGTCCCCAAATTCGAGCGCGCTCAGGAATGGGCAGCCCCTGAAATGAATGTGTTCAAAAACAGGGGCGAGTCTTAGCGTGAGCTGCTGATGGCCAGAAAGGGCCCGGAGCCCTCGTTTCCTGGCGTCCTCCATCTTGCTACCGTCGCGCCATGCCAAGCACCCTAGCTAATCCGCAAGGAAGAAGATTTGTTGCGGGGGTCGGAGCTGTCGCCTCTCTACTCTTTTTTTTCTGTGCGGCCTTCCGGCACGCTGTATTTCAGTCCACCGCGTTCGACTTGGCCATCTTCGACCAGGCTCTCTGGCAGCTCAGCAGAGGGGAAGGCGCGCGCGTGTCGCTGCTCGGGATGAACATCTTCTCTGACCACGGCGCCTTCATTCTCTGCCCTCTTAGCCTGCTGTACTGGGTGATCGCATCTCCTTACGTTCTCTTCGCGGTCCAAGCTCTCTCTCTGGCGCTCGGGGCATGGCCACTCCTGCTTCTCGCTGAAAAGCGTGGCCTGGGAACAGGAGAGACCATCGCGTCAGTAGCAATCTACGTCTGCAACCCAGTTGTTTTCAGCGCTAACCTCTTCGACTTTCATCCGGAGACGCTGGGTGCTCCACTCATTCCGCTCCTCTTCCTCTTCGCCGAGGAGCGGAAGTTCCTGCGGCTGTTCCTCGTCGCTGCGGTGATAATGAGCTGCAAGGAAGTCCTTTCTCTCACCGTGGCGGCAGTGGGATTAGTTTTGGCTCTTCGGCGTAGCTGGGTCACTGGAGCTTCGTTGGCAGTTGTGGGTCTTGCGTGGTTTGTGCTCGTCACTCAGGTTGTCATGCCGGGAATGCCGGACGGTGCTGTGCCAAATGCCTTCGCTCGGTACAGCTATCTCGGGGAAAACTTCTCAGACAAGCTTCTCGCGCTTGGCATCCGGCCGCTTGAGGTTGCCGCTCAAGTGCCAATCCTAAGCGCTGCTCTCTATGTAGTTTCGCTCCTTATTCCCTGCTTCTGGATATTCCGCAGGCAGACAGCCGTTTTTCTTTTGGCATGCGTGCCGACCATCCTCCTCAACAGCTTGTCGACCCTCGATTTTCAGCGTTCGCTGCGGTTCCAGTACTCTTTGCCAATCATCCCGGTTTTCGGTGTTATGGCTGTTGAGTTGCTTGCGAGGAGAGGGAGCGTGCCAAGTTGGTGGTCGGCAGGCAGGGCAACTCTCTTTTCGGTTGCGGCACTTGTAGTGCCACTAGTCGCTCGAAACGTTTTTGCTTTTGGCCTCTACCCGGTAGCGTGGGCTCCGGTTGGTTCAGTCGAGGAGCTCTCTCGCGCTGTGGCGCTCATTCCGCCTGAGCGGAGTGTGCTCGCGAGCTCGCGTCTCGTGCCGCACTTCTCTCATCGAGTTAATCTTGGGCTCATAGACAGGGAGCCTGCGGCGCTGGGCTCAGGCCGTTACGACTACGTAGCAATCGACAAGCGCTCGAGCAGAGACGTGGGGGGTCTGGGGCTCAGCAGGTCGATGGAGTCTGCCTTGCGCAGCGGCGGTTCGCACGAAGTCTTGATCGACCTGCCACATGTCGCGCTTTTTCGCCGAGTGGATCCGCATGCTTCAATTACGAAAGCGAGCGAACCTTAATTCGGAGTGAATTTCCAACGATTATCACGTCCGAGAAAGTCATCAGCAGAGCGCCCTGTAGCGGTGTAAGGTAGCCGAAAGCCGCCAGCGGGATGGTGAGAGCGTTGTAGAGGAACGCCCAGAAGAGGTTCTGCTTAATAGTGGACACGGTGATGCGCGATAGACGTATCGCCTCAGGCAGGTGCGCGATCGATCCGCCAGAGAGCAGCACCTGAGCGGAATGCATCGCAACATCAGAGCCCGAGCTGAGCGAGATGCCCACCGACGCCTCGGCTAGAGTTGGGGCGTCGTTAATCCCGTCTCCGACGTACGCAACGCCGCCCGGAGCTGACGATTGAAGCACCCTGAGAGCTTCCAGCTTCTCTTCAGGCAGCTTCTCAGGCTTCACGTCCTGGATGCCGACCTGGTTTGCCACAGTAAAGCACTTCTCGCTTGAGTCACCGCTGATGAGCGAGGTCGAAAGGCCCATATCGAGTATACGGCGAACGACCCGCGGGGCCTCTGGACGGATATCATCCTCAAGAACAAGGCTTGCGATCAGGGTGCCGTCGCGAATGAGGACAAGGTCGTCGGCGCAGGCGATGTTGTTTCGTGCAGCGATGACTCGGCCGCCGCAGGTGAAGGTCCGCCCGGCTTCATCTCGGCCCTCGACGCCGATCCCTTTCATCTCAGTCACGGCAGAGAGCTTCACCAGCGACACCCCGCTTCCTTGGTAGGCCCGCAGGAGCGCCTGTGCAATTGGATGGGAAGAGTGCCGCTGTAGCGCCACAAGGAGCCCCTGCGCCTCGGCATCTGTGCAGCCGTTGTACGTTGTGAGCTTTCCGACTCGCAGGGCGCCACTCGTGAGGGTCCCGGTCTTGTCAAATGAAACGTGGGAGACCTTCGCAAGCCGTTCAAGGGTATCGCCACCACGGATGAGGATCCCGTTTGTGGCGGCGCGACCGAGCGCGACCATAATCGCAGTAGGGGTCGCAAGTCCCATAGCGCACGGACACGCAACCACTGCCACCGCGAGCGCGCGCACGAGGGCCTCTCCCCCCGTAAGGCCGAAGAAGGCCAGGCCAAGGCCGAAGACCAGGACAGATACGACGATTACGGATGGGACGAACACTGCGCTGACAGCATCTCCGACGCGCTGGATGGATGGCTTGCGCTGCTGCGCATCTCGCACGAGCTGCACGATGGAGGCCAACACGGTGTCGTCGCCTACGGCGGTGGCGCGCATAGTGATAGTGCCAGAGGAGAGAATCGAGCCGCCGATGACGCGGTCTTCTGCGGTCCGCTCGACCGGCAGGGATTCGCCGGTAAGCATCGACTCATCGAGTGAGCCGCCCCCACGTACGATGACCCCATCAGTTGGTATTCGGTCACCGGTGTTTACCTGCAGCAGGTCGCCGGCTTTTACGTCACCGACAGCGATGTTCTCAATGGTTTCGTGGCCACTCTCAAGCGAGGAGATGCGGTTAGCACGAGGCGGCTGTAGCTGAGAGAGCGCCTCAATTGCCGAGGTAGTTTTTTTGACGGCACGCTCCTCGAGGAAGTGCCCGATAAGCACGAACGTAACAATCGATGCGACAGCCTCGAAGAAGATCGTTTCATGGCCGAGGTTGCCGATTAGGGAGATGAGGCTAGCGGAGTATCCAGCCAGGATGCCTATGGCGATGAGCACGTCCATGTTCGCCACGCCAGAGCGCAGAGAGCGGATACCACTTAGCCCGAAGTGGTGGATGCCTATCAGGAATACCGGAGTGGCGAGAACCGCCTGCACGACAGGGTCATGCAGCACCCCCATCCCCGTAAACATCGCCACAAGCATTGGCACGGTAAGCACCGCGCAGATGAAGGTTTTCACGAGCAAGGCTGTTTGGCGCTCGGGAGCTGCGGGGGTTCCAGCATCGGCCACGGTGTAGCCGAGCCGAGATATGCTCTCTACGATCTCACTCAGGCGGCTTCGGTCAGAGAGCTTAAATGTGGTGCGCCCCGACGCGTAGTCGACTGCGGGGTCTTGGGCTCCCACCTTTGTGAGGTGCTTCTCAAGCGAAAGAGCGCAGTTGGTACAGTGTAGTCCAGAGACCCGGAGGGAGACCTCGTTTGCGGGCCTGCGGGGGTCGTGGAAAGCGGTCTGGTGGTGCGGGTTGGACATCAAGCCACTGTAGCACGGTCAAGGGAAACTCCACTATCCAGGAGGGGTGCACGCTACCGCTAGTTGGTAGGTAAAAAAGCCGGGGGCTCCGAGAGGCGACTACTGTCTGTGCCTTGTCCGGCATCAGGGTCAGTAGGCCCTCGCCAGCCCCCGGCTCGTGTTGTGCGATGACTAGGTAGCGGTTTTTAGGCCGATGCTTTCATCTCCATCGCTTGCTCGCTGCGGAGGAACAACTCAGAGAGGGTGTCGAGTACTCTTTCGAGGGCCAGCCTGCCTTCGATGCTTTTCGGGTCCGCCGCTAGGTCGGCGACGAGTGTAGCCGGCAGGTTCAGCACCAGGGGTGACGGATTTGTGTTGGCCTCAGGTGCTCGAGCCGCTACAGCTGCCTGATTCGCGAAAGCGCGAGTTCGAAGCGTATCTCCTCCAGATGGTACCCTGTGGTCGTTCCTGTTCGAGACGAAAACTACCCTCTGAGTGGTTGTATCCAGGTCAATTTCATGGGTGACGTTACTGTTCAGGTCTTTCACTTTAAGCGTACCAGCAACCGGAACTCCGGAAGGCAGTACACGCGTGGAATCCTTGACTTCGCACTGGAACCCCTCATACCCAAGTGCGTCCGAGATTGCTTGTAGGGCTGCCTTCTGTTCCCTAGTTAGCTTCTTCATTGATAGGCATCTTGTGATCATACTATCCAGTTTGTTTTCACCGGTTACCAAAAGCACCGGCAAGAGGTCTGCCACGGCTTTGGGTGAGAGGTTGCCCGTACAGCGAATCATGGCGAACTGAGCGAATTTTCCGGCGTCTGATGGACTCAGGATTGAGAGGGCAGTGGCGCAATCAACCAATTCATCCATTGAGATTAGCCAATTCGTATCCCTCGAGATGGAGCCTGGAAGTAGGTGGTTCATCGCTTTCACAAGCGGCGCAGTGAACTCAGCTAACCGGTCTGGGGCCATCCATGCATCTGCACGCAGATGAGCGGCTGCCTTTAGGATCTGCACCACATCTGTGGCTCGAAGATCGAGATCGGCTCCCCCCAATTTAATTTCAAAGCTTATCCGCTCAAACACCGCGGCGTCGAAGAAGTTCATCTTCTGATACTGCTTAGCTATTTCGGCCATGTGGGCAGCGCGGTACCTTGGCATAGCACGACCGAGATCTGATGCCATGTTGCTCAGTTCTTCTGATTCCTTGGTAACTACGGGTGCTCCTCGGGCTGATGATGTCTTGTTGCTCAGGGCTTCAAGCTCAGACAGCACGTTCGCAGCATACCTGGGGGCAATTGAAAGTAATGCCAGCTCCGCTTGAGTCTCGAAGGGGTGCCTCGTGCGAAAGTCTAACCCCGTGCGCGCCGACCTCCTACTGCCCGACGCTGGACTTTTATCGGAGTCGGGCGGCGTCCCCGCAGGCCCGCTTGTCTCCCCACCACCTGAGTGGGAATTAGTGGCTCCATTCGACGAAGGGGGCTGCGGGTCTTTTCTGGTTCCGTCTGAGTTGAACTTGTCTTTTTGGTTCTGTGAATTGTTAAACATATGGGCTCCTGTCAAAACGTGCGGGCAGGTTAGCCGTAGTGATTGACGTCGCTGTCCTGCCGAGAAGTCCGAGGAGCCGTGCGAGGCGAGATCCAGAGAGGGAGTCCTGTCAGGGGGTTATCCTGCTTCTTGGTACGGAGGAGGCCGCGTGAATCCCGAAAATAGGTGGCCTTGTCTGAATTAATGTCGGTCGAAGGGATTCGACTTTGCCCGGTAGCACAAGCGCTTCACTCATGAATGTTGGGCTATGCCCGCCATTGAGGTGAGCGCAAGGCTACAAGCTGGGAGTGCTCGGTGTCTCATTTGGCGCCTGAGTGCCGATCGGTGCCGGGGTCTCTGGGATGAAGCAGCTGCTGGAAACTTCCGTTACCGCCGAATTGCAAGCAGCAAGAAGGTTGCTCAGCACTTGGCTGTCGATAGAGTTGCAGCACTGCACCCGTTTTCTTTCGATCATACGCTCCATCGCGCACTTTGCTGGACGAAGCAACCTGCAGTCGACGGGCTTCGGACCGCAGGGGTTTTCCTTCTGCTCTTGAGCTATGATTCGTTCCTGACAGGTCTGAATAGATTTGTCGGCCACTCCCTTACAGCAGCTATTCCGAGCTGAGCCGGAGAGGAATCCACAGGCAGAGTACAGGGCGGAAGTTGCACCGATATCCTTTCGGATCTCCTGCGAGTCTTTGCTGATCTCCTCGAAGTATTTAGTTCGCGCAATTTCACGACCAAGCAGAGCACACTGGGATAGGTCAGGAGCCGGGATGCCAGGGGTAGGCGCGGGGCGTCGAGCTGAAGTGGAGATCTCTTCTGGGCAACCGAGGCGGCCACAACGAGGTGTTGCGGAGATATCAAACAGAGAGAGGGTTGCGACAGCTATTACTACGAGGGCCTTCTTTGAGTTTTTCATAATGATTTGTGCTTCGAGCGCCGGAGT
This sequence comes from uncultured Bdellovibrionales bacterium, assembly GCA_964413875.1. Classification (GTDB taxonomy): domain Bacteria; phylum Bdellovibrionota_C; class UBA2361; order UBA2361; family OMII01; genus OMII01. The sequence continues at coordinate 10,342 of CAYPUA010000041.1, forward strand.
TTTAACCAGTGAAAGCTAGCTTTTGTGCGCCATCCGAAGCCAGCACTACCGAAGGTTCGCGTGTCGGTTATGCCGCTTTTTGTAGCTGACTTCAATCGCTATGCGAGGGCTTTTTGGAAAGAGAACGGTTCGTTCTAGTCGCAATTAGTGCGCACCGTCTGGCTCAGACTAGCCTGCGACTACTCAGACTTCCCCCGCGGTTGAATGGCGCCTCCAATCGCGCCGACACAACGGGCCGGGGTAGAAATAAACAATCATGGGGCCGAATCCCCCCACTATGGCCTTGGCGAGAGAAGCTGAGTCAGAATTTTGAACGCAGGCTTGTACACGTTTCCTGGCTCAAGGCTCTCGCGCGGTCCAGCGATATTGATGCTCTTTGCCCGATGTTTATTGATGAAGGAGATGAAGGCTGCTCGGTCTACGGGGGCATCAAGAGAGAGCTCGATGTACGGGCGATGGAAAAACTCGCAGGCAAAAGACGTAAGAGGTGTGCCATCGACCGGTGTTCCGCGGGAGAGAATTACGGTGACGTCTGAGTTGTGAGCATTCGCGATCGTCCTCCAAGCGTTGTCTGGCGACGGGGCAGCTTGGAGCGGGTAACGTTCATCTATGACGCCATCTTCGGCGCTGCGGCCGGCTGGGCAGAAGCCCTTGATTGGGTAGCCGAGCTCCAGTGCCGCGTCCAGAGCAGCATGGTCGACACCTGTCTGACCCCCTGTGATAATGGTTATCTGCTTGGCGCGAAGAAGGGCCTCAGCGTCGAAGTCACGGGCTTCCGGTATTTCTACGGGTGTAGAGTCGGGGGAGACGGATTGCTGAAGAAACTCGCGCCACGCCCCGACTACGGTATCGAATCGATTAAGCAGCGGTGCGGGGACCTTTGCCTCTACAAATCGTTTCCGGAGCGCATCGCAAACGAAGAGGTTTTCTTCAGTAGAGCCTGATGACCAGCCGCGCGTTGTCTGGTTTCGAGATAGAAACTCCAACCCGATAGCCAGGGTGTTTATCTTCGACGCGCACACGACAGCAGCAAGCTCGCCGATAAAATGAGATTTTCGTTCGTCGTGGTGCAGCCGTTGCCAGATTGCTGATTTTCGGTAGATAAAGTCGAATGAATCCGGGATGCGTGGTGGCTCAGTTGCAGCGCTCACGAGCTTTTCGACATTTGCGCCGAATCGTCGCGCGAGTGTGCGGCTCAAGTTAGCCTTAAGCTCAGCGCGAGGCTTGCTGAGGGAGTAACAGGGAGATGCGGGAGCAGCAGCTTCAAGAGTGTCGTGGAGGATGCCCGCGATCACTGCGTCCCTTGAAAGACCGGCTGCAGCCATTACCATGCCCACCTCGGCCCCGTGCCTCAACTTCGCCACGGGGGCACCCTGTTCACCGCCCGAGACCTGTAGTTTTTCCATCAGGCGGTAATTGAAGAGAAGAGCGGACTGAAAGAGCTCGGCATCTTCTGTCCGCTGCGAGAAGGCACTCTCAGTTCCGTCTTGATTGACCTCGCTCGCAGAACTGACCGTCCTTCGTAGGCCGTGGATTAGCATATCGCAGATCTCAAGTGGTGCGCTGGGAGATGAGGGGTAGGACTTGCTCGGATTTCTAGCGGTCTCAAGACGTCGCTGCACGAATTCGAGCGCTCCTGTGTAGAGTGAAATGAGCTTGGGTATTTGAGTAGGCCTGTTTTCCTCAGAGAAGGGGGCGGTCTGGCATGGTACCATCGAGCCGCTTGCGTGCTGGAGAATCTGGGTAAGTTGAACTAAGTATTCGTCGCTTCCGGCCGGAGGCTGCAGCCCATCCGAGAGGCTTTGGCTGTTAGCTGAATCGGATTGAACCTTGGGGTGTTCTTCAGAAGCGGGTCTGTTGAAAAAGTTTGGTGTCTGCATTTCTTCACTCCGACATGCCGAAGACTGGTCATTCTCTAGTCTACGGACGAACGCCTGACCTTAGGCGATGGGAGTAGCTTCTTGGAGAATTTCTGAATCATTGTCTGCCTTCTGCGCCGCTCTCTGGCATTAAGGCATGATTTAGAGCCACGTCAAAAAAGGGGCCGATCTTCCCGCGATTGGAGACTACCACTCCGCGCCCTTTCCCCACAGCCCACGTCCGGCTGTGCGGCTCTCCTCGTAGGCTTTTCTGAAGCGCTCGGTGTATCGGACATCGGGTGCGATGGTGAGGAGGTTCCCGTAGCCGGCGCGAAGAATTTCCTCGTTAAGCATTCGGCCGTCCGGGAGGTACGCGTACGCGAGAAGGCGCTTGTACTTGTCTCTCTGCTGCACGTCGTATTCAAGCTCTACCTGGGTGCCTACCGGCGCTAGTAGCTCGGTGTTGCGCCAAGCCTCCTTGCCAAGGGCGATAATGGTCGACTCATCGCGACCGGAGCGCCTGGCTTGGAGTCCGGCCCTCTTGTTGGGCTTGCTTTCAGGAGTGTCGATCCCGATCAGGCGAACATGCTCGCTCTTCCCCGTTTCGAACCGGACCACGATGGTGTCGCCGTCCACGACGCGGGTCACAACAGCGCGCTCTCGGGGAGAGGCTTCCGTGTCGGCCCCCTGAAGCTTCAGCGCAAGGAGAGTGAATACGAGACAGAGAGCGAGTTTAGCGAGACGGTATAGGCGAGTTCGCGCGATCTTCATGCTAGGAGGGTATCCTCAGCAAGCAAAGGATACTATCCCCTTACTGCACGGGAGCGCCGTTGGGGCTGCTGCATCCAAGCAGGGCCTGTAGCATGGAGCGGTAGTTCGGGACTCGGTCCGACCAGCTATGGCGTGCTTCAAGCGCATTGCGCACGAGAGCCCGATAGGTTGCCGGAGATTGAGTTTCCTGGAGCGCCCAATGGCACGTGCTGGCGAATGCAGTGGGGGTGTAATCATTGCACAGAAAGCCGTTTCCTGTGGCTGAGCTGCCGCAGAAGTTGTCGATGGTGCTTGAGATGCCGCCCACGTTCCGTCCGATAACCAGGGTTCCGCACGCCATGGCTTCAAGCTGGGTAATTCCGCCTGGCTCAAAGCGGGATGGCATCAGGAAAAAAGTGCTCCCGAACATTATTTCCAGAGCGGTAGAGTGTGTAACGTAGTCAAAAACCGCGCTGACCCGCCCAGGGTAGAGTGCTCTGAGGTACTCAAGCGTTCCGCGTAGCCCACGTGATGACTCATCCCCCTCGGTCATTGGCCCAGCCACCAGGATCTGCAGATCAGGATGCTTGACCAGCAGCTCCTCCAAGGTTGAAAGATTTGATCCTGCAACGAATCCAGAGAGCAGGCTGAGACCCTTCTGTTCCGCCATACGGCCAACGAAGCTTGCAAGACGCGCGTTCGGTGATGGCGTCAGTCCGTAGCGCTCCTGGATGCGACTCTTTGTGAGCTTCTTCGCTTCAAGCAGCTCATCCAGAGAGGTGAATTGCTCTCCACCCTTGCCGGCGATGAGAGAGAGGTATCGGCTAACTTCGGGCCGACTGATTCCATTGCTTATGCCGAAAACGAGTTCGCGCTTGTGTCGAAGCACATGCTCAAGCCCATCTCCTCCGCAGTGTGTTAGGAGCTGCTGCGCGTAGGGCTCCGAAACGGTCAGAATTCCGTGCGCGTGGTGAGCCGCTGCCATCGAGAAGTTGAGCAACGACCAGCTATGTGGGTCGCGAAACCCGAAGAAGTGCTCGGGTGCCAAGTTGAGCATCGGCCAGAGGTCTTCGTGGTTCACGTTGTTGGGTAGGCGTCCGTGGTAGTCAGCTCCTCCGTTGTGAATCATGTGGAGTGTTTTGCACTCTCTGAGCCACGGCACGCTCTGGTATGCCGGGTCGAGTGCGGCGAAAGCCGGAATGCACGCTGTCATCCAGTCGTTTGAAATGAGGACAGAGGGCCTAATCCCCAGATGCTTTGCGGCTACGGTCTCAAGCACAGCACGAGAGAATACGATAGCGCGACGAAGCTGCTCATCGGCGAAGACGGGCTGGTAGAGCCTGTCGAAAACCGAGGTGTTGGCCAGCAGGAAGAGGCGCATATTTTTGTGGGCAGCTTCGTATACCTTGACTGGGACTGCGCTCGGAGCCCGGCGGCAGGAGGTTGTGCCAGAGTGATAGGTCGGCCCAAGGTTGACCGTGACTGAGCCGGCGTAGCGGGGCAGCACAGTTGCATCTCCCAACTTTACTCCATGCGTTAGGATGTGTTGGGCATCACTGTGCTTATTGCCATTTGCGTAACGGTAGAGCGGCGCAATAATCGTCACGGGGATTCCCTCGCGAGAGAGCTCCGGAGGAAGTCCTGAGATTACCTGCGCTAGCCCGCCGGCGGCGGCATGGGGGCCCTCCGGTGTCGCAAACACCACTTCTCCGATCCCATAATTGAGCTGCATTGAAGCAGCGAGAGGGGCATGAAACTGGGCAGATGAGAGCGCTCGCACCGGTAGTGAAGGCGCTACGCGTGCAAGCAGCTCTCCGAGCGGAGCATGCGGCACTTTGGCGATGATCTCCTCGCAAGCGTCTTCGAGATCTGTTCCGTAGCTCAGTGCATGCCGGATAGTCTCGACACACCAGGCGTCAAGCGAATCCAGATCAGACTCGCGCTCTTGGGCCTGGTGAAGGTCATCCTGAGACACGAAGAAGCGCGAGTCTCCGCTGCCTGGCCGACCGGTCCACACCTGTTCGTGTGAGCCGCGGACCTGGGCAAAGAGGGTGACACCGTAGTCGCCGCGTGTCTGAACGTGAAGGCGGTGCTCTACAGTGGCGGTGCCGCCTGGCCCGGGCTGGAGTGTGAGCTGCTCATCCTGCCAGGCAGGGGCGAGATCATCGTAGGCTCCCCAATGGGCGAAGAGATCGATGGTTACTTCAGAGATCGCAGGGATTCGGATAGTGGAACGAAGAGTCACGGTATTCTCAATCACCGTCGTGCTGAGTTGCTCAAGCACAGAGAGCTCTGCTGCAAGCCGTTCAGTCGCGAATGCCAGCAGGGCATCCTGAGACTCAGGGATGACGAGCGTGGGCGCGTCGTCTAGGTCGAGTGAGATCGTGGGAGCTGCTTCCGCCAACAGCTGGATCGAGTGCAGGGGAGAGATAGCAGCAGCGGCGCGCGCGCCGATACGTACCTCGATATCCTGCTTTCGAATTGAGAGAATCTCATCAGAGATAGTCGGGGCAGCGTCAATAATGTCCTGCATCAGGGATGCGACAGTTGTGTGCTCCTGGCCGCGCACGGATCGGCTAATCAGCCGAGCGATGCTGTTGTGAGTGGCACTGCCTGGCTTTACGGATATAGCGCTCGGCAGCCGGTGGCTTCCCAAAGTGCTGACCGAGAAGCAGCGAGTGTTTAGGTCAAAATCGACCTGAGCCCGCACGCCACTCCGAAGCGCTCGTGAAAGGGTAGCCTGGCCTGACCCGCGCAAGCCGGCAACCAAAGAGCGGTACGCCTCGCCGTTAACCGGTATTTCGAATCGCAGCACCTCAGTGCAGCTTCCTTGCATGTGCATACAACCCCTTCCTCTGATTGGTTGATGAGGGGTGTTGAAGCCGAGGTGCCAGCTTTTTGGCACGGGACGTAAAAGGTACAAAAGTGTTACAAATTGTGGGCTTAGTGGGCTGGGGTGGTAGCGGGTCGCGGCTCCAGCGGCTAAGAGCCACGACAGTGCGATTCCCCGTTGCGCCTAGGTGCTGTTGGCGGCACTTTCGACGATTATCACCGGGGCTTTGGATGAGCTCCCGCTACCTAAAGCTGTGCCTCATGACCGCCTCTAGAAAAACGGCTGGTACCTACCTCTTTCTTTCGTTGGTCAGCATCGTTTCTGCTGCGCTAGCTCTCCTGTTTGCCGACCAGGTAGTGTTCCGCCTCATAAATGCGTTCAGTGCGCCGATTGAGACAGCAAAAAGCGTCCCTATGGCCGAGCGGCTCACGGTAGCAACGTACCACCCCATTCTCGGCTACGGTGGCATTCCGAACATTCGGGAACGGGTAGCCGGGGCGCTTGTCGAACAGAACGCAGATGGCAACCGCGGGCCGTATCACAAATGCGCTCCGGGGCAGGAGCCAGCGACAGTTCTCGTAAGCGGAGACTCCTTCGCATGGGGGTACGGCGTTGCGGAGGAGAATACGGTAGCGGCTGCCGTGGCGCGACAGTACCGGGAATCCGCCGGCGTTGAGCCGGTTGTTCTCAATTTCGGCGTGAGTGGCTACGGGCCAGACCAGAGCCTGCTGAAGTACCTCCTGTACGGACGAGAGTGCCGCCCAAAACTGGTCGTCCTGATGGTGTACGTCGGAAACGACCCGAGTGAGGTGCAGGCAACGGTGGCCTGGGGCGCAGAAAAGCCGAGGTTCTTCTTTAGCGGCAAACGGCTCTGTTTAACGAACATTCCTCCTCCTCGTGCGAAGGGCTGGCCGCACAGTGACATTCGCTCGCTCCTGCGCAGGAAATTTCCGTGGCTGGACTCAGAGATTTCGATTGGCCCTCTGCGGCTTAGCCTGCGCCACTCTCAGGCCCTCGAGTACCTCTCGCGTCGTGAGTTTCTTGTGACTCTCGGTGGGCGCTCAGCGGGGCTCGATCGCGTCAGAGGTGGAGAGAGAGTGCAGGCAGAGTTCAAATGTTACGAGGACAATCCCTCCAACGCAGAGTTGCAGAGCGCAGACCCCTTGGTGCTCCTTGCCAGAATCATCTGGCGGTTTCAGCGGGTCGTGAAAGCGGATGGAGGGCAGTTTCGCGTGGTGCTGATTCCGCGCATGGAGCAGCAGAAGCAGGGCGCACCGGATGGCAACTACATCAGGCTCGTTCAGCTTCTTCGCCAGCACCAAGTTCCCGTAACTGACTTTTTCAATTCAGATGGAGTGCCGCCAGAGGCGTCTTTGACGAATCGCGCCGATGCCTGGAGAGCAGACCTGCACCTCTCGGAGGCTGGGAGCGAGATCGTAGCGGCTCGAATCCTGCACGATGCGCGTCGAGACGGGCAGCTGTAGGGTAGAATAAAGGTGCCGAGATATTGTGTTCCCTCTCGGTGCGGGAAGGGTTGTTACAACCTTGAGTAGTTACGCGAGGTACTCCAGGTCTCCAACGAAGTGTCCACGGGGCGCAAACGGGTTGAGCCTGCGGAAGATCTTCACTGAGCCATCTGAAGCTAACCTGCCAAAGTAAGCGCCACGGTCCAGCAAGCTAAAGCTGTTGGAAGAGAGGTCTGAGCAAGCAAGCCCAGCTATCTCTTTTGTCAGCGGACCAACGTACATCGGCTCGCTGAGAACAGAGAAGCCGTCGTACATCAGGATAGCCATCGGACCCATCAACTTAGAGTCAGGGGCAAGCCCTGCGACCTTAAGTCCGAGCGCTGACTGTGGGTTGACCCACGCCAGATTTATCGCCTCTCTGCTCTCCTTCGGCGGGCCGAAGGGAACGGTGAGGAACAGGTGGTATTCGACTATTTTCCTCTCAGCAGCGCGCACCTCATAGAGGGGCGCGCCGATGCGGAAGTGGTAGTCGGACCGGATGTGAACCTCCTCGAAGAGCTCGCGCTGCAGAGTCTTTCGAATGGACCTATCGTGCGTGCCTTCGATCGATTTGTCGTCGTCCGCGATGGCGTCCTCAGGATCGGCAGCACCGCCCGGCAGGTCCCAACACCACGGAAACTCCCCATCTCCGTTGCGCTGCTTCATCAGAAGCACCGGCAGTCCGGAGTTCGGAGCGAGACTGCTCTCTCTCCCAACAATTCCGAAAGCCGCAACGATCCGGCTGAAGCCGTCGACTTTCGGGCACTCTGACAAGTGCTCGTACAACATCATTGCCTCCTTGAGAGCTGCGCTCTCGTAAGAGAAAAACCTTCAAACCCAGCGGGTGAGTGTGGTGTGGCGTGGCGCGAAAATCAACGAGCAGTAGGCCTTTTTAGCGCCTCTGGGTGGCGCTTTCTGTCGTAAGCTGGACGTTTTTGGAGCTTACCAGTGCTTGAGCGGCGGCATCAGGTACGAGGTGACGTAATCAGCGACTCCCTCCTCGAGAGAGTGGATCTTCCCGGCGTAGCCAGCGGCCCGAATCTTTCCCATCGGAGCTTCAGTGAAGTACTGGTACTGAGAGCGGAGCTGAGGGGGCATGTCGATGTAGGTGATATTCCAGGGCTTGCCTATTGAGCTGAAAACCGCTGCGAGGAGGTCGTTCCAAGAGCGAGCTCTTCCGGAGCCGACGTTGAAAAGGCCGTTGACGCTTGGAGTCTTGAGAAGCCACCACATAATTTCGCAGCAGTCTTTGACGTAGACGAAGTCGCGCTTCTGCTCGCCATCTTTGTAGTCGGGGCGGTGAGACCGGAAGAGCGAGAAGGCGCCACTTTTCTGGATAGCGTTGAACGACTTCCAGACGACGCTCGACATGTCGCCTTTGTAGTATTCGTTCGGCCCGTACACATTAAAAAACTTGAGCCCGGCAATGCGCCCGAGGTGCCCGTGGTCGCGTGCCCAGATGTCAAAGAGGTGCTTTGAGGTTCCGTACTGGTTGAGAGGCTTAAGGGAGTCTAGTTTTGAGACATCATCGTCGTATCCATGCTCGCCGCCGCCGTAGGTGGCAGCGCTACTCGCGTAGATAAAGCGTATGCCGCTCTCCATGCAGCACTCAGCAAGGGCTTTCGTGTACTCTAGGTTGTTTTGCCGCAGGTACTCCACGTTTGTCTCGGTGGTGCTTGAGCATGCGCCCATGTGCACCATCGCCGAGATGCCTTTTGGCAACTTTCTAGTGAGCACCTGATTGAGAAAAGTGCCCTTGTCCAGGAACTGGGAGAACTTTTTGCCGTCGAGGTTGTGCTTTCGGGCTGGAGAGCCCTCTTCGTCGACAACGACGATCTCTGAGAGCCCCTCTTGGTTCAGTTTTGCGACGAAGGCGCTGCCGATGAAGCCGGCGCCACCTGTGACAACGATCATGCCTAGAGGTTACCCCCCAGGCGCGAGAGCTGTCCACCCGTTGGGGCCTAAAAAAGAGGGAAGCTCCCGTTGGGAATGTAAAGGATGACTGCGCCTGATGAGGAGGGTTGCGTAGTTAGCAGGATGTTCACAA
>CAYPUA010000041.1:19435-21209 GCA_964413875.1 uncultured Bdellovibrionales bacterium
GAGATGACAGAGCCAAATCCTGCGACTGCGCACCCTCACGACAAAGTCTTCCTTTCGGCCCACTGGTCCAACCTCCTTATGCTGCAGTGGAGAGTGCCGGAAGAGCTGCTGCGCCCGCACCTCGGTCCAGGAATTGAGCTGGACACCTTTGAGGGGGCAACGTACGTGAGTGTGGTAGGACTGCGCTTCGATCGCACGAAGCTGCTCGGCATCGGCATCCCGTTTCACCAGAGCTTCACCGAGGTGAACCTGCGCTTCTACGTGCGGAGAGAGGCCCCAGACGGGATTCGCCGGGGAGTGGTGTTCATCTCCGAACTCGTCCCCCGCTTCTGGATCGCTACAATCGCCCGGCTGTTCTACAACGAGAAGTACAGGGCGATTCCGATGCGGCACGCTATCAGCAACGAGAGCAGCAGCTATCGCTGGATGTACGGCTGGCGCGCCGGTGGTCGCCAGCACCGGATCGAGGCGTCTGCCGTAGGCAATCCGACGGCCATGGCAGCCGGTTCGCGAGAGGAGTTTATCGCGGAGCACTACTGGGGCTACTCGAAGCAGCGCGATGGGTCAGTTTTTGAGTACCGGGTGCGCCACCCGAGCTGGAAGGTGTGGTCGTTGACTGACCTCGCGTGCGACTGGTCTCCGAGCGAGACTTACGGAAGCGCGCTTGGGGAGATTCTCCGCAGCCAGCCGGAATTTGCATTTGTGGCAGATGGCTCTGATGTGACGGTGTCGTGGGGAAGCAAGGTCGCTGTCAGTTAATGTTTTTAGCGGCACTTCGCTAGGCTTGAAGATCACGCAGGATGCGCTCTTTCTGCTGCATGTATTCCGGCTCGCTCAGCAGCCCGCGCTCGAACAGGCTCGCTAGCCTCTCTAGGTCAGCGATGTTTGGTGCTGAGCCTGTAGACTTTGGAAGCTCGGGCGGGGTCTTGAGCTCCACAATCTTGGTGTCGTTGGCAAATATGTTCAGCCCAGACTCGCCTCCAGCGCTGCGGCCAGAAACGGGGTCGTGCACCTTGTGAAGCGACCAGATGAGGGCGCCGAGCCACCCGATGCCCGTTGAGCCGAAGAATAGGTTTATCAAGAAGACCGGCCAACGATTCGGATGTGCCCGGCTGAAGGCGATGATTGTTGGGAGGAAGTATATGACGAAGCAGATGAGCCCGATAAAGAGAAAGAAGAGCACCAGGAGCACGGCTCCACCATCTGAGTCACTTGATCTCTGGGCCGCCAGCGCTGGGGTTGAAGAGGTTAGAGCAAAGAAGAAGATTGCGAGTGCGGCGTAGGCGATGTTTCCGCGACGTTGCTCAGAGCAGCCATACCGTTTCTGGAGGAGGTTAGTGTCCGTGTTCATATCGTACGTTGCAAGTTCTTGGGGGCAGCTCTCTAGCACCACCTGCTTACAGTAGAGTCGACAGTTTGCGTAGGTGCCTTATAACCTGCAGCTCGATTTTTTCCCATGCTTGCACGCGGCACTCTGGGTGGGGGTAGATATACGGATCGACTGGCCTTTGGAGGGGCGAAGGTCGATCGGACCTAGCGCGGGGCTCCTGCCGAATCAGGCCTGATTGCAGCCCCAAGTCGTCTCGGGTCTTGGCTGAGACCCTGGTCGTCAGGAGCATGGATAACCTCAACCTCGAGCATAACCGAGTTCGCTGCGGTTGGTGTGGAGAAAGCCAGAGCCACCCACTCCCCGGGTGCCGCTGGCTTGACGGTTGCGAGCAGCTCTCCCTGTGCCGAAAGAACAGAGACCTGCTGCCCGGGCCAGGGAGACATA
>CAYPUA010000041.1:21309-23762 GCA_964413875.1 uncultured Bdellovibrionales bacterium
GCGGCCTGAATAGCGCCGGCCAGAGCCACATCTCCGCGAGAGCTGCCCATGTCGAGCCACTGGCGCAGGATCTCACGGCTCTCGGGCTTGATCGCTTCCATCAGCGAGATTCGAGAGGCTGCGAGGAGCGGGGTTGCGAACGCGGAGAGCGCGAGCAGCGACGAGACCAGCAGCCTGACCGGCTCGTAGCGCAGCGACTGAGAGATGCGGTGCAGGCCGATTGCAGAGGCCACCGCCAGGTACGGAACAATCGCGACCATGTTCCTGGTGAAGTTTGTTTTCTGCGCCACCATTAAGGCAAAGTATGCGACGGGGAACGCAAGGAACACGAGCCGCGCAGGCGTTCGGCGCAGGCCGCATGAGAGAGCGCCAACGGCAGCGAGCGCTGCTGCCACGGGACCGAGCCCATCAGAGGCCATCCACCGCAGGTAGAAGAGCGCCTGCCCAACACCGGGGGTAGCGCTGTGCCCCTCGTGTCCGGAGACGCTGTAGTGCCACACCTCGTACGAGAGTCCGGTCCAGAAATCGTTGAATGAGATGAGCGAGTAGGGGGCTCCGCACAGGTAGCCGATCGCCGGAGATAGCAGGGCGATAGCAACCCCGCTCAGGGTGCGATCGCGCAGCAGAGCCACGACTAGGGGCACGATAGCGACCGGGGCGGCGTTGTACTTCGTTGCGCCTGCAAGGCCAGCAACAAGTCCGCACAGCGCAAGCCAGCGCCGGTGTTTCTCGGCCGACAGGGCGCGAACCCCGAGCACGGTAGAGAGCAGGCAGAAGAGAGCCATCGGGATGTCTACGCCGATGATGTGGGAGTTGCGCAGGACCTCTGGTGACACTGTCACGAGCATAGCTGCCAAGAAGCTGGCCCAGAGAGGCAAGGAGAGTCGCGAGGCCAGAACGAACGTTAGCGCAACGATGCACACGCTAAGACCAACACTGAACCACCTGTTCCAGGCAAGCACGAGCGGGTGAGAAGCCGAGAATGCATACCCTCCGAGTCCGTATGGGTCACGCGTCCGGATCTCCTGAAGGCTGCCTAGCTCGCCGCGCAGCTTGCCCCACGCCGCACTTGCCCAGACGACCGGCATCCGGAGGTAGAAGTGCAGCGCGGGCTTGTTAAAGTAGCTCGGGTTCAGGTCGAAGCGCTGCGCCATTTCAACTGTCCTGTTGAAATGGTGTGCGTCGTCCTCATGGTAGAAGTAGCGTGAGTTTGAGCTGACGAGCGGTGCACGCAACACGAGCGCCAGCACCACGGCGCAAGCGATCATAGCGGCTTTCTTCAGCGCAGCGTCGCGCATCTCTCCTCTCGTCTAGCGGCGCGTGAACACGCTCTCTGCCGGCAGGCGCACCTTCTCAAGTGATGCCAGGGCATCATCATCAGCCCGGTAACCGAGCGCTACCGCAACCTTGGTGGAGAAGCCCTTCGCCGGAAGGCCGAGCGCCTGGTTGTAGAATGTGGGGTCAATTCCCTCCAGCGGGCATGCGTCGATCTCAAGCATCGCTGCAGTTGTCAGCAGCATGCCGAGCGCAAGGTAGAGCTGGTGCGTTGCCCACGCCTCCATTGCTCCGGGCTTGTCGGCCATCGAAGCCAGAAAACCGTCGATCATCCCACGGTAAGTGGCGAGGCTCGATTCAGGGATGCCGCGGGTGGCAGCCGCACGCTTGATGAAGTCAGTTACGTAGGCCTGATCCACGGCTGTTCGAGCCGCGAGCACCACGAAGTGCGAAGCGTCCGTGACCTGAGGCTGCTTCCATGAGGCTTCGCGCAAGTTCTGCCGGAGAGCCGGGTCAGAAACAGAGACGAAGTGCCACGGCTGCAAGCCGAAAGACGATGGGGCGAGCAGGAGTGAGTGCTCAAGGGTCTGCCAGTCAGCGCTGGAGATCTTCTTCTCGGGGTTGAAGCGCTTCGTGGCGTATCGCCAGGCGAGCTGCTGTTCGATCTGTGCGTTCGAGAGGGTGCCAGACATATGTTTCTCCATTTGTTGTTACGATATGTGGGAAAGGGTAATGAGCGAGCCGGCGGGCATCGTCCGTTCGGTGCGCTCCTCTTTGAGCGAGAGCGGTTCAATAGCGATCTCGACGCCTTGGTCGCTGAATCGGTCGAGCGCGATATTGCGGGCAACGTCCGAGGTGCTGGCGGCGCTGTGGTTCGTGAAGAAAACGACGCCTGCCTCCGGGGCGAGCACGTCGAGCACGAGGTTTACGATATCCGGAGTCTTCTCCTCCAGGGTCCAGGAGGCATTCTTCGACACGCGGCTAAACGAGGGCGGGTCGATGATGATAATGTCGTACACGTTTCCCTTACGCGCTTCGCGCGCCATGAACGCCAAGGCGTCATCGACGATCCAGCGGACTCGGTCTGAGGTGCTCGTGTTGAGCTGCACGTTTCGCTTGGCCCAATCGATGGCGCGCTTTGCGAGGTCTACGTGAGTTACGAGCACGTCACTGTGTTT
>CAYPUA010000042.1:0-2072 GCA_964413875.1 uncultured Bdellovibrionales bacterium
AGGCGTGCACCCACATGCACCTCAACAGCCAGGGCTACAACGACGGCATCACCATCGGCGGCCCGGGCAAGTACGACATCGACCACGGCTGCAAGATCACCGGCATGAACATCGCCATCGCCGCGCTCGTCGGCGAGGCTGGCTACGACCGCTGGTACGGCCACGACATGCAGGCGCGCCCGTACGACAACGAGGCGCAAGGGATCGACCGCGTCATCCGCAGCATCCTGTCGTGGGACGCTTGCCAGAAGGCGGCGGCGGAGCTAAACCTCAAGGAGATGCTCAAGGCGTACACGGTGCGCGAGACGGGCAAGGTCGAGGACATGATGCGCCACGCTGTGGTGAGCGCAAACAAGCACTTCGACGCGCTCTACCAAGGGTAGTTCGCCGCGGCAGAGCGCCCCGAGATCGACTCGCGGGCGCTCTGCCCATGTATCATCAGAGGAGATGCACGTGCCTGTGGTTGTAGACGATCTTAATCTGTGGTGGCTCGCCTGCGAGAGCTTCGTGGGCTTAACGATGCTCCTTTTGGTTCTGTACTGGCATGGCCATTGGCAGCTCCGTATTGGGCTGCGCTTCCAGCGACAGCACGATCGCCTCTCTAAGCAGGGCCGGGTTAACTCGTTGTTCTTTCAGTTTTACATCTCCATGGTGCTCCTGGCAGCTGTGCACCTAGGAGAGATCTTCCTGTGGGGGCTCTCGATTTTTTCCCTGGGGCTACAAGACTCCCTGCGAAAGGCGATACTCCTCGCAGGAAGCACCTACACGACTGTTGGCTTCGAGACGGACACAATGCCCCAGGGCTGGACGCTGTATCCGATCTTTATCGCGGTCTCGGGTCTCTTCTCTTTTGCCTGGACCACAGCGCGAATGATGGGGATGTCAGATCTCTCGCGGCAAGAGTTTCTCAAGAAGCACAAGATTCCTGATGAGATGTGAGGGACGTGCCTTGGCGGGTTGACGTCACCTCTCCCGCTTTTGCCTAGAGGGACAACATAGTGGCTAGAGCCGGCTAGGCGGTTCATGCGGACCGTCCTCTTTCCCATACTCACTGGTTCTTGGGGCCTAGTCACAGCCTGGCTAGTGCGCTTCGCGGAACCCTGGTGTCCGAGTGCAGTAGCAGCCCACAGGGGTAAAGAGAAATAGCCAAACCCGGGGGAAAAGTGCAGGATTGCTCGCAGCCTTACGTGCGGGGCACCACACAACATGCAAACCGTAATGAAAAACGAGAAAACCCCTTCAACTCAAAAAACAGGCGCACCTCTCTTAGCTGAGGGGTTCCGCAACGTGGATTCCCAGAGCCGTGACGAGCAGGCCCGCTGCCTTCAATGCCTCTCGTTTATCAAGTCTCACCCTGGATTCCTGCGGGTGCGCGACGCGGCTTTTGAGCGGATTAATCTCTCTCAGGGGCCACTCGACGTCTACGACATCGGGTGCGGCGCAGGATTCGACTCGATTGAGATCGCACGCCGCCTCTCCGCCGGAAGCGTGTGCGGGGTTGACGTGAGCAGCTCCCTTATAAATCAGGCGACGGCACGTGCCGCTGAGTCCCAGCTTTCCGTTCCGGTGCGCTTCACGGTCGCCGATGCGCGCTCCCTTACGGCTAGTGGAGCCCTCGCTCAAGCCTCGGCTGACCGAGTGTACATGGAGCGTGCGCTGCAGCACATCGCACGAGCGGACCTTCCTGAGGTACTGCGCCAATTTCACGCGCTCCTGCGCCCAGGCGGCTTATTTGTTTCCGTCGAGCCGAACTGGGAGCTCTTTGCCGTGCGCTCACGCGACACCGAATTCACGCACCAGCTTCGTTCGCACTGGATCGGCCGCTTCAACCACAGCGATGTGGCGATGAACCTCCCACCAGCGATGCGCGACGCAGGCTTCTCCGGCGTAGCATCGGAGCTCATCCCAGTCGAGTTCAGACGCTTCGAGGACGCTGACCTCGTGTACGACTTCTCGCGCACCGCCGCTGAGCTTGTGGCTTCTGGCGCGGCGCCGTCCCAGCGTGCCGCGGAATGGCTTGCAGAGCTGCGGAGTGCCGGCCAGGATTTCTACTGCTGCCTTATGATGGCGAT
>CAYPUA010000042.1:2172-22658 GCA_964413875.1 uncultured Bdellovibrionales bacterium
AACCGATGCTGTTCCCGCCGCCGAAGCGATTAGCGACTAGCAACGGATCCAGTTCACAAAGAGGGCAGCGAGGGGGTGTTCCGTTGTACCTCCTCGCCGCCCTCGCCGCTCTCTTTGTGCTCCCCCCCTCAGCCGCGAACATGAACGACCCGATCAAGCCATTCCTGCCGCTAGCAACAGATTGAGGTTTACAAAGAGAACAGCGAGGACAGAGAGGGGGCTCCTCCGTTGTGCCCCCTCGCCGCCCTCGCCGCTCTCTTTGTGCCACCCCCTCAGCCGGACACCTACACGTACCCGAGCAAGCTATTCCTGCCGCTAGCAACAGATCGAGGATTACAAAGAGAACAGCGAGGACAGAGAGGGGCCGTTCCGTTATCCCCCCTCGCCGTTCTCGCCGCTCTCTTTGTGCCACCCCCTAAGCCGGGCACGGATACATGCACGTCCTTTACGTCCCAACGCCAAGAGCCCTTTGATCCTCTTTTTTACAGCTTAAGCCCATTTAGAGATGAAAGGGCTTCCCGGCTTACATCTCTTTTTTAAGCCCCCTTACTAGCGCGAGACCCTCGGCAGCACGCTCTCGGGGTCCACCGGCTTTCCGGCGCGGCGAACCTCGAAGTAGAAGTTGCGCCCCTGCTTGTCTGCAACTGAGGCGGTGCCTACCACCTCGTCCTGATCTACCACTTGGTCTTTCTTCACGAGGCTCTGGCCGAGGCGTCCGTAGAGCGAGTAGCTGCGGGCGCCGTGATCGATGATCACGACCGTGTCGTATCCCGGTAGATTGCCGGCAAATGCGACTGTGCCGCCCATGACAGCGTGCACCTTCTCGCTCTCCGTCGCTGAAAACTCTATCCCTTTGCTGAAGAGAACGTCCTTAAAGCTTGCGAGCTTGACCTTGCCGAAGTGCTGCACCACTTTGCCCTTAATCGGGGCTGAGAGGCTCGCTTTCGCTGCGAAGAGCCCTGCGCCGCGTGTGACGCCTGCTCGCGTGCCAGGAACGGCCACAGAGCTTTCCTGCGCGACCTCCTGGGGGTCGTCCTCTTTGGCTTCAGGTTTCTCTTCGACGACACCACTGTCGTCGTCTTCCTGCTCATCTTCCTCGCGGCCAGTGGTCATTGAGGCGATCACCTGCTCAAGCTCTGCGGCTTCTCTCTTGAGCAGCGCCAGCGAGCGCTGCGCGGCTTCCTTTCGAGACTGGATTTCGCGCGCTATCTTCTGAAGGTCCTGCTGCTTCCGCTCTGCGTCCTGTCGCATCAGGAGGATCTCTGCGCGAAGCTCCTGGCCCTGCCGAATAGAGGCCTCGACATGCTCGCGTGCAGCGGATAGCTCTTGAGCTGCCTTCCGCAGCGACCCGAAACGGCGGTCGTCACTCTCACGAACAGCGCGAGAGTACACCGCAATCCGCTCCACCTGTGCCCTCTGGCGCGAACCCGCGCCTAATGGAGCATCAGCCAGTGCGGTCTCTGTGTAGAGAGCGCGTAGCCGCCGGGCGCTGCGATCACGCTCGATCTCCATCTTCTGCTCCGCCTCGGCAAGCTGCAGCACGAGCGCTTTTCGCTCCTCTTCCACCTGCAAGAGCTTCTCCTCGACCTCCTGGTCTTCGCGGCGCAGCCGCCTCAGGCTCTCTGTGGCCTTAGTCCTCCTCGAGACGAGCTCATTAAACTCCCGCTGAATCGTGGAGATGTCCGCTTCTGTGGCGATGACTTGCAGCCGTATCTTCTCAAGCCGCGCGCTGGCCTGCGCTGGCTCCTCCTGGGCAAACGCTTGAGGGGAGAGTGCCAGGGCGAGTAGCAAGTGTAATCCTGCGAGAGCTCGGCAACGCATCCTAGCCCTCCGAGAGGTAGCGCCTAACAGCGAGGAAGCTGCCTGCCATGCCGACAACCGCTCCGGCAGCAACGATGAAGGCGAGCTGAGAGGCTGCCAGGAACTCGACCGACGGGAAGATCGACGCCAGCGCATCGGCCTGAGCTAGGAAGCCCTGTAGCGCGAGGAAGAGCAGGAAGGTGAAACCGATTGCAACGAGCGCCCCGAGGATCCCCTGCAGCAGCCCTTCGATCACGTACGGCGCCATGATCGCGGCACGCCGCGCTCCCACGAGCTGCATGATCTCGATCTCCATGCGGTGTCCGTACAGCGCAAGCCGGATCGTGTTTGCAATAATAAAGCCAGTGATGAGGAGCAGGAAAACGATTCCGACCGCGCCTGCGCCCCGGACGACTGAGAGGATCTTCTTGAGCTGCTGTGCGCCACCGCGACTGTAGCGCACCGACTCAACAGCACTGTCGCCCCTGAAGCGCTGCGAAACCTCCTCGAACAGCGACTCTGCCTGTTCGGGGCTGACGGCTTGCATATCGAGCGATGCCGGGAGCGGGTTGTCTTGCTCAAGCCCTTCGAGCATCGAAGCATCATCGCCGAGCAGAGACCTGAAGTTCTTGAGAGCACGCGCCTTGTCGGTGTACGCGACCTTGCCGCCTGGCATGAGCTTCCCCATCTGGGCTGAGAGGCGCTCAACGTCCCCAGGCTTAGCCGAGTCTTTCAGGAATACCATCACCATCAGCTCACCGCCCTCGCGCGAGACAGCGCGGGAGCAGTTGTGCAGAACGAGAGAGAAGGCCGAGAGAAGAAACAGCGCTATCGAGATCGTAATGACACTCAACGCAACAGTAATCGGGGACCGGCGCAGGTTACCGAAGGCACGCCGAACAATGTGGCGGCAGATCGAGAGAAGCGACACTCGATGCCCGGCCTCCCCCTCACCCCAGATCTTGGCTAGCCCGATCGAGTGGCGCTCCGGCTGTTGGCTCGCTGGAATCATTGGCGCAGCCTCCCCGCGTGGGAGAAGTCTCCGATTATCTTTCCGCGATCGAGCACTACCGTGCGCTTATTGAGCTGTTCGATCACGCTCAGGTTGTGTGTGGCGACCACCACCGTAACACCCGCGGCGTTGGCCTCAAGGAGGAGGTCAAAAACTCGCTTGCTCATCTCTTGATCCAGATTTCCCGTGGGCTCGTCCGCCAAGATCATGCGCGGCTTCCTGATCAACGCCCGCGCTATAGCCACACGCTGCTGCTCTCCTCCCGAAAGGGTCATCGGGTAGGCCTCGGCACGGTCGTTTAGCCCCATCGCGTGCAGAAGGAGGAGCGCCAGCCGGTTGCGCTCGCGCTGGCTAACCCCCATGACCTCTAGGCCATAGGCTACATTCTCAAGCACTGTTCTGCGCGGGAGGAGCTTGTAGTCTTGAAACACGACACCGACATCACGGCGCAGCTCGGCCACACCGTCCGTGCCGATCGCTGCCATATTCCGGCCGCCGACTATTACCTCACCGGCGCTGCTCTTCTCGGCGCCGAACAGGAGCTTGAGCAGCGAGCTCTTCCCTGCGCCGCTGGCACCAGCAACGAAGATGAACTCTCCCTCCTGAACCTTGAGGTCGACCCCTCGCAGCGCCGTCTGGTCGGGCGGGTAGGTCTTTGAAACGCCGTGTAAATGAATCATCGCGACCTTTGGCCCTCTTCCCTTCTCAGGCTGAAACTCCCCTTAGCCTTAAAACTCCCCAAGCCTTAAAACTAATAGCGCCAAAGCTCGGCTCGTGACACCATGCGGGCGGGTATTTCCAGCTCGGCCAACATCCGTTAAAACACTCGCATTATTCCGGTTTGCCCTATCATGTACTCCGTTTTACGCCGTGGTGCTAGCACCTCATTTTTCGCCCTGGCAGCCTGCTTAGCCGGGTGCGGCGGCAGTGGCGTTGCTGGCCCCGACCCGGTGGCTATCCCGATTCCACAGCGCTCTCTTTCTGATGCCGCAGAGTGCGAATCAGTGGAGCAGATCGAGAGCTCGCCACCCGTATACCGCTGCGAGCGAAGCGCTGGTCCGGTGTTCGTTGCTACCCTGCGCGACTGTCAGGTCTCGGAGAAGTTTAGCTTCCAAGCCACAACGCGGCAGCTCTTTGTAGGAGTAACGGGACTCAAGGTTATCTCTCAGGCACCTGTCGCCTTCGGCGGACGCAAGGCGCTGCAGACCCTAGTAACGGGCACCCTCGACGCCCAGCCACTCTCGGTTTCGACCTTCACCTACCGTGAGCACGGCTGCGTGAACGATGTAGTCGTGTGGCGCACGGAAGGGAACGCGGCATCGGAAGTAGGCTCCCCTCAGGCTTTCGCTACCCTATCTCAGTCGCTCGCTGAGCGCGTGCTCGGCGCCTCGATGGAGCCGCGCGATGCTCGCAGTTAGGCAGCTCTCAGCCTCTCTTGGCCGCTACACCCTGCTGCTCGGCGACGTGGCGCGCGATATCGCCCGTAACGGCATCAATGTACGCGAGGTACTGCGACAGATCGTGTGGATCGGCAACAACTCACTCCCGATTGTGCTGCTCACCGCTGTCTTCACCGGAATGGTGCTGGCGCTCCAAACAGCCTACGGCCTGCACCGCTTCGGCGCCAAGAACTACGTTGGAAACCTGGTGGGTCTCGCGCTGGCGAAGGAGCTTGGTCCTGTGTTGACGGCTGTCATGGTGTGTGGGCGCGTCGGCGCGGGGATCGCTGCGGAGATCGCCTCGATGACCGTTACCGAGCAGGTAGACGCGATACGCTCCCTCGGTGGAGATCCGATCCGGAGGCTGGTGACTCCGCGCATCGTGGCGGGGCTCATCTCGATGCCACTCCTCTCTGGTATCGCGGTGATCACTGGCGTTTTGGGCGGGCTGACCGTGGCGACCCTTGAGCTGGGAATCACCTCCCACCAGTACTACCGCTCGTACCTCTACGCAGTGCAGATCTACGACGTAGTAGAGGGGCTCATAAAGAGCTTCTGCTTCGGGCTGATTGTGGTCTCGATCGCCTGCTACAAAGGGCTTCAGTGCCGAGGCGGCACTGAGGGGGTAGGCCTCACCACTACCTCTGCGGTGGTGACCGGGTCGCTTGCTGTGTTCATCGCAAATTTCTTCCTGACGAAGCTCATCATCATGTTTAAGTTCTCATGAGCAACACCGCGCCAACTATAGAGCTGCGGGGTGTCTGCACCCGCTTCGGCACCTTGGAGGTGCACAAGGGGATTAACTTCTCGCTCCAGCCGGGCGAGGTAACTACGCTGCTCGGGCCAAGTGGCGCCGGAAAGACGATCATCTTGAAGCTTATCATGGGGCTCATGTCCCCAAGCGACGGACGCGTCTCCGTCATGGGGCGCGACATCACAGACCTCGACGAGCGGGAGCTGCGCGCGGTGCGCGCTGATATCGGAATGCTCTTTCAGGGGGCTGCGCTCTTTGACTCCCTTACAGTCTTTGACAACGTCGCCTACGGACTGCGAGAGCGCGGGGAGCGTGACGAGAAGAAGATCGCCGGGATCGTGCACGAGCGGCTTGAGATGGTGGGCCTGCCAAACCTCGACTGGAAGCTCCCCTCACAGCTCTCGGGCGGCCAGCGCCAGCGCGTCGGCCTGGCGCGCGCCCTCGCCAGTTCGCCCAAGATCATGCTTTACGATGAGCCGACTACTGGACTCGATCCAACTTCGACGCGGAAGATAGATGATCTTATACTCAAGTTCGCGCGCGAGCGCGGCATCACCTCGCTCGTCGTGACACACGATATTTTCAGCGCGCGCCGAGTCTCGGACCGCTGGATGCTGCTCTCGAAGGGCGTAATCGCTGCTGATGGCCCTGTCTCGGTGGTCGAACGCGAGAGCCCGCTAGTCTCGGAATTTGTTTCAGGAACATGGAAGGATGACGCATGAAGGCACGAAATGAGCTCAAAGCAGGCCTCTTTATGGCGATCGGGATCTTCCTGGTGGCGGGGTTAATACTCATCATGGGGCGCGAGAAGCAGATCTTTGCCCGGCAGAGCAAGTTCTACGCTTCGTTCACCGACGTTAAGGGACTCTCCACCGGCGCTCCCGTGCGGCTGGGCGGCATTCCAATCGGACGCGTTGCCGAGGTTGGTTTCGCCAAGGACCTCTCAGACCTGCGGGTGCACGTGACTCTGCTTATTAACGACTCGTACCTCGACCGGGTGCGCACTGACTCCACCGTGACTATCGACACACAAGGACTGCTCGGGGATCGCTTCGTCTCTATCTCGCCGGGCGCTGCCACAGGCACGGTCGCTCCTGGCTCTGTGCTCCCCAGCACCGAAATCGCTGATTTCTCGAAGGTGTTGGTGCGAGCGCAATCCGCCGTGGACAACACTGCGCAGATAACCGAGCGCCTCAACAAGAGCCTTGAGGGGCTCACCCCGGAAACCTTCACCAACATCGCCGAGGCGACTCAAAGCATGGCTGAGGTGTTCTCCGCCATTAAGAGCGAGAAGGGTTTCATCAACAAGCTCATCTACTCGGAGCAGGACGGCAAGAAGCTCATGGACAGCATCAACGCGACTTCGCGTGACTTGAGCGCGATTGTCTCAGAGGTCAAGTCAGGAAAGGGAGTGCTGCACGCGCTGGTGTACGACGACTCGGGAAATCGGGCGGTCAGCGAGCTCATCACGGCGAGCCAGAGCGTCTCGCGGGCGAGCAACAGCCTCACCGACGTCCTCAACGCAGCGCGCGACGGAAAAGGGCTGCTGCACGATGTCCTCTACACTGAGGTTGAACCGGGGGCGGTAGCGAAGCGGCTTGAGGAGATTCTGCTCTCCCTCAGCCAGAGCGCATCGAGCCTCAAGATCGCAACCTCTGCGATGGCGGACGGAACCGGCACACTAGGCGCCTTGCTGGTTGATCCCCGGCTGTACGACAACTTGATCGAGATAACAGATGGAGCCAAGCGCAGCTTCATCCTGCGGCAAGCGGTTCGCAGCTCGCTCAGCCAGTAAAGGCGGCCAAGATAGACGCAGCTGGTTGGGCCAGCTCGTGCCCGCCAGCCAAGTTCCAGACGCTTACTGCCGAGACGGTCGCGCAGCCGTTTCCTATAAGCGAACTGTCACAGGCGGGGTCGTTGTCGGGCACTTTTTCGATGTCGGAGTGGGAAAACACACGAACGGAGCCGCCATCGAGGGTTGGCTCTTCGTGAAAGACTTTGCCGTAGCGGGTGTTGCCAAGCGGTGCTGCGCGCAGCACTGCCTGATCGGTCAAATGAAACGGGATGTTTACGTTCCATGTAACAGGGCAGCTCAGGGTTGCCTGGCGATGCTCTAGGCCGAATAGGCGCTCGTTAAGCCGGCTGAGCACGCGCTCGGTCTGGCTACGGAAGCATTCCAAGGTTGCCGCATCGATCATGTAGCTCGCTGTGAAGGAATTTCGCGTCGCAGAGTCGAAAGCCTGAGAGAGCGCGATGGCAGGGATGCCGGCCAAGTTCGCCTCCAGGCAGGCGCCGACCGTTCCTGAGGAAAGCACAAAGCCGAGCCCCATATTGAAGCCCGCATTTATCCCTGACACCACCAAGTCTGGCTTTGAGCCTAGCAGGTTGTGAACTGCAACACTGACGCAGTCAGCGGGTGTTCCCGACACGAAGCTTGCTGGCCGGCCGAACAGCTCGCCCTTCTGCACATGCACAGGCGAGAAACGGGTCATGCTCTTTCCGGTCCAGCTCTGCTCGTGCTGCGGCACGACGAGCGAGACTTCTCCGAGCCGCGAGTAGTGCTCCACCGCCAGCTCAAGGAGCGGCGAGCGGTGGCTATCGTCATTCGTAATCAGTATCTTCATGAAGCGCAGCCCTCAGGCGCTGAGCGGTACTGCACGGGCGCCCGCTACGTACGACTTAAATTGCGCGCCCCGGTGCTCAAAATCAGTGAATTCGTCGAAGCTGGCGCAGCCTGGCGTGAGCAGGACTATGCCCTGCTCAACCGATTGCAGCGCCTGAAGCGCCGCCGTCGTCCCCTCACGCAGCGTCGAAGCGACAACACAAGGCACTCCGCTCGCTCGGCAGTGCCCTGCCAAGAGCGGGCCATCCTTGCCGAAGCACACTACGGGCTCAATCGCCCTCTTTTCAGCAGCCACTGCCTTCAGCAACGGATCCCAAGAGCCAGCCTTTGACAGACCGCCCAGCATCAGCACGATCTTGTGTTCGGGAAAATGCCCGCGGATCGTGCCGAAGGCGGCAAGCGAGGCGGCAACAGTGGTAGATTTCGAGTCGTTAATGATGATCCGCCCACCATCTCGAGACACGACCTCAAGCCGGTGCTCAAGCGGCGCAAAGGTGTCGATCGCCTCCTGAATAGCTGTCGGCGCTACTCCCATCGCCCGCGCGGCCAAGACGGCGGCCGCGACGTTGGCCCGATTGTGGGCCCCCAAGAGAGCGCTGCGGGACGTCGAGTACACCTCAATAGCTCCATCGATGCTGGCCCTGACGACTGGTCCTGTTAAGCCAGATTCGTCGATTGAAGCTGCGTTGCGCGCGCTCTTGAGGAGCTCCTCAAGCGGCTTTCTCCCGAACAGCGACAGCGAGGCGCGCGCAGAGCGCGCCATTCCCATGATCGCCGGATCGTCGGCGTTAAGGACTGCCGTGTCGCTGCTGTCTTGCAGCCTGAGGCATCGGGCTTTCGCTGCCCCGTAGCGCTCCATCGAGCCGTGCCGCTCCAGGTGATTCTCGCTCAGGTTGAGAATGACAGACACGGCGGGCTTCAGCACGGTGCACGCCTCTAGCTGATAGCTTGAAGCCTCAACAACGAGAAGCGACCGATTCGACGCGGTCTCACTTCCAAGCTCGCTGCTTGAGATGACGGGAGTGCCCACATTTCCGCACAGGTATGATTTCACCCCCGCAACGCGCATGATGTGATCGATCAGGGACACCGTGGTGCTCTTTCCGTTGCTGCCAGTGACAACGATGCTCTTGCCGCCATGAAGCTCGATTCCTAGCTCAAGCTCCGAGACGTACGGCACCTTGAGCCGAGTGATTGTGCCGACCACCGCCGACTCAAGCGGCACGCCCGGGCTCAGTATCGCAAGCCCGACATCGCTCAAGAGCGGCGCTGCCGCTTCGCCGTCGACGCCGAAGCGAAGGTCAACTCCGAGCTCCCGCAACTCAGCGGCAAACGGGGCAAACTTCGACTTCGACATGAAAGCAGCCTCGGGCTGCTTCTCGACCAGGAGCACCTTGAGCCCGTGGCGCACGAGAAACTTCGAGCTCTCTATGCCGCTTATCCCGAGACCTATCACCAAGGCTCTCTTGCCCGATGACTTGAGCGAATCTATGGCTAACTGGAAAGACATGGCTAACGCAGCTTAAGCGAGGTGAGCGAGATAATGGCGAGCACTACTGAGATGATCCAGAACCGAACGATGATCTTTGGCTCCGCCCACCCCGCTAGCTCGAAGTGGTGGTGAATCGGCGCCATGCGGAAGACTCGCCGCTTCGTGAACTTGTAGTAGTAGCGCTGAATAACGACCGAGGCTGCCTCCATCACGAAGATACCTCCCGCGATCACGAGTATCAGTTCCTGCTTCACGAGCACTGCAACGAATCCGAGCGTGCCGCCAAGCGCCATCGAGCCAGTGTCACCCATGAACACCTGCGCGGGGAAGGTGTTGTACCAGAGAAAGCCGAGGCCAGCGGCGAACATGCTTGAGAGGACGATTGAAAGCTCGGCTGCCCCAGCTTCCTGGTGAATGCCAAGGTAGTCGGCATACTTCGGGCTGCCGGCCAGGTACGCGAAGATCGCGTAGGTGCACGCAACGGTCATGACGGGGCCTATCGCCAGTCCGTCGAGACCATCCGTGAAGTTCACCGCATTCGATGTCGCTGTCAGCACGAATGACACGAAGAGCACGAAGCCGATTACACCGAGCGGCAGGACGAGATCCTTGGTGAACGGGATGACGAGGTCAGTTGAGCCGCCGAGCAGGCAAAGCACTACCGCCGCCCCTGCCCCGAGGCCAAACTGCACTATGAGCTTTCCTCTCTCTGAGAGCCCTTTGGAGTCCTGCTTCTCAATCTTCTTCCAGTCGTCAATGAAGCCGAGGTAGGCAAAGCCGACCATGATGGCTAGCGTGAGCCAGACCTTGACGTTGGTGAGATCACACAGCAGCAGTGACGAGAGCAGCACCGCAACCACCACAACCATGCCTCCCATGGTCGGGGTACCTCGCTTCCCCTCGTGAGCTTTCGGTCCGTCGTCACGGATTGGCTGTCCCTTGACTCCGCGCTCCTTGAGCCAGGCTATAAAGCGTGGCTGAACGAACAGCACAAAGATAAACGTGAAGAGAAAAGCCAGCATGCAGCGGAACGTGACGTACTTGAACACGTTGAGCCAGCTAAAACGGTCGTGAAAGCTGTAGAGGATTTCGTACAACACGGCGGGATCCTGGGAGTTTTACCTGCGCGAGACTCTGGAGACGGTATCATCCCCCCCGCCAATCGTCGAGACGGGCGGGCGGGCAATGCAGGCACTTTACTCGGCGCGACCCGAGCCTCTCACGGTGCGGCAGGCCCCTCCACCAAAGCGAGCCTAAGTGGCTGATAACACACAACGCCAACTTCCCTGAAGCAATCTGATGTAACGAGCAGATATGAGGGGGTCAAAACAGATCTAGGTAGCCATCAGGCGCCTAGTAGTGCGGGTCCGTGCCCCTACCCAAGACTGGGAAGAGAGCGGCCGCCCCTTTTGCGAGGTTCTATGGTACGCGCATCGCTAAACACTCTTCTCTTCGCATCTCTAGTTGCGTTCTCTGCCGGCTGCACTAAAGAAGACTCTGGTGACGACAGCTCAGGCGAATCCGGCTCTTGGCGCAGCAGCTGCGGAACCCTCAACAAGGGGAAAATTGAGAATCCGATCTCGAAGGATAGCGCGCGAAAAGGAACTGCCACCGTGCTTGGCCCGAACCTGCTCCTCTTCAAGAGCTCAAGCGGCAGCAACTTAGTGAAGCTCCAGAACCTCGGTGTGCAGTCAAATGCAGCCAAGGCAACAGCGGCCCAGAACAAGCTCAAGGCTCTCGCGGCAGAGGGGGAAGTGTATTACTACCAGGCCACAAAGGACTGCGAGGCAGAGGTTGAAGCAGGCGCATCTGGCTCACTCGGCCAGGTCTATTCTGCCAAGGGCGCAAATTTCTCAGAGACCCTCATCAAGTCAGGGCTGGCTAGCCTTGACGTGGACCAGTGCGAAGGTGAGCAGCTCAACTCATGCTACCAGGCGCTTGAGGAAGATGCTCAGGAGACTATCGCATCAGAGTTAACAGCATTCCTCTGGAAGCCCGTCTCTGACAGCAACGGCAAGCTTGCGATTCACACTGGACCCTACGGAACGAGCGTTATTGTTAACGGCGTAACCGGAACGAACCAGGGACCAGGCAATGGCTACGGCAGCCTGGCACGATTCTCTCAGCCTGGCTGCGCGTACGGCGCAAACGTTCAGGTGAAGGTAATCGACGAGCGTACCGGAGCAGCGTACACCTTCAACGGCAGCGACACGATCACGATTCCAAACGGCTGCAACCGTTACTGCATC
The DNA here is from genome assembly GCA_964413875.1 of uncultured Bdellovibrionales bacterium. Taxonomy (GTDB): domain Bacteria; phylum Bdellovibrionota_C; class UBA2361; order UBA2361; family OMII01; genus OMII01. Next base: position 13,542 of record CAYPUA010000042.1, read on the forward strand.
AAGGAAGGCGCTATCGCGCTGTGTCCGAAGAACTAGGCTAATAAGGGAGGCATGCGGATTCGGAGCCGGGAGCGGAGCCGTTCCCGGTGCCGGTGCCGGCTTTCGGCGCGAAAAAGAGGCTGCTTTTTCGCGGTGAAGTTTCGCATTCCTCATCCTAATCCTCATCTTTCTCCTGCACCTGCACTGCACTCCTGCTCATAATCAAGAACTCATTCCAGATTGACCCAATATTCCTGTCGCGCGGAAAACGGGACAGACGTGCCAATTAGAAAACGTGCACTATGCCCATGGAATGAGTAGCGGGCCGCATTTTTCCTAATCCTCCTCCATGTCTTGCTCCTTCCTGCTTTCCTGCGTTTGCACGGGATTTTTCCTCCTCATCCGGGGAATCCGACACGAATATCTTCGGCAATCCCCAGAAATATTCTGATTAGGAGCCGGAGTGCACGTGCAGGAGCCGGAGTGCACGTGCAGGTGCAGGAGAAAGAGAAGGATTAGGATGAATACGAAAGCACGCCGCGCGCGATCGCCTGGTCAGAGAACGGGAACTTCTCAGTGCCGATAATCTGGTAATCTTCATGCCCCTTCCCTGCGATAAGCAGCGTGTCGTTGGGGCCCGCTTCCTGGATCGCCTGAACTATAGCCGCGCGACGGTCTGGTTCCACGAAGGTCGGCTTGATGCCGCAGCTCAAGATGTCCTTTATAATCGCGGCAGGATCCTCGGTGCGTGGATTGTCAGACGTAACGACTACTTTGTCTGCCAGCTCGCCCGCAACGCTGCCCATCAGTGGGCGCTTCCCCTTATCCCGGTCACCGCCACAGCCGAACAACACCCAGAGCTTTCCCTCGGTGGAGGCCTTGACCGTTTTGATCGCTCGCTCAAGCGCGTCAGGGGTGTGAGCGTAATCGACGAAGACCCGCTTCGTTCCTGTTCCCACTCGCTCAAGCCGTCCAGGGACCTGGGGAACGTCTCTCAAGGCGGCGACAACCTTCGCCGGGTCGAGCCCTAGAGCAACACACGAGGCAAACGCGGCTACTAGGTTCTCAGCGTTGTGGAGCCCGATAAATGGGGCCTCAACCTGCCAAGTAGCGCCCTGCTCCCTGGCAGCGATTTGAAACTCCATTCCAGAGGGTGTTTCCCTAACAGAAGAGAGCCTACAAGCAGCCTCCTCTGAGAATCCAAACGAGGCGTCATGCAATCCTGCCTCACGCGCAAAAGCAATAAGCGTGCGTCCGTGCGGGTCGTCGACATTCACTACCGCAGCCTTAGTTTTCTTGCTGCCGCCTGCCATAAGATCAAAGAGCCGCTTCTTTGCGAGGAAGTACGCCTCGAATGTTTTGTGATAATCGAGGTGATCGCGTGTCAGGTTGGTAAACACTCCGACATCAAACTTCACGTCCTCCACGCGCAGCTGGTCCAGGGCGTGAGATGAGACCTCCATCACGCAGCTTCCAGCCCCTGCGGCAACGGCTTTCGCCATCAGCTCCTGTACCGTAACAGCATCAGGGCTCGTCAACGCTCCTTCAATTCGCTCTCGCCCGAGAAGCTCGCTGCCCAGGGTCCCGATCCGCAAGCAGCCGCCGGCGAGCTGGTTCAGGACGTGGTAGACGATCCAGTTTGTCGTGGTCTTGCCGTTCGTGCCAGTAATTCCGACGACCTTCAGCGCCGCCGATGGATCCCCTTCAATCGCTGCCGCGAGCGCGCTGAGCGCACGGCGTGAGCTCTCTACGACGATCCCCGGGCGGCCACGAAGGGCCGCACCGTTCTCCACCACGCAGCCGACGGCCCCGCGCTCAAAAGCCTGATCAACGAACGAGTGGCCGTCGACCTTAAAGCCAGGGATGGCGACAAAGAGAGAGCCGGGCGAGACGGCTTCAGCGTTAAGTGCAAGCGCGGCAACGGGAGTCGCGGTGTCGGCTCCGAGAAGCGTGCCACCACACGCTCTGGCAGCTTCGCTGAGGGTCAGATTCTTCATGTGCCTAAGCCTAGACCGCGCTTGTGGCTCGTTCAAGACGATGGCGGGCTAAAAAGTGGGCGGACAGGTTCTGTAGAAAAGGTGTGCAGTCTCAATTCAAGTCGTAGCGGGGCCTCTCATTCCTCGTCCTGATCCTCCTCCTTCTCCTGCACCCGCACCGACTCCTGCTCATAATCAAGAAATGACCGGGACTTGCCCAGTACATGCCCGCAAAAAGGGGGATGGACGAGGAATCTGGTCCATGTGCAGGAGAATGAGGAAGACTAGGACAAGGATGAGGAGGAGTACGGCCGGCTAGCAACTTCCTCGGGACACAACACTTTTTCTACAGAGCGTGCCCTTACCCTTTTTAGCATTCCCTTCTCTCCCGAACTTCGGTTTTAGACCAAGACATCAGTTTTAGCGGTTGTTCTTGCCCCGCCGTATTGGCAAACTTCTCGAAACGTTTTCTGTTCCGGGGAGCTTGTGTGAGGTCTACTCTACCAGCCGGTCTCTTTCTTTCTTTACTGGCGGCAATCTCTTGTGGAGTTGCACAGGCCGCCCCTCTCCCCGAATCTCTCGTCCCGCCGGTCGTTGATTGCAGTGGCGACGAAGTTGAAGCGAGCTCCAAGTCCTTCCGAATTGCGGCGATGGGGGATCTCTCGTTTTCGGGAATTGAGTCTGGAAACAAGGGGGTCTTCGATGACTTCGTCCCATATACCCGAAAAGCTGATTTCGTTTTGGCGAATCTTGAGGGAGTCATTACAGAACGGGAGACATCAACTAAGAAATTCGTGCCAGGACGTTCATATGCATTCCGTTTTCCGCCGTCGATAGCGCAAACGATGCGCCGCACCCCGATTCACGCGGTCACAATCGCCAACAACCATTCGAACGACTACGGGCCGGAGGGGCTGCAAGACACCTTCCGGTACCTCAAGGCCGCCGGGATCGACTACACCGGGCTACAAGACACCTACTCGATTAAAGAGTATGACGGAAAGAAGGTCGGCCTTATCGGTTTCGGCTTCTACTCACGCCACAACGACATGAACGACATCGACAACGCTGTCGAACTCGTACGACGAGTTCGTCGGCAGGCAGACCTCGTTGTGGTGACCTTCCACGCCGGTGCGGAGGGAGCCGGAGCAGCGCTGCTACAGGATGGAACCGAGCTCTTCCTTGGTGAGAAGCGGGGCGACTCACGACGGTTCGCACGTTCGGTTATAGCGGCAGGAGCAGATATCGTCATCGGGCATGGCCCGCACGTCGTGCGGGCAGCGGAGTGTATCAAGGGGAAGCCAGTCATCTACTCCCTCGGCAACTTTGTCAGCGCCGGAGGACTGAGCATTCGACAGCTGGCCAACGTGACAGTCTTTCTAGAGGCCTACTTCGACCGAGACGGGGACTTCGAGGGGGTCCGAGTGCTTCCCGTAACCTTCGGAGAGAACAGGCTTCCCGTACTCGATCCGTCTGGCCGTGGACTCCTCCTCATGAACTGGCTTGCTGAGAAGGGCGAAGGCAGGCTAAAGGATTTCCATCCGATTATCTTTAAGGGCTTCGAGTCAAAAGAGGCTGGGTTTAAGTCGTGGCTGATAAACGAAGGGACAAAACCGAAGTAGCGAGCTGTTGGAGCCGCGCTCCACTGTTTGCAAGAGTGTTCATACTCGGAGCTATCGCCGTGGCGGCAGTATGTGGAAGCGCCCAGGCCGCCGAGCCTCCGCACGGTGGACTCGCGTCGTTGACCGATCTGACGCAACCCAATAGCCACGAAATTGTGGCAAACAGTTTAATCTCTTCTGCTCAGCGATTCCTTGGTACCCCGTACCGGTACGGCGGCACATCTCAGGACTCCGGCATGGATTGCAGCGGATTACTCAACGTGACCTTCAGAGAGACGCTCGGGGTAAAGATGCCTCGACGCTCAATGGATCTAAGCAAGCTAGGCTCCCCGGTAAAACGGAGTGACCTACAGCCAGGAGACCTTGTCTTCTTCAACACATTGCAACGAAACTACTCCCACTCTGGCCTCTACATCGGAGACGGAAAGTTCATCCACGCCGCGTCTCGGGGGAAAGAGCGCTTGGTTCGAATCAATAACATCGACGACGACTACTACCGAACCCGCTTCCAGGGAGGGCGCCGACTACCGTTGGCGCCGACGATCATCCCCTCACGCACGGGCGTACCGACTGCTCGGTGGAATCTGTCGAATTAATTAAATGGAAAAAGAGTGACTTAAACCATTAACCGCGGCTCTGCCGCATGTTTTAAGGTGTCCGTCCTGCCCCGTAGACAACGTGTTTCGTGCGACACGAGCTCATAGCAGGCCGTGCTTTTGCGGATCTTTCTCTTTATCTTCTCCCTTCTCATCCTCCTGCACTTGCACCGGATTCCTAGTCCTCATCCGGATACCTCGACACGAAAACCATGAGCCGTACCCTGAAATTTCTTGATTATGAGCCGGAGCAGAAGAGAGAAGGATGGGGAATGCTGTGCCCCGCTACAGGCGGAGAAACGAGCTGGAACTACTGCTGCTCCCTCGATTTGTACGATGCCGGAAAGAGCTCCTCGTCCTTCACATCGATAGAACGCTCGGGCACGATGAACGGAGAGCGCGAGTTTCCGACTCCAAGCTCAGTACGAGTTGAGATAAACCGGAAGGTGCGGTCCATAATACGCTGGAATACCGGGGCTGCGAGGGTTCCGCCGTAGATGCTCTTGGCGCGCGGCTCGTCGATAATGACCATAGCTGTCAGGTTCCGTGGCACGCCAACCGGTGAGCCATCGGCGAAACCAACGAACGAAGCAACGTAGGTGCCGGCCATGTAGCCGCGCCCCTTCGGATTAGCTTTCTGGGCTGTGCCGGTCTTTCCTCCAACCCGCAGCCCCTCAATCTTCGCCTTTGCGCCCGTTCCGTGCTCGTCTTCGACTACGCCGTACATCATCTCGCGCGCGGCAGAGGCGGCCTTCTCGGACACGACCCTCTCGCCCTGAGGTATGCCGTGCTCATCGATCACAACGGACAGAGTTGGAAGCACGCCGCCGTTCGCTATCGCCGCGACAGCACGCACGACCTGAAGAGGAGTAACGGCAACGCCCTGGCCGAATGAGTGCGTTGCGACATCGACCTTCGCCCAGGTGCTCTCGCTGCGCAGGATGCCGTTCGTCTCGCCGGCCAGGCCGAGCCCGGTTGATGAGCCGAAGCCGAACTTCCTGAGGTAGTGGTAGAGCCGATCGCTTCCGAGCCGAATTCCGACCTTGGTCATCCCGATATTCGAAGAACGAACGACCACGTCGTAGAACGTTACTGTTCCAGATGGATGAACATCCTTGATCGTGTGCTTAGAGAATGGGAACCGCCCATTCTCGCAATTAATCTTGTCTTCAGGCGTCACAACACCGGCGTCTATCGCAGCGGCAGCGACGATAGGCTTCATGACCGAGCCGGGCTCGAACACGGCCTCTACGAGGAGGTTTCGCAGCATGTCCTTCGAGTCGCCCGACGGCTTATTGAAGTTGTAGCTCGGAGATTGGCTCAAGGCGACGATCTCCCCGGTGTCTGAGTCGATCATGACAGCCATCGCCTGCTTGGCGTTAGCGTTCTTCCGGCCGATCTCAAGCTCCTCGTCCATGATGATCTGAAGATCGGCGTCGATAGTGAGGCGGAGAGCCGCTCCCTTCGGCGGTGAGAACCCCTCAACTCCTTCGGCGCTGTCGCTGACGTGAATAATCTTGCCGAAGGCGTCGCGGGTCGCGGTGGTCTTTACGTGGTCCTCGTGCAGCCGCTTCTCATAGAGTGACTCGATTCCTGAGAGTCCTGTGCCATCGACTCCAACTTTGCCGATCAGCGCACTCGCGGCTTGATTGTAGGGGTAGAAGCGGCGAGCCTCAAGCACCGTGCCGACGCCCGGCAGGTTCAGTGCGGAGACCTTCTCGGCCTGGTAGCGCAGCACCTGGCGTTTTAGCCAGACAAACGGCTGTGTGCTATCGAGCCGGGTACGAACTTCTGACGGCTTCATCTCGAGGAGCTTAGAGAGGTCTTTCACCGCTCGTTCGCGGTCTTTGACCTGCTTCGGTCGCACATAGATAGACTGGGCCGGGATGGAGACGGCCATAAGCTTGCCGTTCCGGTCTAGAACCTGCCCACGCTCTGAGGCCACCTCGACTTCAGCGACGTGCTGCTTCAGGGCCCAGTCCTGCCATGTCTCGAAGTCGGATACCTGCAGGCTGTAGAGCCGCCCAACAAGGAGGCCACTCCAGAGGATAGAGAGCAGTCCGATCAGACGCAGCCGCATCGGCCGCTTGTTGGCGAGCGAGATGCCGGTGGCACTCGGTCGCTGACCGGAGGCGAAGTCGGCCCCGATCAGTGGGCGGCGAATGGCCCCTGAAGACTCAGGGGTGAACTGATTCGATTCGGTTCTTGAAACTGGGATACGGGGCTTCTTGGCAGTCGATTCGGAGGGTGATGAAGAGGAACGCGCAAACATGCGAGCCTAACCGAAACGTACGCGAGAGCACCTGCCGCCTGGTCACCAAAGCATCACCAGCACGATAGCCTGCGACTCACAGCCGCAGGTGCGAGGGTTGGAAACCGTTCCGCATCAGCCCGAAGAGAACACCCGAGCGGTGCTGTCGCAGCCGCTGGGCAGTGCCTCTTGCCTGGCTTACCTAGGAGGAGCCGCGCTTAGTAGCTAAGCCGGATCGTCTTCCCTGGATTGTGGTCCGAGAGCCCCGCCATCTCACGACCCGAGCGGGCGAGAGAGTCTGGGCGAAGAAGCACTGAGCGCTGTAGCTCGAGCTCTCTTCGCTCCATGTCGAGGTCAACCGTAAGCTGCCTTGCCTGGCCTAGCTGGTACCCGAGGTCTGTGGCTTCAAGCTTCGCCCACACCCTCGCGCCAAACACTGCCAGGATCGCGATGCCAGCCAAAACCTGGACCTTCGCCGATACAGCCTTAGCTTCACGCCTTACGTAAACCGACTGATACTGCAAACACACTGCCATATAACCAAATCCTCTCAGAGAAATGTACAAACAATTAACAATTCTGTCCCTACCAAAAGTGAAGGCCGCTTCATTTTTTTTACTTCAAAAACTCTCTCCGAACTGGAACACCCGAAGACGTGCGCTGCGCGATGCCGGATTGCGAGAGACCTCTTCATCAGAGGGCTTCTCCGCACCCTTGTTCACCACTCGCCCGATCCGTTTTTCAGCCCGAATTCCGCGCCAATTCGCCGGATAACTGCCGGCTGACTCCCACTCACGCATACGGCTCGCCACTGCTCGATCTTCGACCGAGTGAAAGGTGATGACGGCGAGCTTTCCTCCCTGCTTGACCACCGACGGAGCAGCGTCGAGGAGCTTCTTGACCTCTCCCAGCTCATCGTTGATCTGCATGCGGAGGGCTTGAAACACGACTGTGGCGGGATGAACGTGCGACTGGGAGCGCTTCCCGAGCTGGCTGGCCTTAACCGCGTCGGCTAGCGCCTTCGGGGATGTGAATGGGCGATGAAAAACGAGGGTCCGCGCGATAGCTCGGGCGTTCTTCCCTACTCCTCCCTCAGCCAGAGCCAGGAATATCTCCCGCTCTGAGGATGTATTCACGAAGTCAGCCGCAGTCATGCCCGCCGACTCGTCCATTCGCATGTCGAGTGGGCCAGTGTCGGCGAACGAGAAGCCGCGCCCCTCTACGAGCTGGTCAGTAGACATCCCAAGATCGGCCAAAACCCCATCAAAGACCCGGCCGCTGGCGGCTTCTGCAACTTTTGAGAACGGTGCGTGCACGAGGTCAAGCCGGTCACCGTAGGCGCTGGCCCAGCGACTCCCGCGCTCGAGGGCGCGAGCGTCCCGATCCATGGCTACGACCCAGGAGTCAGGGCTGGCGTCTAAGATCGCCCGGGTGTGCCCACCCCCTCCGAAGGTACAATCCAAAAACATTCCGCCGCCCCTTGCTCCCAACGCCTCGATCACTTCGTTGAGCATGACGGGAACATGCACCGCATTCCCGGCCGCTTCGCTCATATATCCACATCCGCAAAGAGGTCCGGGTTATCCAAGAGAGCCTGCTCGGAGGCCGCAAAGATGGTGTCCCAAACCCTTTTGTCCCAAATACGAAAGCCATGTATCGAGGCGGTAAAGACCACCTCTTTGTCTAGTCCGGCGTACGCCCGCAGGTACGACGGAACGAGAATCCGCCCTGTGCCGTCTATCGAGCACTCGCTGGCGCGGCTCAAATAAAAATTCTCAAGGCGCTGCAGCTTGCTGCTGAAGCGGCTCTTCTCTCGCAGACGCGACTCAAACTCTTCCCACGCATCGAGAGCGAAGCCTTCGACACAGCGAGATCCTTCTGAGACGTAGTTGGTAAGGACGACCCCGCGCTGCTCCTTGTCCCCGAGCACCCGGCGAAAATCGCTTGGAAGGCTGACCCTGCCCTTGTCGTCTAGCGCGTGAACACAGTTGCCACGAAAGGAGGTGTGCGGCGGGCGCTTAGACGGACGACTAACGGGAATGCTGCGTTCCCGCTCCTCTGACTTTTCATCGAGAGAACTGTCGTTCATCTGCTACCCGCCGCGCACTTGGAGAGAAACGTAACCACTACAACTAACGAACCAAAAACCGGTCAGGCAGGCTTTGTGGGGCAATTTCCCACTTTTTCCCACTTGATGCCACCAAGGTACAGCCAGGGGGATCCAACCGTCAACGGGTAAACTTCGCTAATCCGTTAATTTTTCTAGTTATTTTAACCAGCTTAAAGTAGAGCGGTCGAACAGGCTGAAACGGTTGGGTTTGCTGGCTTGCCCCGCCCTCCTTCTGCTTTGTTCACAAAGATAGCAGCGAGGGGTGGGAAGGAAACGCTGCTCCCCCCTCTCTGCCCTCGCTGCTCTCTTTGTTCATCCCCCCCTCGTTTCGAACAAAGAGAGTCTCTTTTCTGTTCACAAAGAGAGCGGCGAGAACGGCGAGGGGGAGATAAGAAGCGCTGCCCCCTCTCTCTGCCCTCGCTGCTCTCTTTGTTCATCCCCCCCTCGTTTCGAACAAAGAGAGTCTCTTTTCTGTTCACAAAGAGAGCGGCGAGAACGGCGAGGGGGAGATAAGAAGCGCTGCCCCCTCTCTCTGCCCTCGCTGCTCTCTTTGTTCATCCCCCCCTCGTTTCGAACAAAGAGA
>CAYPUA010000043.1:0-20288 GCA_964413875.1 uncultured Bdellovibrionales bacterium
CTTCTCCGCGCTACTTCCAGAAATACCGCAGCGCTGCGCGCAGAGGCGAGTTGCGCCGCCCACAGGTCTTGAGCGTTTCAGCACCACCGTACAGGCTCTCAAGGATCGCCGATACGAGGTCGCCTTCGGGCAGCTTCTTGATTGCGCGGCCAAAGCTTCCGACGAGCTGCTCGTCTCCTTTGCGCGGTAGCGGGTCGGTGCCGTACAGCATCGAGTACCCCTGCCCACGCGCGAAGCGCAGCAGCGGCGATGGCGGCCCGAAGAAGGTGCGCATCGAGATATCCCCAACGGTGAGCGTCTTCGGGGTGTGCGACTCAAGGAGCTGCCGCACGAGCCGACCGCGGCGGCCGAGCCACTTCCCTGGCGACCACGGCAGGCACGGCACACCGCCCTCCTCACTGATCAGCTCGATGAGGTCCGACGCGGGAGCGCCGTCTGCAACGCGGCGCGAAACACCGAGCCCGAGCACCTCGATCTTCTCTTTAGCGACGTACTGCACACCGCGAACTACCAGCAGCTTTCCGGCAAAGACCGTGATAAGCCCCGAGCGCCCGTCGGGGTTCTCCTCCCAGTCCCCGAACAGCGGGACCTCCTTGCGCAGGCGCGAGAAAGAGTCTTGCCCCTCACGGTCAACGATGAAGACAACCGGCAGGATCTCTTTTAGGTCTTTCGTGAGGTTTACAATCGCCGCGTCGACCCACTTCTTGAGCGAGTAGCTCTCGTACAGGTGCGCGTGCGGGTCGAAGCGGACGTTAGTCATCGAACACTCTCGTGCCGTTTAAAGCGGCTGAGCACAGTGAAGAGCTCGTCTCTGAGAGGCTTGGTAACCGCGATAAGAGGGTTCTCTCTTTCGATGCGCCAGGAGTGCAAGGGGATCTTTCTCTTGAGCGGGTCGAGGATAACCTCGAGCCCAGCCTCCTCAGCCAGCAAAGCAGCCGAGAGATCCCAGGGCTTTACGGTAAACTGGACCGAGAGCTGCTCTAGCCCCTGAGCGAGCCGCGAGCAGTCGTTTGCGAAGCCCCCGAAGCGGTACAGGTTCTCAAGCGCATTCTCGTTGCGCAGGTGCTGGACCACCTCGGACTCGCCCCTCTTTCCAATAAAGAAGAGCACGCCTGCCTCATTTAGCCGTGAACACGAAGCAGGCTGAAGCCTCGTTCGCGGCAGCCCGTCAGGGAGTACCCCGCCCTTCGTCTCGACACACCAGGTGCCCTGCCCCGCCACTGCCGAGAAGAGCCGACGCTGCGGGATGTTGTAGAAGCTTGCAGCCGAGAGGCGATTGTTCTGCACGAAGCCGACGAGTGGCCCGTAGCCAACCTGTCCGCCGAGCATGCCGCGAAAGCGCTTGCATGAGGTCGTGCCATCGAGCGGGTCAACCAAGAGGTACGTTCCGCCAGCATCGATCAGCGAGTGCGAGCTCTCGTCTTCCTCGGCCAAGATCGGAAAGGTACCCGCGAGCTTCGCCAAGATGCGGCGCTGGCTCTCAAGGTCTAGGTTTAGCACCTGGGTGTGGTCAGCCTTGAGCGTGACGTTGATCGCCTCGCCCGACTCTAGGCTTGAGACGAGGTAGCCAGCCGCGTCGAGCACCGCAGCCTCAAGCTGCGTGATGACGGGCGCGAGCGCGCCGCTGAAGGGAAAATGTGCAGTCATGGCGGGGAGTCTAGCCTGACACCGCCCTGCGAGGGAAGCGACGCCAGAGAACCCAAAAGGGGTACCGTTTGCGCCTTCTGTGACCTACACTAAGGGGATGCGGCAGATCTCCCACTCGCTCTTCGGCGACGCTGAGCCCTCAAAGCAGGTCGCCTCGATGCGGCTGGGCGAGGTGTTCCGCGAGTACCTGCGCTTCTACGCCGAAGGGGTGAGCCACACGGCACGCGCCAAGCAGCTCGACGCAGACAAGTTTCTAGACTTCCTGGCGCGCTGGAAGGGTAACGGCGAAGTCGACAACCTGCAGGTTAAGCAATGGGACTTCTCTGCGACGCAGCGCTTTGTAGACGAGTGCCTGCGCATCGGCGAGGCCCCTGCCACCGTCTGCCGCCGGCTTGCCACGCTCAAGCACATGGGACGGATGCTGGCCGAAAAGATCCCCGGGTTCGTCAATCCGGCACGCGAGGTGAAATCACCCAAGATGCAGTCGACACGCCCCAAGTCGATTCGAGCCTCGGAGATAGACGAGATCCGCGAGCACGCCAAGCGGCTGCGCGCCGACAAGCCAACCTTCAAGCAGGCGCGCAACGAAACCTTGCTCAACCTGCTGCTCGACACCGGGCTGCGCGCAGACGAGGTGCGCTCAATCAAGATGAGCCAGCTCGACCCGAAGCTTGAGCAGATCGAGAAGGTTCGCACCAAGGGCCGGCGCTTCCGAACGATCTACATCACCTCAACGATGCGCCCCGCCCTGCGCGAGTACCTTGAGCGTCGACGAACAGAGCTGAAGCGCTTCTTCCCTGAGCTTGGCCCCGGTACCGACCAGAAGCTGCCGCTCTTTATCAGCAGCTACGGCGCCTCTGCCTCTGACCTCTCATCGTTTGAGATGAGCCCGAAGAGCGTCTGGCGCGCCATCCGCGAGTGCTCGGTCGACACGCGGCTTCACCCACACCTGCTCCGCCACACCTTCGCCACCGAGCTGCTCGAGAGCTCGCGCGACATCCGCCTCGTGGCGCAGGCGCTCGGGCACAGCGATGTGCGAGTCACAATGCGCTACACCGAGCGCACCGACGAGGAGGTGGCCGCGGCGCTCGAGAAGGTGCGGGCGGAGAAGCGGTCGGGGCGAAGCGGGCCTGCGGGGCGTGGCAGGCGGCGTTAGCTGAGCAATGAGGCGAGGCTGCGCTAGCCTAGTCGTCTGACGCGCCAGCGAGCATTCTACCCGAATACGGCGCCATCTGGGAGGTCTTCCTTCTCATCCGCCCCGTCGTCACCGAGACGACTGAAGCAGCGACGCCACTCTTTGCTAACCTCGCGCCTCGGCCACCGGCAGCAGTGCCGCGCTCCTGGGCAATGCCTCTTTCTTATTCCTGTGGCGGGCACTCAATTAGTTTCGCCGAAGGTTCCTGCCATTTTGTCGCGCAAAAATAGTCACAGGCCGCCTGAGGCGTATTCAAATACTCACCCCTAAAATCCATAGTCGTAGCAATTTCTACCTGCGGATACTCGCATCCAATATTGGTGCCAGGACAATACGGCCCATCCTGAGTCAAGAGACCACATTCGCAACGTACTTTGTTCCCCCCGGGCAACAATTTAGCCGACTTAACAGGCAGGTTCCGGCTATGGCAGCTAATAGAGCCTGAAGGCTTGCAGGATTCTCCGCCGAGTAGCCTAGCCTTTGCCGGAACGTCGGGACAATTAAGTGTCCGCTCTATCAGCTGAAGACCATCAATGGGGGCAACAGCGGGGTATTCACAACGAATAGAAGGTTTACTTGCTGAGCCCTTTTGGCCCCTGCAATTCGCTTCACACTGCCGCTGCAAAAATCCCAAGCAATCGCCGGCCGAAGGGAATAAACCCTTTCCCCCACCCAGAGATGTACTATGGGAGGGGGCCCCGTACTCACACTTGATCTCATAGCCATCTGGTCCGAGGTGTTCGCATATAAGCCCCGCAGGCGCTTCATAAACACATTCACAATCCCGGGTTGGGATATTAAACACCTTAAGAGGTCTCCGCCTACCCGGCGCTCCATTGGCGGGAGGAGCGCCGAGCGCTCCTACTGCTCCAGCGAGCCCAACGGAAACTGCCGCGTCGGCACTCGCGCTCATGCCCGAGCTCTGGCGCTTCTTGGGGAAGAAGATCTTCTGCACCTGCTCCGGAGTCAGAGGCGCCGTGACGAATGTCGGCGGCTTCGCCACAGTCGCTGGAATGCCTTCTGGGTCAAGGGAATCCCACAACACTACCTGGAAACGATCTACCAGCAGATTGACCTTGAACCCTGCTGCTCGAAGCTGTGTCTCTCGCTCAAGGTCGATCTTCTTGTTCCCTACCGTGCGCTGGTACGTTTCTACAATGCCAACTACCCTGTTCGGGCCCGTGAGAAACAGTGCGAACGCATCGCCGCCCGACACACTCGCATACCCACGCGCCCAAGATGTGCGGTCTTCTGCCAGGTCAGTGATTGAGAACTTGCTCTCACCCGAGACAGAGAGCGCCGACTTCCCTGGCTTGAGCTTGAACTTGCGCAGCGTGTCGCTTGTCAAACGGCTAGGCAGCGACTTCGCGAGAGATTCAGCCAGCGCCGCAGCCTCTGGAGTCGATGGCTCAACAGATGACCGAGTCGAGAAAACCCGTTTCGCTTTTCCCTTGCGTTTTGCTGCAGCCACCTGGCTCTCAGCGGAAGCATCCTGCGCAACAGCGCTCAACGGACACGCCGCCTGGAAAATTACGAGCATCGCTAAAAACGCGGATAGTGCTTTCTTGTGCTTCACGGTCTCCCCCCCAAGCATTTTTGGGATCCTCGACAGCCAGTGCGCAAAACTTGAGAGTTTGAAAAGCTAATTTTCAGAGAAGCCTAAATAGCCGATGCCGCGATATTTTTCGGTGGGCGCAGACCAGCCCTCGGCGGGTACGCCGAACCAGTCAGCTTCTCGGAGCGGCCCTAAAAAGCCATTATCGACTGGTGGCAGCGGTCGCTCTGGTAGAGAAAGCATAACCAGCTAGTTGGCGGAGAAACGCGCGGAAACGTCCGGGCTTTTTAGGTACCCCGATGCCCCCTGTAATCATTTAACCTGGATCCGTGACTTCCCTCTGCCCCGTAACGGGCCGCCGCCGATCTGAGCTTCCCCACCGAGAACCGAAGAACCATTTCGGGTCCTGAAACGAGTCGAAGCAACCAAGGTGACCACTCCCTCCTCCATCATGCTCCACCCCCCGTAGCGCACATGAGTCACTGCACCGAGGAGCATACCCGGCCGATTTAGTGTAAGATGGGGGGCCGGATCGGTTAACTCATGGAAGTAAAACATAAAACCCACGAAGCGAAGACGAGCCACGGAGCCCCCTCCGCTGCTTCAACCCAAGATGCCCTAGGCCAACTCCGCGCCCTCCGTCTGGAGCTGCTCGCCAAGCACCCCGGCCTCTCCAAGCGGGCCCAAGAGCGTCTTGAGGCTGAGCCGTTTCTTCGGGAGGGGCCCGACTGGAGCGCGTACGACCTCTCTGTGCTCACGATGCGCCTCGGCTACCGCCACCGGCGAAACTCTTCTGGCGCGTACCTCTCTTCTGAAAAAACCCGTGCGCGCGGGCAGCTCGGATTTCCGGAGCGCTTCGCCATCCGATGTGCGCTCAACGAAGCGCTGCCCGTCAACGACCTTAGAACCCTTATGCTGCGCGGGATCCGGAAGAACCGTGATTTTGCGGGGCTCCTTCACCGCTCCTTCTACGATGTGGGGCACCCCGAGCGCCGAGAGCGGCTCGACGCTGACCGACAATACCTCCAGGTGTACGCGCGAACAGCGATCGCCCGCTCGTGTCGTTTGCTGGGGCTAGATGCGACGTCGCTTGGACAGCAGTTCATAGAGAGCTTCTCAAGCCACGCGGCTCGCGCGTTCCAAGCGCCGGTGTTCCACCGCGCAGTTGAAGGCGCGCCGAGAAGCATCGAAGCTGAGCCTCCGTTTCGGAGCTTCCTGCGCTCCCTCTCACGAGAGAAAAACATCACTGCCTGGATAGAGAGCCAACCGGACGTAAGCAGATCGTACGGCTGCTCTCTCGTCCCTAACAAGAGCATCGTGAACCTTGAATTCACCGCCTACGACACCAGCCGCGTGAAGGAGTTCACCCTCTCAAACGCGCGTGGCTCGGAGCTGCAGGTCGTCTCAAAACGGCTCGGGCCGATAAAGTCTGCGACCGCAGAGCTAGAGTTCGAGCGCAGCAAGGAGCTCTTCGCGAAGGGCGTTCCAACGCCGCAACCCGTCGCCGTCATCCGCGACCGCGGCAACACCTACTTCCTCTGGAAAAAGGTCGAGTCAGACAGTGAAATAGCAATTAACTTTCCGGACGAAACCACCGAGCAACGGCAGGATATCCTAAAGCAGATACACTCGCTCGGGTACGTGCACCTCGACGTCGCTGAACGCAACTTCCTCTTCACGACGGAGGACGGAAAGCCGAAGGTGTGGATTATTGACCTAGAGCGGATGAGGCGCGCGTAGCTGCTGCCACGGGTCGTGTTCTGGCTCTTCGGGAAATCGAGGGGGCATGACTCCGCGCGGTTCCCAAAGAAATGCGGGAACGATAATTGTATACAAAGAGACCAGCGAGAGCAGAGAGGGGAAATCATCAAGAAGCTTACTCACCCTCGCTGCTCTCACCGCTCTCTTTGTGAATCATAATCTCCCGCCAGGTAAACGTGCACGTCCCCCTACCTCTGTGCCCGTTATCACCCACTCGATTCCTCAATGAGCTCTTTTTAATCGCCTCTAATTCCCTCCCACAGCGAGCCCATCCAGCTCATACCGCTCCGATGGCATGAAGCGCTACGCTCCCACCCCGATGCAAGAAGCCCGAAACCTCGCCGTTTTTCTCATCACCTGCCCTGACCGAAAAGGGATCGTGGCGACCGTGAGCACGTTCTTTTTCGAGCGCGGTTTCAATATCGTGCACTGCCAGCAGCACACCGACCGGCTTGAATCGCGGTTCTTCATGCGGATCATAATCGACCTTGATTCGGCACCGTGCTCCCGTCGGGAGCTCCTCGACGGGTTTAGCGGTGTCGCAAAGCCCTTCTCAATTCAGTGGTCTGCACACTTCTGCGCCGACTCACAGCGAATTGGCATCCTCGCTACCCGAGAGCCGCACTGCCTCCATGACCTCCTCTCACGAGCCGACACTGGGGACCTGCCTAACGCAAAGGTCTCACTAGTTATCTCTAACCACCCGGAGCTTGAGTCCGTAGCGGCCCGTTTCAGTGTGCCCTTCTTCTGCTGCCGAATCGACCGCAACGACCGTAGGCTGCAAGAGACTGAAGTCATCGGGCTGCTGCGCAAACACCACGTGCAGCTTGCGGTCTTGGCTCGCTACATGCAGGTGCTCTCAGGCGAAATGCTCAGTGAGATCGCAATTCCGGTTATCAACATCCACCACGGGTTCCTCCCTGCGTTTGAAGGCGCGGGACCGTACCGGCGCGCGTGGGAGCGCGGCGTCAAGATGATCGGCGCGACCGCTCACTACGTCACCCCACAGCTTGATGGAGGGCCGATCATCGAACAGGACGTGGAGCGCGTGACACACGAAGATGGAGTCGAAACCCTGCAACGAACGGGGCGGGACATAGAAAGCATCGTCCTCGCCCGCGCTGTGAAGGCTCACCTTGAGCACCGGGTGATGGTTCATGCGAACCGCGCGGTGGTTTTTTCAGCGGGGGCCTGAATGGGAAAAGACAGAGGAATCCTGCTTAAAGCTACCCTCGCACTAGCCGCTCAAGCAGCTCAACTACATGCCCGTCACCCCACGCCTCGCCGCTGAAAATTTCAGAGGCGTGCGCCTTGGTCGGCTCGCAGAATTCGGTGTGCATCGGATGGACAGTGTCGTTCCACTGCGTGCGAACAGAGTCTTCTGTGCGGCCACGCTCGCGGATGTCGCGCGACATGCGGCGCGAGAAGCGCAGCTCGTCTGAGGTGTGAACAAAGACTGACGCCGAGTAGAGTTGACGAAGGCCCGAAAAGTGCAGCGCGAGGATCCCCTCTACCAGGATTATCTCTGAGGGCGACGTGCGGTGGGTTACCTTTGCGCGCGAATGGGTCGAGAAGTCATACTCCGGCACATCTACTGCCTCGCCCACCATGAGCGACTGGAGGTGGCGCTCAAGCAGATTGATCTCAAATGCGTCGGGGTGGTCGTAGTTGCAGCGCGCCCGCTCATCTGGGGAGAGGTGCGCGTTGCACCGGTAGTAGGCATCGAGGGGAACGATCTGCACCCGCTGCGCACCGCCGACCCGCACGAGGTCACGAGCCAGCGTAGTCTTCCCGCTCGCAGTTCCGCCTGCCACAGCGATGATTCGAGTTTTGCCCATCTCCCTGCCTGGTTAGAGCTTTCTGTAAGGGTGGCTACCCCTGCTCAAGCTTAAGCGAGAGACATTTAGCAGCTCCTCCGGCTTTAATAAACTCCCCCAAGGGCACCGGGTACGCCGTAAATCCGCGCTGCGCCAGCATGCCGTAGGTCTCCGGGCAGCCGGCCGGGAGCACCACGTTTGAGCCCAAAACCACAGCATTACAGACGAAATGGAGAGCGTCGTGCTCCGGCACCCGGATTAGCTCAAGATGCCGCTCAAGGAGCGCCAGGTCTTGAGCCGAGAACGCACCTGGGTATACCAAAGCGAGCCGCTCCGAGAGCGGGCAGAAGCAGGTATCGAGGTGGTAGAAGCGCGGGTCCTGCAGCTGCACGACGACGAGCTCATCCACCCCGAGCAGCTTCCCGACCTCATGGTGCGCCTCAACGTCAGACCGGAAGCCGTACCCACAGAAGAGCCTGGAACCAGAGAAGAGCGCGTCCCCCTCCCCCTCGAAGCTGCCGCGCGTCACCTCATGCACTTTGAAGCCGTTGCTCTCGAACCAGGCGCGGAAGTGACGCTCCTCCCCCCGCCGCTCGGCGTGGCGGAAGCGCGAGAGCACAACATCTGAGCCACGCACCAGTCCGGCATTGGCGGTGAACACCATGTCAGGCTGCCCGTCAGCGTGCTCGACGTACTCAAGCCAGGCACCGAGCCGCAGCAGGTGGTGGTCGAGGTTGGCCCACTGCTCTCGCGCAAGCTCTTTCTCTGGAACGACTGCCGTGTTCATCCACGGGTTAATCGAGTACCGGACGTCGTAGTCCTTTGGACGACAAACGAGCCAGCGCCCGCCGGGGAAGAGATCTTTTGTGAAGCCGAGTGATGTCATGAACCGCCACAGAGAGCCACAAACTAAAATTGCGGCGACACCTCCAGTATACCACCCAGAGGAGCCGCCAATCGAGTGAGATTCCGCTTGGTGCTGCAGCCTCAAGCGCGGAGCGCGGAAAGCGGGCTGCGTTATGACTCTCGCAAACAATGTACTGATTGGCGAGAAAAGTATGCTCGAGCTCTTCCCCCATAGCCGTTCCCGGAGCCGGCGCCGTTCCCGTGGCCGTTCCCGTAGTCGGTAATCAGTGTCGGAAGCGGATGGGGCGTGAAAGGAAGCTCAAGCAGAGAAACAAAGTTATGTTGCGCTTCACCTGGGGAATGCCGCACCATGGAGGTCGCTGTATGAGCACACCCCCATTCTCGCCATTCACGATCTTTGCGCACCGCGGCGCATCAGGCCTTGAGCCGGAGAACACGCTGCGCAGCTTTCGCCGTGCGCTTGAGCTGGGGCTTGAGTGGATCGAGCTCGACGTGCGCATGGTTGAGGGCACTCCGGTTGTGTTTCACGATCGCACCCTGTCGCGGCGCACAAAGACACGTGGAGTTGTCGAGCGGCAGTCACTCAGCTTCATTCGCTCGCTCGACGCGGGACTAGGCGAGAGGATTCCAACGTTGGCTGAAGTGCTTGAGCTCGTGCGTGGCAGGGCCCGCACACAGGTAGAGCTAAAGGGCCCGGGCTGCGCTTCCGCGGTGGCGCAGCTCCTCGGACGGGCGATCGCTGAAGGGAGCGCGCCCGACTCGTTCCTGGTATCTTCGTTTGATTCCGAGCAGACAACCCTCTGCAAGCGCCTCCTGCCGGAGGTGCCTGTGGCCTGCCTGACGTACGGCTATCCGCGAAGAGCCGCGGAGTTTGCCGCCTCGCTTTCAGCCATCTCCTTTCACCTTAATCTCGATGCAGTCACTTCAGCTCGTGTACGAGAGCTAAAAGATGCTGGTCTCAAGGTTTTCGTCTACACCGTCAACTCAAGCGACGACCTAGCTTTCGTTAAGAATGCCGGAGTTGATGGGGTCTTTACCGACTTCCCGGACCGGATCCGTTAAGCAGCCGGTTTTCCTCATCCGCAAACGCCGACCGAGAGCCTCGGCTGACTGGTTAATTAACGCGGAGGGGCGGGAAATGCGGAGGGTGCAGCCGGGTAGTACGAACATCCGGATGCCCCCTCAACTCGGCTGCTCTGGTGCATCAGCTTTTTGAGCACCGGAGCGATCGCCATTCTGCGATCTCCGCGTTTCCCGCACCTCCGCGTTACATGACCGAAATATTCGAGCACCAAAGCCCTTGGGTGCTTACTGAACGAGGCTTAGTGACCAAACAGGGCTTAAGCACCTAGCCCCTGAACGGTTAAAGCGCAGGCAGATACGCAGTGCGCCAAACGTAGTACGCGTCGATCACACCTCTGCGGCCGCGACGAACGATCCTCGGGCCCTTGTCGAAGAGGTCAAGCGGCGAGGCGAGCTTCGCCCCGCGCTTGAGCGCACGCTTGGCGTGGAACCGTCCCAGCAGCCGGAAGACCCGGTTGATGCAGCGCTCGGTCAAGATGCTGCTGCGCTCCTCTCCGACAGAGATCTCACTTTGGTAACCCGACACACGCTCAAAGAACGACGCGAAGTCATCATCCGAGAAGAGCCGCTGCTCGCGGCGAGAAACGGTCACTGAGGCTTCTGACCCACACAGCCGCTCGTGGATGTAATCGCGCAGGTCATCGAGCAGCACGGTTGGGAGCGAGAACGGAGCGCCGCCGAGCACGATGCACTTGGCAGCGAAGTTTACGTCGCGCACCCGAACTGCCTTAAGCTCTGAGACTCGAACCTTTAGGCCGTACGCGAGGGTCGCTAGTATAAGGTCTACCCCACGCAACCGGCTAAAGAGCGGCTCAAGCTCCTCCGTCGACGGCAACCGCCGCAGCACCTCACCGACCCGCCGAGCAAGCGCCGTCACCACCTGCGGCGCCTTTTTCCCGGGGCTCGTTCCCCCTGATATTGCCCCCTTAGAGACATCAAAAGGTGCCTGCAAGGCGCCCTTTTCTAGCAGTGTAGAAGGCTCCTCATAGCAGCCCGGAAAGAACTCCAAGGCCTTGAAATAAGGCGACATCTCAGAGCAGTTCATGACTGGATACGATGCTGTGTCGAAGGGAGTAGATTCTGTTTTCATAGCAGTATGGAAATATACTAGAAATAGCGGCGGGTCAAGGGCGGAGTTTGGGAAAAAGGTGTCCGTCCCCTTTTCGCCCCCTGTCACTCTCCTCCTCCTCCTCCTGCACTTGCACTGAGTTCTTAATCCTCATCCGCGTAGACCCACGCGGGTATCGCGACCGATCCGGCGGAGTTTAATGATTATGAGTAAGAGTTTGTGCAGGTGCAGGAGAAGGAGGAAGACAAGGAGGATGATTTACGGAAATGCGGCTGGCTGTTTACGCCCTTAATGCGGCAGGGCGTTTTCTACGGAGACGGGCGGGTTCCCTTATTGGTGCGGGGAACGGAACCGGAGCCGAAACCGTGGCCGGTGCCGGGGCCGAGACCGGTACCGAAAAGATACCAAGGAGCTACAGATACCCAGCAGGAACGACGACGGTGCGGTACGACGTCTCCTTCGTGGGGCTGGTGAGCTGCACAACGAGGTAGGTTGTGCTTCCGATTCGAACTCCGACGGCTGCTGACATGGTGTAGCCTGCGGGCACGTTCGGCACTGTGATGGTCTGCCACTTCTTCGTGCGATCTACTACCTGCAGCACACGCGCCTTACCTAGTCTCGCTAACACTGCTGCTGTTGGGTGTGTGCCTGTGGCGCGTGGGACTGGGATGAGAAGTATTCCAACAGAGGACAGCTTAGTGCTGAGGGGTCTCGAGGAGAAGACTACCCTTGAGCCAACTTTGCCGATCACTGTGAGGGTTCCACGCGTCGGGCTCTTGACGAGCGAGTACACTCCACTTGTGCCACTCACCGGCGCCCCGCAGCGCGCCAGCAGCACCCCTGTTGGGAACCTTACGACTGTGTCCGGGGAACCAGTAAAGAGCTTCATCGTGCTTGTCGTGCGGCTGAAGGTGAACGCCGCAGCGGTATAGACGCCTCCTACGTAGCAGCCCATGACGGGCTTCCCCCGCCCGAGGGTTGTCTTGAAGTTTGTCGCTGTGCCGCTCAACACGTTCGTCGACGTCCAGACGAAGCTGCTTCCTGACTTAGCGACTGAGATCAGCGACGAGGAGCTGCCGCCTGGCGCCACTCCGATATCAGCCCCGAGGAACGGGCCGTTGATTGTGATCTTCGTGGGCGTGTCGCCTAGGTTCACAACCACATCAGCCGCTGCCCCGGCCCCGATCAAGGCCGCATCTGCAAAGTTGTCGCCGTCTACGTCACCAAGAACTGGCGTAGGAGTCGCCGTGCTCGTGACTGTTGGCGTGGCTGAAGCGATCGGCGTGTCTGTTGCCGTTGGAGTTTCAGTCGCCGTTGGCGTGTCGACAGGCGTGTCGGTGATCGTCGCTGTTGGCGTGATGGTCGGAGTGTCAGTCGGGGTGTCAGTCGGAGTGTCGGTCGGGGTAATCGTCGGCGTGTCGGTTGGAGTGTCGGTAGGGGTATCGGTTGGCGTCGCAGTTGGCGTGTCAGTTGGCGTATCGGTCGGTGTGGTAGTCGGCGTGTCCGTTGGCGTATCAGTCGGCGTGTCAGTTGGCGTCGCGGTCGGCGTCTCTGTGGGGGTATCGGTCGGAGTGTGAGTTGGAGTGTCTGTCGGCGTATCGGTTGGGGTGTCTGTTGGGGTGTGAGTCGGAGTATCGGTTGGAGTATCGGTTGGGGTGTCGGTCGGTGTGGCCGTTGGAGTGTCGGTTGGAGTATCGGTTGGGGTGTTGATTGGCGTATCCGTGGGAGTGTCAGTTGGAGTGTCCGTCGGCGTAGCTGTTGGCGTATCGGTTGGGGTGTCTGTCGGAGTATCGGTTGGGGTGTCAGTTGGCGTGTCGGTAGGTGTCTGAGCTGGAGTGTCGGTTGGGGTGTCTGTCGGAGTGTCGGTTGGAGTCTCTGTTGGAGTATCAGTTGGAGTGTCAGTTGGAGTGTCAGTAGGAGTGTTCGTTGGCGTGTCAGTCGGAGTGTCGGTCGGAGTGTGCGTGGGTGTGGGGGTGGATAGCGACTGAATTCGAATGTCTGCCTCTTCTGCGCCGTTGCTGCCGACCGAGTACCAGGGAGAGTAGCTCTGCGGAAAGGATTCTACTCGCACGCGCCAGTGGTAGGAGGTGCTCTCAGACAAGCCTGAGATAGTTTCAGTAATTGTGGTTCCACTCGTTGTGGAGTCTGTGAAGCCCGCGCTGCGGCCGAGGCCGGTGTTGTCGAATGCAGTGCCTAGGGGCTTATTCTCCCAGACAAGCCTGACAGCGGAGCGACCGAGGTTTGAGCGGGCTTTGAGCTGAATCTTGAAGGAGTCGGCAGTACCCGGACTACCGAGAACCTGCACCGGCGCACTGCTTGGATCAAGCTGTTGTGGGACCACTGCGATCCCGCCAGGGCTATTTCCGAAGTAGAGGCTGACTCGCCCCTCGTCAGTCTGCCCGTTGTCGAATCGAGACGCCGATACCAACGCATCCGAGTACCCATCACCGTTTATATCTCCAGCGGTGCTCACGCTATTACCATGACGCGCATCAACTTGATTCGACTCCCCAATCCACGCCGCCGTGGTCGAGAGACCTTGGGCAGCGCCCAGGTAGAGGTATGCCCGCCCCTCGTCAGTTTCTCCATTGTCGAAGTATCGCGCCCCAATCAATACGTCTGAGTAGCCATCGCCATTCACATCACCGGCTGAGCCAACGCTGTTGCCATAATTCGCGATTGATTGGTCCGACTCTCCAATCCAGGCCGCCGTAGTAGCAAGCCCTGCGGCAGCCCCTAGGTACAGGAGCGCATGCCCTTCGTCTAAGTCACCGTTGTCATACGCAAATGCGCCCACTAGCACGTCGGAGTAACCGTCGCCGTTCACGTCGCCAGCAGCGCTGACGCTGCCGCCATGCTTGGCGCTCCCCTGGTTTGATTCGCTAATCCAGGCAGCGGTAGCTGCAAGCCCTGAAGCAGAGCCCAGATAAAGGTATGCTTGACCTTCATCTGTTTCCCCGTTGTCGAACAGCAGGGCCCCCACTAGCACGTCTGAGTAGCCATCCCCATTGACATCTCCAGCGGTGCTGACATTACTGCCATAATACGCGCTAGCCTGGTTTGACTCACCCGTCCAAGCTGCAGTGGTTTCCAGGCCTGAAGCAGAGCCCAAGTAGATGTAGGCTAGCCCTTCGTCGATCTGCCCGTTGTCGTAGTATCGCGCTCCAACCACGATATCCGAGTACCCGTCGCCATTCACGTCGCCGGCGCTGCTTACACTGGTTCCGTAGTTTGCCATGCCCTGGTTGGACTCCCCAACCCACGCAGCGGTAGTGGCAAGGCCGGAAGCAGAGCCGAGATACAAGTATACTTGGCCCTCGTCAGTTTGCCCGTTGTCATAAGCGGGCGCAGCAACGACGACGTCCGAGTAACCATCACCGTTTACGTCGCCGGCGGAGCCAAGACCTTGGCCGTAGTAGGCTGACGCCTGATTTGACTCTCCGACCCACGCAGCTGTTGTGGCAATTCCTGAAGCAGAGCCTAGGTACAGGTAGACTTGCCCCTCGTTGGTTTGCCCGTTGTCGAAAAGCAACGCCCCCACCAGAACGTCTTGGTAGCCATCACCATTTACATCCCCGGCAGAACGAATTATGTCACCGTAGTCTGCACTGCTTTGGTTCGACTCCCCCGTCCAGGCCGCCGTCGACGTAAGCGATGCGGCCGACCCGAGGTAAAGGAACGCTCGGCCTTCGCCTGACTCCCCGTTGTTGAACCCATACGCTCCAACCAAGACATCGGAGTAGCCGTCTCCGTTGACGTCACCAGCAGTGCCGACGCTGTAGCCATAGTACGCACTTGCCAAATTCGACTCTCCAGTCCAGCTAGCAGTGGTACTAAGACCAGAGGAAGACCCTAGGTAGACTAGCGCCTGCCCCTCACTGCTCTGGATGTTGTCGTAATAGTAGGCGCCGACGATCACATCCGAGTACCCATCCCCATTGATGTCACCGGCGGTGCTGACGCTGACGCCGTAGTACGCGAAGGCCTGGTTAGACTCACCGATCCAGCCAGCCGTGGTGGCTAGGCCAGATGAAGCGCCGAGGTAGAGGTAGGCTCGCCCCTCGTTTGTTTCCCCGTTACTATCGTACCGAGAGCCTACTAAAACGTCTGAGTACCCATCGCCATTTACATCTCCGGCGCTGCTGACGCTGTAGCCGTACTGAGCGAACCCTTGATTAGACTCGCCGCTCCAACTCGCTGTCGTAGCGAGCCCCAAGGAAGAGCCCAGGTAGAGGTAGGATGCTCCCTCACCACTATCACCGTTGGTAAAGTTGTACGCTCCAACTAAAACGTCTGAGTATCCATCGCCGTTTACGTCACCGGCACTGCTGACAGACCAACCGTAATAGGCATCCGCTTGATTCGACTCCCCGATCCAGCTAGCCGTGGTAGAGAGCCCGGACTCGGAGCCAAGGTACAGATATGCCGCTCCCTCATTTGACTCGCCGTTGCTGAAGTAATACGCCCCGACTAACACGTCTGAGTACCCATCTCCGTTGACGTCGCCGGCACTACTGACTCGTGTGCCGTAAAAGGCACCAACCTGGTCCGACTCTCCAGTCCAGCTCGCGGTAGCAGATAGTCCGGAGGAAGATCCTAGATAGAGATAGGCAGCGCCCTCGTTTGTCTCGCCGTTGTCGTAGTACATTGCCCCCACGACCACGTCTGAGTACCCATCGCCGTTAACATCACCGGCTGTGCTGACGCTGTGGCCGAACCACGCAGCTCCTTGATCAGCCTCTGCAGTCCAGCTAGCCGTCGTCGAGAGACCTGAGGATGTCCCGAGGTAAAGAAAGGCTCTCCCTTTGTCAGAATCCCAGTTGTCGTACCGGTATGAACCAACAACGACATCAGAGTATCCATCTCCGTTTATGTCACCGGCTGTGCTGACGCTCCAGCCAAAATTCGCATTTATCTGATTAGCTTCGGCCGTCCAGCTAGCGGACGTTGCAAGCGGATCCACCACCACTGGATAAACCGCCGCTGAATCATCAATGTGAATCAGAAGCTGCTTCGATTTGCCCTTCTCTGAGTACGAGAGCCAGCTAGGCAGCGCTTTTCCAGTAGCGTCGATAACCTTTAGCCCCGCGTACTGCACCACTTCAGCGCCACTCTTCGAGAAGCCGATCTTCTCTTTTGTCGGATTGAGCACTGCGAGATCTGTTTTTACCTCTCCAACGAGAACCAACTCTCCCTTGCCCTTTGCATGCGGCTTCTCCTTAATCTCAAAGCCCTGCTCGATTCCGAGTTTGGAGTTCTTGTACCACTCGCTGACTGACGGCGAGTATTTGAGGTACACCGTCTCGTCTCTGTCGCTTACCTCTGGAACAGGGAGCTTCGTCCGCTCTGCTCCGCGGGAGAGTGCCGAGAAGCGGTAGTGCCAGTGCCACTTTGGGCCCTCCGCTCCCTTCGTTGTATCTTCTTTGAGGTGCTTCGTAGGATCCTTCGGGTCAATCCTCTTCGCTGGCGGCCGCGGCGCAATCTCCCAGCCATCTTTGCTGACTGCTGACTTAAACCCTTGCGCGCGGTTGTTGATGTGCCACTTAGGCTCTTTGAGATTTTCGCCTTCGATGCCAACCATCTGCTTCGAGGGCCGGTACTCCTGCGCTTCGATGTTGTTCTGGACTGTGGCGAGCCAGTTCTGGTCGGGCTTAAACTCTGCTGGGGCTTGCTCAGCTTGTGCGACTCGAATGGCTATCAGCGATAGGACAAAGAGGTAGAGAACCAGCCCCCTCGCTCTTCCGAGGTGTGCTCGTGTGCAAGATGTGGCACCGCACCGAACCGCCATCTATTCCTTTAAACCTGTGGAGCGCCGGAGGCTGCTCCGACCCCGTTAGGTCGAGATATCGACGACTTTCTTTAAGAACTTGAGCCACTACCGCTTGCTGCAGGTAAGGGGCTGAATTATTGCGTGAAAGAAAGTGTCCGTCCCCTCTTCGCTCCCTGTCGTTCTCCTCCTCCTTCTCCTGCACTTGCACTGAGTTCCTAATCCTAATCCGTGTAGTCCGATGCGGATCTCGCGGCCGACCCGGCGGAGTTCGTTGATTACGAGTAGGAGTTGGTGCAGGTGCAGGAGGAGGAGAAGGAGGAAGACGAGGAGAAAGATTGGGGGAGAAGCGAGCGTCCCCTTCTCCGCTACCCCGGTGGCGCGATGGCAAACACCGCTTGAGCACTCGGCTTCGTCACGCCAAGCACCACTGGCGGACTTCCTGCGGCGATCTCAATCCGGTACGAAGCTGCCTTCGCGCCAGGTGCGAGGTTGTTCAGGGTAAGTCGGTTGCGCTTGCTTCGGCGGGTGATCGAGGAGGCTTGCGTGCCGATCTCGTCACTTGAGCTTGAGGCGCTGCCGCCCTGCTTTACCGTGAAGATGTACGTGATCTTGAGCTTCGTCAGCGCCCGTATCGCCTGGGGGCGCGTGAGTCCGCTCTTCATGAGCTTCTTGATCGCAGCGTTGCGGGCGCGGGTTGAGAGTTGCGGAGTAACTTGCGGCGCTGTGATCGTGGCGCTGCGGCCGGTGGTTGTTACCGCCGGGGCTGGGAGGCCGCCGGAGCCGGGGGAGATGATGACTGGGGTGGCGGTTGCTGTGGGGGTTGGGGTGGGTGTGGGGGTTGGGGTTGCGTCGAGGATGCCGAGGTAGAGGAAGGCTTTTCCCTCGTTATCTTCGCCGTTGTCGAAAAAGTGAGAGCCGATAACAATGTCCGATGCGCCATCAGCATTAACGTCGCCGGCGGTGCTTACAACCACTCCATATTCGGCACCGACCTGATTCGACTCACCAGTCCAAGCAGCCGTTGTCGCAAGCCCGGAGGCTCCCCCTTTGAAGAGAAAAGCCTGCCCCTCGCCGATGCCCTCTCCATTATCAAAATGACTTGCTCCAACCAGGACATCGTCGTAGCCGTCCCCATCGACATCTCCCGCCGCAGCCACCGACCGACCAAAATAAGCATTAGACTGGTCGCCCTCCTTGCTCCAGCCGGCCTGAGTTGAAAGTCCTCCGGCGGAGCCGTAATACAGAAGCGCTATTCCCTCAGAACTCTCCCCATTTGCGAAGTTATAAGCGCCAATCAGCACATCCGAGAAGCCATCGCCATTTACGTCTCCCGCCGAACTGACTTTTTCTCCATAGAACGCGTTCGCCTGATCCGACTCTCCAATCCAAGCAGCTACGGTGGCGAGCCCGGAAGCAGAGCCTCTGTATAGGTATGCTTGCCCCTCCATCGACTCACCGTTGGACATCCCCCAAGCTCCGACCAAAACATCTGAGTACCCATCGCCGTCAATGTCTCCCGCGGGACTAACGGAACCACCGAAATAGCCAAACATTTGATCGGACTGCGCAGTCCAACCAGGATTCGTGGAGGGGCCGCTAATCGAGCCGAGGAAGAGAAAAGCCTTTCCCTCGTTATCCTCGGGCTCGTCGTAGGTCCAAGCACCAACTACTACGTCCGAGAAACCATCGCCATTCACATCGCCGGCAGAACTCACGCTGAATCCATAATTTGAACCATCCTGGTCTGCCTCCGTCATCCAGGCCCATGTTGAAAGACCCGAGCCAGATCCCAGGAAAAGATAGGCTCTCCCCCTAAAAGCCCCCCCGGGCTGTCCAACCAGCACATCGGAGAAGCCATCTCCGTTCACATCCCCGGCGCCGCTAACGCTCCAACCGAAACGAGCCCCTCCAGAATCTGATTCCCTCACCCAAGAGGCAGACGTCTCAAGGCCAGCCACAGAACCATGGTAGAGATAGGCCCTCCCCTCCTCGTTCTCGCCATTTGAATATGCCCAGGCTCCCACCAATACGTCAGAGAAACCGTCGCCATTCACGTCACCTGCTGAAGCAACACTGTATCCATACTGTGCGTCCACCTGATTCGACTCCCCGACCCAAGCAGGCGAGGTTGCAAGCGGATCGACCATTAAAGGATACACTGCTGCTGAATCATCGATATGAATGAGAAGCCGCTGCGCGCGGCTCTTTACTGAATACGACAGCCAACTTGGTATCGTCTTCCCCGACGCATCGAGAACTTTTAAGCCTGCATACTGCACAAGCTCAGCGCCGTTCTTTGAGAAGCTGATCTTCTCTTTACTTGGCTTGTTGACTGCGAGATCTGTTTTTACCTCTCCGACGAGAACTAACTCTCCTTTTCCCTTTGCGTGCGGCTTCTCCTTAATCTCGAAGCCCTGCTCGATTCCGAGTTTTGAGTTCTTGTACCACTCGCTGACTGATGGCGAGTATTTGAGGTACACCGTCTCGTCTTTGTCGCTCACCTCTGGAACAGAGAGCTTCGTCCGCTCAGCTCCGCGGGAGAGCGCCGAGAAGCGGTAGCGCCAGTGCCACTTCGGACCCTCCGCTCCCTTCGTTGTATCTTCTTTGAGGTGCTTGGTAGGATCCTTCGGGTCGATCCTCTTCGCTGGCGGCCGCGGCGCAATCTCCCAGCCATCTTTGCTGACTGCTGACTTAAAGCCCTGCGCCCGGTTGTTGATGTGCCACTTAGGCTCCTTTACCTTCTCGCCTTCGATGCCAACCATCTGCTTCGAGGGGCGGTACTCCTGTGCTTCGATGTTGTTCTGGACTGAGGCGAGCCAGTTTTGGTCGGGCTTGAATTCTGCAGGGGCTTGCTCAGCTTGTGCGACTCGAATGGCTATCAGCGCGAATACGACGAGATAGAGAACCAGCCCCCTCGCTCTTCCGAGGTGTGCTCGTGTGCAAGATGTGGCACCGCACCGAACCGCCATCTATTCCTTTAAACCTGTGGAGCGCCGGAGGCTGCTCCGACCCCGTTAGGTCGAGATATCGACGACTTTCTTTAAGAACTTGAGCCACTACCGCTTGCTGCAGGTAAGGGGCTGAATTATTGCGTGAAAGAAAGTGTCCGTCCCCTCTTCGCTCCCTGTCGTTCTCCTCCTCCTTCTCCTGCACTTGCACTGAGTTCCTAATCCTCATCGGCGTAGACCGATGCGGGTATCGCGGATGATCCGGCGGATTTTTTTTATTATGATTAGGAGTTGGTGCAGGAGAAGGAGGAAGACAAGGATAAGGATATACGCCGAAGGGTCAGGGCAAAAGCAAGCGAAAGAGGAGACCCTCTTCGCCCCCTCTCGCTCTCCTCCTCCTGCACTTGCACTGAGTTCCTAATCCCCATCCGCGTAGACCCACGCGGGTATCGCGGCTGTTCCGGCGGAGTTCGTTGATTACGAGCAGGAGTTGGTGCAGGTGCAGGAGAAGGAGAAGGAGAAGGAGAAGGAGGAAGACAAGGATAAGGATATACGCCGAAGGGTCAGGGCAAAAGC
>CAYPUA010000044.1:0-19909 GCA_964413875.1 uncultured Bdellovibrionales bacterium
AAGAGCAGGAGCGAGTGAGGATTGATGAATGACTGACGCCCGAAGCCGTGAGCACGCAACGAGCCAGCCGCTCTCGCCTGTGTTGCAGCAGGTCTTGGCGGAGGTGCGACGGGCCGCAGCGAGACACGTCGAGCAGGGGGCAGCTCTCGATTCGGGCCGCTCAGTGGCTGAGGCAGCAGCCCGCCTAGGCGTTGAGCTATCAAGCTACGAGCGTGACGAAGTCCTCTCGCACCTTGAGAGCGACAGCATGTCATTTGGAGTGCTGCAGCCCCTTATCGACGATCCACGGGTGTCAGACATCATCGTCTGCGGCTTCAGCAGCATCTCGGTGCAGCAGGCTCGGCGCAGCCTCCGAACACAGCTCCGTTTTGCGGACCAGCGCTCGTACGAGGGGTATGTCGAGAAGCTGCTGCAGCGGGCAGGCTCTTCGTACTCCACGAAACAGCCGATCGCGGACGGCATGGCCGGGTCACTCGTGCGGGTCCACGCTGTGCACCGCTCCCTGTGTGAGGACGGCCCCTACCTCACTATCCGGATAAACCGCTTTACCTCAGTGAGTGTCGATGGCCTAGCGGAGGCGGGGCTCGCCCCTCGTCCTGTTCTCGAGTACCTCGCGGGGGTCGTTGGGATTGGGCGCACAGTGCTCGTTGTGGGTGAGGTCGGCACAGGGAAGACCACGTTGGCACGGGCGCTCGCCGCAACTATTCCCCACGATGAATCGGTGCTCGTCATCGAGGACACTCCGGAGATACGGCTCGATCATCCGCACGTGCGCTACGTAACGACTCGCGAAGAGAACCTTGAGGGAAGCGGCAGAGTATCGCCCGCGCAGTGCATCCGGGCTGGCATGCGCATGGCGATGAACCGAATTATCTTTGGGGAGATTCGTGACGCAGAAGCGGCTGAAGCGTTCGTCGATGTGTGTGCCTCTGGTCACCCGGGGCTCTCGACCCTCCACGCACGCAGCGCGGCAGACGCAGTGACGCGGCTTGAGCTCTTTCTGGCGCGAGCGCAACGCAGCGCTGACCGTGGGATTCTCGGAAGCCAAGTCGCGACCGCTGTGCAGGTTGTTGTGGTGGTTGATGTGTGCCGCGTGACTGGAGTCCGCCGCATCATGGAGGTGCGAGAGCTTGGCCCCGTTGCGGATGGAGTGCTACGTCACAGGGATATCTTCCTGTACCGAGTCGTCCAGGGCGCCCCGACCTGGATCGTTGCAGGCAGGGTGAGCGCATTCCGCGAGAAGCTTGAGAGAGAGCCGGTGAAGTTCTCCTTTTCAGCCCTGCCAGAGAGCATTGGGCTTGATGAGCGAGTCGCCTACCGAGAGGCTGCGAAATCGATGCGGAGGTAGAAGAGAGTGCTACGAGCCGGAGAGCAAATGATAGTTGAAGCGCTGCTAGAGCCGTTTCCTGGGAGAGAAGGAATCGGGGTTGTGCAGCGCATGGCCCTCATTGCGCCGCTTTCCGCCAAGCTTGCAACGGCTCGAATCTCGCTGGGAGGCGCAAGCCTATACGCTTTTCTGACTGTGATCGCAGCGACCATCGCCGCAAAGTTTCTTGGCTTTGTTTTCTCGGTTCTATTGGGTGTTTTCTCTGTGCTTCTGGCGTCAACAGCAATTCGCCGCCGCGTCAAGCGCCGGCACGACGAGCTTGAGCGGGATCTGCCGGCGCTCCTGACTACGATCGCGTCTTCGGTCAGAGCCGGGATCGATCCCGTGTCAGCCATGCTGCAGGCTCGCGCCTTCTTTCAGCCTGGCACCGAGATAGCGCAGGAGCTCTCAGCTTTCTCGATCGAGATCGCAGCGGGAAAAGACGATGAGGAGGCGATCAATACGTTTATGGCGGGAGTAGCGAGTGCAGACCTTGAGCTGTTCAAGCGCTGTATGGTGCTATCTCGCCGCCACGGGGCTTCTCTGGCCGAACCGCTGCACCGTGTGGTGCGCGTCGTGCGGCAGCGCCAATCGTTTCGCCGCAAAACCCGGGGAGCGCTCGCCATGCACCGCATGTCAGCCGTCGGCATCGCGCTGTGCGCTGCTGTGATAGCAGGGATTCAAATCGTGATGAACCGGGGCGGCGTGCAGCTCGCCTGGGAGCACCCAGTTGGCTGGAAGCTTTTGGCCGCAGGGGGAGCGCTGATGACCGGTGGAATATGCTGGATGATGTCGCTCGGACGGGAGGAGAAGCTATGACGAAGGCAGAGATATCCTTCCTGCTGTTAGTGCTCGGCGGCGGAATTCTCCTCGCTCGTGCATGCTGCAGTGAGCGCGGTGAAGTAGTGAGGAGGGTGCTAGGGAGGTCGGACAACGCGCCAGACACGGATCTGTCAGACGCTGCTGTTCTCAGGCGGCGACGGATTATCGCCTGGCTTGTCGGCGCCAACTCCTTTGTCGTAGTGCGTGCGCTCCTGGGATTCGCCTCAGGCTTCGGCGAGGCACCCTACGCGCTGCTCGGCGCGCTAGCGGGAGAGCTGGTGCTCCGAGTGCGCCGGGAAGCAGCAGAGAAGCGGATTTTACGGCAGATCGATTTCCATCTCCCTAACGCGATGGAGCGCGTCGTGATGGCAGTAGGCGCAGGACTCGATGTGGTGCCAGCGCTGCGAGAAGCGAGCCGAGATTGCGCAGATCCGGTTTCTGCGGCTTTTCAGGAGGTTGTTGCGCTCTCCGAGGCGGGTGCGCCAGCGGCTGAGGCGATGCAGACCGTCTCGGAGCGCACCAAGAGTTTTAGTCTCAGGCACGCCCTCGTGCACCTCGCCATCGCGCACGCGCAAGGTGGAGAGATAGTGAAGCCGCTCAAAGAGCTGAGTGACGCCACACAGGCGCACTTTCAGGAATCGGTCGAGGAGCAGATAGCGCGCCTCCCGGTAAAAGCAGTGCTGCCGTTAGTTGTAACTTTTGCTGGGCTCATCCTGTGCTTCGTCACCGTGCCACTTCTGCAAATTGGGTCGATAACGAGGAGGGTTGCAGATGCCGCGCAGTCCTAAAAAGCGGTTGGTTGTTGGATCGGTGTCGCTGCTCTTCCTGGCGGTGATCGTTCCGGTTCTTATGGTGATGCTCTGCCTCGGTGCTGAGCTAACCCACTTCTTCGGGGCGCACGACGACGTGCAGCGAATCGTTGATCGCGCCACCCGGGCAAGCCTCTCAAAGGGGCTGTCTCCATCGGAGACCGAGGCCAGCATCCGGCGCGAGCTTGTGGCGCTCGATCCCCTAATCTCCCTTCGTGCTGTCCGAAATGTGCGCAAACCGCGACAGAGCGATACCCAGGTAGAAGGTGAATTTCGGGGAATCTTTAGCGAGCTTGCAGCGCGTCTTGCGGGAGCGCAGAAGCCTCTCCTGCCGCTTAAGGTTAGCGCGCGCGTGCGCAAAGCCCAATCGCGCGTGCTGCTGGTGCTCGACCGCAGCAGGCGCCCCTCCGCGGAGAGGTGTGATGACGAGAGCTTCGCTGCAGTCGCGCAGTTTGCAGACCGAGTCACAGCGAGCCTGCACGGGAGCGGAGTTGAGGGCCTGGCAGTAGCCGTAGTGCCGGGAGTCGTGCGGGCAGCAGAGGTGCTCTCAATAGAGCCGACCGAAGACCAGTTGCCGCGCTGCCGCGAGAGGGACGCCACGAACCTCTTCGACCTGGCGAGCTTGGCGCCGACAAGCGCTGCGAACTCTCCCGAGACTGTAGCAAGCGAGCTGCTTCAGATAGCCCAGAGCGAGCTCTTCGCGGGAGTGGCGGAGGAAAGAAGCGTCGTTTTTATTGGGCAGGGAGGGGAAGGCGCGGAAAACGGCTATGCCCAGCGCTTCTTCGAGGCGCTCGACGCGGATATGTGGGCGCGCGAAGCGCGCGTCTCAGCGACACAGGTGATGCTCGGAGGGCCAGACGCGACACCGATAGAGCTGCGCGGGACAAACCCCTTCGGGGTCGAGCTTCGTTATATCCGTGTCTCGACACGAGAGCTTGCGCACCCAAACCTCGTCACGGCGCTCCGGGGGCGAGTTGGAGAGAAGACTGTCTTAGTGTTTTAGGGAGGAAGAGTGGAAGAGAGCAGAGAGAGGGGAGTGGCGGTGCTTGAGGCAGCAGCGTGGCTCGCCGTGCTTCTCCCGGTCGCCGTCCTCGGCGCATCACTCTGCCTACAGCTTTACAACCAGCGAACTGTCGCGGTGATACCGGAAGCGGTACTGCGAGAGGCGCGCTCTCCGGTCCTGCGCTGGGCCAGCGACGGTGACCAGGGCGCGTTTTCGATTGCGCATTCGGAGATGCGGGAAACTGCGGCAGCCTTGGCGGCCAGAGCCCTTGAGGAGGCACGGACATCGCTGGTGAGCGTGAAAGACCTCTCAGTTCGGGCCTGCTGCTGGACTCTCACTATTGACCAGCGCAGCGGCGCCGCGAATGGGGTAGAGGCACAGGAGTGCGTGTCGAACGGCACAATACCGACATCTCCTGTTCTTGACGCAGCCCTGAGCCGCGCTTCCAAGACGAAGCTGGGCGTGCCGCTTGAGGTTGCTGAGGGGCACGAGCCGGAGTTCGTCAGCAGGGCGCTGGTCTTCGGTGTTGCCCTTGGCGCACGCTTCGTCGGGCCAGGCACTGCAACAACTATCACCCAAGCCCATATCAGCTACCCGAGACAGGAGATCTCTCTATGAAGCTCGCCCGGCTACTCGTGCAGAAGCTCAAGCGCAAGCGTCGGCCAGCGGAGGCGCCGCGACTGCCGTCGCTGCTTAAGGCGATGAGGCGCCTCGTTTCGCGCTCTGTTCTCCGCGAGGTCGTGGCCTCGTCGAGCGACCGACGGCAGTGGAGCGTTTTGGCCGCTGCGTGGGTCGGGGTAAGCGAGGCAGAGTTCATGCGGGAAGCCGCACGAGAGATGGGGCTAGAGTTTGAGGAGCTCGTGCCAACTCCTGACCTCTCGGTGTTTCGGGATGAGGCGCGAGCTGCGCTACAGGCGCTACGGCGCTGCGGGTGCACGGTCGTGCTAGACGGCTCTTCGCCACTTCGTTTCGTAGCGGTCGATCCCGCAGAGGTCAGAGCCCTCCCAGCCTACACGGGGACGGAGCCAGTGACCGTCGCGTCGTGGGGCGAGATATCGCGTGCGCTCGACGGTGCGGAGAGAATTATCGCGGAGGCCGAAGCGAACGCCGATCTTCTTCAGGCTCGTCATGAGGATGACATGTGCGGGAAGATCTTCGAGATTTTGGTGCGAGAAGCCGTGCAGCATGGCGCCACAGCGGTCGAAGTAGTTTCGGATGATGAGCGAACGCGGTACCAGTTCACCACCTCGGACGGAAAAACGGGGGTTGGCGCCCTGCGGCGGGATGCGGTCCCAGCGCTGCTCCGGCACCTGCTCAGAGCCGACGGAACCGCACGGCCCATGTCAGGACGAGATGTGTTTGTGCGTTCGCTGGGCAACCTCAGGAACTTCCGCCTGTCGTGGAGTCCAACGGCGGCTCGCAGCGACGAGCTGCCGGAGACTCTTCCCGCGAATCAGTCGGCAGTGGAAGCACAGCCACCCCCGCAGGCCGCCGCGGTGCCGCTGCTCGTTATCGACGATAATCCGATGTTCTGTCGGGTGCTGGAGAGGCTTCTGCGCAAGGAGGGCTTCGACCCATGCTTCGCTGAGAATGGGGCAGTTGCCCTTGAACGACTGCGGGCGAGCGAGAGTTTCCGGCCTCGGGCGATAATCTGCGACCTTCACATGCCGCTCATGAACGGGCGAGATCTCCTGCAGCGCGTGAAAGGCGACCAGAGGCTCTCATCGATACCAGTAGTGATGCTCACTTCTGACGAGGATGTAGAGGCAGAGGTGTCGCTGCTACAGACCGGCGCCGCAGCATTCCTCTCCAAGTCGAAAGACCCACGAGTCCTCAGCGCGCAGATTCGGAAGCTCACCGCCGCCAGCAATCTTCCGGAGGCGGCATGAGTGCAGTGATGCACGCGGCCTTCGGCAGAGCCCTCTCTCATGTGGCCGAGCGCGGAGCTGCTCCGTTGCTTGAGCCGCTGCTCGCGCAGGCGGCCTGGGAGCTGCGGAGCATCGTTGCGGCGCAGTTCGTCGATCTAGCGCTCGTTGTGCGGGCGCGCGAGGGCGCGCCGCTTGTTGGCAGAAGCAGCGAGCTGCCAGCGCTTCCAACAGCATCGGTCATCGGGCTCATAGTGGAAGCAGGCGCTGACAGCGCGGCCGTTAAGGTGCGAGACCACGCCATAGACTCGGCACGGCTCGTGAGCGCAGGCTGCCGCAGCTCGGTGCTGGTGCGGCTTGCCCTCCCGGACTCTGCCGTGAATGGCGGAGAAGGGTGGCTCTGGCTGGGGCTCGTTTGTGCTGCGGCACCGAGCCACGTTGATCTTGCGCGCGAGGCAGGGCGCGCTTTCAGCGAATGGCTGACAGCGAACTGGGGCACGGTGTG
Organism: uncultured Bdellovibrionales bacterium; assembly: GCA_964413875.1. GTDB lineage: Bacteria > Bdellovibrionota_C > UBA2361 > UBA2361 > OMII01 > OMII01. Next base: position 6,371 of record CAYPUA010000044.1, read on the forward strand.
CGCGCTTGAGAGCTCGAAATCGGAGGGCATTGAGTTGTCCCGTCGGCTCCGCGAGGCTACGGCAGTGGCGCATGATGCCCGCGCGCCGCTCGGAGCGCTGCAGCTTCTTCTGTCCAGCAGTAATCCGACGGCCTCAGACCGAGAGATGCTGCGGGCGCAGTTTGGCTACCTCGGAGCGCTGCTCGAGAGGCTCTCGCCGCAGGCACTGGCGGAGGCAAGCCACTCGGGTGAGGAGGCCGATGTTTGTGAAGTGGCACGCCGTGTGGCCCGGCGTGCAGCATCAACGGTTCGTGTGGATGCTCCGGACACAGCAGTCTGGTGCCGCATCTCAGAGCTTGAGCTTGAGCGAGTGTTGAGCAATCTGGTCGGAAACGCGCTGCAACACTCTGGCGGCGGAGTGGCAGGTGTCGCGGTAGAAGATCAACCCGGTGCACTTGGTGTCCTAGTGTCAGTGAGTGACTCTGGCTCTGGCTTCAGCAGGGAGGTCCTTGAGCGATTTGGGAGCGGCGCTCTTGAGCGCGTTGAGTCATCAACGGGCTGGGGCGTTGGGCTTGCATCCTCGCGTCGTATCGTAGAGCAGCGCGGCGGGACCTTGCGGTTGCTGCGGTCGGAGGCTGGGGGCGGGTTGGTTGAGGTGTGTCTCGTGAGGGCTCAGCGCTTATCGTCTTACTCGCACGCTGCGGGGCTAGCGTCACTTGGGCTCTCTGCCGAGCGAGTTCGGTACGGCGCAAAGCAGCCGCCGCTGTGCATCGTGGATGACGATCTTGAGCAAGCGGAGTCGCTTGCTAGGGCGCTTTCCGTGCGCGGAATCGAGTCGCATTGCTGTGCAACCGTGACCGATGCGCTAGCACAGCTTGAAGAGCGTGATGGCGCTGTCCTGTGTGACGCGACGATGCCCGATGGCGGGGCACAGCGGCTGCTTGAGGCTCTGCAACGCAAGAGCCTCAGGCGTCGGGTGTGTGTCATGAGCGGAGTTGCTGATGACGAGCAGCTCTACCGGCTCGCAGCGCTTGGCGCAGAGTCGTTCCTGCTCAAGCCGATTGAGAGTGTGGATGTGGAGAAGTGGATGGGTCGCGTTAGACAGGCTTCGTGAGCCGGGTGTCGATCGGCTCGCCGAGGAGTGGCGGAAGCTCTGGATGCTGCTGCTTTCCTCCCTGCGACGGGAAGAGCTGCTGGCGCGAGCCTTGGATCTGCTCCTGGAGGTGCATCAGCGCGTCGAGTACCGTCTCTGGTCGTGGTGGGCAGCCAGGGATGTACATGTCGACCGGGATGATCTTGTCGATGCCGGCGACAGTTGTGTAGTTGTCGTAGAAGCCGCCCGACGATGCGCATGCCCCGAACGCCACAACCCACTTCGGCTCCGTCATCTGCTCGTACACGCGCAGCAGAACAGGGGCGAGCTTGTGGTTGACGGTGCCTACGACCCACAGCAGGTCTGACTGGCGCGGAGTGAAGCGGGGGAGAGCTGCACCGAACCGGTCGGTGTCGTAGTGCGAGCAGTTGACCGACATGAACTCCATGCCGCAGCAAGCAGTCACGAACGGGTATGAGAAGAGGGAGTACTTGCGAGCCCAGGCGAGTGCGCTCTCGAGCTTGGTTGTGAAGAAACCGGACTGATCGGGAGCCTGAATCATACTGTATCAAATAAAAAGCACGCGCGGGTTGCTACACAACGCGCAACTCCTCAACTCTACTTGCTTCCCCGGAAAATCGCTACCGTTTCGCGAGAGCTGTCGCATAAAAGCGGGGATGCCCCTTGCGCTACCGGGCATCATGCCCCTAAATACCCGGTAGATTTTGTGTTTTTCACGGAGCCACTATGAAAGCAATCCGTACATCTGCACTCCTCCTCGCGCTCACTTTTGTGCCCCTCTTCTCGGCTACTGCTGCGCCTGAAGTAATCACAGCCCCCTCTGGCCTCAAGTACACAGAAGACAGGATCGGCACCGGGGCAGTCGCTGAAACCGGCAAGAAGGTGACCGTTAACTACACGGGTTGGGTCGAGAAGGATGGGCGCAAGGGAAACAAGTTCGACAGCTCCAAAGAGCCAGGCCGTCAGCCGTTTACATTCACCCTTGGCGCTCACCAGGTCATCAGGGGCTGGGACGAGGGAGTTGTCGGTGTGAAAGAGGGCGGAACTCGCACTCTGATTATTCCGCCGGATATGGCGTACGGCCCTCACGGCAAGGGGCCGGTCATCGGACCGAATGCGACTCTCATCTTTGAGGTCGATGTGCTTAAGGTTCAATAGCCGCAGACGGAACCGCCCATCCGCGGGTCACTTGAACCCTAGTAGCTTGCAAAGCCTATGCGGGGATTGACCGAACGGAATTGTTTCAGGTGTTTACCCCCATTTTAGCCCAAGCGGCGGCACGACTGTGAAGGGGCGATACCTTTGTATTTTACCCAATTCCACATTTATAGTGTCAGGTCATGAACACAGCGCCCGACATGACACCTCAGCAGGAGCAGCTCTCCGACACCTCGGCGTCGGGGCTCGCGCTGTACCGTCAGCTCGCTGTTGGTGATGCCTCGCTGCTGCACTTCCTCGGTTACGAGGCAGCGCAAAGTCTTTGCGCGGGACTTCCGGGGCTGCTCGGGCTCGGACTCCGTTCAATTCTCTATCCGCCGCTCTTCAAATCCTGCGGAAAGCGACCGGCTCTCGGTCGCGGTATCGTGCTGCGTGTGCCCAAGCAGATCGAGCTCGGAACCGGAGTCGTTGTAGACGACTATGCTGCTCTCGACGTGCGGGGCAAAGACGCGGGGATCTCGATCGGTGACCGTGCCATCATCGGCCGGTACTCAACGGTTGCCGCCAAGGGCGGAACGATCTCGCTCGGTGCAGGATGCAACATCGGCTCTTACTGTCGCGTGGCAACGAACTCCCGGGTTGAAATAGGGGAGAGTGTGCTGCTCGGCGCTTACTGCTACGTCGGCCCTGGCAATCACCAGGAGGGCGCCGAAGGACAGTCGCTGATCACAGCGCCGATGGAGATCCGAGGTGGGGTAACTATCGGCGACCACGCGTGGCTCGGCGCGCGCGTGACAGTGCTCGACGGAGTCCGGATCGGCCGTCATGCTATTATCGGCGCGCACTCAGTAGTCAAAGATGATGTGCCAGACTTTGCAGTAGCGGTTGGCGCTCCCGCCAAGATCATTCGTGTCCGGGACTCCCACACGCGGTAATGCCTCCGGCCCTTTTTAAACTTCCGTCTCTGGCAACGAAACCGGTGCCGTTCTGCTCTGTAGTAAGATCTCTAGCCTCAATTCAGGCCGTCGCGAGCGATGGCATTCTTCATCCTAATCCTACTCTTTCTCCTGCACTTGCACTGGCTCGTGCTCCTAATCAAGAAATTTTAGGGGATTGCCCATGATTTTCGTGCTGGGGTATCCGGATGAGGAGTAGGAATCCGGTGTGAGTGCAGGAGGATGAGAAGAAGAAAGATGAACAGGAGGGTGAGGGAAAGCCCTCACAGCTATGAACTCCTGCGGGGCCAAGCACGTTTTCTGGAGAGCAGCGCCGTTCCCGACAGTGTTGTGGTTGGTGCCACGACTTGTGTCCAGAAGTGCCTTTTGATCCTTCTCGGTAAGCATTACTCTCTCTCCCAATGAAGCTCCTCGTCGCTACAATCGTTCTAGCTCTCTTCGCTGCCCTGGGATTTGGGGGCTACTGGGCATACGAGGCGTACCTCGCTGTCTTTCCGCCACTGCCTCCAGGGTTGTACGCGGGAGTGCTTCAGGCCGAAGGACGAGACGCATCGGTGCTGCTGATCGACAGTAGCCGCGGGTCGCGCGACCTTTGGGTCTCAGTTGGGGATCCGGCGATGCCGGCGCAGCGGACGAAGACGGTGGACTCTTCTGGCAGCACAGGGCTCCCGCTTATCGTGACAGGCACCGGCACCCGCCTGCGGCTTGTAGGCTCGGAGCGCCGCAACGGAGAGATCGAAGGCTCGTTCATCGACCCGATCCGGAATGTGCGAGGAAGATGGCATGTTCGTCGCGTCAGTGCGCCAGCTCTCGCCTCGCAAGAGCGTAACGACCTTTCCTCCTGGGCCTCTTTGTACCGAGAGCTAGTTACGAAAGAGCAGCCCCCCGCGGCCGAAGAGAGCGGAGACATGGCAGCCATGCAGGCGGAGCTCGACCGGGCAGTTGAAGAGTTCGACCGAGCGTCGAAGCTGACTCCGCAAGGAGAGCTTGCGCACTTAAGTCGAGACACTGTGAGGCGTGAAGGACGCTGGATTCAGGATATTCTTGGAGCGGGCTCTCCAGAGACAAACCCGTCGTTTGAAGCAGAGCTCGAGCGCGCGTATCGGGTTAAGGAGCTGCTCGACCAGATCTCAGAGGAGCGGCGATTGCTCGACCAAGGCTCCCGGGTGGAGAGCGAAGATCTCAGTAGCGAGGAGGGAGGCGGCCAGGAGCCTGCGCCCGACGCACACGGGGAAAGCGGCGAGAGCGAGGAGGGCTTCTATCGTGACCTGTAGCATCTTCCGCGCGCTGATTCTCGCGGCCGTTCTTGCCTCCCCGTGTGCAGCCTCGGCTGATGGCCGGCCCATATTCGTCGCTCATTCAGTGCAGGCTACTGGCGAAGCGCGAGCTGCATACGTGGCAGTCTCGCAGGCAAATCGGCTCCTCGGAGTCTCTTCGGCAGCAGTCCTTCCAGGCCCGAAGAGCGGCGAACTTTTCGTGGTCGGGCGGGTGCTCGCCGAGCGCGTCGACGCCGCGCCGATGTCGATGCTCGCCACGGTAGAGCTCCAAGATGGAACCGTCGCATCGACCGCATGGGAGGTCGGCGCAAGTCAGCAGCCCGATCTCTCGCAGCTCGGCATCGAAGAGCTGCGTGCGCGCGCTGAGGCGGCGCGCATAGCCGGCGGCGGCGCCAGTAGCCCGTCAGCCCACAGCCCAGCGATGAGTGAGCTGCTCAAGTTTGAGCGGGTTTTAGGCGGAGACTCGCTCCCGGCGGATGCTGAGGCGCACCGTCAGCGGCTCGCCGAGTTGCGGCAAATAGCGAAGCAGCGCCTGGCGCTCCTCGGCAGCCAGCCACCTCCCCCAGCATTCAAGAAGCGGCAGAAAGATCTCGCCGAGCAGCTTAACGCCATCACGCTCGCGCTCAAGGCGGAAGAGGCGCGGCGCAGGGAGGGCGGGATGGCGGTTTCTCCTGAGCTCCAGGAGAAGCTCGACCTAATCGAGTCAACGAAGGACGAGCATATCGACCTGCTGAGGAAGGAGCTCTTGGAGCTGCGCAGAGAGCGCGGGGTGGAATAGGCTAGCGGTGCATTATCCTCCGCACGCGCGGCAGAAAGACCCGCCGTAGGGTGCAACCCCGACAGAAAGCGACAGCTGCGGACCCAACTCAATCGATTGGGGCTGCTCGATCGTTTGATTTTCGCGGGGCGTCAGTCTTACTATCTGCGCCGCTATTTCTTCCGCTCAGAAGACTGCTCTCGCAGTGAGAGGCAGTTTCTTGGAGGAAGGTTTTTTATGGTTCGCATCTATTTCGAGCGCGTAGTGAACCCTGCGGTCCCGGCTGAGAGCTTCGGAGTGAGGCTTTCGGTTGCAGATGGGGTGAAGGTTCCGCCAATTAAGACTACTTGGGGCTGCTGCCCTGAAGAAGCTCTTGCAATTTGGCTGATCCGGAACAAGGCAGTGGTGTCCAAACGCAGCAGCACGCTGAGAAAGCTGATCAACGCAGCGATCCGCCTGGCGGCTCCCGACCAACTTGTGCATCAGGTAGCGGCACGGCCGTACCTGCTGACAGAGGGGTTGGGCACCGAGGTGGTCATCGACGGCGAGGAGGCGAAAGCTTGGGCGAAGAGCGGCAACCACAACCTATCGTGGGTGTCGCGCGTCTCGAGAGATGAATTCATCGTCACCTGGACGAAGATCAAGCTCGAAGTTTAATGTTTTGAGGGGGGGATACCGATTTTTGTGTATCCCCAACTGCACTCCAAAAGAGAGCAGTCCTCTGAACGGCAGAGGTAGCGTTTCATCTTTAACGGGCAAGCTCATCACTGAGCAGTGCTGCCGTAACAGCGGCCACTGAACTCGCTAGAATCCGACAATCTGCTGCACCTGCTTCGCCAGGAGAGCAAGCACCACCACAATAAAGAGCCCGCGAATGAACCCTACTCCGCGCTTTAGGGAGAGGTGCGCGCCGATGTAGGCCCCAGTCACATTAGCCGCAGCCATTCCGAGCGCCAGCTCGTAGCGCACATTCCCGGTCGGCACGAAGTACGCCAGGGCAGCGAGGTTGGTTGCGATGTTAATCACCTTGGCACTGGCCGAGGCGTGCAGGAAGTCGAAGCCGAGCAGGGCTGCGAATGAGAAGAGCAGGAAGCTTCCGGTCCCTGGCCCGATCAGACCATCGTAGAATCCGATCGCGGCGCCGAGCAGCGCTGCTACGATGTACTGGGCCCGCGGCGAGAGCTTCGGGGCGTGCACCCTGCCGACGCTTGGGCGAAAGATAGTGAAGAGCAGCACAGCGAAGAGCGCGACAACAACGACAGGGCGCAAGACCGATGGGCTCATGTGGGCAGAGCAGCGAGCCCCAAGAAATGAGCAGGCAAACGCCGCTAGGGCAGAGCCTGCCAGGAGCCGCCACGGCATTGCGACGGCACGGGCGTAGCGCAGGGCAGCGGCGGAGGTCCCGAAGCAGCTTGCGAACTTGTTTGTGCCGAAGAGCAGCGGCAGAGGCGTGCTAGGGTAGGCGATTAGGAGAGCTGGGAGCTGCACGAGGCCGCCGCCGCCACTGACGGCGTCGATGAATCCGGCGCCGAGGGCGGCGAGCATGAGCAGGGTTATCTCCATTTGCGAAACCATACCCGTGGGCGGCCCTAACGTGCCAGAATCATTCTTTTCCTCGGCCGTTTTTTCGACTACCGTCGTGGTCTATGCAGACCGCATCGACAGACCCGCTCGACACCGTTGCCGAGGCTATCCTCTCGCGCAAGCTCCAGGTGCCGGCGATCTTCCTGCTGGAGCTATGCAAGCCCCTCGTCGGGTGCATGCGTGAGCTGTACGGAGTGGGCGAGCCGATCGCCTGCGCGCTGCTAGGCAGCGAGCGCGCTCCGGCGCTGCGCGAGGTTCTCTCATCAAGTGACTCGGTCGAGGAGCTCATCAAGCGGCTTGAGAAGCCGCGCGAGAATGCAGTGCCTGTCGCAGAGCAGCGTGTGGCACGGTGACGGAGCAGCATGGAGGGAGTTGAGCACGCAACACCAGGTATTCTGCTCACAGTGCTCTTTGCTGTGTGGCTCCTCTTTCGCGAGCTGCGGCGGGCGGAGCGAGGACACCTACACTTCATCCGGCGCATTCCCGGGATCGACGCGGTAGAGGGCGCGATTGGGCGGTGCGCAGAAACTGGGCGTTCTGTTGTATTCACCACAGCGCTGACAGATGTTGGACCAGTGCTGTACGCGTGCCTCGGGGTGCTGCACTCTGTCGCGAAGCGGGTCGCAGGGTACAAACTAAAGCTCATCGTCCCGCAGTACTCACCTGAAGCGATGGCTATTGTTGAGGACTCTGTCAGGGACGCCTACAACGATGCGGGGCGCGGCTCCGCTTTTGACCCTCAGAGCATCGTGTTTCTTTCAAGCGAGCAGTTTGCGTTCGCGTCAGGCTACATGGGGCTGGTGCACCGCGAGAAAGCGGGAGCTGCCTTTCTCTTCGGTGTTTTCGCTGCTGAGGCCCTGGTGCTTGCTGAGGCTGGGCAGCAGGTCGGCGCGAAGCAGGTTGCGGCGAGCGTTAGCCCAGAGCAGGTTGCGTTCTTCATCTGCGCCTGCGACTACACCCTGATCGGCGAGGAGCTCTTCGGGGCATCCGCGTACCTAAGCCGTGAGCCGGTGCAGGTCGCCACGTTAGCAGCACAGGACCGGCTAAAGCTGCTCTTCCTTGCCCTCATCGTCTTAGGCGTGGTTCGTGCAACGCTCCTAGCGTTCTTTCCAGAGCTGCCGATCCCTGCGATTGAAGACTTCTTTACTGCTGACTGGAGCATCTTTTCATGGAAGTAGGGAAGGCGGCGGATCGGCGCGCACAGGCGATACGGCTCTTCACCCTCTTGGGAGGCGTGTACTTTTTCGTTTACTTCCTCCTGCCGGAAAGCGCTATCGAGGCTATCGGCCTAAAGGAGCGTCACGAGCCGATCTCAAATGGATTCATAGCAATTGGCGCGATGGCCATAGGCCTTGGCCTCTTCAATCTGGTCAGCGCGCATGGCTCGCGGCTCGCCTTCCGTAAGAAGGGATGGCTGTACAGCTTCGCCCTGCTGGCGGGGCTCGTTTCAATGCTCGTCGTTACCGGCGCGCAGTGGCGCCAGAGCCTCGCTACTACCGCTGAACTACGAAAGAGCCAGGTAGTGAGCGAGTTCGCGCAACGTATCGTTGATGATGCAGAGGGACAAAAAGGTGCACCCCCGCTCTCCACGCGGATTGATGCACTTGAGCGCTACGCGCGCGAGCAGTTGGCGGCTCTCGAAACGAGCGCCCTTCGCGCGCAGGTTGCCGAGGGGCCGCTCAAGGCAGAGGTGCGCGAGTCTGCGGCCGCGCTGAACGAGAAGCTAGGACAGCTGACCCAGGTGCGTGACCAGCCGTACTCGCCTGAGACGCGAACAGCGATCGATGGCGTGTCGAAAGCCGGCGCGCGCCTCAGCGCAGCCCTGAGTGTGCACTTGCGGGATCAGTCCTCGCGCACAACAGTTCAGCAGCTCTACAACTTCCTCTACGACGCTATCTTTAACCAGCTCGGCGCAGCGATGTTCTCGCTGCTCGGAGTCTACATAGCGGCGGCGGCCTTCAGGGCGTTTCGCATCCGCACCCTCGACTCAGCGCTCATGATGGCTGCTGCGCTGGTGGTGATGCTCGGGCAGATCTCGCTTGGAAAGATGATCTCCGACGAGCTTCCAGTTATGCGGCAGTGGCTACTTGAAGTTCCAAACAGCGCGGCGTTCCGCGCAATCCGTCTCGGTGCCGCCGTTGCGGGGCTGATGCTCGCCATTCGGATGTGGCTCTCGATTGAGTCTAAGAGCTTCTCTACGAGGAAGAAGTGATGTTTGGCAGGCGGCTCATATACCTCGTCATGCTCGTAGCAGTTGCCGTTCCGGTGCTGCTCAAATGGTCGCTGCCGCCGCAGCGTCTCGTCTCGGCTGAGCGCATGTACGACGTGATCGAGAATGTGCACGTGGAGCCGGGAGAGGTAGCGATCGTTTGGTTTGACTTCGGCCCCGGCACGATGGCTGAGAACGAGCCCCAGGCGCAGGTGCTCCTTGAGCACCTCTTCCGCAGGCACATCCCAGTAATTCTGCTGTCGCAGTACCAACAAGCGGAGGCGTCACTTCAGGCGATTCCACGCGAGGTTGCAGCACGGCTTGAGCGCGAGATGCCCGGGCAGCGCTGGGAGTACGGTGAGGCGTGGGTCAACGGCGGATACCGTCCGGGCAGCTCCATCTTCATCCAGGCGCTCGTAAATGCCCCCGATGTATCGAAGTTCCTCGGTCGTGATGTGGGCGGCATGCCGATCTCGCACTTCCCGGCGTTCGCCAAGATTGGCGGAATTGAGCGGGTGAAGCTCGTTGGCCACATTACGGGGCTCACGGGGGTATTCGACACTATTATTCAGTTCTTCCAGAAGGGCGGCTACCGTCCGACACTCGTTCATGGCTGCACCTCAATAACGATCCCGGAGGCCTACATCTTCCTCGATTCAGGACAGCTCAAGGGGCTGCTTGAAGGAATTGCCGGAGCCGCCTGGTACTCAGAGATCTTGAAGCGCCACTTTCCGGCCAGCGACAACACCAAGCTCTTGGTGGTCAACACGGCACTCAGCTCGGCACACGTTGTGCTGATCGGTCTGATTTTACTCGGCAACCTCGTTGCATTGCGTGAGTGGCTACGGAGGCGGCATGGGTAACGCCTCAACATGGAGCTTGGTGTCGATCTTTGTGGGCGGCCTCGGCACGCTCGCAATCTTTAGCTTCCTCATCAAAGAGAATCCCTTCTACCGTTTCTTCGAGCACCTCTTCATCGGGATAGCCGCGGGGCTTGGTCCGATGCTCGTTATCCGCGATTTCCTCTGGCCGAACGTGCTGACGCCGATGCTCGGCGCAAACATGACGGTGTATCCCGATGGCACGCTCTCCGAGCCCTACCAGCCGCTCTACCTGCTGTACATAGTGCCGATGCTGTTTGGCTGCCTGTACTACTGCATCTACTCACGCCGGCACGCCTGGCTCGCCAAAGTTGTTATCGGCTTCACGCTCGGGGCGAGTGGCGCTCTTGCTATCCGCGGCTTCTTCGGAGAGGTGCTCCCGCAGATCACAGGGAGCTTTAAGCCGTTGGTGGTCATGGGCAGCGACGGCTTCATGCTTGGCGAGAGCCTCAACAACTGCTTCTTCGTCGTGACGCTCCTGCTCGTCCTTAACTACTTCTTCTTCACCTTCGGGCGAGATGGCTCGGCGCAAGAGAAAGCCGCGCCTCTTGGCCGGCCGCTCCTCATGGTGTGTTTCGGGGCCTTCTTCGGCTCGACCGTGATGGCGCGCCTTGCGCTGCTGGTTGAGCGTGTGCAGTTCATCAGCGACGATTGGCTCGGCGCGGTGAAGGCTCTGCTCGGGTGGGGGATACCGTGAAGACCGACCCGCAACAGCTCAAGACCGTGCTTGTGACCGACTGCGGTTCAACGACTACCAAGGCGCTGCTCTTTGAGCAGCGTGATGGGAGGTGGCGGCAGACATTTCGCGGCGAGGCTCCAACGACCGTTGAGGAGCCGGTTGCAGACGTAACCGTCGGGGCTAAAAACGCCTTCGCTGAGGTGCAGGAGCTCTCAGGGCGCCCCATCTTGCGCGCTGGAGAGGGTGCGCCCTTCGAGCTGACTGAGGCTGACCCCGCACGAGGCATCGACCTCTACCTCTCGACTAGCTCAGCAGGCGGCGGATTGCAGATGCTCGTGGCGGGAGTGGTGTCAACTATAACGACCGAGTCGGCGGAGCGCGCGGCGCTTGGAGCTGGAGCGATAGTGATGGAGGCCATCTCAGCCGACGACGGTCGCCAAGACTTTGAGCGCATCGAGCGCATTCGGCACGTAAAGCCTGACATCGTCCTCATGACTGGCGGTGTCGATGGCGGCTCCACGAGCCACGTGGTGGAGATGGCAGAGACGCTCGTTGCCGCCTCGCCACGTCCGCGCTTCGGCGACACCCTCAAGCTCCCGGTGATCTACGCCGGAAACCGTGAGGCCGCTAGTGATGTGCAGCAGATCCTGGCCAAGATGGCGCAGGTGGTGGTGGTAGACAACGTCCGCCCTGAGCTTGAGCGTGAGAACCTTGGCCCTGCGCGTGAGGCGATTCACGACTTCTTTCTCTCGCACGTCATGAGCCACTCACCTGGATACGGAACGCTCATGTCGTGGTCTCCGGTGCGCATCATGCCTACACCGGCCGCTGTCGGTGACATCGTGCAGACGTACGCTGCCAAGACGAAGCAGAGCGTGCTGTGTGTCGATATAGGCGGAGCGACCACTGACGTCTTCTCTGTGTTCCCTGACCGGGATGGCAAGCCGGTGTTTAACCGCACGGTGAGCGCAAATCTCGGGATGAGCTACTCAGTGGCGAACGTGCTAGTTGAGGCAGGCGCGGAGAATATCCGGCGTTGGCTGCCTATCGCGGTGAGTGACGCGGAGCTGAGCGATCGCCTGCGTAACAAAATGATCAGGCCCACCTCGATTCCCCAGTCACTCGACGATCTCTGGCTAGAGCAGGCTGTTTGCCGAGAGGCGCTCCGGCTCTCTCTCGCTCACCACCGGTCGCTTGCGATTGGGATAGAGGGGAAGCGCGAGCGCGGAATCTCTGATGTCTTCCGGCAGGCATCTGATCGTTACGAGCTAGTTGACCTCATGAAGCTCGACATGGTGATCGGCTCTGGCGGGGTGCTAAGCCACGCGCCATCGCGCATGCAGGCGGCTTTGATGATGGTCGAGGGATTCGGGCTTCAGGGGGTAACGCAGCTTTCAGTTGATTCGATCTTCATGATGCCGCACCTCGGAGTGTTCGCTTCGGTGCATCCTGAGGCCGCGTACGAGATATTTGAGCACGACTGCCTGATCCACGTCGGCTGCGCAGTGGTGCCAGTGTATCCAGCGAAGCTGAACAAGGCGGAAGCGCTAGCAGAGGTGCACCTGGACGGGAAGCTGCTCGGCACAGTAGTAGCGGGAGAGGTGCGCAAGCTCGCGACACCGAGTTCGGGCTCTGCGACGCTTAACGTTGTCCCGCTCCATGCATCGGTGGATGTTGGTGCCGGACCCGGAAAGCCCTTCGATCGCAGCGTAATGCTAGGCGAGTGCGGAGTAGTGTGTGATGGCAGGAACCGGCCATCTACTCCCGAGCTGCTGGAGCCGGCGAGGCAGAGGCGGGTGTTTGAGTCGCTTGGGCTTCTGGGAGGCAGAAATGGCTAGCCACTTTTCTCCTGGGCTCACGGTTTCCGCTCGTCACACGGTGCGGAAGCGCCGGGAGCTGCCGATCAAGGGAGAGATCTTGGTCAAGCTCGGCGAGCTGGTTCTTGGCGACACGGTCGTGGCTCGCGCTGAGCTCGAAGGCGAGCTGCGGATCGTGCGCGTTGCAGAGGACCTCGGGGTTGCGCCAGAAGAGGCTGTGCAGGCGCTTAAGGTTTCAGTCGGGCAGCGTGTAACGCAGGGAGAGGTTCTGGCTGAGTTGCGTGGACTGTGGGGGCTCTTCCGCTCGACAGTCGTGGCACCATCGGCGGGCGCGGTTGAGTTCATCTCGGCTGCGACGGGGCACATTGGCTTGCGTGCTGCGCCAAAGCTGCTGAGCCTTCCCGCATACATCAACGGCACAGTAGTAGAGATCGACGCTCAGCGCGCAGTGGTGATTCAGGCGGAAGCGACCTTCGTTCAGGGCATTTTCGGTGTCGGCGGAGAGCGGATCGGAAAGCTCTCGATGCTGAGCGTCTCGGCCGACGAGGCAGTCGAAGAGCGCCACATCCCTGCCGATGCGTCTGGGCTCGTGCTCGTCGGCGGCCGCTCGCCCACTCCCGCAGCTCTGCACTGCGCGGCGAAGCGCGGGGCAGTTGGCTTCGTCACAGGCTCAGTCAGCGGAGAGACGCTGCGGAGCTACCTCGGCTACGACATCGGGATCGCGCTCACAGGTGATGAGGCAGTATCAATGACGGTCATCGTCACAGAGGGCTTCGGCGATATCGCCATGGGCGAGCGAGTGGTCGCTGCACTGCGGGCGGTCGATGGCCAGCCGGTGTCGATAAATGGAGCAACGCAGGTTCGGGCGGGAGCGCAGCGGCCAGAGATCATCGCCCCAAGTTCGTCAGCTCATGCGTCAGCCTCCACAACGCAGCGCGGCCTTGAGGTCGGCGCGCGTGTGCGAGTTGTCCGCGTGCCGTACTTTGGGGCAGTAGGGCAGGTGGCTGATCTCGTTCAAGCTCTGACGCAGATAGAGACCGGCGCCTGGGCTCGGGTGCTCAAGGTCACCTTGCCAGACGGCACCTCCATAACTGTTCCGAGAGCTAACGTAGAGCTGCTGGAGTAGGC
>CAYPUA010000045.1:0-19464 GCA_964413875.1 uncultured Bdellovibrionales bacterium
GAGCAGTTCTTCGCCGCGATGGTGATTCCGCGCTCACGCTCAAGGTCCATGCTGTCCATGACGCGGTCGGCGACTTCCTGGTTGGCGCGGAAGAGGCCGCTCTGGCGGAAGAGGTGATCCACGAGGGTGGTCTTGCCGTGGTCTACGTGCGCGATGATCGCGATGTTTCGGATATTGTTGTTGATTACTTTCTCAGTCTGTCCCATGGGGCGGCATGCTAGCCTGCCCAGCGTAATTACTCAACTTTGCGGGCTTTTTGTCTCTGGGTAGCTCTCCAGGTTGAGCTAACCCCCTACGCTAAGGCTACCCTGGCGGCCCTTCCTCGTGTATCGAATGGGGCGACCCCAGAACCGCGGGAAACAGCGATGAACGAGCCGAAACGATCCCTACCAGCCTACATCATCTTGGCGATGCTCCTTGGCCTCCTCGCGGGCAGCTTCGCCGATCCTGCGCAGAGGGCGCTCGGAGTAGACGTCCGGGCATGGCTGATATCGTTAGGCCCGCTAGGTAAGGTGTACATCGAGCTGATAAAGATGATGGCCATACCGCTCGTGTTCATGAGCATCATCGACGCCGTCATCTCGACCTCGATCTCGTGGCGGGCGGCTGGGCGTTGGGCTGTAATCATCGCATGCAACACAGTTTGCGCGCTCACTCTAGGCCTCACTATCTCTAATCTCGTCCAGCCGGGACGGGGATTCCCCGTGTCGAGTGCGCAAGATTCAGGCGCAGCTGCCGCGATGGTCGTGCAGCCACCATCAGTCGTAAAAGCTCTGGAAGGAATCGTGCCCAGCAGTATCGTAGAGCCGTTTGCGGAGAACAACGTGCTGTCAGTTGTCTTCCTCTCGCTTCTGGTCGGAGCTGCCTTGCGACGCCACCTGCAGCTTCATGGCAAGGGAGCACATGATGCTCAACACCTCACGCAGGGAGTTCTCTCCGTGTGGACCATAGCCCTCATGTGGCTTGTGCACGTAGTTCCGCTGGCCGTGTTCTGTGTTACAGCACGCACCGTGGCAGAGCACGGGTTCGCTCCATTCGCGCAACTGGCGAAGTACGTTCTCCTTGGTATTGTGGGGATGCTGCTGCAGATCTGCCTCGTTTACCCGCTCTGGATCCGGCTCGTAGCCGGGTTTTCGTTGAAACGGTTCTGGGAGGCGGCTAAGAAGCCGATCGTGTGCGCGTTCGGAACCAACTCAAGCCTCGCCACAGTGCCCCTCACCCTGAATGCGCTCGACTCGCTTGGGGTATCGAAGAGCTCCTCGCGTCTTGGAACCTGCATCGGCACGAACTTCAACAATGACGGCATCCTGCTGTATGAAGCGATGGCAGTGCTCTTCGTCGCTCAGGCCTATGGCGTCGAGCTTTCGCTCGGTCAGCAGGTGATGGCAGCAGTTATGAGCCTCGTTGCGGCGGTTGGAGTAGCCGGAGTGCCTGAAGCCGGCGTCGTCTCGCTCTCGTTGGTGCTCACGGCTGTTGGGCTGCCGCTCGACATTCTTCCGCTTCTCCTCACTGTAGACTGGATTGTGGCGCGGATGCGCTCCGTAACTAACGTGCTAAGCGACATGACCGTTTCGGCAGCGATCGATGGCCTTGGCGGAGGTGCTACAGCAGGTTCTCTTGGTAAAATTGGCTGAGGTAGCGGCGTAGGCCAAGCTTCGATAGGGCGGCGGACTCGATCTGCCGTACCCTCTCTTTAGTCAATTTGAGAGTCTTCGCTATCGCTTCAAGTGTTTCAGGGGCTGCATCACCGATACCGAATCGCCGCCGCAGGACCTCCTCCTGATTCGGGGAGAGCGAAGCGAGGCCCTTCTCGATGACTAAGCGAGCGTCACGGAGAATGTCAGTCGTAACAAACTCCTGGGAATTTCGGTCGGGGAGGGAATCTCGGGGAGCTCGTCCATCGCTGTCCCTAGCGTCTATAGCAACCATGGGACGGGAGACCTTAATTAGAGCCTCCAAGGTATCCATCGGCAGCGAAAGCTGCTTCGCCAATTCCGCCTTCCTTTCGTCCGAGCGAACAACGGAGACCTCGTTGCGAATCCGCCTCAATTGGGAGACGACGTTCGCTGGGATGTGAACTATTCCGAGCTCGTGCCGGCAGAAGTTCTGAACTTCGTGACGGATGGCCCAGTACGCTGCTGTGGAGAAACAGCTGCCTCTACTAAAATCGAAGCGCTCAATGGCCTTGATGAGCCCAGCCTGGGCGACCTGGGTTACGTCATCAATAAAGGGGCTTCTGCGATACTCTCTCTGCACTACCGAGAAAGCGAGCCGTCGGTGCGCAAGAAACACATGCTCTCGTATGAGGAGATACGGTGCTCTCAGGGCGGCCATCTCTTGAATCTTTCGAGCCACGACTTCAGCCGTGCCGCCGAGCTCATGCACAAGTCGTTGACGTTCGAGATCTCCCTCCACATGGTTGGGAGCGCTCGCGCTCAACTTGGCCAGGTCTGCAAGCCGCGCGGCCTTCCGAATGAGGTCGGCGGCCGTTTTGAGAGCGACCTCTGGGGGCATCGGAATATTTTGAAGCGCCTCTATGGCAAGCTCGGTCGGCAGTATTCCTCCATTTGCTGCGCGAGCCGCATCCAATTTTTTCTGCACGGCTCGAACTGCGGAGAGTATCTTAGAGCGAGAGCGGTCGGCACTGACGGCACAGAATACATGCTGCTGATACCGCAGCTTGCCTCCCTCTAGAAGCGAGAGCGTTTCGAGCCTCTCCGCGAGTACGCAAGGGAATTCGAGCAGCTTGTTCCAGAAGGCACCTCGGAAGGACCTCATCTCTTTGAGAAGGAGCTCCATCTTATCGGCCGATACGCGAGGCGGGCACGGGATTGACTCGCTTGATCCGATCGCCGCATCTGGGTTTTGCGAAGCCTTTTGGATTGCCAGCTCTGCAGCGAGTCGCAGTGCAGCGCCTGTGTCTGGTCGGCAGGGAGGGTAGAGCTCTGTGGTAGTATCCCGTTCGGTCGCTGGCGGGGATGAGCGGTGTTGTCGCGGATCGATATTGGTTTTCATGCCAGGCAAACAGCTTTTCCCCGAGAGGTTAGCAGTGCGGCAGACGGTAATAAATACTTAGGGCTACGAGAGTGTTTTTGATGTTTTTAGACCGCTTTTGCGAGCGGGTTGCTCGGCTCCTGCTGGCCAACCGTTCCGAAGTAACGGTGCACGAGGAGGTCCGCAGCGTGCTCCGCGCCGGCCTTGAGATCGCGGATGATCGGCTCTTGCCTTGCCTTTAGAGCAGCACGGTCATCCCACGCCTCGGCGAGCTTCAGCCCCAAGCTTTCTTCGGTCAGTGAGGCTAGTTCAAGACCGTAATCCTCGCAGTTCAGAAGACGCAGGTACCCTCGTACCTTCGGGGCGTAGATTAAGCCGACAACGGGAGTTACTACCGAGCTCGCAAGCACGATTGAGTGAAAGCGCATTCCCACGAGGAGCCCGCAGCGGCGCATCACGGCTTGGATGTCGTGGCTCAGGAACTTTGTGTTTGTGATCAACTGGCCATCGACGAGGCTCGCAAGCTCCTGGCAGGTCGCCTCGTCCATTGGGTGCGTGCATATAACGAGCGGCTGGAACTTGTCGCGTACCGCAGCCTGGGCCCGGCGAACTCCTCCGGCGACGAGCTTCAGGAACGACTTCGGATCCGAGAGACGCTCCTTGCTCGTTAGCCAGGTATCCAGGTAGCTCGTTGCATTGATCGCAAGCACCGGCTTCTCTGGGTCGAGGCCGATCTCTTTCATGATTTCGGCCGCGGTGGCGTCTGATGAAACTGGGTTGATGAAGGCGGCATCCCCCGTCAGCTCAACCGGCTGAGTGACTCCGATCTCCTTGGTGAGCTTCTCGCTGTCGCGCTCGCGCATCATCACGAGATCGCAGCCGTTGATCGTCCACTTGGCGAGAAGCCGGCTGATCCAGCTCGGGAAGGGCCCAATGCCGGTGCTGTAGCACACCATCTTGCAGCCAAGCAGCCGCGCTAGCGGCACAAGGAACACGAGGGTGATGAGGTAATTAAACGCAGGATTAAAGAGCTTCTTGCCGAAAATGATGCCGTCGCAGATCAGGGCGCAGTCGCTCTTAGCGAGGCAGCGTAGCGTAGGAAGTCCGAGCAGCCGGATGCTGAGTGTCCACGGCATTACGTTAATCGCCTTGACGTTGTACTTCGAGCCGTAGTGCTCCTTGACCCAACTTGGCTTGATGGTCGGCACGAAAAACTCAGCGGTCGGGAGTCGCTTCGACAGACTCTCCATAATGCTGGACATTATCGCCATGTCTCCGAGGTTTCGGCCGGAGTTGTTGCCCAAAAGAGTTATGCGGGGGTGAGAGCCTTTCATCAGTATTCTCAATAAGTTGAGCGCTCATTGCGGGAGCCCCGTGAGCGACGGCGTCGAGTCTAAGTCGCTCCGGATGAAAAAGCAAAAATACGCGTCCCGTCTCCTCATTGACACTTCGTGAGGCTACCTGGTACCAAGCAGTTGATTGCGAGCGCCAGGGAAGAACGGTGAAATTCCGTCGCGGTCCCGCCGCTGTAACCGGAGTCTTTCGTTTCAAGCAACCCACTGCCCTCATCGGGCGGGAAGGGGAAACGAGCAAATGTCCGGGAGCCAGAAGACCTTCTCGCAACGGTAGCAGGAAAGGCCGACGTTGTTGGCTGCCTCACCCAGACTGA
Organism: uncultured Bdellovibrionales bacterium; assembly: GCA_964413875.1. Taxonomy (GTDB): domain Bacteria; phylum Bdellovibrionota_C; class UBA2361; order UBA2361; family OMII01; genus OMII01. Next base: position 4,664 of record CAYPUA010000045.1, read on the forward strand.
GCCCTCGTGGATTGGGGTTTCAGTCTGCATAAGACGACATTTTTGGGAGCCCGTGTGACCACACGAACGCGTTTTTTTGCGCGTAGTGCCGTAGCATTTATGCTTGCGGCCTGCGCCGTCGTGCGTCCTGCCTTGGGTGAGGATTCCGCTGAGACTGAAGAGAGTAGCCCGGCGCACGCAAGTTCAGCGATCGGCTCAGTCGATCAGATTATCGTTACCGGCACCCGCCTCGAAGCCACGCAGCGCACTGATGGCAGCTCAGCCACGGTGCTAACGCAGCAGCAGCTCGAAGACGGGCAGTACCGAAACGCTTCTGACGCGCTGCAGCAGGTCCCCGGTCTCGATGTGGTGCAGAGCGGAGGACCGGGCGGCAACACGGCGATCTTCATCCGCGGAGCCGACAGCGGACAGACACTTGTGATGCTCGACGGCATTGAGCTCAACAACCCGGCCTCAACCAATCGCGGGTTCAACATGGCGAACCTGACGCTTGAAAACATCGAGCGCGTGGAGATTATCCGTGGCCCACAGAGCACGATCTACGGCTCTGATGCGATGGGGGGAGTCATCAACCTGATCTCCAAGAAGGCAGAGAAAGGTGTGCACATCAACGCAACCTCCGAAGCAGGCTCATACAGCTCTTTCAATCAGATTGCTAACGTTTCCTACGGCAGTGATCCGATCGATGTGTCGACGGCTATTACGCAGCAGAACCTCGGAAGCGTCTCTGCCGCGAGCCAAGAGTACGGCAACGGAGAGCCAGACCGGTACAACAACACCTCGCTCTCAAGCCGAATTCGCGCGCGACCGTCCGACCTCTTCGACCTGTCTTCCACGGTGCGCTACAACACGAGCTCAAACGACCTCGACAACTTCGGCGGTTCTGGGGGAGATGATCCGAACCGGACGCTCGACTCTGACGAGTTCTTCACCCGCGGAGACTTAACTGGCCACTTCCTCTCGGAGACCCTCACGCCGACGGCGTACGTCACCTACACGCGACAAACGCTGAGCGACTCAAACTTTCCCGACGAGATCAGCATCGACACGCTCGATTCGGCATACAACGGGAACGTGCTCACCTACGGCGGGCGCGTGACCTGGGACCCCAGCAAGCTCTTCTCGCTGGTAGGAGGGGGAGAGATCCAGCGTGAGAGGGCGGACTCGTACTACTTTTCAGACGGCGCATACGGCCCCTACGAAGACGAGCTCTACGGACGCTCGGCTCAAGACGACGCCCTCTACCTTGAGGGTCGTGCCTCATACGACGAGAGCCTGTACGTCGATGCCGGCGTCCGGAACGACCACCACTCGATCTTCGGAAACCACACCACCTTCAAGGTTGCTCCAGCGTGGCTGCCGACTTCAACCACGAAGCTGCACGCATCGGTCGGCACAGGCTTCAAGGCGCCATCGCTCGTGCAGCTCTACTCAAGCTACGGGAATCCCGACCTCGATGCAGAAGACAGCGTCGGGTGGGATGTTGGTGTCGACCAGGATATCATTAAGGACCGAGCGTCGGTTTCTCTCACCTTCTTCCGCAACACCTTCGACAACTTGATCACGTTCGATCCAGCCACCTACGCCCTGGAGAACATCGAGTCAGCACAGACCGAAGGAATCGAGGCGGGGACGAACCTCGTGCCGTCAGAGGACCTCTCCGTGCGGGTGGCGTACACCTACACCGACACGAAGAATGACTTAACTGGGGAGTCGCTTCTGCGTCGTCCCCGCAACAAGGCTGCGATAACAGCCGTGTATACGCCCACCAGCCGCATCCGCACGCAGCTGCAATGGAGGATGTACAGCAGTCGTGCTGATTACGACTACAACACGTTCCCTCCGGGCCGGGTAGCGCTAGCCGGCTACGGGATCGTTGATATCGCGCTCTCGTACCAGGTCAGTTCAGAGCTTGAGATCATCTCCCGTGTCGACAATCTCTTTGACAAGTCGTACGAAGAGGTGTTCGGATTCGGAACGATGGGCACAACTGCTTTCGGCGGCATCAAGCTCTCCCTGTAAGATGGCTTGGCTGATACGCCGAAAATCTTTCGTATGAAGCGACTGACAAAACAGAGACTGCTTCGGAGAGCACTGCTTCTAGCGTATGTGCTGCTAGGGGCAGTTGTTTTCGCTCGGTCACACCATGCCGCGGCCGATACTCCCTGCGGCCGGATAATTTCACTCGCTCCGAGCGTCACGGAGGTTGTGTACGAATTGGGGCTCGGTCCCCAACTCGTTGGCCGCACCCGCTTCTGCCGGTTCCCAGAGCAGGCGAGCTCTGTTCCAGAGGTGGGAGGGTTCTACGATCTCAGTGTCGAAGCGATCGTGAGCCGCAAGCCGACTCACATCATTGCGCTGCAAGAGAGTGCGGACGTGGCACAGAATGCTGCACGCTTCGGTGGAGAGGTGCTGGTCGTGGACCACAGGAGCGTGGCTGGAATTAAGGAGAGCCTTCGAACGATTGCAGCCAAGTGCGGGGCCGTCGAACGAGCAAGCCAAAAGCTCAGTGAGTACTCTGACCGTGAACGGGCTGTGGCGTCACGAGTAGGTGACCAGGCCCGGCCTCGGACCCTGGTTGTTGTTGGCAGGGCGCAAGAGGGGAGCCAAACATCAGCGCTGTACGTGTCAGGCAGTGACGGCTTCTACACCGAGGTGCTAGCGCTTGCTGGGGCCAAAAACGCAAACGAGAGCCGCACGGTGCCAGTGCCGCTGCTGTCGCCTGAGGGGCTGCTACAGCTGAAGCCCGAGGCCGTCGTTGAAGTGATCAACGTCGATGATGCCGGCTCACGGCACGACACCCGAAAGCTCTGGGATCAGTTTAAGGGCCTGCCGGCAGTGAACAGGGGCGCCGTTTTTGTCGTGGATGAAGACTACGCCAGCATACCGGGACCGAGATACATCTCCCTAGTCGAGAAGCTGGCAGCGCTGCTCCATCCAGAGCCACAGGCCGCTCCCTCGGAGGCACAACCGTGACGAACGAGAACCTCCTCAGGGTAGACGGGGTCTCGCTGTCGCAGCAGGGCTCGTGGCTGTTGCGCGACGTGCATCTCTCTCTCCGGCCACGAGAGTGTCTCGCGGTAGTCGGGCCAAACGGCGCAGGGAAGAGCACCTTGCTCAAAGTGATAGCGGGCCTGCTCAAGCCGTCAGCGGGTTCGGTAAAGCTGAACGGGAAAGAGGCTTCGACGCTCCTGCCGCTAGAGCGCACGCACATCGTGGGGCTCGTGCCGCAGCGCCTGGCTCACATTCCGCCCTTCACCGTTCGGGAATTTCTCGAGCTCAGCGGGCTTGAGCGCGGTGAGGAGAGCCTCGGTCTGGTGCGACATCTTGAGGACAGGCTGCTGACGCAGCTCAGTGGCGGAGAGCTGCAGCGCGCCCTGATTGCTGGCGCTGTGGCGCAGGGTGCAACGCTGCTTCTGCTCGACGAGCCTACCGCGAGCCTGGACCCTGTTGGGCGCAAGGAGGTCGAAGAGGTGCTGCGGGCATGCCGCGAATCGATGCACCTCTCGTACATCATGGTCACTCACGACGTGTCGCTCGCAGTGCGAGCGACGGATTCGCTGGCGATTATGAGGGAGGGGCAAATCGTCTCGCAGGGCAGGCCTGGAGATAGTCAATTCGTGAGTGAGCTCTCAGCGGCGTACGGCTGCAGCTTCGTCCAGCTTGGACACGAGTGCCTAACAGCGCCGATTGTGGTGCCGGTGTGAGGCGTCGATGAAGAGCGTAGGCAAGAGGCAACAGTCCTGGCGAGAGGCAGCACGCGGATGAGCAAGCGATTTCCGGCAGTGGCAGCGGCCCTGGCTCTTGTTCTCTCTATTCCCGCTGCAACTCTGCTGGGAGCAAAGACGTACGGCCTAGGCGAGGTGCTCCGCGATGCAGAAGCCGGGCAGATAGCCTTCGGCTTGCGGCTCCCGCGCGTGCTCTTCGGCGCGATACTTGGCGGCGTTCTGGCAGTTGTCGGAGCAGCATACCAGGCACTGTTCCGAAATCCTCTGGCGAGCCCATTCTCGCTCGGTGTTTCGTCCGGCGCAGCCCTCGGAGCGTCGCTTGCAATCTTCCTCGGCGCCGCATCTCTCGGAGTCGAGTCGAGTGCCGTCCTTGCAGCGGGTGGCAGCATCGTCATTATTCTTTCGCTCCATCGCTCTCGCGCAGCTGCATCGCAAGAGTCGCTTCTGCTGGTAGGAGTCGTCTTTAGCCTCTTCTGCTCAAGTATCCTCACCCTGATTCAGTACCTAAGCGACTACACCCAGGTATTCCGGGCCAGCCGCTGGATGCTCGGAGCAGTGCCATCGGTGACTTGGGGCACCGTTGTCATGGCCGCGCTACTTGGCATCGGGACGTTGGTTTGGTTGTTGAAGAATCACCACAAGCTGGACCTGATGCTTTTCGGGGATGAGTTCGCAGCCCTAAAGGGCAGTGACCCGTACCGGCTTTCGCGCGCGACCTTCATCGTCACCTCGATTGCGGTCGGCTGGTTCATCGCGCAATGCGGCGTAATCGGGTTCGTCGGAATCATCGTCCCGGCGGCTGCGCGCCTACTGGTCGGGCTTCATCACCGGCGAGTTGTTCCGCTCAGCTTCTTGGCTGGCGCCCTTCTCGTAGTGTGGTGTGACCTCGTCGGACGGCTCGTGACGCCTCCGTTTGAGGTGCCGGCAGGGGTCTTCACGGCAGTGATCGGCGGACCCGTGTTTGTGCTCCTGCTTCTCCGCTCACGCCGCGAGATGCTGTAGCCTCCTGAGGCAAGGGTGCGAGGTAGCTCACTACCTAGCGCCTTCCTGAGGTGATACCGTCTTACAGCAGATGGCACCGCTCGCGATACTCATCAACCTCTTTCCCTCAGTGCTGGCCGCAGTGCCGCTACGGAGGCTTTGGCCAGAGAGGTCGCTGCTAGGGATCGCTGCGGCAGGATGGCTGCTTGGGCAGGTGGTGCTGATGCCATGCACCTACGCGCTCGCCTGCTTTCTTGCGAGGTATCTTTCACCGACTCTAACCGCTGCCGGGGAGATACTGCTGTTCCTTGAGGCAGCCGTGCTCGTGGTGGTGCTGATCGCTGAGCGGCGGCGCATTGCGTGGCGCGCTCCGGGCAGATCAGGAGGATTAGCGCTAACAGACCTCGCATTTCTGATCCTAGCCCTCAGCTTCTCGTACGCGCTTTTCTCGCCGCACGTCTACCAGGAGGGCGCAGAGCTGTATCGGAGCGGGCTGTATTGGGACTTCACCGCCCACTACCCGATCGTGCAGAATTTCGTCTTTGGAGACAACTTTCCTGCCCAGGACGAGACGGCTGCTGGGCTGCCGCTCCTGTACCACTTCTACGGCGACCTGCAAGTCGCCCTCGCAAGCGCTCTGGGAACGCCCTTGGCAGAGTCGTTTCTCTGGGTCTCAACACTCTCGCTAGCCTGCTTGCTGGTGCTCGTCAGGGAGTTTGCAAAGGACCTATTCAAGAGCGAAGTCGCAGCCTGGGCAGCGGCAGCCTTCGTTGTCACTTCGAGCAATATTCGCTGGGTCTTCGACCTTCTCGGCAGCGCCTGCAAGCCAACGACCCTCGCGCCGCTAGAGCAGTATGTCCACGCAGCTCGCCACGGGATCGCGAAGTGCTCGTTCGGCGACTTCAACGTGGCAATGTTCAACCTATTCTACTTCGTCGAAGAGCGTCACGTGCTCTTCTCCTGCGCGTTGATCGTGCTGGCAGCGATGCTTCTTCGGGCACTGCCCGCTGTGACAGCAGTGAGGGGAGCTATTCTTGGGGTGCTCTTCTCGCTCTTCTGCAACTGGAACATCTTCCTGCTGCCGATGCTTCTGCTGCTCTTATTGCCGGGGGCCTTTCGTCGAGGGAGCTTTGTAGCTTCCGTAACTGCAATGGCGCTCTTACTTTGTATCTGCGCGTTGCAGGCGGCTGCTGTGCGTGAAGTAGTGGCCAGCTCCCCGTGGTTCGAGGCGAGCGGCACAAACCCGAGCGTGAATTTTAACTTCGCGACAGAGGACTACACGCAGGAAATAACGCTCCGCCGCTTTGTCCAGTACTACACATTCTCGATCGGCCCTACGGTGTTGTGCGCGTTGCTAGGAATGGTAGCGCTCTTCCGGGATGATAGGCGGACATTCTGGCTGCTCGGACCAGTCCTGGTCGGCACGTTTCTCCTAATCAATTCAGTCCAGCCGTTGCCGCAGAGTATCTTTGAGAACCACAAATGGGTTAAGCCCTGGCAGACAGTACTGAACGTAGTCGCAGCCGCTCCCGTAGCGCTGCTCTGCCGCCGATTCTCTTTTCCGCGGTCGCTGGGCGTTCTTGCGCTTCTCGGAGTGATGACCTTCTCTGGAATCGCCGAAGCTCCTCCTTACTTCACGAAAGAGGGAGCAAAGAAAGTCGCCGACTACCCTTCGCCTCTGATCGACGAGATTAGGGCTAAGACCCAAGCGGATGCCATTTTCGCAACCAGCAATCCGCGCGAGGTGCTGCTTGCCGGGCGCCGAATTTACTACCTCGACAACAAAGAGATGGACGGAACGATCCCGCGCCTGCGGGGGCTCAGTTTTCGTTTCATAGCTCGAGAGAGGTCGCAGGGGGCTCTCTACACTGCGCAAAGCCCGAGAGATCTCTGCGTAGTGGGCCGGAAGCTCGGGGTTTCGGTAGTCGAGTTCTCCCCGGCTCAGCAGGAGAGCGATCTCTTCAGGCAGGTAAGCCAACACACCATCATTCGGGCGACGGTAGAGCGAAAGAGAGCCGAATTCGCGTTCGTCTCACTCGATTTCTGCGGCGACATTCCTTCGCTGCACGGCTGATCCCGCACTATGCGCCGCGGCTCGAAACGCGCTAAGGTGGGGCGATGGACAATCACGGCAGCTCAGCAACGAAGTTCTTTTTCGAGCTTACCCCCGAAAAGATCCTGGAGTCGGTAGAACGGCTAGGCACTCGCTGCACCGGACGGGTGCTCGCACTCAACAGCATGGAGAACCGGGTCTACGAGGCCGAGCTCGATATGGACCTCGGGGCGAACGCGGGACGCTGGGACGCCTTCGTAGTTGTTAAGTTCTATCGGCCGGGCAGATGGACTCGAGAGCAGATCCTGGAAGAGCACCAGTTCCTGCGCGAGTGCCGAGAGGCTGAGTTGCCGGTCGTTGCTCCGTTGCCCTTCCCAGATGGCTCAACGTTGTGTGAGGTTCCCGGAGCTGGAATCTTCTTCGCCGCCTTTCCAAAAGTGGGCGGCCGCTTGCTCGATGAGATGTCTCCTGAGGAGCTGCGGCGTGTCGGACGGCTCCTAGGAAGGCTTCACGCTATTGGGTCATCCAGCCGGTTCAATCACCGCATCAAGCTCACGGTCGAAAGCTACGGGCACCAGAACATCGAGTTTTTGCGGCGCGAGAAGCTTCTGCCAGCATCCGTTGAGACACACTACGTGTCGATCGCAGAGCGCATCTTTGATCTCGCAGGCCCGTGGCTTGCTCAAACTCCGACGCAGCGTATTCATGGTGATTGTCACGTCGGTAACATCATCTGGAGCGGGAATAGCTGCACGATCGTTGACTTCGATGACTGCCTTGAGGGCCCCTGCATTCAGGACCTCTGGCTCCTAACCCCTGGCAGAGACGAGCAAACGTTCCGGAACCGAGAGCTGCTGCTCGAAGGCTACGAGATGATGCGTGACTTCGACCGGACATCGCTGCGGCTAGTAGAGCCGCTGCGTGCATTACGCATGATCAATTTCACGACCTGGATAGCAAAACGCTTCGAAGACCCAGCTTTCAAACGGGTTTTTGTCGATTACGGCTCCGAGCGCTACTGGCGGGAGCAGCTCATCGCGCTACAGGAGGTAGCCGAGAGCCTGGGGCTTGCCTAGCTGCGGCAGCGTGGCTCAGCAGCATAGGTCACATGCCTGCAAACCCTCTTTTTGTGCGGTGAAAAGGGCTGAGGTATCGGCTATAGTCCACCAGGCACCCTATGGCTGTTGGAATCCTGCTGCTCATTATCCTCATCGCCCTCAACGCGTTCTTCGTAGCGGCTGAGTTCGCGATAGTCAAAGTCCGCTACTCCGCAGTTGAAGCAGACGCCGCAGCTGGTCACTCTATCGCCCAGACCTCCCAGAAGATGCTGGACCGCCTGGATGCCTACCTCTCTGCCGCACAGATCGGAATAACGCTCGCGAGCCTGGCGCTCGGCTGGGTTGGAGAGCCGATAGTTGCCGACATCCTAAAAGCCGGCATGCAGTTGCTGGGGCTGCCGATTAGCGATCTCCTGGCGCACCAGATCGCGGTGCCGCTCGGGTTTTTAATCATCACCATCCTTCATCTCGTTTTCGGCGAAGCTGTGCCGAAGTATGCGGCGATCTACTACCCGCAAGAGCTGACGTACGTGTGCGCGATGCCGCTGCGCCTCTTCGCTTCGATGACAGCACCGCTTGTATGGCTCATCAACAGCCTCACGTGGCTTGTCCTCACTCCCTTCGGTATCCGAATTGAGGCAGAAGGGGAGACCCACACTGAAGAAGAGCTGCGGCTTCTGCTTGCGGAGAGCGCACGCAGTGGAGAGCTTGGATCAATCCAGAAGACCGAGCACGAGCTCATCGAAAAAGTATTCAGCTTCGACGAGCGATTGGTTCGGCAAATCATGGTGCCGCGCCCGCAGATGGCTTGTGTAGCCCTGGAGTCGGACACACAGCAGGTGCTCGACGTCGCAGCGAAGGAAGGGTACTCGCGCATGCCGGTATTCTCTGGCTCGCGTGACAACATCGTAGGAATCGTTCACTCGAAGGAGCTGCTGCGGCGTGTCATGGAGAAGCAGCCTTTCAAGCTCGCTGACATCATGCGGCCAGCGTACTTTGTTCCAGAGACGAAGAAGATTCGGGTACTGCTGCGCGAGCTTCAGAGCAAGCGTAACCACATGGCCATCGTCGTCGACGAATTTGGGGTCACCTCAGGGCTCGTGACGCTTGAGGACATCGTGGAGGAGCTCGTAGGCGAGATTCAAGACGAGTACGACGATGAGCGTCCGGCAGTGGAGCAGCGCAAGCCTGGCGAGTACCTGGTCAACGCTCACGCTTCGATACTCGATGTGAGCGGATTGTTGCCGAAGCGATTGCCCGAGTCGGCAGAGTACTCGACGGTTGCCGGGCTGCTGAATGTTCTCTTCAGCGGTATTCCGGAAGTAGGGCAGTCGATTAAGGATAGCGGGTACGAATTTAAAATCGTCAAGCGATCGCGCGGCAGTGTCGATACGGTGCTTTTAACGCTCATTCCCGAGGAATCCGAGGCTGATGCCGAGGATATCGCCTCTAGTTGAGCTGCCATGCGCCCTGGGCTACACTCCTCAGGACAAACGGGGTGGAGCAAATTCATGGGACAAGCATTCGTGGCACCGCATATTAGGCTCGACGACTTCGAAAAGTTTCACGTGCGCCAGAGGGTCCGAAAGATCCCGCCAGTAACAGTTCGTGAGATACTCATCACCCTTGCCGTCTCCCTCCTGTGTGCCCCTTTCTTTTTTGCGACATTTTTCCTGATACCCATGATGGGGCAGATCACGGTCGGTCTTGCAGCGCTCCTCACCGCCCTGTACCTCTGGTTCCGACGCTCAGTAATCGTTGCCGCAGTAGTAATCACCGGCTCAGGGATTTTTTCTGGCCTGATGTTTGGTTTCATACAGTCGATCAAGACGCGACTTGAGGTACCTCTTTTTATCCTTATCGCCCTCGGTATCCCTGTGACTGCGATGTACTGCATCTTCATAGCGGGCCGGATCTGGATTCTTCGCGGAGGAGTAGACGAATAATGAAACAACTTCTGGCAGCTGTAATTGCGCTCACGCTCTCGGCAGCCCCAGCTGTCGCTGAGGACTCCTACACATTTAAAGTCAAAGGCGTCGTACGCGCCCTGCCCGGAGAGGGGCGAGCAGCAAATGAGATCCTCGTCAAGCACGAGGAGATTCCCGACTACCGAGACTCGTCCGGCGAAGTGGTTGGGATGATGGCTATGACGATGCCGTTCTACCTTGCTCCGCAAGTTTCGTTGAAGGGAATAGCTGAAGGAGACGCAGTCGAGCTGGTGGTAGAGCAGCGCCTACAGCCGAAGTACTCAGAGCAGGTCACCTCAATAACGAAGCTCGCCAAGTAGAGTCATTCATGACGTCCGCGGGTCGATATCGAGTGAAGGGCACGCTCGTCGCGGTCTCCTTCTGCTCGTTTCTGCTTCTCGGTTGTCCGACGCCGAGCAAGTTTAAGCAACCAGCACGCCCGGATGGAAAGTACCTGGTGCACGTTGTGTCGGCGCCGGGTGAAACTCTGGCCCAGATCAGCGAGTGGTATGCGGACGGTGCCAAAAGCCAGAAGGCGATCGCTGCGGCGAATGCGGGGAAAGATCTGAGCAGCCTGCAGATCGGCGATCGGGTGCTCATACCGTTTGCGGTTGTGAAAAAGCTAGAGCCACTGGGGCCCGGCTTGCCGCGACCCGAAAAGAGAGATGAAGCAACTGATGCTGCTCCGGCCGAGGAATCCGCCCCGGCGGGGGCAGCCCTAGACGACGATTTCGTTGATTTTCCAGACGGCGAGGCGAGACCGGCTGCCGCCACGGCCACGCCAACAGCCAACAAGGCAAAACCGCCGGGCCAACTCAAACGCCCGGCAGCACCAGAGCAAGAAAGCCGCCAAGAGACGCAGCGACCCACAACACCTCTCGACCCACTTGAGGAGCTAGCCGCGAGCGCAGGGAAAGCGCAGCGTTCTCAGCCGGCAGGAGTCCCCGTTGGAGTTCAACCGCAAGCCACCGACCTTGAAAGCTTCGACGAAGTACCGGGAGTGGCTGGTCAGCCTGCACAGCCCGCCAGGTCTGTTGCACCGGTCGCTGAAGGAGAAGCAGCCGACAGCAACGTAGAGCAGCTGCGCCGAGAGTTGGGTCTCACCCAGTAGCTCTACCCGTGGCAGGAAGAGTCAGCCGAGTGCTTACCCGACCCGCAGGAAGCGCACGAGCAGTCGCCTGTCGCACAGGCGCACTCACTCGTAGCTTTTCCGCATGAACAGGCGGTCCCGGCATCCGAGCCTTTTCGGGCCTGGCAACCACCGCCGAACATTGAACAAGCTGAAACGGACATAGCGCACACGAGAGCTAAAGCGATTCGGATAATCATAGGAGAGGATCCTCTAAGCAAAAACGAGCCGCGACAAGCAGCTCTCTCCAGTATTCACCTCTAGTGGCAGGTCGACAAGAGAGATGTGCCCCCGATTCGGCATCTTCCGCTAAGGGTAGGGGAATACTATGCTTCAGTGGACCAAATAAACCAGAGAAGCTGTCTCGGAGCCCCATGAAAGCACATGCATACGCAGCACTAAGCGAAACTACTCCCCTCGGACCGTTCGAGCTCAAGCGCAGAGATGTTCGCCCCAACGACGTGCTCATCGAGATCCTCTACTGTGGGGTCTGTCATTCAGACATTCACCAAGCGCGCGGGGAGTGGGGCAACTCGGTGTACCCGATGGTGCCAGGGCACGAGATCGTCGGTCGGGTGATCAAGACAGGCGGCAGCGCCAAAAAGTTTTCAGAAGGAGACGTAGTGGGAGTCGGCTGCATGGTGGACTCATGTCGCACGTGTCCGAGCTGTAAAGGTGGCGAGGAGCAGTACTGTGCTGGACATCTTTCGCTCACCTACAACAGCACTGAACAGGATCAGAAGACTCCCACTCAAGGAGGGTACTCGTCTCACATCGTTGTGGACGAGAGCTACGTGCTGCGAGTTGATCCGAAGCTTGACCTCAAGGCTGTAGCGCCGCTGCTCTGTGCAGGTATCACGACGTACTCGCCACTGAAGCACTGGAAGGTTGGCAAAGGACAGAAAGTAGGCGTCTTGGGCTTGGGCGGACTCGGGCACATGGCAGTCAAGTTCGCTGTTGCTTTTGGCGCTGAAGTCACGGTTATAAGCACATCACCCTCGAAAGAAGCTGATGCACGAAGGCTCGGCGCACACCACTTCCTGCTTTCAAAAGACCCTGACCAGGTTGCGAAAGCATCGTGTCATTTCGATTTCGTTCTTGACACAGTGTCAGGCAACCACGACCTGAACTCTGTGCTTGGGATGATTAAGCTCAACGGAAATCTCGTGCTGGTGGGAGTGCCGACGGAGGCGCCTCCGATCCACCCGTTCTCCATTATCATGCCACGACGCTCGGTCTCCGGATCCGCGATAGGCGGGATCCGAGAAACCCAAGAGATGCTCGATTTCTGCGCCGCAAAAGGGATCGTGTCTGATGTCGAGATGATCCGGATGTCGCAAATTAATGAAGCCTACGAGCGTGTGCTCAAGGGAGATGTCAGGTACCGGTTTGTGATTGACGTGGCGGCGCGTTAGTAAGCCTGCCCGCGCAGGAAAGGCTCAAAAAAGCCGCCAGTCGCGAGGCTAGTGCGGTCCCACGGACTGAGAAAACAAGATAAGATTCTCTATTTGGTACTAAATCGGTCTATTACCGACGCATGCCGGTACTCGGTGACATTCTTTAAGGATCCGAAATTGCCGATACTTAAAGTGCCTGGCGCCTGTAGAAGCCCGGTAAAACTATGAAAGAATTTTTCAGTAAACATGCGCGTGGCGAGGACTTCATGAAAGATCCTCGACTCGCGGCGAGTGGCGTTCTAGTTGCCGTTGCCAACGCATTGCCTCTTTCTAAGCATCCGACCGTACAGGTCGTGCAAGCACGGCTGCGGGGGAGGGGTGCAACTGGAGTTGAACTGGCTCTAACGGTAATGACGCCTGACATGGAGAAGTCGGTGATCGAAGTGCCGGTGAAGCTCGATGCTCTGGAGGTAGTGCAGGAATTCTTTGATCGGCAGGCTACTCGAGACGCCGCTCCGGAAACCAACCTGCCACGACTGTCGCCCCTTTCTAAGTTGCTAGAGATGGCGGAGGACATTTCGAATCGGGTGGCTGACCGCAAGGACTGGAAGGCGGCACCGACGCCTCACTCGCAGGCCCTTGGAGATGCGATAGGGATCGCCACAATGCTCAATGATGAGGGCCGCGCTTTTGCACTAGCGGTAAAACTCAAAGCCGCGTTGGGTTTTGATCAAGATGCCCCGCTGAGTCCTCGTTGCTTCTTAAATGCGATCGCCCCGGCGGTGCGCGCCGCGCTAGCCACCGATCAGATGGAATCACTCGATGCTGTTCTCTCGGCAGTGATTCCGAAAAATTACAAGTTCCACGATTTGCTGACACCACAAGCGGATCTTTCGCGATTCGCGCTGGCGATTCGAGATTTCATGGAGGAGCGGACTTTCGATGAAGTAGTGGCGTTTCTTGATCACTTCTCCGGTCCGAACATAAGCCTCCGAATCCTCAATGAAGCGGTCGATGTCTGCGTAACAAGAGGCTCGGCGCGAGCGATTAACACCTGCTTCCAGGTGGTTCGTGCGCTCTTACCTGAGTGTAAGAACGCAACGCTTTTTGTGAACGAGGCAGGCATTCGGCTCCGCGCGTTTGAGGCTGCCATGTCCAGCGATTGGGTAGCAGCTGAGAAGATTCTCGACGACATGCCGCGTTGGTCACGCTCTGATCCGCTTGTGGGCTGGCTAGCCGGATACGTGGTTGGCCTGAGAGTCCGCTCGGACCATACCCTTGCGCCGGCACCCGCGGTAAACCAGCTCAATACACTTCTGCTCTCGGGTAATGACCAATACTTCGAGATATCTGCTGTGCAATTTGTACGAGGTCTCGTAGCTGCAACTCAGGGGCGTAATGGCGATACAAGCGAGCCGATTCTTCAGAGGATTGAGGATCAGCACGGCACGCTCGAAAAGATGCCTACGTTTCTCAGTGCTAGGTTTGCGCATCAGCTCGTAGCAGCAAAACGTTCTGGAAATGAGGCCAATATTGAGCTTTGTCTCAAGGATTTAGTCCGCACAGCTCAGTTACTCGGAGAAGATGGAGATGCTCTTCTCACGGCGATGTGCGAAGAGTTGTTTTCTGACGTCACAATTCGAGACTTCGCGCTGCGCAATAGAATTGCTGCAACTATTGCGAGCGTTCTACGCGATCCAGCTAATGAAGGTAGGTTCGAAGGGACCCGTCTTCTGGCCGGTTCAATACTCTTCGAAGCTGGCTTCCCACAGGCTGCCCTCAGAGCTCCGCCTGCGCTCGTCATTGGTGAAAGCGGCAGACTCGTTTGGCACATCAGAGCTATGGATGCCAGGAGCCGAGAGTTCGGTCGCACGAGCGCTTTGAAGCTTGAACAGCTGGATCGGAGCGTAGACGCGCTTAAGACCTTCACGGAGTACCCTGCATCGGAGTGGGCTGCAGTGCTTGAAGAGGCTGCGGCAGTTGCAAAAGGGCTTCCGATGGCGATGAAAGCCCTCAACCGTGCCATCAAAGTGTCCGGTGACTGGGGCCCAGGTGATTTGGCTCTGCTAAACGAGGCCGTTTTGAATGGCCTGCTGCGCCGCGCAAAGTCAATGCGCTAAGCAGAACTCCACGCCTTGCCTAAGGGGCTGTCCCAGACTCTCGTGAGACAACGCGAATTGGCTATTTCTGGGTGATTGGTCGGGCTGAGAGGATTTGAACCTCCGACCTCTCCCACCCCAAAGGAGTGCGCTACCGGTCTGCGCCACAGCCCGCCGAGAGCTACGTTATAAGAACTGGAGCAAACTTTCAAATGCCCTAACTGTTCAATTGGAAAGGGGCTACGGAGTCTTCTGAGGCGCTGTCAGGGAGCTTTCTAGAGCCCCCCGGTTTTGACACACGCCACCCTTTCATTTAACCTCCACGGCTCCAGTACGGGCCTATAGCTCAGTTGGTAGAGCGCTACACTGGCAGTGTAGAGGTCAGCGGT
>CAYPUA010000046.1:0-2097 GCA_964413875.1 uncultured Bdellovibrionales bacterium
CTCAGGGGCAAACGGCACTTGCTTGGAACAGGTTTAACATGAGCTCTGAGAAATCTGGAACCGTCAACGCGAAGCAGCTTAACTCCCACGGGGATACCCTAGTCGAGACGACGGGGCATCACGGCCCCGATATCGCTTCGCAGCGGATCGATGAGCTTGACGAGGCGGCGCTGCGGTTCGCTGAAGAAATAAGCGCGAGGTTTACGCCGGCAGTAGCAGTCGACCTAGGCGCGGGGCTCGGAGCACAGACAGCCAGGTTCGCGGCAGCGGGGCTGTCTGTTCTGATGGTCGATCTCGCTGTGCGGCCAGAGTTGCTGCAGTCGGTGAACTCGCAGCACCCCGAGCCCCGGGTATCGGCATTTGCTGGGGATGTCTGCCAGATGCCGGAGGATGCAATGCCCCGAGCAGTGCACCTTCTCTACTCGCAGCGAATGATTCACTACCTTCGGTACCCGGCGGCGGTCGGAGTGCTCAGCTCTTTTGCGGCTCGCATGGGAGCAGGAGCGAGGCTCTTTCTGTCCTGCGCCTGCCTGGATAGCGAGCTGTCGCAGGGGTACTCGGAGAGCGGCAAGCGAGTGGATGAGCGCTTCGGGGCGCTCGCGCCTGAGCTGGCCAAGAAGCACGGTGTGGTTGAGCCGCTCTGCCTCTACTCGGAGCCGGAGTTCGTGCGGCTCGCGGAAGAATCCGGATTCTCTGCGATGAAGGTCTGGCGGTCGGAGTTTGGCACCCTCAAGGGGGTGTTTGGGCGAGGGTAGCGAAAGCATCGGGTTTCTCAGCAGCCCCCGCACGCCGCAAAAAAGGCACGCACCTGCCACTTTTGCCCCGCCCGCATCCCTGGTACTAATACCGGGCAAATAATCGCGAGGGCCTATGGCAGCAAAGATTAAGGTAAAGAACCCGGTAGTCGAGCTAGACGGCGACGAGATGACTCGCATCATCTGGCAGATTATCCGCGAGAAGCTGATCCTGCCTTTCCTCGACATCGACCTTAAGTACTACGACCTCTCGGTGCAGCACCGTGATGCGACGAGCGACCAGGTGACGATTGACTCGGCCGAGGCGATCAAGAAGTACGGAGTTGGCGTCAAGTGCGCGACGATCACGCCTGACGAGGCGCGCGTGAAGGAATTTAGCCTCAAGAAGATGTGGAAGTCGCCCAACGGCACCATCCGGAACATCATCGGGGGCACAGTGTTCCGCGAGCCGATCATCTGCAAGAACATTCCGCGGCTTGTTCCTGGGTGGACCGAGTCGATCGTCGTTGGGCGCCACGCCTTCGGCGACCAGTACCGCGCGACTGACTTTAAGGTTCCGGGGAAGGGGAAGCTCACGATGAAGTTCCAGCCAGCCGATGGCGGAGCGCCAGTCGAGTACGAGGTGTTCGACTTCCCTGGCTCCGGTGTTGCGATGGGGATGTACAACCTGGACGAGTCAATCGCGAGCTTCGCGCGAAGCTGCCTCAACTACGGGCTCGCCAAGAAGCTCCCGACGTACCTCTCAACGAAGAACACGATCCTTAAGGCCTACGACGGGCGCTTTAAGGACATCTTCCAGGAGATCTACGACGGCGAGTTTAAGGCGAAGTTCGAGGCCGCCGGCATCGAGTACCAGCACCGGCTGATCGACGACATGGTCGCCTACGCCATGAAGTCAAAGGGCGGCTTCGTCTGGGCCTGCAAGAACTACGACGGCGACGTGCAGTCAGACTCGATTGCGCAGGGCTTTGGCTCTCTTGGCCTCATGACCTCCGTGCTCATGACAGAGGACGGCAAGACGATCGAGGCTGAGGCTGCGCACGGCACGGTGACTCGCCACTACCGAATGCACCAGCAGGGGAAGGAGACCTCCACCAACCCGATCGCCTCAATCTTTGCGTGGACCACGGGGCTTAAGTACCGCGGGCAGTTTGACGGAACGCCAGATGTTGTGGCGTTCGCCGACACGCTTGAGAAGGTCTGCGTGAGCTGCGTTGAGAGCGGAAAGATGACGAAGGACTTAGCGCTCTGCGTGCACGGCGATTCGCTCAAGCGCGAGCACTACCTGAGCACCGAGCAGTTCATGGACGCGATAGCCGAGGAGCTTTCGAGGGCGCTGTCG
>CAYPUA010000046.1:2197-11299 GCA_964413875.1 uncultured Bdellovibrionales bacterium
TCCTTCTCTTTCTCCTGCACCTGCACCTAATTCCTCGCTCCCTCTCCAGCACCTTCTTTGAACTGGCAAAAATTTCCTGATTACGAGCAGGAGCAGGAGCAGGAGTGAGTGCAGGTGCAGGAGGAGGAGAAAGATTAAGAAGAGGAGTAGGGGCTTTGCAGAAGTGCTGCGCTAGCCAGCTTCGGTGCTACAGCGCGCGCTGAACCGCTGCCAGTGCGGCTCCACGGTCCCACTCGTACGCCCCTTCAAAGCGGTTGGTCGCCGAGCCAGACTTCGCGTCCTGAATCATGACGGGCTTTCCGTCTCGCGAAAGAAACACGGTCAGCGGCAGGTCAGTGACAGCGAAGGCGCTCTTGGCGTCGCTTCCGTTGTCGACGAGAACCGGGAACGGAAAGCTGTACGAAGCAGCGAGCTTTGAGACCGCCTCGGGAGAGTCATCTATCGCGATAGCGACAATTCCGAGCTTTACTGGATCGATGCTTCGGCGCAGCCCGATGATGTGCGGAAACTCAAAGGTGCACTGCGTGCACCACGTTGCGAAGAAGTGCACCATCACTACCGGTGCCTCAAGCTCTGAAGCAGCGCTGGTCGAGCCACCCGCGCGCTGAAGGGACTCCACCATAGCGAGCGACGGCGCGAGGGGTGCTTGCGAGGCGCTACAGGCGGTGAGCTGAAATGCTGCCGTGAGCGCAAGGAGCGCGTGGCTAAGGTTAACGAGGCGCATTGAGTTACCGGCGGCTGAGCGGGGTCTTGGCGAGTTTCTGTGAGGTGGCGCGGCCGAACTCATCCTTGAGCGACACTACGACGTACTGCCCGGAGAAGGAGTCCTCCGGCAGAGCTACGTACTCACCCACGTAGTGCCCAGGCGCACGCTCAAGCATAGGGATGTTGAGCGCGACGTTTCCGACTGAGAAGGTGGCTGTCTGGCCTGGGCTGCCGAATGCGAGAACGACCACCCTGCCGTTGGCCTCAACGACGCCGCTGCGTGCGCCGTGGCCGGAGGCGATGATGGCGGGAGGAGCAGTCTTGAGGAACTCAGGGCGGCTGCGGTTCGACAGCGGCAGAATAGCTTTGTCAGCGACGTCACGCGCCAGGTTCTGGATAATCTCGTTGTCGAGGCCCTTAATCGGCTCAAGCGCCAGATTTGAGAAGCCGGTAGGGCCCTTCGTAATGCCGCGGCTGTCTGAGTCCTCTGCATCTATCTCGTACATGAGCTTCCCGGTCTTCGCCGAGACGAGCTTTAAGTTTATCGCGACGGTGGCGACTGACTGGATGGCGTAGTAGGAGCGGTCCCAGCGCGTGACCTTGCCGTACATGACGGCATCGCACGAGAGCACCTTCGTGCAGATCTCGCGCGGGTCTGCGGCAAAGACGCGCTGTAGGTCAATCGTCACAGGGTTGCTGCCGGGGGTGGCGTAGCCGTAGTGCAGGAGGTCTGCTTGCACAATGGCGGGAGTAATGACGTCGAGCGAGGCGTTCGAGAGCTCAGACTGAATGAGCGACTGCATGAACTCAGCCGGCGTTTCGCGCTGCTTCGATGAGACGAGCCCGACGTTGTCTATCAGCAAGCCCTCGTCAGCGCGGGTTAGCTTTCCTTCAGAGTCCACCTGTGCGAATGGCAGCACTGCGATGCGGATCGGCTCAGAGGGGTTAAAGTTTAAGGTGTGCTTGTACGTCGCTTGGCAGCCAGCGAGTGCTGCGGCGAAGAGTATGCAGAGTGATTGTGCGAGCTTCTTCATCGTTTGCTCCTACCTCGTTTGCGCTGTAACCGGAAGCGACGCGACACCACCTGCGCCAACTGTCATGACCTGCACGTTGGCGCCTCCGGCTGGAAGCGGGGCGCTAGGAGAGGAGAACTCTCCAGCCTTGACGAAGGGCCCGGCTGGGGAGGGTGCGGTGAAGAGCACGACCTTCTGCGCTGAGCACGGTGTTGCTGCTCCGGTGCAGCCAGAGGCTGCCGAAGAGCCGACACTGGCGCACGCAACACGCAGCTCGCCGCCGTTCGCCTCGATTCGGCTCTTTAGGTCGCACGGCGGGGAGGAGGGGAGCGAGACGTCCTGTCTGACAGAGGTGCCGAAAGCTGAGCGCAGCTCGATTGACGCGTCGTGCGAGGGGTCTTCTGCCACGAGCGCGGAGAAGTTCCGGCAGTAGAGCCCCGGCGAGACTTCGCGCAAGTTGGTGCGGTTCTTTGCAGTGACGAGGTATGCGAAGGAGACGGGGGTGCCCTTGGCACAGACTCGGTACGTTGTCGGGGAGCTCCAGGTTGCAGTGGCGCTGTTGAGTGCGACCTGCACGCCTTCTTGCGTGATTCTGGTCGGCGGCTCAGCCGGTGGAGGGAGCTTCTCTACGATGGTGTGCGAGAACTTGTCGGCGAGCTTGTCGAAGGTCTCATCGCCAGTGTTCTTCACAGACGAGATGATCGCCTGAAAGAGCTGCCCGGACTGAAGCAGCAGCCCGCCCTCCTCATTCTCGGTGTTGGTGACCGTGACGAGGTCTTGCCCGGAACGATTCGCCACGGAGAGCTGCCCCGAGAGCTCGTTGTAGTACCCAGCCACGAAGTTGTTGCGCGAGAAGGACTTGAGCTGCAGCGTCGCAAAGCCGTCGACGATGTACTTCTGCGCGAGCTTGTCGCGCTCGGGGCAGGCAGGGGACGAGCACAGCAGGGTGACCGCCTGCTCGTCGAGCACGATGAAGCCGCGGTTTCGGAGCTGGTTAATGATGGACTGGCGCACGAGGTTAATTCTCTCGCGCGGGATGTCGACTGAGTAGTCAGCAGGCAGGAGAGCGAGGCTTGCTGGCATCGGCGCTCCGGCAGGCAGGTTCGAGTGGACGGTTGCCCCGCACCCGGAAGCGAGCAGCGCGACTGCCGCTCCTAAGAAGCGTTTTTGGGCTAGCGTGCGGAGCTTGCGGTGCATAGTTCCTCCCGGTGCGCCGCGTGGCGCAGTCTTACTTGACGATGATTGAGCCTTTGACGCCTTGCGGCGCCTGCTTTAGCCCGTAGATGGTGTACGAGTAGGTTCCTGGGTCATGGAAGCAGGCGGTCGCAAAATCTTTCGGCGCGATCGGCGCCACTGAGCGGATGACTCCATCCTCTCCGATCTTGAGGTTCTCTGAAGCGCAGTGCGACGTGAGCTTGCCGAAGGTGAGCTCCATCGTGACGAGCGAGTCTGGGGTGTCGTTGAGGAAGAGCACGATGCTGTCTTCGCGCTTCATCTCAAGGGTAGCTGGCGAGACGCCGGAGCTCGTTACCGTAATTACTTCGTTGGAGCTCTCAGGTGAGGTTGCCGAGGGGAAGCCTTCCTCAGCGACTAGACCGAGGCGCGGCATGGCAAGCAACAGGGCAGCGAGCAGGACGGACGGAAGGAATATCTGCGCTCTCATGGGGGTAACCCTAGCAGGGGCCAATTAAAGCTTCAACGAATACGCGCTGCGCTCACTTTACTCCGCAAACAAATTTAGGTTGAGCAGGGGGGACAGGGCTGAGCGGTAGGGCACATTCCAGGGAAGCCCGGCAACCCCCGCTTACGCTTACTGTAAAGGTGCCGGGCCTAACACCCTGAGCAAGAGCCGGGAGCTCAACAGCGATCTTCTCTTGAGGATCCCCGAAGACAGAGAGCCAAGGGCCAGGAGCAACCGGTGCTCCTCCAGGCTCTGAAACTGCTGTTGTCGTAAATGTGCAGCCCAGCTCACCGCTTGCCGCAATGCGGGTTAGGGTCGCCGAACTGCCCCTAGGCACGAGGAAAGTTGGCGAGCTCTCAGCATGCACGTTAGTCCCCGGGTGGAGCCAGAGGATAAGGCTTCCGTCAGGCAGCCGCTCCTCGACGGCGAGCCGGTTCGGAAACGAAGAGAGCTGCTCCTCAAAGCGCTTAGCGTCCCAGTTCTGGAACAGGCCGGGGAGCACGACGATCCGGCGCAGCCCACACACGCGATCGAGCTGCGTAAGGCTCTCCCTTGAGGGGAAAGAGAGGAGCGACTCAGAGAGATCGTACTGCAGCCGCGAGCGCTGACCCGAGTAGCCGTTCACAAGCCTTATCCCGAGCGGAGTCGCCCAGAGAGAGTACTTTGTGTTGAGCAGAGCGAGGTTGCGCCAGCTCACTTCGCCGTTCTCGGCACGGCTCGCAAACGGCAGCACGATTGCAGGCTCATCGGGGCTGAGCCTCTTGCTGAGCGCCGCAAACGCAGGCGGCGTTGGAGCAATCGGATCGAACGAGAAGGCGCTGACCGAGTTCTCGCCGATGGTGCACAGGAAGAGCGCCCCGCCGAGAGCTGCCTGTAGTGCTTTGCTGCGTAGCGCCGAGAGGCTCAGCGCCGCTGCGATGTTTATCGACATCACCACGACTGCTCCGTAGCGGCCAACGGCGCGAATCGCGTCTACCCCAGGGACTAGATCCCAGAGCGTCGCAAGCGGCGCCCACATGGGCTCGTCTTTTACCTGCTCGCCACCGGGGCCAAGCGAGAGCACGAAGAACACGGCGGCGATTGCATAGAGCAGCGCCGCTGGGCTCCGCAGTCGGTACACCATGAGCGCTGCTGCGAGGAGCGTTGCCCAAGCGGCGAGCCCCGCGATGATGTGCGCGAGCGGGCCGTGCCCCTTTACAGAAGAAGCGAGGAGCACGATGGCGATCAGAACGCTATTTACTGCGCACAGGAACGCTGCTCGGCGCCAGCTCCGGACAATTGCGGCGACGAGCACTACGGCAGTGACAAGGTAGCCAGAGCAGAGAGTCGCTTCCGGCTGCGTGAAGCTCGCAGTCACGCCCCACAGCGAGTTGAGCGACGAGAACGCCAGGTACGAGAGCCCGGTTGCAGCGAACGCTGCTGCCTCGTACAGGTGCCGCTCGCCGAAAGCCTCCTGCACCGCGAGGTACGCTGGCAGGGCGTACGCTATCGGCAGCAGTCCGATACCGAGCGCGATGCCAGCTAGTGTCATCTGCTTCAGCGAGATGCGCTCGCTTAAAACCGAGAGGGCAGCGATGAGGCCGAGCCCCAGGGCAGCGAAGACGGCGAAGTACACAGCGCAGTAAAACGACGCAGCCGCGCACAGCCCAGCGAGGCACCAGCGCCGGGGATGTTCGGGCGTTGAGACAACGAGCGACCAGGCGAGCGGAACCCAGAAGAAATAGAGGAGCTGCGGGTGCCCGAGATTTCCGAAGATGTAGCTGCTGTTTGCGAAGGAGACTCCTGCAGCGAGCGACCAAAGAGCAGAGGCCCCGAGTGCGCGCGCAAGCCGGGCAGTAGCAGTTCCGTTGAGCGTCATCGCGGCGAGGGTCACTATGTTGTAGGCAACGGGGAGCGAGAGGCCGAGGAGCGCCAAGAGGTGCACAAAGGCAGAAGGGAGCAGGAAGGAGTCGCTCCACGCGCGCGTCAGGCCGTACGGGTAGAGTGCTCCGGTTTCGAAGGCGAGTGCCGTGCGCGGGCTAAAGTGGAAAGAGCTTGCCAGCCACACGTACAGCCCGCCATCTCCCTCGGCGCCTCCGAGGTAGTGCGTAGAGAAGAAGCGCACGATGAGAGGATGGAGGGCGAGGATAGACGCGAGCACTACGAGTGCTGAGAGGCAGGAAGCGAGCTTTGAGCGTAGTGGTAAAGACATCTGAGTGACGAGTGCCCGCATGATAGAGATTTGGGGGCAGGTGGGGTAGGTCTCGTTGCGATAGGATATTTAAAGCTCGGACCTGCAGGAGGCTTCTAAGTAGCTGTAAAGATACGTTTTGGTAGCTTTTATAGCGCCGCGACTAGGATAGTGCACACGCAGCCCTAAACGTTTCATACTAGTAGCATCCGGGAGTCTGAGGACTTTCTTCTGCTTAAAGACCCCAGAACAGGTTTGCCTACCCGCATTGACGGAGCTGGTTCATGAAAGGTTCACTCTCTACCCTGACCGTCGCTTCGCTTCTTCTCCTAACACAAGTAGCAGCCGCACAGTCGATGAGCTCTCCCGAGGTGAGCTACGACTGCGCAGGAATTCCAAACGGCACAACCCAAGTCACTGACTGCGGCTGCGGACAGCCAGGCAGCTCCACCTATACATGCAGAAGGTGTGGCGACAACACCTCATGCCTTGACTGCGCTGGCGTGCCCTTCGGCGGACGAGTGCCGGTGGGGCCAGTTGGGGGAGTGCCAAGCTCAGACCCATGCACCCTCGTGTGCCCATCTGGAACGGAGCTGTACCCGCCAGAGAACACCTGCCTTACACCTGACAATATCTGCAAGAGGCTCGAGGCCAACCTCATGAAGGTTGGAGCGGTGCTGTACCATCCCACGCAGGAACCAACGGTAAACACAACGAGCGCAATTGTGAAGGTTGGTGTTGGCGGCTTCGGGACTTTCGCCGGCGTTAACGCGGCAAGCTCATGCATCGGTAGTGCGTTGGAGAGCTGCCTTGATGAGGCTATCGGCGCAAATACGGCAGCAAAGCTTCAGTACCTGCTCACAGCTCGCCGCCAGTCAGGCAACAACGATGATGCCGATCGATGCGTTACAAATATTATCCGTAGCTGGGGCGCAAATCACTTCACCTCCTACAGCACCAACCTGTTCGGCGCCCCAACCGATGTTCTGGAAGCTTTTGCGTTCGTGAATCGGTCGGCCAGTCAGGGGTGCGGGCCAGCAGACCCAACTCTCGTCAATCTCGCGAGGAGGCTACAGTGCGACGTGCTCGCCATAAACGTGGTCAACTTCAACTCGCCGGTCTCGCTCCTGTGGTCCAACGACGTGAACATCGACGAAGTGGTCTCGTTTGCCGCCTTCCCGCTAGACGGTAAAAACGGCGAGAAGAAGGCCTTCCAGTGGCGCGCTTCAGGGATGACGCCACTTGTTGTGTACGACTCGACCGGGCTTGGAGAGATCAAGGACGCAACACAGCTCTTCGGCAACCACACTTTTGGCAAGGAGTGGAAGAATGGCTACGACGCCTTAGCTTCCCTCGACATCGACAAGAGCGGCTGGCTTGAGGGCGAGGAGCTGAATGCAGTCGCGCTCTGGTTTGACTTCAACCAAGATGGCGTGAGCCAGAAGGGAGAGGTGAAGCGCCTAGCAGACGTCGGCGTCTTCGCAATCGGCGCGAAGGGCGACCGCGTTGACGAGAAGACGAAGAACATCTTCGCCTCAAATGGCTTCAAGCGCCGCGTTGATGGAAAGGAGATCGTGGGCGGCTCCGTTGACTGGTTCGCTGGCTTCGCAGAGGGGCAGCTTCCTGCACAGAGCTCGTCGTCGTCCGAGAGCGCGCCAAGTTCAGCCAGCGGCACCGCTAATGATGCGCAGGTTGCTGCGGCACAGGACGCGGAGAAGATAGACCCACGCATGACGGTGAGCGGCATCTGGGAGTGGCGCATGACGGACGACAAGATGCTTTTGCCCGAGCAGCAGCCGGGTGGGCTCTTGGCCTTCACGCAGGAAGGCGGCTCGCTTAGGGGCCAGAGCGTCTCGACGGTTGCCTTCAGGCCAAACGCCTACAAGATCGACGAGCAGGTAACAAGCGTGGCGCTCACTGGCAGCTTCGGGAACAGCGACGTGAAATTCGAGGTCAAGGGAAGCAAGGGCACGCCTGCTTCTTCAACCGCGAAGCTCTCGGCTGATGGCATGAAGCTCACTGGCTCTACTGTAGAGGTTGTTCCCGTTAAGGGCGGAACAGCCAAGGTGACTTACGCTTGGGAGGCCCGCCGTCTCGTTCGAACGAACTAGGCGCACCCGGGAGAGTTGATAGCTCAGGACTCCCTCCCAATCCTTCTCCTCATCCTCTTCTTTCTCCTGCACCTGCACTGGATTCCTAATCCTCATCTGGCTGTCCGACACGAATAGCGCAGGCTATTCAGGGCTACGTCTTGATTATGAGCAGGAGTGAGTGCAGGTGCAGGAGAAGGAGAAAGAGAAGGATCAGGATTAGGAGGAGACGTGGGGCTATGCGCCCCTACAAGCTGCTCGGAGGCTCAATCTGTTCTCTACAGAGCATGCCCCCCCCCGTTTCTTACAAATGGTTTGACAATCGCAAGCTTTACGGGGAGGCTCCCCCCATCCTTGGCAAACTGCCAGGTGCAATAAACTTAGTTGGCTATCACGTAGCAGAGGGGGCCCCTTGAGAGAGCGTTCTACCGTATCACTAAAAAACATCGTGCTCAGCGGATTGGTAGTAGCTGCCATGGGGTGTGGCGGCGGAAGCGATGGATCCTCGGGGGAGGAGGCGGCTGTCTGCAGCGCGATTGGGTACAGCAAGTCGCTCAAGGTGGCTGATGGTGAGCAGTGCCTAGTGGATAGCAGCAGCGACACCTCCTCAGTGGTAAAGCTGTTCCTCTTCGATAATGACGATGGCAGCCTCGTCGGAAGCTGTACCGGCACGGTGATCTCGCCCACGGCGGTACTGACAGCAGCGCACTGCTTTCTATCGGCCGACTCTGCCGTCGTAAGAGTGGTGGCGAACGGAACAAAAGTAGATGTGCCTTCGTCGCGAGTAGTGACACACCCTGGGTATGTCCTCGGCTCAGAAGACATATTTTTCAACGACGTAGCCATAGTCCACACGTCTTCGCAGCTGCCCGCTCCTGCCGCGCCGATACTGCTGTCGCGAGCTCCGGAAGTTGGGGAGGTTTCAATTGTGGCTGGCTACGGGCAGACAGAGAATAATGGTCCTGCGGTCGAAGATGTTGTTGCGGGCCGAGCGATCATTCGAATTGTCACCGACAATCATGTTCGGATTGACTTCCGTGGAGAGGAGAGTCACCCATGCCAAGGCGACTCAGGCGGAGCTCTGTTCATCGAAGATGACAGCGGCTTAGCAATCGTGGGTGTTGTGTCACAGAGCGATCCGAGTGTTTCGGAGGAGCAGGTGTGCTCAAAGGGTGACATGACGCTTTACTCAAACACCCAGTCACCGGATATATCCGATTTCATAACCTCGCAGGTGCCTGGCGTTGTAGTTAGGTAGACCAAGAGTCAACGAGAGGAAAAAGGGAGCGGGCACCCGTATCGGCGACGAAGTCGCATAGGTACAGGTGCCCGTCCTGCTGTGCAGAGAACCTGTTCTCTCCCGAGATAGCTAATAGCTGAGAGTTCCTTTCCCCAGCCTTCTCCTCATCATCCTCTTTCTCCTGCACCTGCACCTGCACCTGC
>CAYPUA010000046.1:11309-17897 GCA_964413875.1 uncultured Bdellovibrionales bacterium
TAGCCTGCGCTATTGGCGTCGGACAGCCGGATGAGGATTAGGAATCCAGTGCAGGTGCAGGAGAAAGAGAAGAATTAGCAAAAAGATGAGAAATGCTGCGCCTCGCTACTATCTGCTCCGAGACGTCACATGTCTTCAACGGAGTGCGTCCGCCACCGTCTCGTCAAACAGCAGCGCTAACCTCGCGCTCGTCAGCAAGCCGCAAGGCCTCCGACCCACCGTCGCTGTGCAGCGCGACCCGCTCACGCAGCGCCGCACCCCAGCCAGTCTTCGCTTTGAGGAGAGCGCTCGGCACTCCCTCAAACACGATACGCCCGCCTCGCTCGCCAGGACCGGGGCCAAGCTCAACTACCCAGTCAGACTGCGCGATAGTGTCGGCGTCGTGCTCGATCACGAGAACTGAGTGTCCCTGGTCGACGAGCCCGTGGAGGCCCTTGAGGAGCAGCGAGACATCGAGCCGGTGAAGCCCGGTTGTTGGCTCATCGAGGATGTAGAGCGTGTGGCCGCGCCGCGATACGTGCAGCTCTGAGACGAGCTTCAGGCGCTGGCTCTCGCCGCCGGAGAGCGTCGAAGACGGCTGGCCGAGCGTGAGGTACCCGAGCCCAAGCTCGCACGCGAGCTTGCACACCTGGTGGATCTTCTTGTGGTTCACGAAGAAGGTGCGCGCCTGCTCGAAGGTGAGCTGCAGCGCCTCGCTGACCGAGATGCCCTTAAAGAGAACCGTCTGCGCTTCCGGTGTGAACCGGCTGCCGAGACAGCTCTCGCAGGTGACCTTCGCTTCCGCCAGGAAGCTCATCTCAAGCGTTATCTCGCCCTGTCCCTTGCAAGCTGGGCAGCGCCCCTTGCCGGCATTGTGCGAGAAGAAGCTCGTCGTCCAGCCGCGTGACTTCGCCTCAAGCGTTCCTGCGAACACCTTCCGGATCTCGTCCCAGACGCCGAGGTACGAGGCAGGGGTAGAGCGCGAGGTCTTCCCGATCGGCTGCTGGTCGACGACCAGGAAGCGCTCGATGTCGAGCGAGCTATCAACGACTCCGGCTGGCCCCTTAAAGAGCTTCTTCGAAGAGCCTGCCGAAGCGAGCGCCGCAGCGATAACGCCGTGCACGAGCGAGCTCTTTCCGGACCCTGAAACGCCAGCCACCGTGACGAGGCTCTTGAGCGGCAGCGACACCGAGAGGCCGCGCAGGTTGTTGCAGGACGCGCCACTGACCGAGAGCTTCTCGCCAGAGGCTGCGCGCTCTTTGCCACGGATATCGATCGGCGACGAGAGCGCTCGTCCGGTCGCAGAGCGGGCAGATGCGGCTGCGCCTTTCACGGGGCCCTGGTAGACGATCTCT
This sequence comes from uncultured Bdellovibrionales bacterium, assembly GCA_964413875.1. Lineage (GTDB taxonomy): Bacteria > Bdellovibrionota_C > UBA2361 > UBA2361 > OMII01 > OMII01. The sequence continues at coordinate 12,644 of CAYPUA010000046.1, forward strand.
CCGCCGTGCGTGCCGGCGCCAGGGCCAACGTCAATAACGTGCTCTGCCGCGATGATGTTGTCGATCTCGTGCTCAATCTGGATGACGGTGTTGCCTCTCGCAGAAAGCTCCGCGAGGCGATCGAGGAGCCGCTTGTTGTCGTCTGGGTGAAGCCCCGCGCTCGGCTCGTCGAAGATGTACGTCACGCCGCACAACGGAGATCCCATCGCAGTGCCGAGCCGGAGCCGCTGCAGCTCGCCGTTTGAGAGCGTGGCGCACTCGCGGTTGAGCGCAATGTGGTCGAGCCCGAGGCTTGAGAGGGTCTTGAGCTTTCCGTCGAGCTCTCGCACGATCGGCTCAACGATCTCTTTTGCCAGCGAGTCCTGCGAGAGCTTCGTCAGGAGCTCGTGCAGCTTTGGCGCCGTGAGCGTCGAGAGCTCGTGGATGTTCTGCCCGAAGAGCCGGATGTTGCGGCCGATCTCGTTGATGCGCGCGCCGCCGCACGTTGGGCAGGGCTTGTTGCGCACGGCGCCGTAGCCGTCGCACTTCGGGCACCGGCCGCGGCGGGAGTTAAACGAGAGGTCCTCAGGGTCAGGTTTAAAGAAACCGCGCTGGCAGATTCGGCAGGTGCGCTCAGAGCTAAACACCCGCTCGTCGGAGCCGCTCAGCAGCACCACCGTGCCGCCACCTACAGCGAGCGCCTGCTTGACGCCGTCTGTGATAAGGTCCGCGGGCATGCGAGAGGCGTTGAAGCTCGCCGTCACGAAGTCTACCGAGTGCACGACGCTCTTCTTGAGCCCCTCCTCGACGAAGCGCGACGGAGGAGCGATCTTGCCGTCGACCCTAACTTCGGTGATGTCAGTATCGATGGCGCGCTGGAAGACCGCCTTGTGGTTTCCCTTCTTCTGGTTAATGACCGGGGCGAGGAGTTTCACCGGCCCGGAGTAGCTCTGCTTGATGGTGGCAGCGATCTGCTCAGCCGAGAGCGGTGAGATAGCCTCTTTCGGGTGCTCGGGACAAAACTGAACGCCGACCTTGGCGTACAGGAGGCGCAAGAAGTTGTACACCTCGCTCATCGTGGCGACCGTAGAGAGCGCTGAGGGCTGGAAGGTGTGCTGGTAGACGCAGATGGTTGGTTGCACGTTGCGGATGTCGTCGATCGCCGGCTTCTTGAGCTCCTTGATGAACTGCCGCGCGTACGGCGAGAGGCAGTCGAGGTAGCGGCGCTGACCCTCGGCGTACAGGATGTCCTTGGCGATAGTCGACTTGCCCGAGCCCGAGACGCCCGTGATGGTGATGAGCGAATTGAGGGGCACGGAGAGCGAGACGTTCTTTAGGTTGTGCTCACGCGCGCCGAGGATGTCGATCGATTTCGGAAGTGGCGGCGCCGCGCGACCCTTGCGCTTCGCTGAGGCCTGGCGCGACACCTTGCGCCGCCCGTGCTGCTCGGCGAACTCGCGCAGGTAGCGCGCGGTCAGGCTTACGCCCTTGCTCGCAACGAGCTCCTCAGGCGTGCCCTGCGCAACGACCTCTCCGCCCTTAAAGCCGCCCTCGGGCCCTAGGTCGATAATCCAGTCAGCAGCAGCAATGAGCCTCAGGTTGTGCTCCACGCACACGATCGAGTGCCCGCTGTCGCGCAGGAACTCAAAGAGCTCAATCAGGCGCTCGACGTCGCGCACGTGCAGCCCTGTCGTTGGCTCGTCGAAGAGGAAGAGCGACCGGCTGCGGGAGCCTTCAACGATGTGGGGGACGAGCTTGAGCCGCTGCGCCTCTCCGCCTGACATGTCGCTCAGCGGGTGCCCGAGCGTGATGTGCCCGAGCCCGAGCTGCTTCAGCACCCGGCAGACGCTCGAGATGAGCAGGTCGCCCTCGAAGAACTCAGCGCACGAGTCTACCGTCATGGTGAGGATCTCGTGCACGTTCTTCCCCTTGAGCCGCACCTCTAGCACCGGAGCCTGGAAGCGCATGCCGAGGCACGACTCGCACTCGATGAAGACGTCGCTCAGGAACTGCATGTCTTCGCGGATGAAGCCGGCGCCCTCGCAGGTCGGGCAGCGCCCAGCGTTGACGTTAAACGAGAAGGAGGAGCGGGAGAGCCCGCGCGCCTTGGCGTCGTCGGTTCCTGCGAGCAGGTCGCGCACCCGGTCCCAGACCTTGGTGTAGGTTGCGATGTTCGCGCGCGGAGTCTTAGAGAGCGGCGACTGGTCGACGAGCAGCACGTTGCTGACATGCTCAAAGCCTGCCACCTCTGCGTCTGCTGTCGTCTCGCCTGGAACAACGCCCTTGTGCAGGTGCCACGACGCCTCGATCACCTCAGTCAGGAGCGAGCTTTTGCCGCTTCCTGAGACACCCGTCAGGCACACAAAAGACTGAAGCGGAATGTCGAGCGAGATCGACTTTAAGTTTCTGTTCTTGGCGTTTCGAATGGAGAGCGTCGTCGAGAAGCTCGGGCGTGAGCTGGCGAGCGAGAAGGGGGCCATTCGAACCCCGCCCCAGCCGTCTCGTGGGCCGAAGTACGTCACCTCGCCGCCGCGCTCGCCGGCTTCTGGGCCGAGCTCAAGGATGGAGTCGGCGGCGTCGAGGCAGTCTGGGTCGTGCTCGACGACCGTGAGCGAGTTGCCGCGGGTCGTTAAATCACGCAGCGCCTTCACGAGCTCTTCAGTGTCACGGGCGTGGAGCCCGACCGACGGCTCATCGAGCACGAAGTGGGTCGAGATCAGGTTGCTCCCGAGCGCAGAGACGAGGTTGACGCGCTGCGTCTCGCCGCCCGAGAGCGTCCGCGACTGCCGGTCGAGTGATAGGTACGGAAGCCCAAGCGCGACCAAGTACTGTAGCCGACCATGGATACCTTTGAATACGTCCTGGAGCTGGCGCGGGAGCCGCTTCTCTTCCTTGAGCGACGACTCAAGTTTAAGAAACCATGCGTAGAGATCTTCCAACGGCAGCGCGGAGACGTCTGAGATCGTTAGGCCCTGCACCCGGTACGCAAGCGCGTCGGCCTTAAGGCGCGACCCCTTGCACTGCGGACAGTCTGCCTGTCCACGGTAGCGGGCGAGGAAGACCCGCACGTGCATCTTGTACTTCTTGCGTTCAAGCCACGTAAACCACGGGAGGACGCCGATGAAGGCGCGCGATTTGTGGTTAAATATGAGATCCTGCTGTTCCTTCGAGAGCGTCGACCATGGCTCATCAGTCGGGATGCCCTGCGCCTTACAGAACTTTAAGAGTTCACGGAACTCCCACGAGGCAGCCTTGCCGCGCCAACAGTCGATTGCGTGGTTTGCGATCGACTTGCTGTGGTCTGGAACAACTCGGTGCGGGTCAACCACCAGGATCTTCCCGAAGCCGTTGCACTCCGGGCACGCGCCGATCGGGTGATTGTACGAGAAGAGCGCGGGGCGCGGGCGCTCGACTGACACTTCGCCGTCGCCGCAGTGGTACGAAGTCTTGAACACGTGCGTCTCGCACTCGCGCCGAACGGCTGCCTCGCCGTGGTGCACCGTTATCCGCGCCAGCGGCTTGAGCAGCTTCTCTCGCAGCTCGATGACGTTCACGGTGCCGCTCCCGAGCGAGAAGCACTGGTCGAGCGAGTCTTGCACCTGCTTGCGTGTGAAGCCCTGCTTGCGACAGCGGTCGATCGCGACGATTACTTCCTTGGTCTTCTTCGGGGGAGGAGAATCTTCGAAGCTCTCCAGGCTCGCGGACTTGTCGTTAAAGTAACGCGAGTAGCCAAGTGTCTGTAGGCGCTCAAGGAGCTCGGGTGAATTCTTTGTGCGCACACCAAGCACGAACGTTGCGTCAGGCTTCGCGTCGCACCAGCGTTCGAGCAGCGCCGCGAGCGAGGATGCGTCCCACCGCGAGAGCTCGAGCCCGCAGGTCTGGCACACCGGAACTGCGAGGTTGCTCCAGATAATCTTCAAGAAGTCGTTGATGTCTGTCATCGAGCCGACAGTCGAGCGCGAGTTTAAGATCCTCGTTCGCTGCTGGATGGCGATCGCTGGCCTGACGTTCTCAATCAGGTCAACACGCGGGCGCTTAACCTTGTCGAAGAACTGGCGCGTGTACGGAGAGAAGGTCTCGATGTAGCGGCGCTGCCCCTCGGCGTAGATCGTGTCGAAGGCGAGCGAAGACTTGCCCGAGCCAGAGAGGCCGGTGATGGCGACAAACGAGTCGTGCGGAAGCTCAAGGACGATATCCTTGAGGTTGTTCTCGCTGGCCTTGATAATGGAGAGGCTGTTTCGTTGCGGCATGCCTTAAGCAGTGTACCAAGGGGAATCTTAAAAGGCACTTCCGGGCTCGCTTCTTTCCGGGGCCGGGACCGGTCCCGGGAACGGTCCCGGCGCCGGGCGAGACGCGAGTGACTTGCCGAGCGGCCCTCGCTCGGGGTTAGCCACTGTATCCTTCCCGTGCCCCGGAGCCTTTCACGTGGCCAGGCGTGTGGCAGCGCGAAAATCTGGAAGTAGCGACTGAAGTTACAGCGCGAGGGGCGTTCCTGGCTCCCTAAAAACGGGCTGCCGTGATAGCTCAGGAGGAGGTGGAGGATGCGAGTGAGAGCGCCAGTTGCAAGAGATCGGTACGAGCCGGACAGAAGCGCCGACGAGAGATCTGTGCGCGCATGCCTTGACGCAGCGATCTTGAGATCTCCTCGCAACAGTATCCGTGCTCTCTCGCTTGTTGTCTTTATCCTTCTACTTCAAGTTTTAGGCCTTTTGCCGACGCAGGCTCAAGCGGCTGAAGGGGAGCCGTGCTCCATCGTGCAGCAGAAGCTGGAAGAAGTAACGCGACTTCGGGGCCTAGCGGCAACGAGGCCTGTTCCGTGTGCAGTTGAGAGCAGGGCGCAGGTAGAGGAGTTCCTCCGCAACACCATCGCCCGCAGGCTCCCGCCGCAGAAGCTTGAGCACGAGCAGGCCGTATACCGCGCGGTGGGCGTTGTGCCTGACGACTTCGACTACCCAAGGGGTCTCCTCAACCTCTACATGAGCCAGATCGGCGGCTACTACGACCCGGAGAGCAAGCGCTTCATCATGGCTGACTGGATGCCCGCGCACGTTCAGGCCGTCATCGCGCGCCACGAGCTGACTCACGCGCTGCAGGACCAGCACTACATTTTAGAGGCCTTCATCGATCCGAAGATGGAGAACGGCGACGAGCTGCTCGCGCACTCAAGCTTGATAGAGGGAGACGCAACAGCCGTGATGCTCGACATCGAGCGTGGTATCAAAGGGATGGCGCCGCTCTCAAGCGAGCGCAGCGTGAAGGCGTACATGGAGGGGCA
>CAYPUA010000047.1:0-12705 GCA_964413875.1 uncultured Bdellovibrionales bacterium
ACAGGATGTCCAACCTGACGCTATCAGCGCTTGAGCAAGAAATCCTGCACCAGCTTAATCGCATCCCGGAACGAGGCAGCCTGCTCATACTCTCGCTTGGCAGCAGCATCGAACATCTGCCGACGGAGCGACTCAAGCAGCCGCTGTGCCTCTTTCGGATCTTCCGGGATAGAGATTCCAAGCTTCGCGGCTGCCTTGGTCTGCTCCTCAGTTTCAGCCAGCTCGCCAAGCGGAATCTGCTCGGCTCGGGTCGCAGAGCGCGGCGTAATGTTATTCGCGCGGTTGAATTCAGCTTGGATCGCCCGCCGGCGGTCGGTCTCTGCGATCGCCTCCTTCATCGACCTCGTCATGGTATCCGCGTACAGAATCACTCTGCCCTTCACGTTTCGTGCCGCACGTCCCATGATCTGAATGAGCGACTTCGTCGAACGCAGGAAGCCCTCCTTGTCTGCGTCGAGAATTGCCACAAGGCTCACCTCAACGAGATCTAGCCCCTCACGCAGCAAGTTGATGCCTATCAGGACATCGAAGTCGCCACGCCTAAGACCGCGCAGGATTTCAACCCGCTCAATCGTCGTGATGTCAGAGTGAAGGTACCGCGACCGAACGCCAATCTCGCGCAGGTAAGCGGAGAGGTCTTCCGACATCTTCTTCGTCAGCGTTATTGCCAAGACACGGTCCCCTGCCTCAACCGTCTTCCGAATCTCAGTCAGAAGATCATCGACCTGGTGCGTTGCCGGACGTACCGTCACCGCTGGGTCAAGCAGCCCCGTGGGACGATTGACCTGCTCAATCACGACCCCTTCGCTGCGCTCAAGCTCGAAGTCAGCCGGCGTAGCCGACACGAAGATCGCCTGACCAACCCGCGACCAAAACTCTTCTTGGTTGAGCGGCCGATTGTCGAGGGCCGAGGGGAGCCGGAACCCGAACTCTACTAGGGTCTGCTTGCGGGCGCGGTCGCCCCGATACATTCCGCCGAGCTGGGACACGGTCACGTGGCTCTCGTCGACAACCAACAAGAAATCCTCCGGGAAGTAATCGAGGAGAGTCGTTGGTGGCTCTCCTTCAGCCCGACCTGCGATGTGCCGGCTGTAGTTCTCGATGCCCGGGCAAAAGCCGATTTCGTTCAGCAGCTCCACGTCGTAGAGCGTGCGCTGCTCAAGGCGCTGAGACTCAAGCAGCTTGCCCTGCACAAGCAGCTCTCGGGCTCGCTCTTTGAGCTCCTTCCTGATCGCCACCACGGCGCGATCGACTGACTCTCGCTCTGTAACGAAGTGGCTAACTGGGTAAACGGCGCATGAGTCCGATTTCCGGAGCGTCGCCCCGGTGATGGGGTCAATCTCGCGAATCTCCTCGACCTCGTCTCCGAAGAAGAGGATACGAACGGCCGAAGAGTCCTGGTCGGAAGGGAAGATGTCGATGTTTTCCCCACGCACCCGGAAGGTTCCGCGGGTAAATTCGATATCGGTGCGCTTGTACTGCATGTGCACAAGTTGGCGAATGACCTGCTCTCGCGGAACTTTGTCGCCGCGCTCAACGTAGAGCATCATCTTGAAGTAGTCTTCCGGCGCACCAAGCCCGTAAATGCAGCTCACGCTGGCCACGATGATTGTGTCGCGCGACTCAAGGAGCGCTTTCGTCGCGGCGTGCCGCATCTTGTCGATCTCGTCGTTTATCGCCGAGTCTTTCTCAATGTAGGTGTCGGTCGAGGGGATGTACGCTTCTGGCTGGTAGTAGTCGTAGTAGCTCACGAAGTACTTCACCCTGTTCTTCGGGAAGAACTCTGCAAATTCACCGTACAGCTGCGCCGCAAGGGTCTTGTTGGGGGCGATTATCAGGGTGGGGCGGTTCTGCTTGGCGATGACGTTCGCAATGGTAAAGGTCTTTCCCGAACCGGTGACACCGAGCAGCGTTTGGTACTTAACGCCCTTCTGTAAGTTCTCGTTGAGGCTCGCAATCGCTTGCGGCTGGTCTCCGCAGGGCGTGAACTGTGTTGAGAGCTGGAAGGGCTCTGAGGCCGGCGCCGGACGTGCGGCAGACGGGCGCTTAGTCACGGCTTCGTGCGGCTCTTGGCCGCCGCGAGGCGCTCCTTAGCCAGCTCAACCGCAACCTCTTCAGTGAACCGTCCACGGGCTTTGGATTGCTCGAGCACCTTGGAAGTCGTGTCGTAAATCTCTTTGACCTTCTCACGAATCCAGACGGTGTCAGGAGAGCCTTTAGCTAGCTCCACGCTGACGCAGATCACACCACCTGAGTTGATGGCGAAATCAGGGCAGTAGAGGATCTTCTTCTCGGCAATCATTCCGTAGACCGAGCGATCAGGGAGCTGGTTGTTTGCGGCTCCCGCTATAATCGAGCACGAGAGCCTCTTGAGCGTCTCGGCGTTCACCGTCTGCCCAACGGCACACGGAGAAAATATGTCGCAAGGCACATCGTAGATCTGGTCTAGCCCAACTCCTTGAGCACCATACTCAGCGGCCGCCTTGCGCACGGATTCGTCGTGCGGGTCAGCAACGATGACCGCGGCCCCAGCCTTCGACAGCATCTCCACGAGGAACATGCCGACGTGGCCAACTCCCTGAACTGCGACGCGCTTTCCGCGCAGCGAGCTGTCACCTCCGCTAGCGTGCGCAACTGCCGCGCGCATCGCCTCGAACACGCCGAGGGCCGTCCACGGCGATGGATCCCCCGCACCACCTTTGGCAGCATCTGTTCCAACCACAAAGTTTGTGACCGAGCGGGCCCACATGATGTCCCGTACCGAGGTGCCCATGTCTTCGGCAGAGATGTAACGCCCCGCTAGCGCGTTGAGGCACTCGCCGAACTTTCGGAAGAGGGCTTCTCGCCCCTGAGTCATTGAAGGATCGGCCATGATGATGGCCTTCCCGCCGCCAAGAGGCAGCCCAGCTAGGGCGCTCTTGTACGTCATTCCCTCAGAGAGGCGCAGCACATCGTCAAGGGCCTGAGCCTCGCTCGGGTACAGACGCATGCGGCAGCCGCCAAGCCCCGGACCGAGGGTAGTGTTGTGGATTGCGACTATCGCCTTGAGCCCAACATCTGGGTAGTTGAAGAAGGCCACTTGCTCGTGACCGCGGGCAGCACAGGAGTCGAGAACTGAATACGTCATACCAGAGGCAACAGAGGGGTCCCGCAAAAGTGGGACTCACTAGAGAAGACTACGAAAGGGCAGGAGACGCACACCCCTAGTACTGGGCGTTCGGATCCACGGTTGCGGTAGCCTTCGGTCCCTCGATATCTGCGTACAGCTGATTACGCCTTTTGCAGGCTGAAAATCCTACGGCAATAAACGCCGCGCAGATGACCAGGAACAGAAGAGCTTTAATTTTCATAGATACCCCTGACGCTTGGCAGTCGTAAACTGGAAGCGTGAAAAGAAAATCGCAACCTATTGAAATCGCTAGCTTGCATCACTAGCAAATGCCCTGGAGAGGACTTGAACCTCCACACCCTTGCGGACACATGACCCTGAATCATGCCTGTCTACCAATTCCAGCACCAGGGCAGAAAAAGTGCTTAACGGGGGGTTATTATCATACCCCCAAAGGGATTGAAACCCGACCAAAACAGGGCGCAATTTAACCCCTTTTTAGGCCCACCCCACCAATGGGGACGGGAACGGCAACGGCTCCGGTTCCGGTTCCGGTTCCGCTGCCGGTTCCAGCCTCATTCCGCGCAGCCTCGCCTCCTTCAGCCGCCGGGCGCGCAGCCTCGCCCCCTGCAGCCGACGGGCGCAGCCTCGCCCCCTTCAGGGGGCGGGCGGGCGGGCGATCAAAACCCTACGAAAACACAATCCCCTGCGCCAACGGCATATCATCCCCGTAGTTGATGTTGCACGTCTGCCGGCGCATGTACTGCTTCCAGGAGTCGGAGCCCGATTCGCGGCCGCCGCCTGTGTCTTTCTCTCCGCCAAACGCACCACCGATCTCAGCGCCTGAGGTACCCATATTCACGTTAGCGATTCCACAATCACTTCCACTAGCAGAGAGGAAGCGCTCCACATGCTGCATGTTGCGCGTAAAGATCGATGAGCTTAAGCCCTGTGGGACCTCGTTGTTGATCTCGATCGCCTCGGCCAGGTCTTTCACCGGGACAACGTACAGGATTGGGGCGAAGGTCTCTTCGGCCAAAAGCGGCATTCCGCGCTTCGCTTTCACAATCGTTGGCTCGACATAGAGCCCCGACGGCATCCCGGAGAGGACATTACCGCCGTACACCACCTCTCCACCTTCTTGCGGTATTCGAGCGACCGCCGCGCGATAGGCATCGACTGCCCCAGAGTGAATGAGCGGACCCATCAGAGTGCCCTTTTCTAGCGGATTCCCGATCCGCACCTGCTTGTAGGCTGCAATAAGGCTGCTAACGAAGTCGTTGCACACGCTCTCATGGACAAGAGCTCGCCTAATCGAGGTACACCGCTGTCCCGCAGTGCCAACCGCTCCGAAGAGGATGCCGGAGGTGACTAGCTTCATGTCTGCGTCGGACATCACGATGGTGGCGTTGTTTCCGCCTAGCTCAAGGATCGTTCGCCCGAGCCGCTCACCCACGGTTTTGGCAACTGCTCTCCCCATGCGACAAGAGCCAGTCGCCGACACGACGGGGATTCTCCGGTCTGCAGCGATCCTCTGTCCGAGCTCGGGCCCGTTACCGACCACGAGGGAGAAGATGCCCTCGAATCCAAATCCTTTGGCAACTTCGCGGGCGATCGAGTTCATCGCAAGCGCTGTGAGCGGCGCAAGCTCCGAGGGCTTCCACAGTGTAACATTCCCGCAGACTGCGGCTATCATCGAGTTCCATGCCCAAACTGCCGCCGGGAAGTTAAATGCCGTGATGACCCCGACCACACCGAGCGGATGCCACTGCTCGTACATACGATGGTTGCGCCGCTCTGAGTGCATCGTGAGCCCGTAGAGCTGACGAGAGAGCCCCACAGCAAAATCAGCGATGTCGATCGCCTCCTGAACCTCGCCTTCCCCCTCTGCCAAGATCTTGCCGGTCTCAGCCGAAACGAGCCGCCCCAGCTTGGCCTTACTGTCACGCAGCGCGAGTCCAATGCGGCGCACCACCTCGCCACGTTCAGGGGCTGGGACTTTTCGCCACTCCCTGAACACTTCGACTGAATCGGAGACCACGCGATCGTACTCCTCGGCTCCGGCGATTCGGACACGCCCGAGCTCTTCGCCGTTGATTGGCGACCTGACTGCAAGCTCCGCGGACGAGCCACTTGAGAGAACTGATTTGCCGAAGGCCCCGGGGGAAACCCCGTACAGGCCGAGAGATGAGAGGATGTCACGCATGAGAGCCCCTTGGATTAGCTGCCCTTGAGGGCGGGATCATACCACCCGAAAAGGCTGGGGCACGAGGGGAAAACGCTCCCGCGGGCGGCACCCCCAACTGGGGGCGCGCTCGCCTGTCCCGCCGCATGCTCCGGCGAGACTGGCGTAGTTCGAGTTAGTGAACGATGACCGCCGGTGCGTTAATGATCGCATCAAGGTACTGCAACACCCCTGCGAGCTTCTCATCGCCGCAGCATGTGTCTGCCTCCAAGAAACGCTTGAAGTCCTCGAAAATCTGCTCCCGTGTCTCTGCTGTCTTTCGCATACGTTCCTCTTCGTCTGCTAAGTTGTTTTTATGCGCGTCGTTCGCGCACCCCCTTTTTCCGCGTTTGTCGGCCGTGCGACAAGAGCTACACCGCGTTTCGGAATTCTAGCCTGAAGGGGGCTCCTCGCCCGTCCGCCCCCTGAAGGGGGCGAGACATAGGCTAGGGAGGGGATCTGCCACGACCAGCAGAAACACATACAAACAAAAACCTACCCTCTCTGCAGCGTCATTACCGCGCCAAAACACTTATCTCTTTACCCCGTCCGTTGGCTCTGGCATGAACCTCTCCTCGGGGAACATGACTAACATTCAGCCCACACAAAACGACCGTTCAAGCCTCTCATCACTCGCTGCAAGGGCGCAGAGAACTACCGCTGGAGACGTCGAGAACCAGGTCACGGAGCCGGGACGGTGGCTCGATGCGGCGGATGCGATCTACCGTCATTACGAAACGCTCTCCATGAGCGGCAACCTAGCCGAGGCCGAGAGGTACCTGGCACAAGCTTACGACCTCTTCAATAATGTCGGCCTTCGAGGGCCGTGCAGAATCGCCATCGGCGCTCTCGCAGAGCTGGCCCTACGCGATGGCCCTCGGGCGGCGTTCGACTCAAGAGCGATCGCTGAGCTCACTAAACCGTTCCCAGTCTCCCTTGGCGATGAGCCTTTTCTTCAGGCCACCTTCGCAGCTCACGAACTCCAGGCTTGGGCTGCTGTGGCACGGCATGCATTAGCCCAAGACCCCGCGCTAGCGGCTGACCTTTCGAAGTTTCTAGGCTCTCTCTTGCACTCTATCTCTGTCCGGTGGCGTGAAGCGCCTGAGCGAACGCTCGAGCTGATACTCTCTGCTGCCGATCACCTTTCATTCCTCTCCTCGTGGGCGCCGGCAGCGGTCGGCAGCGAAGCTGCTCGAATCTCGATCGCCGCAAGCTACGTTGCCGTGATGGTGGATGTGCTCAAGCGCCGTCCGGACCTCTCGCAAGAGCCAGATGAGTCGGCGCTGCGCCCTCTGACCTACTCGCCTCAAGCAGCGCTTGAAGAGTACATGGATCTTTCATTCTCTGACCGCGCGGCAGCTCTGCATAGCTGCATCGAGCGGGGTGACGAACAGCAGTTTCTCCAGCTGGGACTGGAGGTGAGCGGCTACCTCGGGTCACTCTTCGCCCTTGCCGGCTCTCCACACCTTATTCAAGAGCCGTTCCTCGATGCAGTCGCGATGATGGCCGACTGCTGGAGGGGCATGTGGGGCCTGCCAGTTGGGGCGAAGGATGCCCTTCTGGACCATCAGTCCAGGGTATGCACAAACCTCGTGGCCGGGGTTCTGCTTGCCGCGCCAACTATGACGGAGGTTTCAGCTGTCGAAAGTTTTGCAAAGAACCTCTCGCGGTTCCTAGAGTCGGCGCAGGTTCGGGCTTCGAAGCCAACTCCGTCGGGCCTAGCCGCGTTCAAGCTCGCCCTTGGACGGCTGTGGGAGAGGGTGTCGGAACTCGACCAAGACCGAGACGCCGCTTTGGAAGCTCTAGAGGCGAACATCGATGCGTGCCGGCTACTAGCCCAACAAAACTGCTCCCCACGACACCTGCTGGTAGACGCCGTAGCCGCCGCAAGTCGTCTACGGGCAGTGCGCAGCCTCGAACCGATGGAGAGTGGGTACCTGGAGCTTGCTCTGGGCAACTTAGCGTTTCGGTCCTCAGACTGGAGAGCGGCGCGGGCTCATTTCCAGGCGGCAGGAAAACACCTTAAGGACGAGGCACAAGATCCTCACTGCCTCGGAGTCCAGAACGTGGCGATATCCGCGGCTCGCGCCTTTGACGGCGCGGCAGAGACTTCGCTTCGTCTCGGAGATCGTGAGGCCCAAATCTCGTTCCTGCGACAGGCAGTCAAGGTTATAGAGGAAGTAGCTGCAAACTTTAAGGTAGAAGCGGCTCGACAGAGCTTGCTCATGCGGGCCGTCAAATACCGCGGCAAGCTGCATGCAGCGCAGCAGGAGACAGGCAAGGATCACTGACCAGCCGGAATCGACTAGGACCCCGCATGACGCTGTGCCGTAAGCACGCTCTGACAGCAGAAAGCGAGCTCATTCAGCGCCTGCTCAAGCAACAGGCTCCTAACAAAGCAGTCTCCCGCTTCGGAGATACGCTGCGCCTCAGCGTCGTTTGCTGAAAGCCATGCGTATACCTCCTGAAAGTTAGAGAGATCTGCCGCAAGCCTGAGAAAATGCTTCCCCGGCTCAAGCCTTCGGTGGTACCACTGCTCAAACGGGCTATCAATCTTGAGCACCGTCGCTCCGCTTGCTAATTTCAGAAAGAGAGACTTCCAAGCGCAGGCATACCCGTCTGCATCGACCGAGTACTTGTAACGGAAGAATTCATCGAACGGCACTTCCTCCGAGACGACCCCAGCGTTGATCATCTCATCAATGCGCTCAGGCGACAGGTGACGCAGCCTGGTTAATCTAGCGTCAAGCATTGACGGGTCTCGCAACTCTTGTGACAGCAGAGCAAGCCTGCCGCGAGGGGTATTGCGCCACTGAGGCCCCTCGATGCCTAGCCCCGTAGCTGCTCCGCGCCAGAAGACCGTCGAGATTCGAGATCTCCACGGATTCACTCGGCAGAGATCAACGGACTTCGCGAGGTCCTGTGTGTAGCCACCCGAATGTATGTACGCCGGGTCGGGCATAAGCAAGGTAAAGGGATCAATCGTCTGGCGGCCGAACGCGAAGATCGGCGCACGCTGAGAGCACTCCCTGTGGCGCTCCCACATGCCATCCTCAAGCCACACTATAAAACACCCCTTGAGCCCCTGGAGACCCGGATGCCGGAAAAGCTGAGCGAAGAGCCCCGCAACCGCAGGGTAATGCCCCTCCTTCCGCTGCCACGTTCGCTGTGTGAGGCGCACTTCAACCTCACCTGATGCAGAAGCCGTCACCAGCGCTGCCATCGCCTCGCCGTCTAGCTCTCTGCAAACGGAGAAGCAGTCGTCAGCCGTGAAACCACGCTCACGCCAGAAGCGCAGCCCCTCGCTGTTAGCAGCAATCGCTGCTTCATCCAGCGGCGGATACCAACTAGAGCCCCGGTCGAAGTTTCCTGATCCGGACATACCCATAAGCCTCTATAGAAGCGCCCCGTTTAAAGTTTAGCCCCCACCCCCTTGCCAGCCAACCCCGGATACAATCCCCAGCCGTGCTCATCGGGTTGTTCATCCGCCCCGCAGAGAGTAACGGCTAGGCGCGGAGCTTCTTCGCTACCCCCTTAGGGAACAGGCAGCGGTGCCGGTGCCGGTGCCGGTGCCGGTGCCGGTGCCGGTGCCGGACGAATACATGGTTGGTAAGCTGTATCGATTGGGAAATAGAAAAAGTTTAATACCCCTCAACCGGGGTCGTTAGGGGGCACCCCTAACCCGTCTTGCAAATCTTGGCGAAGCCAAGTTGGCAAAGGAAGAGAACGCCAAGTTAGCAAAGGAAGAAAACGCGGGGTAGTTAGGGGGGCCACCCCCTAACCCGTCTTGCCAATCTTGGCGAAGCCAAGTTGGCAAAGGAGAAATATGGAGCGGGAGACGAGACTCGAACCCGCGACCCTCAGCTTGGAAGGCTGATGCTCTAGCCAACTGAGCTACTCCCGCTCAAGTAACCCCTCACAACGTGAGGACTTATTTCAGTGGTAGACTCAGCGACCTACGGGCGGTCGAGATTGAACACCAAGTTCAGGGAAAAGGCAATGCGAATGGATAGGTCTCCCTCGAAACTGCATTTTGCTGGAATGACCTATAAGCTACCGCCCTCCCAGATAGATTTGGGCTCGCCAAGCCGAGAAGTTGTGCTGCACACTTCCTAGGTATGGTCCAGAAAATGAAAAAGTACGAGCGGCGGATGGGCCTGCTCGACCTCCTTATGTCCTCGGTTTTAGACCGCCAGGGGACGATGAACCACCTCCTCATCGAGCGCCCAGTTCCGCCGTACGTCATCTCTTCCCTCATGGGTCTCTTCGCGGTGCTTGTACTACCAACCCTGCTCTACATGTACCGCTCGGGCGTTGCTCCAGCTAACAAAGAGGCTGCCTGGGCCATCACGGTGTGTTTCGCGGTAACTTTCGTGGTGTTTACCCTGTGCACCACCATATTCCTTCGGATCATGGGGATAGGCGCGCCGCTCATCAAGGTTGTAGCGGCAAACGTGTACGCGTTGGTTGCCACCATTCCTCTCATGATCGCGTACTACATCGCTAACTTCGCTCTTGAGGGAGAACTTACTGTTCTATCCTTCCTCGCTCACGGCCAACCCGCTCAGAACGATTGGTTAATCGACATGTTTCCCTGGCTCGTATACTTCGCTGCCACGCTAATATTCGTAGTATTTATGTACGCGATCCGAGCTATTGGAAACTCACCTCTGTCGACCGCGATTATGCTCTCTCTGCTCTGCATCCCGCTACTCGTTGGCTCGTTCGTCATTGGGGTGACCTGCGCGACGCAGCTATTCCCTCCGGATGCGATCAACCAGGTGTGGCGATTCTTCCCCTCGCTCGTGACCTTGCCGGAAAGAGCATAGGGAGCCGTGCGCTGAATAGCGTTTGTCAGGTCGCACCCTAGTGCTGTTTCGACGCCCGAAATCCCTGATCGAGTGCTTGAAGGGTAAACTCAATCGCTTCACCATCGTGAGCAACAGAAACAAATCCAGCCTCGAACGCTGATGGAGCGAAGTAGACTCCCGCCTCAAGCATGGCATGGAAGAAGCGGTTGAACGCCTCCTTGTCCGCCGTGAGAGTATCTCTATAAGAGAGCACTGGCCTCTCTGAGAAGAAGAAGCCAAACATCGTGCCCACTGACTGGGCAACGAGCGGAAGCCCTTGCTTTGCGGCGCCGGCGCGCAATCCTTCGACGAGGCGCTCTGTGACGCCCACCGCCCGCTCGAATACCCCCGGCTTGCGCCACTCGCTGAGCGTAGAAAGCCCCGCAACCATCGCAAGCGGATTCCCTGACAGCGTCCCTGCTTGGTACACCGGGCCTAGCGGCGCAAGACGCTCCATAATATCGCGGCGACCGCCGAAGGCCCCGACCGGCAGCCCTCCTCCGATCACCTTTCCAAGCATGGTGAGGTCGGGTCGCACCCCGTACAGCGCTTGAGCACCACCGAGGTGCACTCGGAAGCCCGTCATCACTTCATCGAAGATGAGCAGCGCGCCATGCTTCTCGGTAATAGAGCGAAGAGCCCTGAGGAACGCGGGATCCGGCACGAGCAGCCCGCAGTTTCCGACAACCGGCTCAACGATCACGGCCGCTACCTCTTCCCCGCAGGCGCTGAAGATCCGTTCTACTGACTCGGGGTTGTTAAATTCGGCTACCAGGGTGTCTTCAACCGCCGACGAAGGCACGCCGGCACAATCCGGCAATCCGAGCGTCAACACTCCTGAGCCCGCCTTGGCTAACAACACATCCGCGTGCCCGTGGTAGCACCCTTCAAACTTCACGATTTTGCGACGACCCGTGAAGCCACGCGCGAGGCGTATGACCGCCATGCCAGCCTCGGTGCCTGAGTTCACGAAGCGCATCAGCTCAAGCGAGGGGAAGAGCTCGCGCACTACCTGAGCCAGCTCAGCTTCACGCTCGTGACACGCGCCGTAGCTCGTGCCGAGTTGCGCCTGCTCGTGTAGAGCCGCCACCACTGCAGGGTGAGCGTGCCCGAGCACAAGCGGTCCCCAGCTATTGATGTAGTCGACGTACCTGTTGCCATCGACGTCAAAGAGAAACGGCCCCTTGCCGTGCTTCACAATGAAAGGCTCTCCACCTACTGAGCGGAAGGCTCGCACCGGGGAGTTAACTCCCCCAGGAAAGAATGTCTTGGCACGCTCAAAGAGCTCGTGAGAACGGTCACTGTTCATAGCTTCACCACACGCTTGATGGGTACTGATGGACTCGCACAGCAAAGGTCGCTGCAGAGGGACCATGGAACCCACAGTGTGCATATCTTGCAACGGAACGGCGATAGAATCGAGCCTTCCGGCCCGAATCGAGCTTCCCTACTCCGCTGCCATCGGGTCAGACCCGAGAGTGTACTCTCGCCCGTCGGAGATCCCGTCATTGTCTGAATCAGCCACCTTTGGGTTGGAACCAAACACGAACTCTAGGTCATCCCGCAGGCCGTCGCTGTCAGTATCCATCTTGGCGGGGTCTGTTCCTACCTCCGCCTCGTAAGTATCGCTTAGCCCATCACCATCCCCATCCGGGTAGGTGTCCTTCGGATCACGTGGGTTGCCGCCTGAGAGCACTTCAGCTCCGTCGATGCGTCCATCTCCATCTGAGTCGTTTGACTGGGCATTGGTGCCCTCAGTCAGCTCATTGGCGTCTAGGACACCGTCCAAGTCAGCATCCGCCGCTCGCACCCGCAGATTGACGTCAGTCGAGGTTCCGCCATCCGGAACCGACTGCGCGTTCTGCGCGTCGCTAGCCAGGGTTAGCTCCAGCTCGTCTGAGAATCCGTCGCCATCGCCATCGGCGAATCCAGCTGCGGCCTCCTGGTCCTTGAAGCCCTGTCCGAGCCAGTTGCCAGAAGCTCCCCCTGCCGCTGAGCCGCCGGCAGCAGTTCCCCCACCCTCTTCGTCTTTTTCCGCTGCCTGGGATAGCTCGTCGAGCAGCCCGCTCTTTTTGGCACTCAACCCGCCGACGTTCTGGTCAGGAGTCGCTGTCGCTGTCGCCGTTGAGGTCGACGCCGGCGTTCCAGTTGTCTCCGGGGTGGGCTCACCGGTGTCGGAAGGTGTCCCGGTCGTCAGTGCCGTAGGAGTCTCAGTCGGAGCCGTTGTTGGAGTGCCCGTGCCCGCCGGCCCTTCTGACTGCCCACCTATCGAGTAGTCCGTCTGGCATGCGTCCGTGCCGCTCACCAGCACCCCCACCGACAGGAATGCGATACAAGACGCAGCCTTCTCAAGCACGGACTTCTTGAACATACGACGACCCCTCGGTGGACTTAAGACCTGCCGCCGTCGACCCAGAAAAGGAAAGGGCTGCCGGCGCGCCTGGCTAACTCTGTTATGGACGGACACGATACCCCGGCAGGGTGAATCGAAAAAGGGGTTTGTAGCGCTCTGTAGAAAACAT
>CAYPUA010000047.1:12805-17514 GCA_964413875.1 uncultured Bdellovibrionales bacterium
AAGAGCCCCCAGCAAGACCTGCCGCACGGCTACGCATGCTTTCTGCACGCTCGGGCTTGTTGCGGTATCACTCAAGCCGTCCCCGAGCTACTGCATCCCCATGTAAAAAGTGGCATTAAAGATTCGAGGATTAGGAAGGGATTGGGAAGGCTTCTTGCTGCTTGCTCCAACTAGTGCCGCTGAGTTCCCATACACCCACAGCGCCCGTTCGTTGTAGACTAGGATCTCCTCTCTGCCATCACCATCTGTGTCGAAGTGCTGGGCATAGTGCTTTCCGTAGGCGGCTCCTTTTGATCCTCGGATAATCGCTGGCGGAAACGGCAGCTTGCCAACGACAGCGCCCTTGCCATCGTAAAGAGTTGGAGGCTGCGTGAAGCTACGGAATACCAAGAGCAGGCTCTCCTCTGACTGCGGTATCCAGTCATCAATGCGTGTCATCATCGCCTTAGGCCCATGCCCCCTGCTCTCCCACAGCAGCTTTCCGCGGTGACTGTAGAGCCTCATGATTCCGCTCTCTCCAGGATCTCGATCGATGGTGGCAATCTGCCGTTCACAGCGCCCCGGCAGGAATGAGCCGATCGTAATATGCTGCGAGTGATTCTCAACCCCGCGCCAAAGAATCGAGCCGTCGCGCTTAAGCAGCGCGCTCTTTCCACTCGTTGCAATCGCGACATCGCGCTCCCCATCACAATCGACATCACCGAAATCAGATGCGTCATTGTGCGCTCCAAGATCTCGCCGGTCCCAGATCAGCTCGCCGTTGGAGCGGAAGAGAAGGTAGCCTGCAAGCAGCTCAGGCTCATCGTCGTCGTTAGTGTCAATCGCCATGGGGAAATGAGAGAACTCGTTGGGCTTAGTCCACCTCACCGAGAGGTCGGGACCAAGCAGAGTCGTAGAAGCGCGCCCATGGAGCACCAGTCCAGCCGCGCCACCGAACTGTTTTGTCTCGTACACGAAGATGCTGTAGGGGGTCTCTGCCTGCGCCGAAGCCATGAACGTTGCGTCCGCTCCGTTAACAACAGTCACACTTTCGCCCTGAGCAAAGATAACGTCGTCGAAGCCGTTACCGTCCCAGTCAAAGACCTGAACCGGAATCTCTGAAGTGGCTTTGTAGTTATTTGCGTCAGGGGTGCCGAGCTGCCACAGCACTGCGCCAGTCTCTAGAGAGACCGCCGTCAGACACGTAATCTCTCGATCGTAGTTTACCTGAACGAACAGCGCGGAGAGCGCTCCGGCCGTGCCGAGTCGCCCGAATTTGACGACCTGAGAGCCGAAGTCCTTAAGGTCGAGCTTGCGGAGCACCGTGGCAGAGCTCTGAGAGCGCAGCGGGGATCCCTTGGCGCGAGGCTGACCGCCCTTGCGAGACTGAGCCTGCGCTATCGGCAATTCGAGAAGGAGGGCTCCTAGAATGAAAAGGGGCAAGAGCCCCCGCAAGAGGCGCTTGAGGCAAAGAGGGAGCGAATAAGCCGCTCGCGCTGAGGGGCGAACCATACGACGCCGAACAAGAGAGGCGAATAACAACCACGCAACGAAGAGTAATTACTGCGTGGGTTGGGGCTTCGCAAGGTAGAGAATGAGGTTCGTGGGCGCGCAAGGTGCGCCACGCTTTACTGGTGAGGAGTGCCTTCGACCGAGACTCCGGCGATGAATGAGAGCAGCGCCTCGATATCGTCTGGGTTGTCGCTCTTTGAGAGGTAACCAACCGCACCGTACTCGGAGGCTGTCTCAGCCAGCTCCGGGAGACGAGTGTCGCTTGTTGCGACTACGGCTGTGCCTTGGGTTGCAAGCTGCTTAACTAGGTCCAAGGCGCTTGAGATCACGTGCAGGTCGAGGAGAACAACCGACGCGTTCCATGAGCTGGCGAGACCGACCGCCTCGACCGCCGTTGAGGCCAGCTTGCACTCAACGCGAAACTCTGGGTGGTACATCTCGGCGATCTCGCGAAGCTGCTCGAAGTGCTCCTCGTGATCGTCAACGACGAGCAGACGTACCTCCTTCCGGAGCGCCGTCGTCATCACGCGATGTGTCGGGATGCTAGTCATCGAAGTGCGCAGTACCTGAGCAGCCGAGACGGTCATTCGTCTCGCATACACTTCTTATCGGCACGCGCACGAATCCGCTAAACGCCCAGATTTTGTGCAATTTCTGCCACAGAAACTCCCGGCATCCGTTGCCGCAACGCTCCCGCCGCGACAAGAACCCGACACCTCCCTCGACCACCCCAACGGCCCTACATAAAATAATTTCTTGCCGTTTCTATTTTTTTTGCATATGGTACGCCCCTAGATGGCATCTCAAGAGGACTTGATGATGAAAATGAAAAACCGCAAACAAACCAATACAGTAGGCTCCGACGGCGCCGGGTTCCAATCCAGCACCCTCGCGCCCGTTCAACGCCAAACCCTTGAGTTCCTTAGAAACTTCCTTGCTGAGAAGGGCTACGCCCCCTCGCTCAAGGCGATCTCGGACTTCATCGGCGTCAAATCGGCGTCAACCGCCCACTTCCACCTTGAAAGGCTCGAGCAGAAGGGATTCATCCGCCGTGGCGGCGACGGAATGCTGGAGCTACTCGACCGCGCTACCCCCGAACTCGGACCCACCGCAGTCCCGCTTGTCGGCGTTATCGCCGCTGGTCGCCCGATTGAGGCCGTGGAGCAATCAACCACCATCGAGATCCCGCCAAGCATGATCGACGGCCGCGGCGAGGTCTACTGCCTTGAGGTTAGCGGAAACTCCATGATCGACGAGCACATCTGTGACCGCGATGTTGTGGTGATAAAAAAGCAGGACGGAGCCGAGGACGGGCAAATAGTTGTCGCTCTACTCGATGACGGAAGCGCAACTCTCAAGCGTTATCGCCGATTGAAGAGTGGTCAGGTTATGCTGATCCCAGCGAATCCGACCATGCAGCCGATGACGGTTGACAAGGTGACCATTCAGGGTCGGTTAATCGGGGTAATTCGACAGCTCAATTGATGATTCTCGTTAACACACCAGCTCAGATCGAGTAAAAACACTCGTCTGACCAGGGCGGAACCTGAAAAAATGATAGAGCTTTGGAACAATTCTTAGAAAGAGTTTAACAGAAGGAAAAAGAAAGGAGAGACAATGGAACTGTACGAGCGTGACACCGAGAATACAGAGAACACGGGCGAGAAGAGCAAGGCCCTCTCATCGGCTATCTCCCAGCTAGAAAAGAAGTACGGCAAGGGCGCAATCATGAATCTCGGCACATCGATGTCCGAGAAGGTTGAGGCTCACTCGACCGGCAGCGTTGGATTAGATATCGCGCTCGGTATTGGCGGAATCCCGAAGGGAAGAATCTGCGAAGTGTACGGCCCTGAGTCCTCCGGAAAAACAACTCTTGCTCTCAGCACGGCAGCGCAGGTTCAACGTGCTGGAGGCACCGTAGTATTCATCGACGCAGAGCATGCTCTGGACGTCAACTACGCCAAGCGTCTCGGCGTCGACACCTCGAAGCTACTCGTGAGCCAGCCGGACTGCGGTGAGCAGGCTCTCGACATCTGTGAGGCCATCGTGTCCTCGGGGTCAGTTGACCTGGTCGTCGTGGACTCGGTCGCAGCACTCGTTCCTAGGGCTGAGATCGATGGCGAGATGGAGGACCAGCAGCCAGGTCTGCAGGCTCGCCTTATGTCTAAGGCCCTGCGCAAGCTCACGGCAGCTTCCGCTAAATCGAACACCACTATCCTCTTCATCAACCAGATTCGGATGAAGATCGGTGTCATGTTCGGCAGCCCCGAGACAACGACGGGCGGAAATGCCCTCAAGTTCTACGCCTCTGTGCGTTTGGACGTGCGGCGTATCGGCTCTATCAAGGAAGCCGACAGCGTCACCGGAAACCGTGTGCGCGTTAAGGTCGTCAAGAACAAGGTTGCCGCACCGTTCCGCGAAGCGGAGTTCGACATCGTCTTTAACGAGGGTGTCAGCCTCCTCGGAGAGCTTGTTGACATCGGCTCAGACAAAGGAATCGTCGACAAGGCAGGCGCCTGGTTCAGCTTCCGCGGCGAGCGAATCGGCCAGGGGCGTGAGGGAGCCAAGCAGTTCCTTCGAGAGAATCCTGAGATGGCAGCCCAGATTCGCAGCCTGATCATGGATTCATGTGGTGTGGGCTCTGGTGAGAACACGCCTTCGGAGGATACCACTCCGAGCAACTCGGACTCAGAGAGCGAGAGCGCTACGACCGAGAAGAGCTCGCGTTCGCGCAAGAAGGTTGCGGCCAACAGCTAACTCCTGCGGGCTGAATACAGTGGGCAGGGACCCTATCCGGCTACGCCGAGAATTGGGGTCCCTGCCTTTTTTATGCCTTTTTAAGCCATTTTTAGGGAGCACTTTTGTAAGCCCGCTATCTGTGAGAGTCTCTATCGGTCCGTTCTGCCATGCTGAACCCAGGTAGGGTGCATGCCAGAGCGGGGCTTTTTCTTGCAGGACGCCCCTATGTTCATTCGTGCTTCGTTGGAGGTCTATCCGCGCCTCCACCACGTCTCCCTCGGCGCAACTTCCCGTTACGCTATCGTTGCAGAGAACGGGGAGATCACCCTCACAGACCCTGGCGCCTCGGCGCATGTCGAGAGCCTGGAAGAGCGGCTCGTTCGTCTGGGGCTCTCGCTCAGCCGTGTTACTCGAGTGCTCGTGACTCACCTCGACGCGGATCGCGTTGGGGCGCTGCCGATTCTCCGCAAGAAGCTCCC
>CAYPUA010000048.1:0-3258 GCA_964413875.1 uncultured Bdellovibrionales bacterium
AGGTAGATCTTCTTGAGCTCGTCCGGGATCCTCTCGATCTCCTGAATTGAGCCATCGAAGTACTTGAGGTCGTCGATCATCTCCTCATCCCACATGTCGAGCTTCTTGAGCTCGTCCACGAGGAACGTGTTGTGAACGATGAACTCGCCCGAGAGGTTCGACTTCGCGTAGAGGTGCTTGTAGTTCGGCTCAATCGACTGGCTAACACCCGTGATGTTCGAGATGGTAGCTGTCGGCGCGATAGCCATGGTGTTGCTATTGCGAACGCCGTGCCTCTTCACAGCCTCACGCACCACGTTCCAGTCAAGGGTCGTGGTCGTGTCGACCTCAAGGTTACCGCCGCGCTCGTCCCGGAGAACCTGAAGCGTGTCGATCGGGAGCAGCCCACGATCCCACTTCGATCCCTGGTACGATGAGTAAGCGCCTCGCTCAGCCGCAAGCTCGGTCGAAGCCAAGATTGCGTAGTACGAGATCGCTTCCATGCTCTCGTCGGCAAACTTCACCGCCTCTGGGCTCGCGTAGCTAATTCGCTGCGCGTAGAGAGCATCCTGGAATCCCATGATGCCCAACCCAACAGGCCTGTGACGCAGGTTAGCATTCTTTGCTTCTGGCGTCGGGTAGAAGTTGATGTCGATGACGTTATCCAACATGCGGACTGCTGTGCGAACCGTCTTCGAGATCAGCTCGCGATTAAGTCCTTGCGGGGTGGTGTGCTGAACGAGATTTACTGAACCAAGGTTACAAACTGCAGTCTCTTCAGCCGAGGTGTTGAGCAAGATCTCTGTGCAGAGGTTTGAGCTGTGCACGACACCAACGTGGTCCTGCGGCGAGCGCAAGTTCGACGGATCCTTGAACGTGATCCACGGGTGCCCAGTCTCAAACAGCATGCTGAGCATCTTGCGCCAGAGCGACATCGCCTCAACCTTCTTGTGGAGCTTGAGCTCGCCGCGCTCGGCCTTCTGCTCGTACTCCGTGTAGCGCTGCTCGAACTTCTTGCCGTACAGGTCGTGCAGGTCTGGCGCGTCGCTCGGGCTGAAGAGCGTCCACATTCCGTTCTCAGCAACGCGCTTCATGAACAGGTCTGGAATCCAGTTTGCCGTGTTCATGTCGTGCGTGCGGCGTCGCTCGTCGCCGGTGTTCTTGCGAAGCTCGAGGAAGTCCTCGATGTCGAGGTGCCACGTCTCGAGGTACGCGCACATTGCGCCCTTGCGCTTTCCGCCCTGGTTTACGGCTACGGCAGTGTCGTTTGCGACCTTGAGGAACGGGATAACGCCCTGGCTGCGGCCGTTGGTGCCCTTGATGCGGGCGCCTGTGGCGCGCACGTTCGTCCAGTCATTGCCGAGTCCGCCTGCCCACTTCGAGAGCTGGGCGTCGTCGGAAACGCACTTGAAGATGTGCTGCAGGTCGTCCATCACCGTCGTGAGGTAGCACGAGCTGAGCTGCGGGTGCAGCGTGCCGGCGTTGAAGAGCGTCGGCGTGCTGGAGGTGAACAGGAACTTCGAGAGCACATCGTAGAACTCGATCGCCCTGTCGTTCTTCTGGTCGCCTTCGTTGATGCTCAAGCCCATCGCCACGCGCATCCAGAAGATCTGCGGAGTCTCAAGGCGCCTGTCCTCGTGGTGGATCAGGTAGCGGTCGTAGAGGGTCTGCAGGCCGAGGTACGCGAAGTCGCGGTCACGGTCGAGCTGCATCGCGTGAGCGAGCTTGTCGAGGTCGAAGTCACGCAGGCGTGGGTCCATGCGCTCAGTCTCGATGCCACGATCGAGGCAGCGGCGGAAGTACTCGCGGTGCGCATCCTTGAGGTTCGGGTTGTGGGCTTCTACGCCGAAGGTCTCGCGGTAGATCACGTCGAGGAGCAGCCGAGCTGCAACGAAAGCGTACGCTGGATCTTTCTCGATCTTGGAGCGGGCAGCCATCATGTTGGCCTGATCGATCTCCTCCAGCTTGATCCCTTCGTAGAAGTTCTTGATCGATTCCTGCAGGATCGACTCGCTCGATACGAGCGTCTCGAGGTCCTTGCAGGCGTGCTCGATGCGCTGGCGCAGCTCACCCTCGGTGATGGCGAGGCGCTCGCCTGTCGGTGTTGTTGCCGTGAAGGTCTGGCCTGGACCGGCCGGACGCTCCGTTGGAGTCGTGAAGAGCTCGTCCTTGACGACCTCTGGCTCCTCCGTGCCCTGGGCTCGGAGAGCGGCGCGCTGAGCGCGGTAGATGATGTAATCCTTAGCGACCTGGTAGAGGCCCTCGGACATCATGAGGCGCTCGACTTCGTCCTGAATCAGCTCGACGTGGAGCGACACGCCCTCACTGGTGAGCTGGGTTGCGCGAGCTACAACCTTGTTCGTGAGGTCGTTGACCGCGGCGATTACGTTCTCTGGGGTCTGCCCGTCGATCTTGTACGAGTCACGGAAGGCGCGCTCGAGAGCCGAGGCGATCTTCATCGGGTTAAAGCGCACGACCGTCTTCCCGTCGCGGCGAGTCACGCGCAGGTTGCGGGGGGAGCCTTCGCGGGCCGCCTTGTGGGTGTCGCGGTAGATAATGTAGTTGCGAGCAGCCTCGTACAGGCCGTTCTGCATGAGGGTAACCTCAACGAGGTCCTGAATCCCCTCTACCGTGACGCTAGCGCCCTTCGCGGCAACAGCGCCCACAGCCTTGATGACTTTATCCGTAACGAGCTGAATTTGCTGAGCTAGCTCGAGGGGAAGCTGCTGGTCCGGGGTCATGTTGTTGGTTGCGCGGAGTGCTAGCTCGATTGCGCGCGCGATGCGGGCCCGACGGAACGGAACGAGGGTGCCGTTACGCTTAACGACGGCAAAGTTCTCGAGGTTGATCGTTATCGTCGTCGACTGAGGTCCCTCCTGGAGCGTTACTACCCCATTTCCCCCAATGGTTCCGTACCCTTCCGTGCTACCCGCTGCTACTGTCATACGCCTCGTTTACTCCCCTATGAACCGCCTTCGCGGCCAAATTCAGACAACACTTCACCCGCTCGCTCGATAGCGATCGCAAAAAAACAACTCCGCTGTACTACCTAATGTGAAGATTAGTATTTGGGTCACTAGGCTACTATATGTAGTAGCCACCCAAGGAACCAACTACAACCTATATGTACGAACAAGAGCCGAAATCTGTCTACACGAAATGTCGAGGCAGGAAGAAAAAAAATTTAATCGTTGCCTAACACCCAATAACAACAACGCGATCGGTTTTGAGACGGCTTTCTATAGCAGCAAGCTTACCCAGCTTCAATCAAAATCGCCG
>CAYPUA010000048.1:3358-17224 GCA_964413875.1 uncultured Bdellovibrionales bacterium
TTGCTCGCATCTAGCGTCGGAGCAGCACTCGCTGTCGCGCTCACACGCGGAAGAGCAGTGGCAGGCGCCGCGAAAATAGTGGGCTTTTTCCCCACTTTTATGACGTTTCCGAGATCTCGCTCAGCTTGGCTCTCGAGCGCATCGATAGCGCTGTGCCCGAGATCGGCTGTCGCGTCTGCGCCGTCTGCCACAATCCCGCTCTCTCCGACATCGATCCCGCCACCAAGCGTTGCTGGATCGTCTGCGCCCTGCGCTCGCGCCGTAACCGCGAAACCCAGAAGAAAATGGGCTAAAACCACGATCTCAACAATTCGCCCCGCCTGCCCTTGCGCTTTCTTCATAACCGCTCCTCACTTGATAAAAACAGAGAGTACCAGCATCGTACCGCAATGCCTTCACCTTCTGCATCCTCAAAGAGCTTTTTCACGATCGCTTTTTCTGCCCTCGTCGGCGCCGCTGTTGTGTTCGGAGGCTACTCGCTCGGCGCGCGCGTAATCGGAGCGACCAAGCGCGGAGAATCCCCGCGCGCTGTCGTGCCGCGCGGCGGTCTCGACGGCGAGGAGCAGCGCACTATCGCGCTCTTCGAGAGCGCAGCGCCGTCTGTCGTGTACATCACAACTGTCGCCGTTGAGCGCAACTTCTTTACGATGAACGTCTTTGAAGTGCCGCAGGGAGCCGGCTCCGGATTTATCTGGGACAGCCGCGGCTACATCGTCACAAACTTCCACGTCATCAAGGATGCGCAATCAGCTCGTGTGACGCTCTCAAACCAGCAAACGTACCCTGCGCAGCTTGTCGGCATCGAGCCTGACAAGGATCTCGCAGTGCTCAAAATCTCAGCACCGGATGTGAGCCTGCAGCCAATACAGGTTGGCTCATCGAAAGACCTGCGCGTAGGACAGCGTGTGTTCGCCATCGGAAATCCATTCGGGTTCGACCACACGCTGACCACTGGAATCATTGGCGGCCTCGGGCGCGAGATTAACTCAGCAGTGACCGATCGACCGATCCAAGGCGTGATACAGACTGACGCCGCAATCAACCCCGGTAACTCGGGCGGCCCTCTACTCGACAGTGCCGGGCGGCTGATCGGAATCAATACGGCGATAGTGAGCACCTCTGGAAGCTACGCGGGTCTTGGGTTCGCTGTTCCGGTGGACACCGTCAATCGTGTTGTGCCGCAGCTCATTAAGTTCGGCCGTGTAAAGAAGAGTGCTCTAGGGATTCGACTGCTAGAGACCCATGGAATGCACGCGCGCGGCATCCACGGCGTGATCGTAGCAGAAGTGATCAAGGGATCGCCTGCCGACAAGGCGGGCATAGCGCCCCTCTCCAGGCTGCCCGATGGCTCGATACAGCTCGGCGACGTAATCACCGGCGCTGATGGCTCGCCAGTCGCCGACGGAAACGATCTCTTCCGTATCCTCGATGACAAGAACCCTGGCGAGAAGCTAGCCCTCGAGCTGACGAATGGCGGTGAGGTTCGAACGGTGACCGTTAAGCTCGGGGTGCTTCAGCAGTAGCTACAGAGACGAGCCGCTAGCGCTACGCGTGGGCTCCCTCAGACTCAGCGCGCCCCCGTCGCAGGTGAGACCTAAGCCAGAGCGCCGCTACGCTCGACACTTCCTTGAGCGCCCCAGGCTCCTCGAACAGGTGTGTCGCTCCCGGAACCACTGCTAGCCGCTTCTCACATCGCAGAGCGCCAAGCGTCCTGCGGTTCAGCTCCAGTACCTCGTCGTCTTTTCCCCCGACGATGAGCAGCGTCGGTGACACAACCTCAGCGACCGAATCTCCAGCCAAGTCAGTGCGGCCACCGCGGCTTACCACTGCATGCACCAGCCCATCGAGCGTCGCTGCAGCCTTTAGCGCTGCTGCCGCACCGGTGCTAGCGCCAAACAATCCGACCGGCAGCCGGCCTACCTCAGGCTGGCGGCCGACCCAGGCTAGGGAATGCAGGAGCCGCTCCGTCAGCAGCGCGATGTCGAACCTCTTACTGACGCTCTCCTGCTCGCTCTCCGTCAGCAGGTCAAAGAGAAGCGTTGCCAGCCCCTCCTGCTGAATGGCTTTGGCCACGTACTGGTTGCGCGGGCTCTTTGAGCTGCTGCCGCTGCCGTGGGCGAAAACGACCAAGCCCCGGGCGCCGGGGCCTGCTGTTAGCTCCCCTGTCAGCACCCCGGCATCGACGGGGATCTCAACTGGGCGGCTCTGCATATTGTCGGAGGCTGACCATTTCACCCAGGCAGAACTAGATGGTTACAGGCGGCTTCGGTATGGCGCTCGCAAGGGATCCGCCTCTTTTCGTCCAGAACTAACCGAAATCTGTTCGCTACCTACCGTATTTTGGCTAAGCTGCTGGTGATGGCTCCAGTTCTAGTAACACAGCACGTAGCTCAACAGGCACAGGTCGCGGCCAACGCCGTGAACGCTTCCTTGCCTGAACTCGCTTCGGCAGGCCGTGCTGCACTGCAAGAGCTGTTTGCGTTCCTCGCCTCAGGCGGCCAGGCGCTGCCTACACAAGGGCTCGCTAGCGTCTCCGGCACCGTAGCTGCTGACCTCGCAGCCGATACAGCATTGAGCGCGATCTCCCCATCGGTATCTCCACTTAACACCTCGATGGCGGCCGATGCGGCTCAGGAGCCTCTCTCGTCAATTCGTGACCAGTTCAAGAAACAGCTCCAGCATTCCGTGACGCACCTGGCCGAGCTTCCTGACGAGCGCCGGCAGAGCGGCGGCAGAAGGTGGGGCGTTCTCTCTGACTCGCCGCTGAGCGAGCTCGCGGTGCCGCGCAAACCACGCAAACCGTTTGTGGCGCTGTAGCGTAAAAAGAGGGCCGTACACCCCGCGTACACCTCTCCTTCTCTTCTTCCTGCTCCTCCTCCTGCACTTGCACTAAATTCTTTTTCCTCATCCGGCTATTTCGACGAGAACATTCGGATCAACCAGCAGCAATGTCCTGATTACGAGCAGGAGCCCAGTGCAGGTGCAGGTACAGGAGGAAGATAAGGATGAGGACTGCTGGGCGGCGCTACAATCTGCTTTGCGCCTCACATCTCCGCGCTCAGGAATTCCCGAAGCAGCGCGATGTAAGCCTCTTCCTCAGTCTCCTGCGGATGGTGTGCGCTCTTCTCAAACACAACACAGCGCGCTCCCTTAACCTGCGATGCAAAGAACTCGTGCGCCTCGGGCGTCGCTTCGTCGAAGCGCCCGCATGTGAAGAGCGTCGGGCAGCGAATTTCACCGAGCCGGGGGGTGAGAGAGTAGTCCCGAACCACGCCGGTGACTAGAAGCTCGTTTGGGCCCCAGACAGTGGTGTAGGTAATCGAGTCAGCTTGATCGATCGATTGCTGGATGCTCTTCGGCAGCGGCGATACTCCGTACACGTGCTGGTCGTAGTAGCGTGCTAGCGCCTCTTGGTACTGCGGCGAGAGAAGCTGGCCACTGCGCTTACCCTCATTGAGGATCATGCGCTGTATCAAAGGCAGCTTCGACACGAGCCGCTCTCCATCTGCGACCCAACGAGGGATATCGATCGAGACTGAGGCGAAGACAGCGCTCGCAACTCGCTCGGGATAGGCCAAGGCATACTCCCCGATGATAGCTCCACCAAAGGAGTGTCCAAGTAGATGCATCGACTCGTAGCCAAGCTCCTGACGAAGCTGCTCCAGCTCAACCACAAATCCGGTAAGCGATAAGGAACGTCGGGCACCCTTGCGGCGGGCGCGTCCGCAACCAGCTTGGTCGTAGCACACCACCGGAATGAGGCCCGACAGCGCAAACAGGGGCTCCAAGTAGAGGGCCGTGAAGCCCGGACCACCATGAACACACACCAAAGGGGTCTCCTCGCCTTCACCGCGCCGCTCGTAGAACAGCTCCCCGGCTTCGGATTGAATGTATCCCGTAGTCATCGCCAAGCCTTACACCTACGCAGAAGCAAAACAGCGTTTAATAAGCGGGGTTCGTCGGTTTTTTTGCCGCAACAGTTATGCAGATGGAGAGCATAACCGATAGTAGAAGCATAAGGCAGTGAGCTCATGGCGAGACTGAACCGAGACCTACACGTATCAGCGGAATTTATCACCTTCCTGAAAGCCGGTTTCTACGGGCAGGTACTCTTTGAGTCTGCCATCGCCCGACTGGAGCCGAGCGTCTCACCCATCCCCGCTTCGTACCTAGAGACGGCGCACAAAGCCTTCGACAAGATCGACCGTTGGTCGAAGGACCTCGCTGACGAGCTGCCACTCTTCGCCTTGAGCTGGACCTCTGTGGAAACCTTCGATGCAATCTCAGCGATGAGCTTCCTGAGGGAATTTAAACGCGAGTGCCTGTGGATACTGCCTCAGGTTGACTCTGCGCTTTCAACAACAAACCTCGCTCAGAATCGTGATGCTGCGAAGCTCCTAGTAGCTTCGCTGGTGCGCTCCGCGGCAACGCGCACCTGCTACGTCGAGACACTCTCGCAGTGCTTCACGGACCTGAAAGCGCAGGACTATGCAGAGCGCGTAGCTCTTGAGATCGATGGGGCGCGAGAGTACCTCGGCATCACGAACTCGATCGTCGACATCTTCTCAGGTGGTGGCGTCTACTCGAACGAACTGTGCGACAAGCTACGGAAAGAGGCGTCGCTCGTTCCAAGCGACCTGCGCTCGTACGTGCATGACGCCAACATCTTGCTCAATCTTCTGGCGAAGGAGTTTACCTTTGAGCTAGCTGAGATTCCGCGCGAGGAGGCGCAGGAGTGGAGCGCTGCGCAGCTTCCGGCGGCGGTAGCTGGCTTCTGGCGCGCGTACGGATTTGGTCCTCGCGACTACTTC
This sequence comes from uncultured Bdellovibrionales bacterium, assembly GCA_964413875.1. Classification (GTDB taxonomy): domain Bacteria; phylum Bdellovibrionota_C; class UBA2361; order UBA2361; family OMII01; genus OMII01. The sequence goes on from CAYPUA010000048.1 coordinate 8,170, forward strand.
GAGTGGGCTCGCAACGGCGTGACTGGGGCCCCGCTTGCTGCCAACTGGCGCCGCGCTCGATTCTTCCCAGATGAGGCCGCACCCTGGATCCGCGAGGGCATAGCTCCCGTACTGGCAACCCTCTGGAAGTCGCACGGCTTTGATGCTCCAAGAGCGGCAGCTCTCCTTCGACGAGGCGAGACTGACCCGTCTAAGGCCCCCCGGTACGACAAGGAGGAGCAGGACGATTACGTTTCCACCAAGGGCGACGAGTCCGGCGACCCAGCGTCTTCGGATGACGAAAGCTGACCCCGTCCTGTAACCTACTGATTTGCAGGGACACTAGCGTGCTTACCCACCCAAACACCTGCTAGAACTAAAAACATCCCTCTAGACACCTCGACTCATTGACATAAAGGGCAAGCGAGGAGTATACCGCTAAAGAACCGATGGGTTACATCCAGCTCGGGTTGCATGGAGCGAGTGCTGTGAAGGGATCTCAAGACAAGACGTTAAGCTCAGTTAAGGTCGGCCAGAAAGCCGTAGTGTCCGCCCTCAAGAGCTGCCCGAAGGACCTCCTACACAAGCTTATCGCTATGGGCGTGGTGGCTGGATCGGAAGTGACCGTCACGCAGCGCGGTTTCTTCGGCTCGCCGATCAACATCCACCTCTTCGGCTCTGTACTCTCGCTTCGCAGCTCCGAAGCGGCACACGTTCAAGTCCAGCCGCTCTAGTCGAGCGCTCCCGGGGTGCGAAGCAGTGAATCACCCAACTGACACCTCAAGCCCGAAAACCGTTGCGCTCGTCGGCAATCCAAACTGCGGAAAGACAACGCTCTTCAACGCCCTGACCGGCTCAAGCTACAAGGTTGCAAACTACCCCGGAGTAACGGTCGAGAAGAGAGAGGGCTCGCTTCAGCTTCGAGACGGAACGAGCGTGCGGCTGCTCGACCTGCCCGGCACATACGCCCTTGAGGGCTCAAGCATCGATGAGAGAATTGTTACGAGTGTCCTTCAAGGATCGCTCCCTGGCGAGCCTCGCCCGGACCTGATCGTTGCAGTTGTCGACGCGACAAACCTTGAGCGCAACCTCTTCCTCGTGTCGGAGCTTATCGACGAGGGCTTCAAGATCGTTCTCGCCGTCAACATGATGGATGCGGCCGAGCAGGCTGGCCTCAAGATATACGATGAGCTACTCGCCCGGGCTCTCGACCTGACGGTTGTAACGATCAGCGCCCGCACAAAGCGCGGCATCGACACCCTCGTGGAAGCGGTCGGCTCAGAGCTGGCCAGAAACACCCTCTCCTCCCGCCGCAGGGCTTGGCTCGCCACGCAGAAGCGCGCAAGCGGCGCAGACGCTGAGCCACAAGCTCTCTCTCTCGACAACCTGAAAGCGGCGAACGCAGACCAGCTAGCCGAGATCGGCTCGCTCCGCTACCGTTGGCTCAGAAATATCGTAGAGCGATCAACCGGGCGCTCGGCCGAAGTGCGCAGCAACACCGCCTCGGCAAAGCTCGATGCGCTCCTGACGAGCCGCATCTGGGGCCTCCCGATACTGCTCTTGGTGTTCGGGCTCATCTTCCAAGCGATCTTCCTCTGGGCGCAGGCTCCGATGGACATAATCTCTGGCGGAGTGGAAAGCCTTAGCGCATGGCTCTCGGGCGCGCTTCCCCCTGGCATGCTCTCTAGCCTTGTGGCCGAAGGAATCGTTCCTGGAGTGGGGAACGTCGTCGTCTTCGTGCCGCAGATCGCAATCCTCTTCCTGTGCATCGGGCTGCTCGAAGACTCAGGCTACCTCTCGCGCGCTGCGTTTCTTCTCGACAACATTATGCGGCGCTTCGGGCTGCAGGGGCGCGCCTTCATCCCACTCCTGAGCTCATTCGCCTGCGCGATTCCCGGCATCCTTTCGACCCGCACCATCCCATCTCGCTCTGACAGGCTCGCCACTATCATGATCGCCCCGCTCATGAGCTGCAGCGCCCGGCTTCCCGTGTACGCGGTGCTGATTGGAGCGTTCGTTCCGCAAACGCTCGTGTGGGGGGTCGTCTCTCTGCAGGGGCTCGTGCTGCTTGCGATGTACGCGCTCGGTGTCATCGCCGCCTGCGCTGTGGCGTGGGTGCTCAAGAAAACGCTCCTGCGAAAAGACCCGTCGTTCTTCGTCATGGAGATGCCGCCACTTCGCCGGCCGCTGCTCAAGGTTGTTGCCCGCGGCGTAGTGGACAGCGTCGTGTCGTTCCTCAAAAACGCCTCAACGGTCATCCTCGCCTGCTCGGTGATTGTGTGGTTCCTCGCCTCCTACCCGAAGCCATCTGAGGGCTTTCAGGGGAATCCGGTGCAGGCGAGCTACGCGGGGCAGCTCGGGACAGCTCTTGAGCCAGCAATCAGGCCCCTGGGATTCAACTGGGAGATCGGGATCGGGATCATATCGTCATTCCCTGCGCGAGAGGTTTTCGTCACAACCCTCTCGACGATCTACAACATCAGCGACGACTCGGGCGACAATGAGGGGCTGATCAAGAATCTGCAGGAGCGGAGAGACAACGGCACCTTCTCGACGGTGACTGCGATATCGCTGATGGTGTTCTACGTATTCGCCTGCATGTGCATGTCGACGCTCGCCGTAGCACGCAGGGAGACCGGCTCATGGGGATGGACTGTGGGGATGTTTGTGTACATGACCGCGCTGGCCTACATCGCCTCGCTCATCACATTTCAGGTCGGGAGCCGGCTGCTGTGATTCAGGATGTTGCCGCAATTGCCGTGCTCTTGCTCGCTGCCTGCTACCTTCTGAGGCGGCTCTCGGCGGCGTTTTCTGTCAGGAAACGTGGCAGCTGCGCTGCGTGCGGCTGTGGAGTAAAGCGCTCAGGCGCGACGGACCAAGTGGGGGGAAGGGTTTAGGATGAGGACATCACAAGACTAAGACACAAACCTTTACAGGTAGGTGTCGCAGTTTGTGATGTCGACACCCATTTTTCAGAACAGCTGGTTGAGAGAGGTCAAAACGGAATCATCCATGACCAACCGCTCCGAAAGCTTCTTGATGTTGTCGCGCTTGGGCTTCAACTGACCACTGCCTTGGCAGGGATCGAGTTTCACACTGAACTCCGTGAGTCCCGTGATTTTAACCGTCACACTTTCACCGTTTCGGGTGATTGTGGTAGAGCCCTTTACGATTCCTCGCTTCCAGTTTTCGACTTTATCGAGTCTTTTGAGAATCACTTGCGCGACTCTTTTAGCAACTCGTCGGCTGGAAGAGGAAATAACGACAACATCGACGCTTTCTTTTTGAGACATGCTTTTTCCCCGTTGGGAACAAAGAATGAGCAACCCATCCTGAGGTCACTCTCCTGATTAGCCGCCTAGCAGCACCCTCAAGAGAGCGACCCAGAAAACCAAATGTCTTGAGCCCTTGTGAGCCCTCGTCGCAGCAGACCGGATTGACCCAGACCCGCTTCGATGAGAGCTCGAGGCTTACGTACCCCCCGTATGTAACTGTAAAAGAGCGCCGGCGGTGAAGAGTGGCGCTTCAGGTGAAGGAAGGACCAGGATTGAGCTTCAACTGCCTCAAACCAACCTAAAGTAAGATTTGGGGTAAGTCCAACAAAAAGTTCAGACCCGGTTGCGAAATATGACCCGATTCGTACTGAAAACGACTGGTAGCTCAGAAAAGGGGCGCGCCCTTTTCTGCGGGAGGGGGTGGAGGAAAATTAGGAGGCCAGCGCAGGAGAAACAGTGCAGGAGAATCAGTGCAGGAGAAACAGCGCAGGTGCAGCAGAAAGAGGAGGGTTAGGATCAGAAAGACTCCCCCCGGCTCCGCAGCTAGTACTTGGCTGACGTCGGATCCACATCGTCCGACCAGCGCAGCATGCCGCCCGCCAGGTTCGCCACCCGCTCGTAGCCGTGCTTCCCTTTGAGCGCCTGTGCGATCGCCTGGCTGCGACCACCGCTGCGGCAGTACACGATCACCTCCTTGTCGCGCGGGATGCGGGCGAGGTTAGCGGCAACCGTGTCCTTCGGAATGAGCTCCCCGCCGATGTTGCAGATCTCTCGCTCGTGCGGCTCGCGCACATCGAGCAAGAAGAGGTCATCGCCCCGATCCAAGCGGGCTTTGAGCTCTGTCGGGGTAATTTGCGGGATTCCCATTAGGGTTTCCATAGCTGCTCCTGCGAAAAAGAGAGACCGAAATCGACGAATGTGGGTTCCCGCATCGCCGACTCGACGAGAAGGATTCCGGCTTTTATCGCTGATGTCTTGGCTAAAGGGAACTGTCTTTTGCGTGCCGGATCTCAACGGCGAGCTTGCTGCTCCTAATCCTACTCTTTTTCCTTCCCCCTGCGCCGGCATCGACTGTCGCTTACAATCAAGTCAATTCTGAGGATTGTCTGCGATGTCTGCGTCGAGTTAGTGGGAAGAGGATGAGGAGTCGAGTGCAGGTGCAGGAGAAAGAAGAGGAGCAGGGGGAAGACAGATTCGATGATGCTTATGAAGCCGGACCGTAAAGCCCATGTCTCGCGCAGTACTCCAGCACCGCGTCTGGCACCAAGCCCTGCACCACTTCTCGCGCTGCAAGACGCCTCCTGAGCTCAGTGCTTGAAATTTGCACCTCGGCTGAGTACGGCTCAAGCAACGACGTCACCTTCCAGCCAGCCGGAATAGCAGACTCTGGCGCTCCCGGGCGCCGCACGACGAGCAGGTGCGCCTCTTTTTTGAGCCTCTCTGGCTCATGCCAGGTGTGAAGCTCTGGGATTAGCTCTGCCCCGATAACGACGAAGAGCTCGGCCTCCGGGACAGTTTTCTTAAAGTAGGAGAGCAGGTCGACCGTAGCATACCCTGCCTTCCCTGAGGCTTGCGCATCCGACACTGTCACGCGCTGGTCATCGCTGAAGCGGGAGGCGACTCCGAGCTTCGCCATGGCGAGCCTGTGGCCTGCCGCGGATACGCCTGGCTTGTCGGGGCGATCGCCGCACGGCACTACGACCACTTGATCAACGAGCGAGCTTGAGAGCAAGAGCGAGATGGTCGCGAGGTGACCGTTGTGCAGCGGGTCGAACGCCCCTCCGAAGAGAGCGACTCTCTTCGCCTGCGCACTCACGCCCGCCCCTTGCGCTTCCGAAGCGCCGCAAGCTCTTTCTCGAATCCGCCGGAGAGGATCGGGAAGCGGCACCACGTCTTTGGGTCTAGGTTCTCGTCATCGAGGTGAAACGATGGCGCGTAACGCTCGCGTTTCCACTGGTTTCGGCTCCAGAGAGTAAAGAAGCGCTCAATCCACCCTACTAGCTGCCGAGGGGAGTAGCGGCTCTTGAGCTCAGGGAGGAGCCGCTCGTACACCTCAAGCGGCAGGAGCTTGTCTCGTATCGCCGCCCGCTCGATCAAATCGAGCACTATGTACGGCATCAAGTCACCTTCATCAGTCTGCCTCGCTGCGAGCGGCCGAAGCTCCGCAGTCGGAGCCTGGATGTTGACGAGCCGCAGACTCTTAAAGTTTGTCATCCCCTCAGGGCCGCTCTTCTCAAGCCACCGTAGCCATTCGCGCAGGTAGGCTTTGTCGATCCCGCCCAAGGGGCTCAAGCCTCCGCTACTGTCGCCGTCCATCGTTGTGTAGCCGACTGCTGCCTCGCTGCGGTTGCTCGTAGTGAGGAGCAACGCTCGGCGGAGGTTTGCGAGCAGCCACACCGAAGGCGCACGCGCCCTGGCCTGCACATTCTGACGGGCAAGGTCGTGCTCTTTCCAGGAAAGCTTGACGCCTGCTGCTTTCCCGACGAGCCGCTCGTACTCCTGAACCAGCCCAGCAATTGAGATGTCGAAGAACTCAGCACCGATTTCGCCGGCTACGGCCCGCGCTGCCTTACGAGTCTCTTGCGAACTGTTTTCGCTCGCCTGGTAGACGCACGCGAGCAGCCGCTTCGTGAGGCTCGCCTCGCTCTTGAGCCTCTCGATGCCACGAATGTAGGAGAGCTTCTGCGTGAATCGGCGCACGCCCAGCTGCGAAAGGCCGTGCTTCACCATCAACGCAACGAGGCAGCTCGCAGCGCTTGAGTCAACGCCGCCACTCAGCGAAACGACGAACCCTTCGCTCCTGCTCTTGCGCATGTAGTCAAAGAGCCCAAGCATCTCGGCTCGGACGAACTCCTCGTGCTTTAGGGCCGTGGAGCTCTCCCAGGCCTCTGCTGGCTCAAGCTCTGTGTCTCGCGCCGGCTTGAAAGACATGCGCGATACGGCGACGAGCCTGCTCCCTGCATCGAGCGCCGGACGGAAGCTCGCCTGCCGCCTGCGCATCAGTCTCGACCTGCCGATGTCAACTGCGCCGACAACTACCTCAACATCCTCAAACGACAGTCGCCGTCCCTGAGCAACGAGCTCGCCGTGCGAAGCAATCAGCGCTCCGCCGTCGTAGATTATCCTGCCCGCTTCGCAGCCGAGCAGGTTTGCATAGACGTACGAAACGCCGCACGCGCGCGAGCCCTCAAGCACGAAGCGCTTGCGCACCTCAAACTTTCCAAAGGAGAACGGGCTAGCACTCGCGTTGAGGATGATGTCGACTCCGTGCTTTGCGAGATCTACTCCTGGGCGCCCAGAAACCCAGGCGTCTTCGCAGATCTCAAACCCGAGCCGGACGCCACCAACCTCAAAGATCAGGTCTCCAACGGGCACTCGCCTTCCGGCTACCGGTACCGATGACACAGCGTGCTTGGGCCACGGCTTAAACCATCGTGGCTCGTAGTGAATCCCGTCTCCTGCAAGGTGCTGCTTGCAAACGAACCCAGCAACTGCGCCGTTAGCGAGCAGGGCTACTGCGCTGTAGACGGCTCCTTCAACTTCGAGCGGCAATCCAACAGAGACGATCATGCCGCGCGTCTCGCGCGCCAGGGCGGCGACTGTGCGCAGCGACTCGGAGAGAACGCCTGCGGAGTGGAAGGCGTCCTCGCAGCCGTAGCCGGTGACGGACATCTCAGGCAGCGCCAAGACCTGTGCCCCTGCCCTGCGCGCACGCCGAATCGCCTCGCGAATGTGTGCGAGGTTCCCGCCCCAATCGAGTGGGGTCTGGTTGAGCGCGGCAGCGGCGACGAGGATGCGGTTCATGTGCTACGGGCCAAAAGCTGTCAGTTCTAGTATCGGCCTGAAAATGCGCGGGGTAGACCTTACAATGGGCTGTAGCCTGTTACAAACCAGCCCAAGCGCGTAACGGCCTGTCGCGACAAGTGAAACAGTCGTTCGCAGCGTAAAACACATACCCCTCCGGGGCCCAGCTGCTCCAGCCAAGGAGTCCGAGCGAGCGAAAAACATCCCCAGCAGTGGTCTTTTTGAAGTAGCCTTCGTCGCCATGGCTACCACTACCTCTGCTACTGCTGTACCTCGATCGTTCCTGATAGACCGGATCAAGCTGGTCCTAACCTGCCCTGTGTCGTGTTGGCAGACAATTGCCACCGAGAGTAGGGCCCCTCGTGAGGTCTTCACTTCGATCTCGCTACCGCTGCTCATGCTTGGAGCAGTTGCGAGCTTCGTGGGGCTGAGGTTCTTCAGCGCGCCCTCATCAACAGCCGGAACCGTACTGCTCCTCCAGCAGTCCCTTCTCACCTTCCTGCTGTCGTGCGCGATGCCGTTCGTTTCGGCCCTAGTGCTGAGACAGCTAGCGCCATTTTTTCAGAGCAGTGTTGAGAGTAGCAAAGCGTTTAGCTGGTCGGTGCACTCATCGATACCGATGCTCGTTTCGAATCTACTGAATGTCATCCCACTCCTCGGCCAGGTCGGGGGAATTGTAGCTGTGTGCTGGTCTCTCTACTCCGGCTACTCTGGCCTGCCTGTTATGGCTACCGTACCGAAGAACCAGCAGCTTGCCCTCTTCATATCGTACATTATCGCGGTCGCGATTCTCTTCGTTCTCTTAGCCATCGCGACTGCAGCGCTGATTGCAACCCTTGTCGCATAGCTTCGGCCACCCCTGCTATGTCTCGCTAAGGCTCGTTGGGCCCGACACAAGCGGCTCGATCTTCATCGCCACTAGGCAGCTCAGCACCGCTATAACTACTCCAACCAGCGTGTCGCACGGGTAGTGATTCGCTGTTGCCACTGTCGACAGAACCACCAATGCTCCGACGGGGGCTGCAAGAGCGAACAACAGAGGAACCTGGCGGAGCGCAAAGACGCTCAAGATAGCCAAGATTGTGTGAAACGAGGGGAAGTAGACGAGTCCGGCTCGAAAGCTGATATCAAGCGCGTAGCTCTGCTCGCTCCGCACTGCGTACAACGTTTCAAGGAAGAGCGCCTGGCTCGCGGAGGGTGGTACTCCGTACCGCTGGTGAACTCCCTCGGCAGGAAAGAGGTAAAAGAGGATGAGTCCGATTGTGCCTGATACGAAGAGCGCGATGAAGAACTCCCGAACACCACGACCGCGACCGAGAAAAGTGGGGAGCGTTACCGCTACGACCAGGAGTGGCAGGAGTAGATTGTAGCACGAAGCAATGAACGTGAATGTGGTTGGGTAGCTCTGTTGTAGAGCGAGAACCTGTGGAAGCTCAAGCCCAAGCCATTGATCGAAAGCGACAAGTTGAGAATCCTGGAATGGAAGCTTCAAGCGCGCAACTACGAACATCGGAAGGTTGAGAATGTTCGTCACAGCGACCGTCCAGAACATGACGAAACAGGTTTCCGAGATCCTTTGATTGCGCGAACAGTATGCACGGCCGAGCAACAGCATGACGGCTGCAGCGCTCATGGGGACAACTGCCGTGTCGAGACGAACTAAGGTTGCTGTCCACCAGAGGCCAAGCACCGAGAGTGTCGATACAATAAGGATCGTTATCGTAACGACGGCGACAAAGCGTCGTGTCAGCACCCGCTCCCTAGTTTCGTGCTGCGGCGAGTTTAGGGGGTCTGGCATACAGCCGGCGCTAACCCTGGTCATCGGAGGCGTCTGCGAGCTCCTCGCTCTTAACCTCTGTTATCGCCTCATTCCAGCCGCCTCCGAGCGCCTTGAAGAGCGAAACAAGCGATGTGAGAAGCCCCACTTCGCTCTCAGCGAGCTGGAGCTGATTGGAGAGGAGTGCGCGCTGTGCGTCGAGCACAGGTAGCAGGTCAAC
>CAYPUA010000049.1:0-15235 GCA_964413875.1 uncultured Bdellovibrionales bacterium
CTGACGGGCCTCAACTTTATCGTTACGATCCACCAGCTCCGCGCCCCGGGGCTTACCTGGATGCGCTTGCCAGTGTTCATCTGGGCCTCGTACGCAACGGCGATCATCCAGACGGTCGCTACGCCAGTCGTCGGCATGACGCTCTTGCTCGTTATCGCAGAGCGCGTCTTCGGCGCAGGCATCTTCGACCCAACGAAGGGCGGCGACCCAGTGCTCATGGAGCACCTCTTCTGGTTCTACTCGCACCCAGTCGTGTACATCATGGTTCTACCAGCGTTCGGCGTAGTGGGTGAGATCATCCCGGTCTTCTCGCGCAAGCCGCTCTTCGGCTACCAGATGGTCGTGCTCTCGTCGATCGCGATCGCTGCCGTCGGCTTCATCGTGTGGGCGCACCACATGTTCGTGGCTGGCATCTCGGACTTCTCGGCCAAGTTCTTCTCAATCGTCACCTTCCTCGTTGCTGTGCCAACAGCCATCAAGGTGTTCAACTGGGTGAGCACGATGTACAAGGGCTCAATCTCGTTTAAGACACCGATGCTCTACGCGATGGGCTTCGTGTTCCTGTTCATGGTAGCGGGCACGACGGGCATTTACCTCGCGATGCTTGGCGTTGACGTGTACTACCACGACACCTACTTCGTCGTGGCGCACTTCCACTACACTATTCAGGGCGGTGCGGTAATCGGCCTCATCGCAGCGCTCCACATGTGGTTCCCAAAGATGAGCGGGAAGATGTACAGCGAGACGGTGTCGAAGACTGCGTTCGCAATCCTCTTCATCGGCTTCAACCTGACATTTATCCCGCAGTTCATCCTCGGAATGGACGGCATGCCGCGCCGCTACTACGACTACCCAGTTGAGTACCAAACGCTGCACACGCTCTCGACTATCGGCGCGTTCATGAACGGCTTCGGCTACATGCTGGCGCTCCTTAACCTGGCGTGGACTGCGAAGTTCGGCAAGGTGAAGGCGCCGCGCAACCCGTACAACTCGAAGGGCCTCGAGTGGCAGACGGCTTCGCCGCCTCCGCACGAGAACTTCGACACAGTCCCGGTTGTGACAGAGGATCCGTATAACTACGGAGTCCCTCGCCACGCGTAACGAAAGGATTTAATGGGTAAGGACAAGGAAGTTATGGCTTCAAACGCAGCAGTCGCTGAGCACCACCACGTTGCGCCGGGCGACCCCCCGCACATTCACCATATGGATTCTGCCACCGCCTACGGCGCCGCAAAGCTCGGCATGTGGCTCTTCCTGGCGACCGAAGTGCTCCTCTTCGCGGTGATGTTCTGCAGCTTCGCTGTCATGCGCTACTACCACCTGAGCGAGTTCCACGACGCGAGCCACCACCTGAACCTGCCGCTCGGCGCGCTCAACACCGCTGTCCTGCTCTTCTCGAGCTACACAGCCGCCGTTGCCGTGACAAAGGCGCAGAGGGGCGACAATAAGGGTGTCATCCGGAACTTCGGCATCAGCTTCGCCTGCGGTCTGATCTTCTTGGTCGTCAAGACGATTGAGTACACCGGCAAGGCCGAGCACGGGATGTTCCCGTTCGTCTGGAACGAGCACTTCTACGAGTACAAGAACTTCCTCGGCATCTACTACTGCATGACCGGACTGCACGCGCTGCACGTCATCATCGGCATGGCGGTCATGTACATCTACGGAATCCGACCCGCGATGAACAACCGGTACTCGGGCCGCTACTACACTCCAGTTGAGCTGGGAGCCCTGTACTGGCACTTGGTCGACCTAATCTGGATCTACCTCTTCCCGCTACTCTACCTGGTCGGATAACTACGGAGCCCACGAGCTATGTCACACGCAAACCACCACTCCCACGACGAAGTAGGACACATCGTTCCCGAGAGCGTCTTCCTCAAGGTCCTGATAGCGCTCCTCGTGCTTACCGTTGTCACTGTGCTCGCGGCGCAGGTAGACCTTGGCAAGTGGAACATCGTCGGCGCCCTCCTGATCGCATCGGTCAAGGCGAGCCTCGTTATTTACTTCTTCATGCACGGAAAGTACGAGAACCGGATCATCTGGACGTACATTCTGATCCCCTTCATCCTGCTTGCGATTATGATCGGCGGCGTCTTCACCGACGATCCGTTCCGCTCAAAGCCGCAGCCGGTGCAGGTTACGCAGCAGTCGTAGGGCTTATACTGCATCAGCCACAGAGCGGGGGCAGGGGCCGAGCAGGTTCCTGCCCCCGCTCTGTTTTAGCGGTAGATAATCTCGTCCCAAGCAATTAACCTAGCGATCCGTTTTTTGTATTGAGAGGAAGATATGCCGAGCCTGTTCGATTCGTTAAAGGTAGGAGACCTCGAACTCCCCAACCGCGTCATCATGGCGCCACTCACACGTATGCGCAGCAGGCAGCCGGGGAACGTGCCGACGGAGCTGAACGCGACGTACTACTCGCAGCGTGCTTCGGCGGGGCTCATCATCTCTGAGGCGACGCAGGTGTCGCAGCAGGGGCAGGGCTACCCTGCGACTCCTGGCATTCATTCCCCGGAGCAGGTGGATGGATGGCAGCTCGTGACGGACGCCGTCCACGACGCGGGCGGACGGATCTTCTGCCAGCTCTGGCACGTTGGGCGCATCTCGCACCGCTCTCACCAGCCTGGAAACGAGCTGCCGGTTGCGCCTTCGGCGATCAAGCCTTCGGGGGGAACGTTCTCGGCCGACTGGAAGCAGGTTGCGTTTGAGACCCCGCGAGCGCTTGAGACTGATGAGGTGAAGGCGATCGTGAAGCAGTACCGGCTCGCGGCAGAGAACGCGGAGCAGGCGGGCTTCGACGGCGTTGAGGTTCATGGAGCCAACGGCTACCTGATCGACCAGTTCCTGCAAGATGGCTCAAACAAGCGCACTGATGAGTACGGCGGCTCGATTGAGAACCGCGCGCGGCTGCTGCTTGAGGTGGTTGACCAGGCTGTTGGGCTCTGGGGCCCTGGCCGGGTTGGCGTTCGTCTCTCGCCATACGGGACCTTTAACGACATGAGTGATTCCGATCCGGTTGCGCTCTTCACCTACGTCCTTCAGGAGCTGAGCCAGCGTGGCGTGGCGTACGCCCACATTATTGAGCCGCGCGCGTCGCTTGCCGGCGGGCAGGACGGAACTAATTCTTCAGCGCCGTGCACCTCTGAGATCTTCCGCAAGGCTTTCTCGGGCGCGCTCATCTCCGCTGGTGGCTACGATCGTGCTGACGCCATGCGCGCGGTAGAGTCTGGAAGGGCGGATGCAATCGCGTTCGGTCGGCTGTTCATCGCAAACCCCGATTTGCCGGAGAGGTTGCAAGCGAACATGGATCTCAACCGCTACAACCGGGCGACGTTCTACGGGGGTGCGGAGAAGGGGTACACGGATTATCCGCGGGCGTCGTAGCCCTCGTCCTAGTCGTATCCTCCCCCTTTTCGTGCGCCTGCAGCGGCTTCCGAGATCTTGTTCGCGCATGTCGATGCGTCCATCGCAGGCGGACCGTCAAAAACTCCGAATGATTAGGAGCGAGGAGGTGGTGCAGGTGCAGGAGAAAGAGAAGGATTAGGATCGAGACGAGGAAAAAAATCCGCTACCACGGTCTTCTTTGAGATTGTAGCCGTTGTCCACAGAGCCTGCGAAGCCTTTTTTGCGCGCTCAATCGGCTACTTCAACAAACTCCACTACTCCCGTTTCGGGGGTGAGGAAGGCGATGGTGTATCGCTCGGCCGAGTAGAGCGCGCCAGGATTGATAACGCGGGTGCGGCCGACGACCTCATCGCGCTCCTCGTGCGTGTGGCCGTGCAACACGTAGTCGTACTGCTGTGAGTCGATTGCCTCGTTGAGGGAGCGCAGGCTCGTGCCGTGGTAGACAAAGAAGCTCTTCTCTGCGTGCGTGAAGGCGAGGGTGTCGTCTATATCTGTGAAGCCGAGGTCGCGGCAGATCTTCTTTAGCCCCGAGCGCTCGAAGTCGTTGTTGCCGAAGACGAACCGCATCGGGAGACCGGCGAAGCGCTCAACGGTTGGGGGCGAGACGATATCGCCGCAGTGCACAACGATCGCTGGGGCGCGCTGCTTTAAGATCTCGATCCCGCGCACGACGAGGCGGGTGTTTTCGTGGGTGTCTGAGATGATGCCGACGAGGGTCATGTGCGCGTTTTCTTGGATATGTTCGGGCTTCAGATGCCCAGTTGTAGCGCAGCCGATTGGCGGACCATAGGGCAGATCTCTCGTCCGAACATGCCCGAATCGCCCCTGGAGGCCTCGAATTTACCTCCCCCAGATCCATCCGAAACCTACTATTCATTACGGTTTAGGGGTCATTCAACGTTTGATCCACCCCGACGTGGGTGATACGGTGAAACGTCTTGGAGAGGCTTTCCATGAACCCCCTAAACCGCAAGCGCATCGAGCGTGCGCCAGTAGATATCGAATTGCTCGACCTGAGCACGGCTGCTACGCCTCAGCAGCAGCCCAAGGGGACGCCGGTGCCGCTCAGCGGCAGGAACTTGAGCGCCCCTGTCGACGAGAGGCGCCTGCTTCGGATCTTTGAGAAAGCGATGGCTGTGCTACACCGGGCAAAGCCGACTCGCAATGAGTCCCCGTCGGAAGCATCACCCCGGCAAGTGCTCGATCTATTCTCGTCTTTGACGGCGCATCCGGGCTTTCTCCTCGATTGCATCTGCATCAACCAAGGCACCCTCGGCACATCGCTGCGCCGCGATGCGCTCTACGCAGCGGTTGGAGCGTTTGGCGCTTCTCAGTCGATGTTCCAGAGGGGATTCGACTTGCGGGGAGAAACAATCGCCCTTGGAAAAGCCACCCCTAAATCATTCGAGGCCGTTGCTACCTACATCTCAGCCACTCGAAAAGCATCAGCGGAGGAGCTCTTGAGGGCTGCCTCTGCGTTCGGTCTCCCAGTAGTTTCACACTTCCCGCCCTTTAAGAACTTCCCAGTCGGAAAGCTTCGGAACGATCTAAACGCGAGCGTTCCAGAGGCGGTTCGTCTCGCGCGCGTGCTGCATGCGTGTGACTTTGTGGCAGCGCTCAACGAAATTACGGTCGATGGAATCGCGTCAGTAGGAACGAAGAGCGATGCGCTCCTGAAAGACGTCATCGACATGTATGACGGCTTCGGAAAGGTCGTTTCACAGTTTGCCCGAGCACTGTTCTCAGACGCCGACCTCACCCGTGGGCTCATGGGCTGCACCATGGAGGAGCTCGCGAGCAGCGCTCTAGCCAGCTTCTCTGAGCGGATGACGCTCGCCCGCGACAAAGAGCGGGCGATCCAGCAGTCTGAGGAGTTCAAGAAAGCCCAGAAGCTGGCGCAGTCGCAGGAAGAGCGGCGCAAGGCAGAGGAAGCGATAGCGCAGCGAGAGATCTCGCGGCAGGAGGACGCGGCGCGTGAGAGGCAGCGTTCAGTAGATGCATTCCACGCGCGCTTTCAGGCCACCCCCATTTCTGTGGCCGCTGAGGCGGCTCTTGAGAAGCTGCAGTCTGGTGATGGGATACCGCACTCCCGTCGGGCACAAGGCCAGCGACTGCATGCCATTGTGGAGTGCCTGCGAAGCCATCTTTTTGATTACCGAGGAAGCGAGAGAAGCAGCGAAGGGGATCCTCTTGTGCAGCAGCTTGCCAAGATAGTCTTCTCCCCGGGCAACATCGGGCTCGCTGCTCAGGCGTTCGACATCGATGCGGTGAAGTGCCTCCACGTGGTGCTGCCCGAGAAATCCCCGGTGGAGTCGGTAGTGCGAGCAGTGAGCGATCTGTTCCGCACATCTCCGGAATGCAGGAAGACGCTCCTTACGATGCTCGATCAGGCAGATGGGATCGTGCTGCTGGCGACGCTGCTTTTGCCGCCCAGTGTGGCGACTATGTACGTGCGGGAGCGCAACTGGAACTCACACGGAGTCAATCACAGGGGAGAGAACATCAGGGCTCCGCTAGCTGAGAAGCTGAGGCGAGTAATCGAGGACAGCATCGTGCTCAAGGCTGCCAGGGCCTCGCTGGAGTCGCCTGAGGCCTCAGCGAAGGCGCCGGCTCGGCCAGCAGTCGAGATACCGGAGTGGATTGAAGAGGTCATTAACAGGGACGAGTTTGCGTACTCGCTGGAGGATGGCCGGATTCTCGTTGCGCTCAAGGAGGAGCCCACCGCCGCGCTCTACATTCCAGCGAAGTGCTTGCAGGACAAGGCGCTCTTTCAGAAGGAGTTCAAGCTAAAGCTCGACGAGCTCCTATCTCGCGTTGAGTTGGAGCGTGAAATTTCAGAGCTGCGCACCGTCTACGGGTTTGAGGTGGAGCGCAAAAACGAGAAAGAGTCGCCGATAGTTTCGCTGTGGCACGGGCCGTATGAGCTTGAAGCTGAGCTTAAGGGGCTGCCCAAAAAGTGGGGCGCAGCGATCGAGTCATTAAAGCACCGGTTTCTTGAGCACGAGAAGAGCTGGGAGGTCTTGTTGCAGAGGGCAGAGGAGCAGCGCTTTTCGGTTGCCCGAAAAGACGGCGGCGTAGTGCTCAGCCATGCGCTGCTGGGCGATCACCCGCTCGCAGCGGGTCCCTACATACCTATCCGCAAATTTGATGAAGTCGCCTCGCTGATAGAGCGGGCGCTCGTTGCCGAGCGCAGAGAGAGCGAAGAAGCCTCGCGAGTTCGCAGGGCGCTTGAGCGCCGGGACAAGACGGTCCGGCAGCAGGTTCTCCCGCTCAACGGCGAAGACATCCTCGTTTTTGACGCCAATGTTTTCTTCTTCCTGGCAGCGCCGCGGGCGGGGGGCGGGACGTGGCTTGACCTGCTCAGTGCCACAGCTTCTCTCAACAATGTGCGGGTCATGATCCCTGCGATTGTAGCCGACTTTGAGGTGCTCTGGCGCGTCGTTCCGTTTGACCAGCAGGAGTCGGCGCCGCTCAAGGACGGCTTTAAGGATCGCCTCACGGATCGAGACAGGGAGATCCGCGAGTTCTTCGAGGGCGCTTCGCGAATAAAGATAACTCCGGACGCGACTGGCTACGTGCAAGGAACGCCCGGACCGAACCGGAAGCTTTGCATCGTCGAGAGCCCAGGAGACGAAGAGTTCTACGAGCGCGCCCACCAGCTTCTTAGCCAGTGCGGCGGTAATACCCGGGCCTTCTGGGAGCGTGCACGCGCTGAGATCTTTGGGCGAGACCTCGGGGACTCTGCAATTACCCGCTTCTTGCGCAATTGCCCGTTCAACAACAGGATAACGGTCGTCACTTCCGATGTGGCCTACAGCAGATACTCAATGCCGCGCACCACGGGCATCGGCGCGCCGGTTTCAACCTGCACGGTTGGTATGTACGTTGCGTCGGAGTGCTCGCTACGCTCTCGAGAGCTAGGAGCAAGGCTCAAGATGCCTGGAGCGACACACTTCCACATTATCGCGGGAGATATTAGGCGGCACATCGCATCGCTGGGGCGAGAGGAGGCGCCGCTGTTCGCGGATGGGCACCTCGGCACGGCAGCCCGGGGCAGCGGGTTAAGGCCAATCTCCATCGAGCAGATAATCAAGAATGGGTTGGTGTAGCCCAGTGAGCTGTGTCGCTGGCGGAGTCGGTAGACGGCGGCGGAGTGATGGACCCTCAGAGCTGCAACGGGGGCATTGAGCCCTAATTCAATTCAAAAGAGACAGGAACTACGATCGCCAGAGAGTCTTTCTTTAGGTCTTTCGGAAAAGGCGGGAAGGGCGCTGCGCGCTCAACCATGTCCTTGAGCTCTTCGTCGAGAATAGGTGATGACGTTGATTGCACGATCTCGAATCCGGCCACCTCGCCCTGTGATGAGATGCGCAGACGAATGGTCCCTTCGCCCGTCGTGTGCCGCCTGAGCGCGCGCTCCGGGTATCGCTTGGCGCGAGCCAGCATCGTTGCAACCATGTCTTGGTAGCTGATACGAGCAGGTTCGCTAGGATCACCGGTGCCGTTTGGGACGCCGAGGGTTGCGGTGTTGAGGGAGGCACGAGCGTCGGTGTCCTTGCTGTCAGTGGGCTTTGGGTCGGCTGGGCTCTTTGGCTCCTGCTTCTTCGGCGAGAGCTTTTTGGCCTCAACAAACTGTGAGGGCTGCTTCTCTTCGGGCTTTGGCTTCGGGGGCGGCGCTGGCTCGGCGTTCTCCGGCACCTTGACTGGCGAGGGGTGCTGCACCCCTTGGGCCAGGTTCGTGTCGAGAGCCGAGATCGGGACGATAGAGACAGAGATGTCGAGGTCGTGGGCACGGCCCTGTAGCTCGCTGCAGGAGAGCAGGTGGTAGATCATTGCGACTAGGACTGCGCCGACGTGCAGGCCGACTGAAGCCGCCACCGAGCGCCTGAGGATGAACCGGTCGCTGTCGGCTGGACGCACGGGTGCCCGAGCGTCTGCGGGCAAAGCCGCAGGGCTCTGGTCGAGCTGCAGGGTCCATAGTGATTGAGCGGCGGCGGACACGTTTCTCAGTTTCTCCTTCCAACCATTAATCCGTCGAATGCATACGAATACTACAATTTATTATTGATTATCAATTCGCACGCTTGACATGCCAAACAAGGGAAAGGTATAGGATGCGCGCCGATGGATTATATTAGCCAATTTGTCGGCAACTGTCTAGTTAAGTTGTTGATAATAATTGATTTTTATGAAGTCCCTGCGGTTCTTGTTATCCCTGGCTGCCTTTCTCCAGTCGCTCCTGACCTGCGTCCCTACGGCTTTCGCGCAGTCCGGTGAGCCCCTAACTGACAGCGATGACGGTGGGTACAGGAACCCGACCGACGCCCCGCGTGAGGAGGCTGCGACCGACCGAGACGAGAAGATCCTTGAGCGCATTACGGTAGTCGGGAGCCCGGACAAGCTCTCAGAGATCCCGGGCTCAGCGGCCTTCTTAGACGGGGAGCAGCTCGATGAGGCGAAGACCGGACTGGGCGACATCACCCGTGCGCTTCGCACGGTGCCGGGCCTCAACATCGTCGAAGAGGACGGCTACGGCCTCAGGCCAAACATCGGCATGCGCGGAACTCCCTCGGAGCGCAGCAACTCGATCACCCTGATGGAAGACGGCGTGCTCATCGCGCCGGCGCCGTACGCAGCTCCGGCCGCGTACTTCTTCCCCTCTTTTGCGCGCATGGCGGGAGTCGAGGTGCTCAAAGGGGCTGGGCAGATCAAGTATGGCCCGCGCACAACGGGCGGCTCGCTCAACATGCTTTCTACCGCCATCCCAAGCTCGATGAAGGTTGCGCTCGACGCGGCAGCAGGCAGCTACGACACGCAGCGCGCGCACCTGTACGTCGGAGACTCGTTTAGGTACGGCGGATACCTGCTTGAGACCTTCCAGCTCCACACCGACGGCTTCAAGGAGCTCGATAACGGTGAGGACACCGGCTTCGACCTCGGCGACTACGTGGCGAAGTTTAGGATTAACACGGACAAGGATGCTGAGATGTACCAGCAGCTCCAGTTCAAGTTCGGGTACTACGAGCAGGATGCTGACGAAACGTACCTCGGGCTCACGAGCGGAGACTTCGCAAAGACGCCGCTGCGCCGCTACGCCGCTTCGCAGAACGACAAGGTAGAGATCAACCAGTACCAGTACAGCTTGCAGCACTACATCGAGCTCTCAGAGAAGTGGGATGTGACGACAACAGGCTACTACAACACGCTCAATCGTCGCTGGAACAAGCTCGACTCAGTCGGTGGGCAGTCGCTCTCAACGGTGCTTGAGAAGCCAGCAGATTACGCAGACGCGTTCTCGTGGCTCACCGGAGAGGACAGCCCAGAAAACGCCCTCACGATGCGCGATGCAGACCGCAACTACTTCGCGCGCGGCGTGCAGACGGTCATGGTCGGCAAAGTCGACACCGACCTGATGGATCACCGCATCGAGTTTGGCGCCCGCTACCACCAAGACCAGGAAGACAGGCAGCAGGTAGACAACGGCTACCAGATGCTCGACGGTGACATGGTGCAGACCTTGACGGGCGCGCCGCTCAGCCAGACCAACCGGATCGGCTACGCCGCAGCGACCGCACTCTACCTGCAAGACACCATGAGTGCCGGAAAATGGCGCTTCATCCCAGGCGTGCGCTTCGAGGACATTAAGCTTGTGCGCAAGGACTACGGGAAGACAGATCCAGACCGCAGCGGCGAGAGCCTCAAGGAGAACACCAACCACATCGACGTGGTCATCCCCGGCATCGGCGCCGAGTACTCGTTCTCTCCCGGACTCGCAGCGTTTGCAGGCGTGCACAAGGGCTTCTCTCCTCCGGGACCGAGCGACGTCCAGGGGCTAAAGCCTGAGGAGAGCATCGCGTACGAGCTCGGAACGAACATCAAGCGCAACTCGCTCGTGTCGCAAGTGACGTTCTTCTACAACGACTACGACAACCTGCTCGGCCAGGATTCGCTCTCGAGCGGCGGCACGGGCTCGGGCGACCAATTCAACCTCGGCAAAGCCTTCACGTACGGTGTTGAGTCATCGCTGCGGTACGACCTCAACGAATGGTTCGGCAGCACCTTCAACTACCCGGTGTACGCGACCTACACCTACACAGACGCCGAGTTTGACTCGACGTTCTTCAGCGACCAGTACGGGCAGGTAAACGACGGCGACAAGATTCCGTACATCTCGCCGAACCAGTTTGCGCTCGGAGCCGGTGTTGAGCACCAAGACTACGGCAAGCTCCTGTTGCGCTCGTACTTCGTTGAGGCTATGTACACCGACCCCTCCACAGCATCTGATGTGCGCGGACCGAAGACCGACTCGTACTACGTTGTCGACGCGCACGTTGAGAGCCCAGACCTCGGCAAGGGTGTGCGAATCTACGCTGACTTCACCAACATCTTCGACAACCAGTACATCGTCGCGTGGCGCCCAGCCGGCGCGCGCCCAGGCACGCCGTTTACGGCGCTTGGGGGCATCAAGTTTGCGTTTTAGGGGAGAGGAGCGCGCGAAAAAAAGGGACCGACATGCTCTGTGGAGAGCAATTCGGGTCCCAAAGCAGCTTGTAGTGGGGATGTCATTACTGGGCTTCATCCTAATCCTTCCCTTTCTCCTGCTCCTGCGCTGGCGCATGCTCATAATCGGAGCATTTTCGAGGATTGCTCGTGAGATTCGGGTCGAAATACCCGGATGAGGACGAGGAGAAAGATCTTCCACCACAATACTGCTTGAGACTAAATAAACCCTCTGCAGGGCATGTTGCCTCTTCTTTGCCTCAGTACGAGTAGCTCCGAGAAGGAATCCCGCTCGACCGCACCTGCGCCATTTGGCCGTCGAGCGGCTCCACAGAGCCGGCGTCGATGTAGGCTATCTCTCCGACACGCTCGAGCTTTCCGCTGACGAGCAGAACAGCCGCCATCATTACGGTTCGGTGCGTCTGCTCGAAGAGCGCGGGCCGCACGATGACGTTAAACGACCCCGTCTCATCCTCAAGCGTCAGGAACACTACCCCCTTCGCTGTCCCTGGGCGCTGCCGGATGATGGCGAGGCCTGCGGCAGAGGCACGCACTCCTGGTCGCAGCCCGTGCTTCGGCGAGAGCTGCTCGGCGGCGTAGGCGCCTAGGGTGTCGAGGTGCGAGCGGAGGAACTGCAGCGGGTGCGCCCGGAGCGAGAGCCCAGTTGTGGCGTAGTCTGTGAACATCTCGCGCTGCAGCGTTGACTCAGGAAGCCGAGCGGCGTTGCTGGCAGCGCGGCTCTCTGTGCGAGGAGAGAAAAGTGCATCGAGCGGCGCCGGCGCAGGCGGAAGCTCCTGTATCTCCCAGTGCGCTGGGCGGCGATTGAGTGAAACGCTCCCAAAAGCATCGGCGTGCGCCAGGCGTGTTAGGGCAGCCTTTGAGGCTCCAACGTTGCGCCCCCACAGCTCGCTGACAGACGAGAACTCGCCGTCTCGCTCAACAGAAGCTTGCAGCCGCAATGCGCTCTCTTCGCGCAGGCCGCTCACGAGCCGAAGCCCCAGCCGGAGCGTCGGCTTGCTGTCGCTGCAGTAGGTGACTGAGCAGTCCCACCCGCTCTTGTTGGCGTCAATCGGAGCGGCACTTACGCCGTGGCGCTGCGCGTCGCGCACGATCTGTGCTGGCGCGTAGAATCCCATCGGCTGGCTGTTGAGCAGCGCGCACGCAAACTCTGCTGGGTAGTGGCGCTTGATCCATGCTGAAGCGTACACGAGCAGCGCGAACGAGGCGGCGTGTGACTCAGGGAAGCCGTACTCGCTGAAGCCCTTAATCTGGTTGAGGCAGGTGTCGGCAAACTCCTCGGTGTAGCCGTTGGCGAGCATCCCGCGCGTGATCTTCTCCTTGAAGGCCTCAATCACTCCCTTGTGGGTCTTCCACGCCGCCATCGCGCGCCGCAGCTTCTCGGCCTCGCCCGGAGAGAAATTTGCGAGGGTGATGGCGAGCCGCATCGCCTGCTCCTGAAAGATCGGCACGCCGAGCGTCTTTCCCAAGATGCGCTCGACTCGCGCGTCCGGGTAGTACGGGCGCTCGAGCCCGCTGCGCCGCCGCAGGTACGGGTGCACCATGTTGCCCTGGATCGGCCCAGGGCGCACGATGGCGACCTCGATCACGATGTCGTAGAAGCAGCGTGGCCGAAGCCGCGGCAGCATCGACATCTGCGCCCGCGACTCGACCTGGAACACGCCGATGGTGTCAGAGACGCACAGCATATCGTACACGCTTGGGTCTTCGCGCGGGATCTCGTGCAGGGCGAGGGGTTTCCCGCGGCGAGCCCCGATCAGGTCAAGCGCCTTGCGAATGCAGGTCAGCATGCCGAGCGCCAAGATGTCGATCTTGAGCATGCCGAGCTCCTCGATGTCGTTCTTGTCCCACTCGATCATGGTGCGGCTCTCCATCCCGGTGTTGATGATGGGCACAATCTCGCACAGCGGGTCGTTCGAGATGATGAATCCTCCGACGTGCTGCGAGAGGTGGCGCGGGAATCCGATCAGCTCTTGCGTGAGGGCAAGGGTGTTGCGCACGGTCTCGTCGTCAGGCGAGAGCCCTAGCTCACGCAGGGTGGTGTCCGTGACAGTGTAGTCTGTCCAGCGGTGGACTTCTTTCGCCAGCCGATCGACCAACTCAAGCGAGAGCCCGAGCGCCTTTCCGACCTCACGCACGGCGCTGCGGGCGCGAAACGTGATGACGGATGCGGCGATAGCAGCACGGTCGCGGCCGTACTTTCCGTATATGTGCTGGATAACTTCCTCTCGCCGCTCGTGCTCAAAGTCGATGTCGATGTCGGGGGGCTCCTGGCGCTCCTTGCTCACGAAGCGGGCGAAGAGCAGGTCTATCTGCGTTGGGTCGACGGAGGTTATGCCGAGGCAGTAGCAGACAGCGGAGTTCGCCGCTGCTCCGCGCCCCTGGCACAGGATCCCCTTGCTGCGAGCGAAGGAGACGATGTCGTGGCAGGTGAGGAAGTACTTCTCGTACTGCAGCTCGTTGATGAGCGTTAGCTCCTCAGCAACTGCGGCCTTCACGTGGTCGGGCACGCCGTTGGGGTAGCGTGCTCGGGAGCCTTCCTCAACTGCCTGCGAGAGCTGCTCAAGGGGGCTCTTCCCTGCAGGGCAGATCTCTTCAGGGTAGGTGTACGTGAGCTGGTCGAGCGAGAAGTGGCGCGCCATCTCGGCGATCTCCTGGGTGCGAGAGACGGCGTGGGGGATGTCACGAAAGAGGCGGCGCATCTCGCGCGGATCCTTTAGGTGGCGCTCGCCGTTCTGGAAGAGGCGTGGGCCGGCCTGCTGCACCGTCAGGGCCTCCCGGATGCAGGTCACGACGTCGTGCAGCGGCTTGCGCTCTGGGATGTGGTAGTGGACGTCGTTAGTCGCGACGACGGGAATCTCAAGCTTCTTTGCGGCTTCGACAGCAGCGGCGACGAGGCGCACGTTGCTCGGGCCGTAGTTGAGCGTTAGCGCGACAGACAGCAGCTTTGGGTCGGGGCACGCTTCACGGACAAGCCTGGCGAACTTTAAGAATACCTCATTCCGTGACTCGGCTGCCGGGCCGCCCTGCGTAAATCCAGCGTAGTGCAGCCGGGTCTGGAAGAAGGGCGGGATGAGGATGGCCGAAAACTCTCCTAGGTGCGGCAGGAGATCTGCCAAGTTCAAGAAAAAGTCGTTCTTCGACACGTCGTGCTTCCCGGTTGTGATGAGCCGGCACAGAGTAGCGTACCCGCGGCGGCTGAGCGGGTAGAGCAGCACGGAGCTGCGGCAGTACGGAGAGGCCCGGTCATCGAGGGTGCGCGACGGGTCGCCGTCGAAGTCGAGATCGAGCCGGCAGCCGACGAGTAGTTGGACGCCGGCTTCCTTCGCTGCGGTGTGAGCGCGAACGATTCCAGCCAGAGTGTTGTAGTCAGTTACGCCGACCGAGGAGTAGCCCAGCTCAGCCGCGCGCCACATCACCTCGTACGGGTGGCTTGCGCCGCGCAGGAAGGAGAAGTTTGTGGCGACTTGCAGCTCAGAGTACATGGCTACGCCCACACTCCATGCAGAAACCACTCAAGCGACCCTTGGTCGCGGTACACCCAGAGCCAGCGCCCAGAGTCGTCCTGTACCTTGAAGTAGTCGCGCTCTGTGAAACTGGAGCGGCTCTCCGAGGGGGCCCACCACTCAGGCGCAATGCGCTCAGGCCCAATGCCAGTGATGATCTTGAGCTTCTTTCCGCGCCAGTGCAGGAACGACGGCGGCTTGTCCGGCAGCATCGCGATGGTCTGCACGGGTTCTGGCCGAGGCAGCAGGAGCGACGGACGCTCACGCAGAGAGTAGGGGACGATAGGCTCATGCAGCGAGTCAGCGTTTTGCGTCTCGGTTGCGGAGACGTAGCCGAACGAGCGCTCGGGGATGTAGGAGCGCGTGAGGGTCGCGACACTGACACGCGCCTTGCCGAGCCGCACAGAGAAGGCGTTCATCAGCTCAGCGCGGCTGCGCGAAGTAGCCGAGTCGCGCGACGGAGAGAGTGAACGTTGCTCTGAAGAAGATTCTTCTACCTGCTCCGCCCGCAGCGCCACGTCGCGCACCTCCCCGAAGAAGTTCATGCCCTCCACAATCGGCTCGATAATCGCAGCGAGGTGCGAGATGTCATCAGTTGCTGCTGCGAGCGGAAACTCCTTGGTTGAGCTCTCGCCGGTGCAGTCGTGGATGGTGAGAAAGAAGATCTTGGCGCGCTTGCCGCGGCGCTTAAGCTGCGCCAAAAGATCCGCAAAGAGGTGGTTAATCGCCACAATGACGCTCTTCCTGGTTGAGAGCGGAGGCTCGAAGGTGCGCCGAGAGCGGTAGGTGCGCGGCGGAGTGAC
>CAYPUA010000049.1:15335-16573 GCA_964413875.1 uncultured Bdellovibrionales bacterium
AGGTCGAGCGTGATGCCGTAGTGCAGCGGGCCGACCTCAGAGAGTAAGCCCGCAGAGCGGGCGTTGAAGAGCGCCTCATCGAGCGCAACGAGCGGCGAGAAGCGTAGGCACCACGTTGCGAGGGTGTAGAGCGCGCGGCAGTCACGCACTGGGTCAAACGTCTCAACGAACGCCCCTGGCGCCATGGCGCGAGCGAGCGGCAGCGGCATCCCGATTCGAACGCCAGCGCGCGCAGCGAGCTGGCAGCAACGGCGCACGGTGAGCTCGTCCTTGCCTGTTCCGGCAAGAAGGATAGGCCCGCTGTGCCCCTTCGTGCCGCTACGTTCCGAATCTTTGAGCAGGAGCTTGCGCCTGGTGACCTGTGTCGACCATTCGGGGAAGTACGCGCAGAGATACGTCCGCTCCCGATCCATAACTATCCTCCACAGTGACTAGCCACGACGTGATAGGAGCAGCACTCCCCTTTGTTCGCCTCAGCGAGAGTTCCCACGCAGGCGCTTCTGTTGATGACGGCGAGCACGAGAGCGCCCAGCTCGTCATGGCAGCGCTTGGAACAGGCTGCTCTGTGTGGCGCTTGATGAGCAGGGCGGCAGTGCCGTGCGCGCGTGCAGAGAGCGCGAAGCGGCGCGTTGTCGCAAGCGACACGCTCGGCGTGTCGGCGATAACGAGCTTTACTGCAGGCGAGCGCAGCGCAGTCTCGATCGCCCACAGCGTGAGCTTCTCTGTGGGCGGATCGATGAAGAGGCAGCTTGAGAGATTCTCAGCCGAGAGCATAAAGGGCGCTGGCCAACACCGCCGTCCGATCCACACAATGAGAGGCTGCGCTTCTTTAAAGCTAGAGCTGTGCCACCTGTCGCGCTCAGCACAGCGATCTCGCTGCGAGGCGAGAGCGTTGCGGGCGAGCAGCGCCGGAAGCAGCAGAGCGCGCGTGACGAGACCGTCTCGGTCGTTTACGCTCAGCTCGTGCACTGCGCCACACGCGAGACCGCCGTGAGGCAGAGACTCATCGATCTCTGGGACCCTGAATGGGATCGAGTCGCGCTTAGCTGTGGGGAGCTTCCACAGAGGAGTTTCGGCGGAGGGAACTCCCTGCCAGAGAACACCCTTCGACAGGAGCGACTCAAGCGACGGGTGGTCAGCCTCAGAGAGGGCTAAGAGGTTCGGTGCCATACGACGAGGTGTTTTTTAAAGTAACGCCCGAGCGGGCTTCTAGTATATTTCTATACTAGAACAAGAAT
>CAYPUA010000050.1:0-16175 GCA_964413875.1 uncultured Bdellovibrionales bacterium
TCCCGACCATGAGCAGCGGTCGGTAGAGGTGCAGGAGGGAGAGGAGGATTAGGACAAAGAGTGAAGTGCAGGTGCAGGAGAAGGAGGAAGACACGGACGGGGGAGCGGCATCCCAACTAATTATATGGAAAAGTAACAAGAATCAGGATGGTGCACGATGATCGCCGACGTCGACTGTTCGGGAACGAGCTGCCACTCGGAGCTTAAGCTCACCCCGATCTTGTCGGGATTAAGGAGCTGGAAGATATACTTCTGATCCTCCAGGTTCGGGCACGCTGGATAGCCGAAGCTGTAGCGCTCGCCGTGGTAGGTCTGCCGGAAGAGCGACTCGATGGTGGCGCCGTCTTCGCCTGCAATGCCGAGCTCCTGCCGGATGCGGCGGTGCCAGAACTCAGCTAGCGCCTCGGCCGTCTCAACGGAGAGCCCGTAGAAGTGCAGGTAGTCGGTGTACTGGTCAGCTTTGAACAGCTCTGCGCACTTCTCGGACGCAAGCGCCCCCGAAGTGACAACATGGAAAGCCACGACATCCTTTCGACCTGACGAGACCGGCAAGAAGTAGTCGGCGATGCAGCGGCGCGCGTCTGCTATCTGGCGCGGGAACTTGATGCGGCAGTGCTCTCTGCCGTGGTCGTCCGGCGAGTAGATCACGAGCTCGTTCTTATCGCTGTTGCACGGGAAGTAGCCGTAGGCCACCTTCGGGTGGATCCAGTTGCGCTCAAGCGCCCGCTCGCACCACTGGTAGAAAAGCGGGTCGACGTGGTTCTGGATAAAGTCTTTGTACTCCTTCGTCGAGCGGCTGCCGCGCCGGTACTGCCACTGGTTGGCGTAGAGCGCCTTGCGGTTGATGAAGGTGAAGAGCTCTTTGAGGTTAATTTCAGGCTGCTCGACGTAACGGACTCCCCAGAACGGCGGAACGGGGATCGACTCGACCTGCGGCACCTTGGTGTCGACGTACTCTTCGGCCTTCTCGGCGACGCGCGCCTCACGCTCGACTCGCATCTCGCCCTTGCGCTCGCGCGCCTGATTGCTGTCGCCTGTAAGCAGCTTGTCTGCGGAGCGGCCGGTGAGCTCGTCCATGATCTTTAGGCCCGTGAAGGCGTCAGCTCCGTAGTACACCTTGCCAGTTGAGTACGCGGCGCTTAGGTCTACCTCTACGTAGGCGCGGTTGAGCGCCGCACCGCCACATACAACAGGAGTCGAGATCCCGCGGCGACTCATCTCCTCTAAGTTCTCCTTCATCACGAGGGTCGACTTCACGAGGAGGCCAGACATGCCGATCGCGTCGGGCTTGTGCTCCTCCGCTGCGGCTAGAATCGCCTCAAGCGGCTGCTTGATGCCGAGGTTCACGACTTTGTAGCCGTTGTTCGTGAGAATGATGTCGACCAGGTTCTTGCCGATGTCGTGCACGTCACCTTTGACGGTGGCTATCACCATGCAGCCCTTCTGCGCGCCATCGGTCTTGTCCATGAACTTCTCGAGGTACGCCACGGCCTTCTTCATCGTCTCAGCCGACTGCAGCACGAACGGTAGCTGCATCTCGCCCCGTCCGAACAGGTCGCCAACGACCTTCATGCCCTCAAGCAGGATGCTGTTGATGATCTCTAGCGCCGTGTAGCTCTCAAGCCCCTTGTCGAGCAGAGCTTCGATTCCCTGCTTCCTGCCGTCGATGATTACCCTCTTGAGCACCTCCTCGATCGGCCCGGTGAGCGCCGCCTCTTCGGTTTTCTCGGCAACGGCGCCTTGCAGCTTCTCGATAAACGAGAAGAGCGGGTCGTACCCCTCACGACGACGGTCGTAGATCAGGTCGAGCGTCATCTCCAGTATGTCGGGCGCGATCTTGTGGGTCGGAAGGATCTTCCCCTGGTGCACGATCGCCGAGTCAAGCCCGTTCTTGATCGCCTCTGAGAGGAAGACAGAGTTCAGTATCTGGCGCGGGTACGGCTTGAGCCCGAACGAGATGTTCGAGAGACCGAGCACTGTGCGCACGTCGGGGAACCGCTGCTTGATGAGCCGAATTCCTTCGAGCGTCTCGATGCCCGCCTTGCGGCTATCCTCGTCTCCGGAGCCGATGGTGAAGGTGAGCGGATCGAAGATCAGCGCCTCGCCAGGTATGCCGTGGCGCTCGGTGCACAGCTTGTAGATTCGCTCCGCGACCGCAAGCTTGCGGTCTGCCGTCTTCGCCATTCCCTCTTCGTCGATCGTGAGCGCAATGAGGGCTGTGCCGAAACGGGTCGCAAGCTCGCAGATCTTGTCAAACTTCTCTTCGCCGTCCTCGAGGTTGATCGAGTTTATAATCGCGCGTCCGCCGATCAGCTTTAGCGCCGCCTCAAGCACATCGAGCTGGGTTGAGTCGATCATGAGCGGCGCCGTTACCTGCCCGACAAAGCGTGACACGACCTCTGTCATGTCCTTTACTTCGTTACGGCCAACGTACGCGGTGCAGATGTCGAGCACGTGCGCCCCTTCTGCAACTTCCTTGCGGCCCATCTCAACGATCGCTTCCCAGTTTTCGGCTAGCAGGTGCTCGCGGAAAAGCTTTGATCCGTTGGCGTTGCAGCGCTCTCCGATGATGAGCGGCGATGTGCCTGGCTGATCGAGAGCTACGGCGCTGTAGTTCGACGCAACGTGCGGCTCAAGCTTCCCCTGCGGTGCCTTTGGGGCGAGGCTTCCGACGCGCTCAAAGAGCGCCTTGATGTGCGCTGGCGTCGTGCCGCAGCAGCCGCCAACCATCGTTGCACCGAAATCTTTCACGAACACTTCGTGGTAGTCGGCGAGCATCTCCGCGGAAAGGTCGTACACTGCGCGCCCGCCATCGTTGCGCGGCAAGCCGGCGTTCGGCAACACGGCTACGGGGTACCTGCCCGAAGAGCAGAGGTAGCGAACGTTCTCCTGCATCATGTCCGGACCGGTGGCGCAGTTGAATCCGATCATGTCGATCGGTAGGCTGTCGAGCACGACGAGCGCCGCCGCTACTTCAGTGCCGACGAGCATCGTGCCGGTCGTCTCGACTGTGACCGTCACGCAGATCGGAACACGGCGGCCGCAGCGCCGCATCGCTTCGACCGCTGCGTACACCGCGCACTTCACCTGCAGCATGTCTTGGCAGGTCTCGATCTGCAGCGTGTCGACGCCGCCGTCGAGCAGCCCCATCATCTGCGGCAGGTACGACTGGAACATGTCGTCGTACGTGATATGCCCGAGCGTTGGGAGCTTCGTGCCGGGCCCAACCGAGCCGGCAACGAAACGCGGCCACGACTTCGAGGAGAAGTCGTTTGCGACTGCGCGAGCGGCTTCGGCGTTGAGCTTCGACACCTCGTAGGCGCGATCAGCGATGTCGTACTCGCCGAGCACGAGAGCCGAGGAGCCGAAGGTGTTGGTCTCCGCTAGGTCTGCTCCGGCTTCGAAGTACTTCGCGTGAATCTCTCGGATTAGGTTCGGCTTGGTGCAGATGAGGTACTCGTTACAGCCGTCCAGCCCGCCGAAGTCATCAGGGGTTGGGTTAGCGAGCTGGATCATCGTGCCCATCGCGCCGTCGGCGATGATCACTTTCTCCTTGAGTCGGCGCAGGAATCGGTCGTGTGGAAGCATCGCAAAACGTCTTGGGTGGCGAGAATTAAACTAGCGCCCCGGTGTGGGACCCTTAAGTGGGGCCTGCAAAGGCCCTCCAGTGGCTCGCAACCACCTGTAACGACGGCTATATCAACTTTATTACGATGCCGAAACCAGCAAGCTGGGGAGGCGCTCCATTCTCCACAACGCGCCGAACTGAGCTTGATCACGGGTCGCGCTACTTCGGGGTCCTGCGCTGTTCCTGCCCGGGGCGCCGCCAGAGCGGCAAAAATGTATTTATACCAAACCCATAGCCAGGTTTGGGCGCACATTATTCCCTTTCGCTCCTGCGCGATCCTCTCTATAAATGTGGAGCCTTTTCGGCAATATTCCGCCGGCTTCGGGCGTCATAGGCTTTTGCCCGAATTTTGAGACTGCCCAAGAGCCTCTCTTGGGAGGTTGAAGCGGCAGGCTCGCAGGTGCTCATACCGGCGCAGAGTTGCGCGCCAGTTTGCGCGCAGGAGAGCTGTAGCGGCCCCACAAACACCCAGCAAAGGGTGTTTCTCAGAGGCCTCACTTTGGAGGAACGTTTAGACCCATGAAGAACGCCATCGTACCACTAATCCTCGTAGCGACTATCATCGCAGCAGTGACCTTCTGGGTGACCCGCTCACCAAAGACCCAGGTAGCGTCTGGTCCGAGTGCGCCAACGGTGACTACCTCCACTTCCGACACCGCCCCATCGAAATCAGGTGCCTCTCCAGTAGCACCAATCAAGATATCAGTCGGCGGCATTAGCCCATCCGGCGAGGCCGAGATCGAAGTGACTGAAGATATGCCGGCTGTTCGCCCTGCTGGCGAGGCTTACGCCTCTGCTCAAGAAGCGCTCGATGCGGTGCTCAAGGGCAGCAAAGACTACGACGATTCAATACTTGAGCAGTTCACGCAGCCGGGCCCTGAGTGCTCGTGGTGCCTAGAGTTCTACGACTCGGTGCGCGACAAGGCGACCAGCGCCTCGACACCACAGGAGCAGCGCGCGTACCTGGCTGAGATCCTCGCTATCAGCGGCAGGATCGAGAACATTCAGACCCTGACTGAGTCGATCAAGACAGCCCGCTCAAATGACGAGGCTGACCTCTACGCAGAGGCCCTGGAGCTCTCGCTCGGAAACGATGACGTGGTGCGCTACCTCGGAGAGCAGATGGCATCGCCGAACGACACGCTGCGAGAGGCCTCAGTAGCTGCCCTCACGAATCAGGGCTCGCTCGAGTCGCTTGAGATCCTCGCCAAGCACACCCGAGAGCGCGGCGATCCCGATGGCTACTACTCGCAGGGCATCGGAATTTCAGAGTCGATTCCTAGGCCGGAGGCGCTGCCCTTCGTCCAGGAGAACATCCGCCTGCGCGACGAGTACTCGCCTGGATTTGTCCGCTCAGCACTCAACGCCGGCATGCCAGGCGTCGAGATCGTCTTTGCTGAGCTTGAGGCATCGACGAACCCTGAAGCCGACCGTGCGCTTCTCAAAGACGCCCTTGAGCACGTAAGCCTTGAAGATGGCCTGCGCGAGTACGTCGACGGCGTAATCCAGCGCAACCGCTCGCCAGTTGCGGTAGAGTTTGCCACAAAGATAAAGAACGAGTTTACTCAGCAAGAGAACGAGACTGACGACGAATCCTAGCCTCCGCTAGCCCCGTGCGGGCTCTCATGAGGCGGGCGCGCCGCTACGCTACGCCGAGTACTAGAGCCGGCAAGAGGCATGACTCCAAACTCAGACACACAAGCCGAAGACCTCCGCGCGCGCAAGGCGGAGCTTCGTGTCGAGAGCCGCGCTGGCTCCTCGACAGTCTTTGATGTCGCCTGCCCTCTCGCCGCGTTCCTCGTCCCGCTCAAGCTCACCTTAGCCTATGCGGTGCTCGCGCCGATGATTGTGCTGTGGGCGATCTCTCTCTTCGCGAATTCAGAGGCGCGCGCCTTTGCGGGCCGAGAGCGGCGGGTGCTTGCGCCGCTTGCGCTCTTCTTCCTCACCTGCGCCGTCTCGCTCATTATCGGCATAAACCCTCTAAACGGGCTCTCCTCCATCTTTTCGCTCTTCTTCTTCGCTGGGACGATCATGGTGTATCTCCGGCATGCCCCCCTGCCGCAGACAGCCGCGGCGATAATCGCCGGGCAGTCCATTGCGGCTCTTCATTCAGTGCTCGAGGCGTCAGCTCCAGCGATTGTTCCGTCGCTGTTTCAGGGAAGAGTAACGGAATCCGGCCAGCTAGCAGTGACTGTTGTGATGGGAATCGGCCTGATGTGGCACTTCGCGACACAGGGCGGCAACGCGTTGTACACCAGAAGCCGAGTCGGGCTAGGGCTTGCGCTCACGGCGCTCCTGCTCACGCTCAGCTTCCGCTCAGAGCTCGCCCTGGGCCAATGGCAATCGATTGGTGTTGTATCCGCTGCTTTTCTCCTGGGCCTCATGTGCGTTCGCCGCTCGCTACATGACTCAGGCGCCGTCCAGCGCATGGCAACGCTTGCCTCTGTGCAGCTCCCGCTCCTCCTGAGCGCTCTCGTGATAAACTTAAAGCGCGGGCCGTGGCTCGGCGTGCTCGCAGGGACAGCTCTCTTCTTTGCTTTCTATGCGCGCAGGGTCCTGGCGCTGCTGGTTGGGCTTGCTGTGCTCGCCGTGGTTGCACTCGCGCCGGTGCGCGAACGGCTGGCTGCTAGCTACGAACACTTCACCATCTCGGGCGGGCGGAGCACGATGTGGCGCATCGCAGCAGACCTCGCCGCCGAGTACCCGCTCGGCATCGGCTACCACAACAGCGGGGTCGTCCGAACTCTGGCGCCGGAGATCCCGCCTGAGCTAAAGCACTTTCATAACAACCTGCTCAACATCTTGGCCGAGACCGGCTGGCTCGGTGCTGCGTTCTTTATCTGGCTCATAGTCGCGCTGCTCAGGTGCTGCTTCACCGACCGCCGCAACATCCCGGCTGTTGCGATGGGCTGCGCGATTGTTTCGTGGCAGGCAGCGGGGCTGGTTGAGTACAACGTCGGCGACAGCGAGGTGCTGATCCTCGTTTGGATGCTGGTCGGAAGCCTGCTCTTCTCCTTGCGGACAGCGCAGGACGGCGAGTCGGTGTAGCGCCTGTTCCCTCTCTCTCTCGGATTCACAAAGAGGCTAGCGAGAGCAACAAGTAGGAAGAAGGGAGCTTTGCAACTCCCCTCGCTGCTCTCTTTGTGAATATTTGCGCACCCAGCGCGGACTTGCTCTATGCTCAAAAGGAGCCTCCCTTTTTCCGGCCCCGTGAGAAATATGAACAAAGAGTGCGGCGAGAACAGCGAGGGGCAGGAGGCGAGCTGTGCCTTTTTCTGCTCCAGCCATTGTCCTTATGAAAATCTCTCCTAAGCCAAATAAGGCTGTCGGTGCTTTTTTCTCGGAAGAGGACATTGAGAATAACGACGGATAGCAAGGGGATCTACTCCTACTCCCCCTCTCCGCTCTCGCCGCTCTCTTTGTGCATTTTTCTCCTCGCTTCGGGAAAGAGAAAGGCTCTTTTTCCCTACCGCGCCCGAAAAACGATCGACCCCCAAGAAAGCCCAGCGCCAACGACAGCAACGACGATGTGCTGCCCTGACGCGATCTTGTCCCAGTGCATCGAGAGCACTGCTGGCGCGCCTGCTCCGGCCTGGTTGCCGAGGTGCGTCACGTTGTGCCAGTGGTTCGCGGCGGGGATCTCGCGGTTGTTGACGATCTGCTCAAGCATGGTGCGGTTCGCCTGGTGCCCGATGAAGATGTCGCGGTTCCAGTCTATCGGGTACCGCTCCTCAATCGCCTTGATGAGCCGAACGGTCTGTCGCACCGAGAAGTCTCGCACCGCGCGGCCGTCCTGCTTAAAGAAACCGAAGCTGTCGACAACTACCGCCTCGCAACGGGTGGGATCCGCAGTAAACATCGAGTCGAGAACCTCGAGCTTCCCCTGGTGGCGAGTGGACATAACCCACGCGGCAGCGCCGTCACCCCAGATCGCCCCGTCAGAGCGGTCGTTGTAGTTGACGTGCTGCGTCATGGCAGCAGTGGAGATGCAGAGCACATACTCCGGCAGCTTCTCTTCGCGATAATTCCTCAGGAAATCCACGTGCAGGGCGAAGGCAGGGCACGCCGTGTAAACATCAAAGGCAACTGCCGGGCATCCAAGGCGCTCAGCGATCCGCACTGCTTCGCTCGGAATCGTCTCGCGCGGCGCGCAGCAGTTTACGATCACCATCCCAATGTCCTGCGGCTTGATCCCTGCCTGCGCCAGCGCTTTGCGTCCTGCCTCGACCCCCATGTCGGTCGCCGACATGGAGGCAACACTCAGCGCCTCGCGCGGGTCCTGGTTGCGGGTGCTCTTGATGTACTCAGCGGAGAGCGTCGTAACGCGCTCAAGGACTCCGATCTTCTCCTCGATCCACTGCGCGTTTGTGCCGATATCGAGGGCTTCGAGGAAGTGATTGTCGATCGACGTTGCTGGGTGGCACGTTCCCATGCCGAGGATGTCTAGCATGACCTACACAGCCTCCAAGAGAGCGCCACTCGATGTTCCGTCACCGTCGTGCAGCAGGGCGACCTGCTCGCCTGAGCGGAGATTCGGCCAGAGGGTTGCGATAGCGCAGCCGGCGCTTGCGCCAAGCGCGAATCCGCCTTCAAGGGCCGGAGAGATTACCTGCTGCTCAGAGATTGAGAGGCTCGCCGCTATGCAGCGGCAGTCACCGGCGAAGAGCTGAGGTCCAACGAGGTACGCGCCGCGCTTCGCACCAAGTCGCAGAAGCGAAGCTGACAGCCTGTCCCGAAGAACCTCCTCGGACACCAGCCTCTCAGTTGAGATAGAGATTGATCGAACGATCGACACCGGCGGGCGAACGGAGCCGTCTCGCTCCACGAACGAGCCCTGTATCTTGAGCTTCCCCTGGTGCTGCGCCGAGATCACCAAGGCGCTCGCTGCGTCACCGAAAACAACGGCTGAGAGCGGGTCGCTGGCATAGCGCACCTGCTGCGTTGGGGTGTTGGTAGAGACGCACAGGACGTACTCCGGCACACGCTCTGGCTTCCAGGAGCAGAGCATGTCGAGAAAGAGCGGGATGGCGCCGAGGCCAGCCGTGACGTCGTACGCGGGAACCTTGAGGCCGAGAGCGCCGCCGATGCGCTGCGCTTCGGATGGGCACGTCTGGTAGGGGGTAGCACAGTCGGCGATTATTAAGCCTAGCTGCTCGGGCGAGATGCCAGCGCGTGACATCGCCTCTTTCGCCGCCAACGCCGCGAGTGAGGTTGGAGTGGCTGTAGCCACTTTGCGCGCTTCAAGCACATCTGGATTCTTCGTCGAGCGCAGGTACTCAAGCGGCAGTGTCGTGCGACGAGCACGCACTCCGAACCTGCCAAGGAGAGCTTGGTCTGCCGACGATGAGGAAACCCCGAGTGATGCGAGGGTATCGCCAGTTAGCACGTTGTCGGGGTGCGCAGCTCCTGCGCCAAGAATGAACATCCCTTCTCTACTCTCCTGGGAGCTCGGTCGGTCCGTTGCAGCCGCCTAAGCCGGGCGAGAGGATACCACTCTGCCGGCTCTGGAGTACATGCAGACCCCCTTCGTGATTTCAACAAGTTGCGCAGCTTATGAGCCCATCTGCCCCTCCCGCTGGGAGCTGCCGCTCTGCGGCTTGTCGCGCGCGGCCTCTCCGCGCTCCTTTATCCTCCGGCTTCAGAGTCGTACTATCATCTGTATGGCTTTCCGCTTCTCCCCAAAAGTTTCCGGCACCTGCGCCCTGCTCATCATCTTTATGCTCGGCATGTCGGCGTGGCAGTGGGACCGTCACCTACAGAAGATCGCGCTGATTGAAACCTTAAACAAAACCCTCGGCCTTGAGCCGATTGAGCTACGCAGCCTCATCGTCCAGAACCCAGACCCGAAGACTCTCACCTGGCGACGGGTGAAGCTCTCGGGGGAATTCGACTTCAAGCACGAGTTCTTGCTCCGTAATCGTTCGTTCGAGAAGCGCGCGGGTGTGCACGTAATTACCCCGCTAAAGATTGACGGCACTGACACCTGGGTGCTGGTCGATCGCGGCTTCATCCCATTCGGGCGCGAGGGGCAGCAGAACCGTGTCCGCTACCAACGCCCGGAGCGCACCGAGATGTACGGGCTCATTAAGGACAGTATGCCGCAGAGATTTATGGCACCGAACGACCCCGAGCCGGGTCCAGGAAAGCCGTGGGTCGACCAGTTCCTGCGCGTCGACATCGAGAAGGTTAGCAAGCAGCTACCCTACCCTGTTCTGCCTTTTTACCTTGAGACGATGAAGGACCCGAACGACCCTCTGCTGGCATCGCAGATCGTCAAAGGGAGCGAGGCAGGCCGCCACGATGTGCTCAACGTCACCGGGCCCTCTACTGTCGAGAACTTCGGCATGGAATCGCCGGATGCGGAGTACCCATTCCCGGCTTACGACACCACGCCCCCGCCAGACATCCACATCGGCTACGTCTACGAGTGGGCCTTTATGGCTCTGCTTACTCTTCTGATTGGGTTGGTGGTTCAGTTTCGGAGGTAGCGGGGCTTAATGCGAAAAAAGAGAGCGGCAAGAACATGGGGGCACAAAAAAAGCTTCGATGGCAGGGCTCGTACCAAGATATTAACAAAGAGGACAGCGAGAACAGCGAGGGGGTAAGACGGAAGCTTTGCTGTGCCCTTCTCGCCGCCCTTGGTCCATATTTCTTCTCGGACCCAACAAGGAGACAGGCTCTTTCTTCGCACAGAGTGAGGCATTGCTGAATGGGCAGGTATTCCTAAACAGCGCACCGGGAAAAACCAGAAGCCAGACAGCGGCTCAGGCCAAGCCTCTCTGCCCTCGCCGTTCTCTTTGTTTATTTTCTTCTAATATTTTTCGCCCTACGCCGCCGACCGCAGCTCGCCTTCTTTCAGGACGCGTATCGAGCTAACAATATGCTCAAGGTCCATCTTCATCAGCGTTGACGACTTTTCAATCAGCTTTCCGATGCGAATTGCTTCGCGAGAGTCTCTGCGAGCAACTGCCTTCTGTAAATCTCCAGCAAGAACCTTCTGGCGACGTGCCACTTCGCGGTACGCCTCGACTCGGGCAGTCAGGTGCTCGTCGTGAGCGAGCGAAACGCCTGCGGAACCTGTCGCCGCATCGAGCGCAGCCTCAAGCTTCTCAATCGCGAGGCTAATTTTCTTTGCTAATTCTACTGCCATATACATTTACCGTGCTAACCAACTTCACCCCCTTATCCACTCCTCGCCCGACTCTGCTTCAGTGAGAGCCACATTTCTTCTTCCTACGGTTAGCTCCTACGGTCGCGTGCGAGAAACTCGTAGGAGGAGCCTGTGGTGGGGGCACGGTGACAGAAAAGTCTCAGCAACGTGATGGCTGCGCCCGGTCACAGCCGCTTGGTATCTCTAGAATTTGTCAGGATTGCCCCCCCCCCCAACAACTAGCGACGACTGACTCCGCGCGGGCAAAGAGCCTGTCCCTCTCTCGGGTCCGGGGAGAAACATGGACAGGGAGAGCGGCGAGAGCAGAGAGGGGGTGAGCAAAGCGCCCCTCCTAATTCCTCTCCGCTCTCGCTGCTCTCTTTGTGAAAACCTGCGCATCGAGCCCTGGCTGACTCTGGGCCAAAAACAGCCTGCCTCACTGTCGAGTCCGAGCAGAAGTGTTGACAAAGAAAGCGGCGAGAGCCGAGAGAGGGATTGTCTACTTACAGACCGTCCTGAAGCGCGGGATCTTGTTGATTTCGGCTAGGCCGTCCGCAGTGAGTTTAGTGGCTCGGCGCACAATCTCTCGGCCTCGTTTAGTCTCACCACTTCGGATGAAGTCACTGCGGGCATTCATGCGCCTGATTATTGAGAGCGTGTCGTAGTGGTACTTTCGGAGCTTCGCAAGGGTCGGCCCGTCGTCGACGCGACTACAGCCCCTCGCAATACCCGGGCAGCTGCGAGTTTCTGCCGGAAGGCTTGAACTAAAATCCTGTGCACGGAGCGCTGCTTCGGCAGCTCGCTTCTTCGCTCTCTCAACTCCTTCCCGCAGCTTCCTTCTCACCTCAGGCGGTGAGCCTGCAAGCCGCTCCCTGCTCGCCTGCTCAATTTGATCCGCTGCCTCGTACACCAGGGCGCCCAGCTTCTGGCAGAACTGCAGGATCTGTCGCTTTGTGTTCCTGTTGTCCGTTGTGGGGCAGGCGCACACATTTACCTGCGGCGAGGCTACTGCCGACGTTCCCGGGAGCTTCCACTCAAGAGAGCTGTCTAACGCAACATCGAATACCCCTCGATTGAGGCCCGCAAAGAACTTGTTAGGCTGCCCACGGTCCAACGCCCCAGGCGAGAACGAATTTAGCGAGCCGACCGGGATAGAGATCTCGAAGTCGTTTGGGTTGTTGTAGCCCCACACAGAAGTGAATCCTCCCGACTCTCTCTGGTTGATGCAGTCAGCAAGTGGCGTGACTCTCGGCAGCTTCGGGCTGCTCGCACTGACTGGGATCTGTATCTCGCTGTAGGTGCCAACTTTCACCGTCCACACGAGAGGGGCCCCATCGAATACGAGCTGGAATACGCCGCGATGCTCTCCGTTGAGAAACTCACTTGGTTGTCCACGCGATGCTGGTCCGGGCGAGAAGAAATTCCTCGTGTTTTGGGCGTCGCCGACCGGGGCCTGAAGACGGCCTCCACTCGCATTTACGTAGGAGAAGTATGCGACAAACGTTCCATCGTTATTGTCATAAATTCCCTCAAGGGTCACAGAGAAGGCGCTATTGCTGCCCTCTTTGGCAGTGTCGGGTGATGGACAGTCTGAATCAAGGAGGTCAATCAGCCCATCATTGTCGTTGTCGATCGAGTCGTTGCACTCAGTGACCAGGGGACCGGTCGAGACGGAAGTTGAGGTGCTGGTGGGCGAAGCTGTCGGCGACGTCGTAGGAGTTTCCGAGGGGCTCGCTGTTGGCGTCTCTGTTGGCGTATTACCCGGAGTTTCAGTCGGTGTGTGTGTTGGAGTGTCTTGCGGGGTATCAGTTGGGGTGCTCGTGGCGGTATCTACCGGCGTGGTTGTCGGTGTTTTGGTGGCCGTGTCTGCAGGGGTTTCCGTTGGCGTGTGGGTGGAGGTATCTGCCGGAGTACTCGTTGGGGTGCTGGTGGGTGTGTCGGCCGGCGTCTCGGTTGGAGTATCCGCTGGAGTTCTTGTGGGCGTATGAGTCGGTGTGTCAGCCGGCGTCTGCGTTGGAGTGCGGGTTGCGGTATCCACAGGGGTATGTGTGGGTGTGCTCGTCACGGTATCCGCAGGTGTCTCTGTTGGTGTCGCCGTCGGTGTATCTTCCGGAGTGGTCGTAGGTGTGCTGGTAGTTGTGTTAGCCGGCGTGACGGTCGGAGTTGCCGTGGGCGTCGATGTGGCCGTATTCGGGGGCGTCTGAGTTGGTGTGTGAGTCGCGGTGTCCGCAGGGGTGTGAGTCGGGCTGCTTGTTACTGTAGGAGTATGCGTGGGTGTGCTGGTCTGCGTATTCGCTGGTGTCGCGGTAGCTGTCCGAGACGGTGTCAGTGTGGGGCTCGTGGTTGGGGTTCGCGTGCGGCTGGGCGTCGGCGTCGGCGTCCGAGTTGGGGTCGGCGTTAGAGTTGGGGGAGGAATGGGCGTTGGCGACGGCGTTGGGGTGAGGGTAGGCACAGGAGTAGGACAGTCGGGAAACTGGACTACCGTATTAAGAGGATTGCCAAATCCTCCTGTAATCTGGGAGATGCTCGCCCTGAGAGTGGCCGTCGAGCCGCAGCTTCCCTGGAACCTGAGGCGACCGAGAAGCGTTGATACCCCGTTGAGCGGCACCTCTCCTTCGAGATACAGCAGCCGTCCTGGAGCATCATTGAGCACAAGCGGCCTCGTAAAACGGACCCAGTTCTGCGGCAGCCCCGCCTCTGCGTAGGGCTGGACGCCTGCACTCGTGTGCACCCCGAGCGACAGCAGTGTGCACCCCGTGTCAAGTGCAGGTCGTGCAACTTCAACGTAGCAGTGGAGCGGAAAGTCATAGTAACCGGCGCCAGTGTAGCCCACCGGATCGCAGTAAAAGTTCTGCACATGGCAGGCGTGCGCTACCGCTGGCGCGAAAATCAGTGCCGCGATGAGCTTGCGGACTGTGCCTATAACTCCATGCAGAGCCATGCGCTGAGAATCCCCCCGGAGAGCTTGCCCCACTCCCCCTATTGGCTATCGGATTACAGCCCGAAAACCTTGAGAAGTTGTCGGGTCGCCACTGCACCCCAAATATCGGGTTCCTCTTTTCAACCCAAGAAAATGCTGCTGCGGAGATTACTTACAGACCGTCCTAAAGCGCGGGATCTTGTTAAGCTCATCGATCGAAAGTTTCACTATCGCCTTCGCCCTGCCAACCGTAGCCTTGTTCTTTTTGGCAACACTCGGGTCTAGGAAGTTCGTTCGTCTTGCAGTTCGCACGAGAGATTTCTGGGTAGAGAAGAAGAAGAACCGGAGGCGGCTAATCGTTGGCCCATCGTCAACTATCGAGCAGCCCGGCGGGAGCTGCGGACAGTTCTTGCTCATCTCCGGAATTGTGCTGGCGAGATCCTTCACTGTCAGAACGGATCGGGCTACTCGCTCCTTCGCCCGGGCTATCGCTTTCTTAAACTGCTTCTTTGCGGCTGGCGGCGCGTTCTTGAGACGAACGAGACTTGCTCGCTCGAAGCGATCTGTTGCTATGAATACCAGCAGCCCCAGCTCCTCGCTGGTCTTGATAACACGCTCCCTGGTGACCGCGGTGCTGCTGGCGGTGCATGCACAAACGTTAGTCGCAGGCGAAACGGCCGCACTCTTCGTCGCGAGCTGCCATGAAAGCTCCGTGTCGAATTCCGAGAGCAGAACCGCGGTGTTTCTGCCGCTGAAGAAAGCATTAGGCTGTCCGCGATCCTCTTTTCCTGGTGCGAACTTGTTCCTCTTTCCGAGCGGCAGGGCGATCTCAAACTCGTTCGGATTGAGGTAGCCAAACGTTGCCACGAACCCGCCAGCTTTGTTCTGGTTTATGCACTCGGCAATCGGCTCAATCGGCTCAAGCCTTGGGCTGTTCGCGCTCACCACGATCCTCATCTCGTTGCTGCCGGGCACCTTCACAGTCCACGTTAGCGTTTCGCCACTAAAGGTGAAGTGGAACGCGCCACGGACGTCTCCCCTCTTGAATAGTGTGGGCTGCCCTCGTGACTGCGGCCCTGGCGAGAAGGTGTTCTTCACCTGTCCGTCTTGGCTTATCCCTACCGCCGCAGGGATCTCCCCGGCTGAGAGATTGATGTACGAGAAGTAAGCCTCAAAGGTGCCATCTCCGTTATCGTAGATGCCCTCGAGCAGCACTGCCAATGGGCCGAGCACTTCTTCTGCTTCTGACGCATCATCCGGGCTGTCGCAGTCAGGATCGAGCATGTCGATCATCCGGTCTCCGTCGTTGTCCTGCTCGTCGCTGCACTCTGGCTTCATGACAGGGGCGCCGCCAGAAGTTGCTGTCGCCGTATTCGTTGCTGTAGCGGAAGCCGTAGCTGTTGCTGTGCCGGTGGCGGTGCTCGTGCCTGTTGCAGTGGCTGTGGCTGTCGCGGTGGCAGTCGCTGTCTCAGTAGCAGATGCGGTTGCGGTTGTTGTGGCGGTCCCCACTGCCGTCGATGTCGCAGTGCTCCGAGGCGTGACTGTGGCAGATGCCGTAGCGGTCGCTGTATTAGCTGGACTGGCGGTAGCCGTGGCCGTGCTTGTCGCAGAATTCTCCGGAGTTGCTGAAGCAGTCGCTGTTGCGGTGCTCTGCGGAGTCTGCGTCGCAGTTGCTGTCGCCGTGTCTGCTGCCGTTGCCGAGGCAGTAGCTGTAGCCGTGCTGGTGGCGGTGTCTAACGGAGTTGCCGTTGCGGTTGCCGCGGGTGTTTCCGTTGCCGTGCTTGTAGCCGTGTTTCCGGGCGTTGCAGTGGCCGTATCAGTCGCCGTATTCGCAGGGGTCTCCGTTGGTGTGCTTGTCGCGGTGTCCCTCGGGGTATCGGTGGGAGTGCTCGTCGCGGTGCTGCGAGGCGTGTCAGTTGCTGTGCTCGTCGCAGTGCTCAGTGGGGTCTCCGTTGGTGTGCTTGTCGGTGAGTCTTGAGGCGTAACTGTCGGAGTAAGAGTAGCCGTCGCTTTCGGAGTTTCCGTCGGAGTGCTTGTTGGCGTATCCGCCGGCGTATTCGTAGCCGTATCTGTCGGCGTATTCACGGGGGTCTCCGTTGCGGTGCTCGTTGCCGTGCTGGCTGGAGTTTCAGTTGGCGTGCTCGTCGCTGTGTCCGCGGGCGTGTCCGTCGGAGTGTTCGTTGGAGTGTCCGCCGGTGTATCCGTCGGGGTGCTCGTTGGAGTGTCAACTGGCGTGTCCGTCGGAGTGTTCGTTGGAGTGTCCGCCGGCGTATCCGTTGGAGTGCTCGTCGCCGTGTCGACCGGCGTATCCGTGGGCGTATTCGTTGGAGTGTCTACTGGCGTGTCCGTTGGAGTGCTTGTGGCCGTGTCGACCGGCGTATCCGTGGGCGTATTCGTTGGAGTGTCTACTGGCGTGTCTGTTGGAGTGCTCGTCGCCGTGTCGACCGGCGTATCCGTGGGCGTATTCGTTGGAGTGT
>CAYPUA010000051.1:0-15507 GCA_964413875.1 uncultured Bdellovibrionales bacterium
GGGTCATAAATAATAACAGTGTCTGCTGCCATGAGGTTGAGGCCCGAGCCTCCAGCCTTCAGGCTTATGAGGAAGAGCCGCACAGACTCATCTTGCGAGAACCGATCGATTAGCTCCTGCCGGTTTCGAGTAGCGCCGTCGAGGTACAGGTGCTCCACGCCGATCTCATCGAGCCAGTTTCTGATGATGCTGAGCATCCCTCGGAACTGGCTGAAGAGCAGGATCTTCCTGCCAGACTCAAGCGCCTCGACCGTCAGGTCCTTGAGGAGCGAGAACTTCCCTGAGTCGTAGCCAGCGAGCTCGCTGAACGCATCGATGGAGTTGGGGTGGTTGCACACTTGGCGCAGGCGCAGCAGCGCAGCCAAGATAGACACGCTGGCACCCTGAACGCCCTTCTTTTTGACAGCGTCGAAGACTTTTGGGCGCACCTCGTTGAGGATCTGGGTGTACATGTCGCGCTGGCTCGGTGTCATCTCTACGTGCAGCACCGACTCAATCTTCGGAGGAAGCTGTTTTTCGACATCAGCCTTGAGCCGGCGCAGGATGAAGGGCCTGGTCTTGGCGTTCAGCATCTTCGCAACAGCCACCGAGGTGCCGCCCTCGAGAATGGGCCGCTCGATGTTCGATCGGAAGAATTCGGCTGAGCCGAGGTATCCCGGCATCAAGAAGTCCATAATCGACCACAGCTCCATGGGACGGTTCTCGGTCGGAGTTCCCGTCATGGCGAGGCGGTGCCGAGCGCGCATCGCCTTTGCCGCTTTGGTGGTCGTGGCGAGCGGATTCTTGATGTTCTGGGCCTCGTCGAGGATCACGTACGAGAACTCGTGCCGCTCAAGTTCGTGCCGATCAAGCCGTAGGAGGGCATACGAGGTGAGCACGATGTCGGTTTCGGGGATCTGGCTGAAGAGAGCCTTGCGTCCAGGACCATGTAGCATGATCGTCGACATGCTCGGGGTGAAGCGGCGGATCTCGTAGCTCCAGTTGGTGATAACGGAGGTAGGCGCAACGATCAGCGTGGGCCGACGGGGTTCCTTCTTTCCGCGCTTCTCTTTGAGAGACTGCAAGAAAGCGAGCGCCTGCACCGTTTTGCCGAGACCCATCTCGTCAGCAAGAATGCCGCCCAACTGGAACTCGTGAAGGAAGTTTAGCCAGCTGATTCCGTCTTCTTGGTAGCTGCGCAACTTGCCGAGAAATCCTTTGCTCGCCGTGAGCTTCTTCACTTGCTGGAAGGACGCAAGCTTGTCACTGAGAGCCGATAGCCGCTTGTCGAGCGAGATGCTGAAGCCATCATCCGAGATGCGAGAGAGGCTGATGGCCTGAGAGAGGGAGAGCTGAGCCCGGATCGTGTTGCTGACCCGGCAGTTCGGGTCAACCATGCCGAGCATCGTCCTAAGCTGGCCGACTGAGCCGCCGGGCACTCGGGCATACGCTCCGCTATCAAGGCGCACCCAGCGCTCGTTGTCTGACCTAGCATTCTTGAAGAGCGCGCTGAGAGGCAGGTTCGCGTTGTTGTGGACCACCGCGATGTGGCAGTCAAACCAGTCGATGTTGCCAGTTCGTTGTGAGCGATCTGCGAATTCGTCCCACTGCTGGGCGGAGCGCTTCGATGCTGATGCGAGGCTCACTGCCACATTGAGCTCTGAGAACCGAAGCCCCTTCCGAATTTGCTCAAGGCCTGAGAACTTCCACGCCGCGGGGAGCTTTGAGTGCCCGTCAAACACGAAGTCGAGAGCTGCGTCTCCGTAGATCGAGAATCGCCGCGATTCCGCGGCTCCGGAGAAGCCAGCTTGACGGAGCAGGAGCAGACTCTCTTTTTCAGCTTCCCTGTCCCTGAGAAACACAACGTTGGAGCCGCTAGGTGGGACTGGGTACTCGAACTCAAGCGATGCGATCAGCTCCACCTGCCTGCTGGACGTGAAGTGGTCTGCGGCAATATCCCGGCGCTCAAGCGCCAGCACGGGCGTCGGCGTCTTGACCTCAGCGGCCGGCTGCAGCTCAGGGTTCACAATCTCAAGCACTGAGTGGTCGATCGTGTCGAGGCTTGAGAGAGCTTCGAGGATCGCCGAAACTTGCGATCGCGGCACAGAGAGCTGCCGTGACGCCCCAAAAATCGATGCGATTCTTGCTGCCCTGGGAGAGAGTCGCCATATGCGAGATCCAAGCAGAGTCCAGAAAGGTCCCGTGCCGAAGACCTCCTGGGAGCGCTCAAGCTCTTTTCTGCCATCGAGCACCCAGACCATACGAAGATCAGCCGAATTGTGCTGCCAGGTGATAATCAGTTTCGCCTCAAGCTGAGCGCGGGAGAGCGAAATCGGCTGCAGATTGCTTACGTCGAGGACGGAATCGTACTCCTCAACCAATCCGAGCACTAGCTCGATGCCCTTGCTTGAGTTGATGTACCACGTGTGGCTCGCATCATCCCACGAACCCTCATCCTCAAGGGCCTGGAGCAAGATATTGTCGAGGGCACGGCTCGAAAGCTGCCGAAAGCTATCGAAGATTGCAGGCTCCTGTTCAACATCGTCGAACAGGACTTTCACCCCGAGGCGGTCGCTTGAGAGGTCAAGAAGTATCGACACGTTGGGGAATAGAGCAGACGGGGATACTGTCGGATGCCCAGCGGCAGATGGCTCCAGGGAGTGCGAATCACGGATAGCCTCCGCAATCTCAAGCGGCGACCCGGCACTAGGCCGGAACGTTGACTCACGCTCGCTGAATCCGCTGCGGGGCTCGAAGAAGTCGAGCTCCGCGGCACGCCA
The DNA here is from genome assembly GCA_964413875.1 of uncultured Bdellovibrionales bacterium. Taxonomy (GTDB): domain Bacteria; phylum Bdellovibrionota_C; class UBA2361; order UBA2361; family OMII01; genus OMII01. The sequence goes on from CAYPUA010000051.1 coordinate 2,760, forward strand.
CAGAAGTGCGACAGCGTGCGGGCACCACTGCTCCTGCAGGTCGGCCGCCGAGCAACATGAGCACCCAGCCTCGATATCGGTGGCTGACACGATCTCTAGGCGCACTGAGTGGGTAACAGCAGGGTCCTCCTCCCGAACGTGGCCTGTGATGGTGTGTCCGGCGAAGCTGCACTCGCTAACGTGATCCTGGGATGCGAAGCTTATCCCCCGCTCAACGACCGAGTACGGCGCGAGCTTCCGAAGGTGAGTCAGAATTTTGGATTTAGCGCTCGGCTGGCCTCCGATCATCCGAGTAGGGTATCACAGCTGAGGCACTAAGGGCAGGGTCTGAGCCGGTACAGCTAGCCTAACCACGGGCAGGCCCCGTGTTGTTGCTAGGGCGCTCAACTCCTCAAAAAGTGGTTGGACTTAAGCCTTATAGCCACAACTTCCCTTTCGTTTAAGGCGCCTCCGGACTAGCATACTCGGCATGCAAAAGCAGTTTTCCTTTCCAAAAGAGAAGATGAAGATCCTGCTCCTTGAGGGGATCCACCCAGCATGCGTTGAACGCCTCAATCAGGCCGGCTACCGTCCGGAGCTGGTCAAGGGGGCAATGTCGGAGCAAGAGCTGAGCGAGGCGATACCGTCGGTGCACGTTCTTGGCATCCGTTCCAAGACGCAGGTCACGGCGAAGGTGCTCGACAGAGCCAAGAGCTTGCTCTCGATCGGCTGCTTCTGCATCGGTACGGATCAGGTCGACCTTTCCGCGGCGGCTCGTCATGGGGTGCCCGTCTTCAATGCCCCGTTTAGCAACACCCGCAGCGTTGCAGAACTTACGCTTGCAGAGATCGTGATGCTCGCGAGGCGTGCTGCTCACAAGAGCCAGCTACTGCATCGCGGGGTGTGGGAGAAATCCGCAGAAGGTTGCGTCGAGGTTCGCAACAAGAGTGTGGGCATTATCGGGTACGGGCACATCGGCCCGCAGGTGGGTCTCCTCGCCGAAGCCTTCGGCATGAAGGTGTACTACTACGACATAGTAGGGAAGCTTCCTCTCGGGAATGCGGTGCCTGTTTCTTCGCTTGAAGAGCTGCTCAAGTCTTCAGACTTTGTGACGCTGCATGTACCGGAGACGCCAGAGACGCGAAATATGATCGGCGCCCAGCAGCTAGAGGCAATGAAGCAGGGGGCGTTCCTGCTCAACCTGAGTCGCGGAAAAGTGGTCGATCTCGATGCGCTTAAGCGAGCGCTGGAGAGTGGCAAGGTCGCTGGCGCGGCGGTGGATGTGTTCCCAGAGGAGCCAAAGACCAACGAGGAGGCATTCTCTTGCCCGCTGCTCGGAATGGACAACGTGATCCTCACTCCGCACATCGGCGGCAGCACGATTGAAGCCCAGCGCAACATCGGTCTCGAAGTTGGAAACACCCTAATCAAGTTTACGGAGACGGGCAGCACTACAGGAGCGGTAAACTTCCCACAGGTTGAGCTCCCGGTCGTTCGCGATTGCCACAGAATCCTCAATATTCACAAGAACGTTCCTGGAGTGTTGAGCGCCATCAACTCGATAATCGCGGGGATGGGGGCGAATATTCGGGCGCAGAACCTTAGCACCCTTGCAGAGGTTGGATACCTAATCGTCGATATCGACAAGGAGATCTCTGACGCCCTGCGCGCAGCAATCGACGAGCTCGAGACGAGCATCAAGACCCGCATCCTCTTTTAGCGGTGCTTGGCATGTCGACGGCTATCATAGGCGGAGGCATCGCTGGACTCTCAGTCGCGCTGCGGCTCGCCAATGCAGGCGAGAGGCCCGTTCTTATCGAGCCAGGAGAGCTGGGAGGAATGGTGCGCACCGTTGTTGAGGACGGATTCACGCGCGAGCTCGGGCCAAACGTTCTAGTCGAGCGACCAGATATCGTTGAGCTTCTATCACAGCTCAAGCTGGGCAATGAGGTCGCCTACCCGAGCGTTGATCCATACGGGCAGTACGTCTGGCATCAGGGCCAAGCCCGTAAGGTTCCAGCAGGAGCGCTTGAGTTTGTGCGCAGTCCGCTTTTTTCCCTCAGGACGAAGGTCTCGCTGCCCCTCAGGATTCTTCGGCCACAAGTGCTTACGGCACCGGACGACGACGCATCCGTGCTCGATTTCTTCTCACCTCTCATCGGCAGAGATGGTGTTGAGGCGGTGCTCGATCCAGTGCTGAAAGGCATCTACGGCGGTGACGCCGCTTTATTGAGTGCTCGTACTCTCTTCCCAGGATTGTGGGGAGCCGCCAAGAGCGGCTCGTCGGTGCTTAGCTACATGCGAAGCCGACCGAAGGGCGGCAAGCCGCGCATCTTCGTTTTGCGCGGCGGGATTCAGGGCCTCATTCACGCTTTGGTTTCGGCGCTCGGTGAAAGGGTCGAGATTGTGCGTGAGGCAGCAACGCAGGTTTCTCGAGCCGGTTCCGGTTACGAAGTAATCACGACCACCGGGCGTAGAATACCGGCCTCCTCCTGCATAGTGACGACAGCCGGAGGCGCTACTGCGTCTCTTATACGCCACATTGAGCCAAATCTTGCTCAGCAACTTGAAGAGCTCGAATTCGCTTCGCTGACAGCGGTGCACCTCGCTGTAGATCGCCGCGAAAAACTGATACAAGAGGCGTTTGGTGTGCTGTGCCCGGGTGGCATGCCTGAAAATTTCCTCGGGGTGATGTTTAATTCGCTCATCTTTCCGCACATGGCTCCGCCGGATCGGCACCTGCTGACGGTAATTGTAGGTGGCGCGCAGGCTAAAGGAGAGACTCCGGATGTTGAGCGCCTGAAGGATGCGATTCCGAAGCTGCTGAGGGAGATGTTTGGCGTTAGAGGCGCTCAGTGGCTGGGCAGCTTTTCGTGGAAAGGGGCAATCCCGCAGCTCGTTGCTGGGCATCACCGGCTGATTGACGCGTTGGATGGCGCCGAGGCACGCCATCCAGGGCTCGCCTTCGTCGGAGTAGACCGCGGCGGTGTTGGCGTGTCTGACCGCATTCGGATTGCGCGCGAGGGGCTAGAGAGAATTCGGCGAAGATGACGTGGTAGAAAGGGGCTAAGACGATGGACAAGCAATCGTGTGAATTTGGCTGTAGGGGCTCGAAAGACAGAATTGGAGTGCTCATTGCGCAGCTTGGGACGCCAGACGCGCCGACGGCGGGAAAGCTCCGTCCGTACCTCAGGCAGTTTCTCTCCGATCGCCGCGTAATCGAGGTGAATCGTGTCCTGTGGTGGGTCCTCCTCAATCTGGTCATTCTCGTCACGCGCCCCCGCCGCTCAGCGCGCCTCTATAAGCGCATCTGGAGCCCGGAGGGCTCGCCTCTGCTCGTTATCACGAAACGCCAAACGCAGGGTGTGGCAGAGCGGCTCAAGAAGCAGCATCCCAACGTGTCGGTTGAGTTCGGTATGCGCTACGGCACGCCAAGCTTAGAGAGCGCAATCGATCGGCTGCTCGAGCAGGGGTGCTCCAAGATTTTGCTCTTCCCGATGTACCCCCAGTACGCAGCAGCTACCACTGCTTCAGCCTACGACGCGGTCTTCCCGCACATCCTGAAGCGACGTTGGGTTCCCACACTGCGAGTTGCTGAGCCGTACTTCGCTCACCCAGCCTACATTCGCTCGTTGGCCACCGTCATTAACGAGCACATCGCAAAGATGGAGTGGAAACCGGAGAAGCTGGTGCTCTCGTACCACGGTGTTCCGGAGAAGTACGTCACGAAGGGAGACCCGTACTGCTGTCAGTGTGTTGAGACAACAGGAGCGCTCCTCCCAGCGCTTCAGTACCCGCGAGAGCAGGTCATCCACACCTTTCAGTCGCGCTTCGGCAGAGACCCGTGGCTGCGTCCTTACACAGATGAGACCTTTGAGCACCTCGCGGAGCAGGGGGTGAAGGGCATCGCAGTTGTGGCTCCTGGTTTCACGGCTGATTGCCTTGAGACGCTCGACGAACTTGGAAACGAGGGAGAGGAGCAGTTCCACGAGGCGGGCGGAGAGCGCTACTCGCTTATCCCATGCCTAAATGACCATCCGGTCTGGCTCGATGGAATGACAGAGATAATCAATGAGGAGCTGGGAAGCTGGATCAACGGAGAGGCGAGAGACGCCAAGGATTGCGTAATCTTGTGCCCACTTCGGCAGGCAGCGGCATAGCTGCCTCGTAGGGAGCTACTCTCACCAGTTTTCCATTACGCGCAACGTGGCGTGCGCAGGTCGGGCCATCGCTCCTAGAGTGCGAACTGTAAGTTGCTGAATTGCCAGCCCCAGGCTAGGCTTGAGCGGCCCTATGAAGAAAGCACTCCGCATCCTCCTGCCATTCATTATCACCGCAGTAGCCCTCTGGTGGGCTTTTGGCGAGTTCCTCGTCGACTGTGCAGCGAAGAACCAGGTCCTTGGCGGGATTCTGGCTGGCGTTTTCGGGCTCGTTGCCGACGGCCAGAGCTGCGACGCGCTCGTGGCGAGCTTCAGCGAGGCGAGGGTCTTCCCCGCAGTATTCCCATTCTTGTTTTGCTTCGCCGCCCACTTCTTTTTCCGCTCGCTACGCTGGCGGTACCTCCTGCCTGCTGAGCCAGGAGAGCGTAAGGTCTCGCTTCAGCAGCTCTTCGACTCAATGATGCTTGGCAATTTGGCGACATTCATCTTCCCGTTCAGGCTAGGCGAGTTCATCCGCCCACTGATCCTTTCGCGCTGGACCAACTACACCTTCTCAAGTGCCTTTGTTTCCGTCGTGATCGAACGATTCTTCGACTTGGCGACCGTCCTGCTCTCGTTCGCCTTTATCATCGCGTCGCGGCAAGTCAGCCCACAGGTTATGGCCGGAGCGACAGCGCTTGCAGTCATGAGCGCCGGGCTGCTCGTTTTCTTGGTTTTGGCGTGCCTCGCGCCGGAATTCACGAAGAAGTGTGTGGTTGCGTGCAGCCGCCCTCTGCCAGCGAAGCTAGCTGGAATTGTCGACCATTTTACCGGCGACTTAATCCGCGGCGCCTCAGTAGTCAAAACACCGAGCCGGCTGCTGGTGATCCTGCTGCTGACCGTGATCGTCTGGAGCTTCGCCTGGCTTCAGTTCTACGCCATGCTGTTCGTCTTCCCGTGGGACCAGGGGTGGGAGCAGTCTCTTGAGCTTAGTGTCGCGTTGGGCGTGCTGGTCGCGTTGGCTATTGCCGCTCCGAGTGCGCCGGGCTTCTTTGGCACGTTTCAGGCCGGCTGCAAGGCTGCCTTCCAGCTCTTTGGCTATGGGGCTTGGGCGTTCGTTTCAGCCTACTCAATCGTGATGCACCTGGTGACGTACGTGCTCTTTGTGAGCATCGGATTCCTGCTTCTTCGCAAGCACGATCTTAAGCTGTTTGACCTCAAGAAGGCGGCGTCCGAAGCGCCACAGGCGGCCTAGTCGAATCGCTCAGCGAGACCGGACGCCTACGAACGGTGTGTGCCAAGCTCGCGCTGCTTCGCTTCCCGCTCTTTCTGTTTTTTCTTCTCCAGCTCCTGTTCGGATACGGGATCCTTTTGGGCTTGAGTGGTCTTAGGAGCATGCTTAGGCATCGGAGCGTCACCCCCGCCGAGCAGCTTTAACAGCAGCTTCTCAAGCACTTTGCAGATGTTCGCAATGAGCGCTACGAAGCGATCAAGAGCATTTCCTTGGTATGGATAGTACGGATTTTTGAAGACACCGACTTCGCCAGTTGAACGGGTCTTCCGTGGAGCCTCTGCGGCGCTCTGCTCAGTTGTCGATCCAGGCTGATGACCTGACCTAATAATCCGTTTGTCAGGTCTGGCGCTCAGGCGCTCAACACCCGCAGCGGCAATCGAGACTTGAGAGAGATCGGTCGCGGGAGCGAGGGGACGATCGCAGTTCTCCGGCTTAGCGGCTAGGTCCTTCGATGCACGGAGCTCGTTGAGCTGAGAGCTCTCCTGTTCCGGCGCAGCATCAAGATTTTTGAGCGTAGTTCTATCTGACATGGCCCAGCCTAGATCCTCCTCATCTTAGCCAGTTATGGCACTTTAGTCAGCTTCTGTGCTTTATGGGCGGTTCTTATATTTCCTCAGTAAGAGAGAGGGGTTGTCCTACTCGAGCCCGGTGGCGAGAAGGAGCCAGCGGTGCTCGCTCGGTATGCCTGATCGTGGATTCACCCCCATCTGCGACCAGCTTCGAGCCTTAAATATGAAGTGAATGTTGCCGTCTTGGGCTTCCGCGCCGGGTGGCGGATTCGGATCCTGAGCTCCAGCCTTCACGGACTGCTGCACAACTGAGTCGAATGAGCTGCTCCCCGATGTGCCTTGAATCCTGACTCCCAGGAGGGTGCCCTGCCGGGATAGGACTGCTTCGACGGTGGTAAAATCGCCGAGCTGCTGAATCTGCTGACGACTCAGCCGCTCCCAACCTTGAGATCGAAGCTGAGTGAAAACCTGCACTGCCACTCGCCGCACAAAGCTCGCATAGGTGTTCGCTTTTGCGTTGAGCATGGTGATGTCGCCATCAGGGAGATTTGGTAGGTGATCGTTGGTGCCGCCATTTCCGAGGAACGCCGCCCCCGAACCTGGCGGTCGCGAGAAGGCTTGGTACTCAGAGAGACTTGAGGCTCGGCTGGAGGGCTTCGACTGAGAGGCTCGCTGCGCCGAAGGATTTCCGAACTTCAGCGCCAAAGTAGCGTCATCGAGCTTTAGGCTCCTTAAGTGATGCTCTCCTTTTGACGAGCTTTGTTCCTTGTTGGGCTGTGGAGGGGGCTGCCGCTCCTTGGGTTGAGGAGGAGCGGGCGGCTGCTGAGGCTGGCTCGGCTGCTGCGGATCGCTTCGCTTCGACGGCTGCTGGGGCTGTGTGGATGGAGCACCTGGAGCACCCCCCTCGCTTCCTCGACGGACCTGCTCCTTGACGGCGACAGAGTCTGAGTCAGAAAGTTTATTGGTATTCTCTGGCGGTGTCAGCGACTTCTGAAGAGGGGGAGAAACGATCTCCTTGGGCTGGTTCCGCAGCGATTTCGGCATCTCCAAGCTGACGCTAATGATGCCAACTTCGGGCGGGTGGGGGGCGTTGGAAGAGAGGATAACTGCAAGCAAGATCGCATGCATCGCCAGGGAGAGTGGGATCCCTACCCGTAAGGGGTCTTTTCGGGGCAGGGGGCTGGACTTGAAGGCGAGCATGGGTTGGCGTAAGGTTACCAAACGGTTGCCCCTAGTAACAGAGATTCGGGGCACAGCGAGAGCCTGGGGCACAGGTCCCGAACGGCGAAAGCGGTCGCTGGCACCCTAGTCGGTATTCCAGCGCGGAGTTTCTAAACAGGAGAATCGGAGAGCGTATGGGATCGTTTGGCGCATGGGAGATCGGTCTGATTGCCTTGGTAGTGGTTATCCTCTTCGGAACGAAGAAGCTCCCCGAGCTTGGGGCTGGCCTCGGGAAGGCGATCAGCAACTTCAAAAAGTCGTACCGTGACGGCTCAGAGATCGACGTTACTCCGTCCGAGCACAAGGGCTCCTCTGACCAGAAGCAAGGCGGCGACCAGAAGTAGGGCCGGCTTGTACCGCTAGCTCTATCTCACCGAGAAAACTCGAGCAGAGAAGAACTTGATGGTGGGCAGCCTGGAGCTGTTGCCATCGGAGGTTTCGTCTGCATCGTTGGGGGTCAGAAGCGCCACCGAGAAGGGCACTGACTCTCCTGCGGCGATTGATGAGTCTTTCCCGCCGAGAGCGTGCTGGAACTTCACGATCGTCTCACGCTCGAGGTCAGATACCTTTTCATTGCCGAGGGCTGACCGGAGCGGCGCCTTGGCTGCGATGACGGTCTCGCCCCGCTCATTGAAGCCGCGTGCCTCAAGCGTGACATCCTCGAGAGCTTTCGAGGAGGCGTTGAAAAGCTTGCCAGAAACCACCGCAACCGTTTCCCGGCTCGGGGTTCGGACGAACTTGAGGGAGAGGTCGCGGATCGTGAGTTCGTTCGGCGGAAGCTGAGGGACGATCTCAGAGATCGTCGATGGAGTCACGAGTTCTAGGAGTGAGCCTGTAGAACGCGGGCTGATACGGGCTGAGTATGACACCAGCAGCAGGACCATGAGCGAGGCGAGGGGCGGAATGGCCAGCTTGATGAGCCCTCGCGAGCGCGGAGAGAGCCGTTGGGCTAAACGGCGCAGAATTCCCGTTTCTGCCTCGCGACCCATCTTCGCCAGGGTTTCCTGGTTTTCTTCCGAGAGGCTCGCCGGTTCCGGGATGACAGTGGCCGAGCTAGATGAACGGAGAGGGTTTTCCGCGCGATGGTTCACCTTTGTGGAAGGAAGCTGCGTTCGAGGCGCTGTTGAAGCAGCGAATCCACCGGCAGGGCGCTGGGAGTCGAGATTCGTCTGGCCTTGATCGAGCAACGAAAGCCCTGACCTCATCGAGATCGATTCTGTTGTTGTGGTTTGAGGCTTCGTTGTTGCTGGAGGAGCAGCTTCCTGAGGCACCGGCTCGGCCTCCCACCTGCCGACACCGAGCGAGAATTCGTTGGGGCGCAGCGCTGAGACCTGAGTCGGAGCTGGGACCGAATCTTCGTTTTCTATCGTCTTGGCCGGATCCGCGAGCACCCAGCGCGCGGATCCGGAGTCTATCCCCGGCGCGGCCCCCCGAGAGGGGCTCTCAGTTGGCTCCTGCAACAAGAAGACGGTGTCGCAGCGCGAACAGTGGAAGCGCGGCACCTCAAGCGAGGCAACAGTTGAGCTCTCGACCGCAAACTTTGTGCGGCAGCAGGGACAACAGATCACGAGGTGTGGCGAGGTGGACTCGATTAGGGAATCTTTCTGCGTGCCGGTGAAGGAACTCATCTCCGAGACCTTTGGAAGCATGAATACCTGCGCAAGAGCTACTGGACGACTTCAGAGCGGCTAGCACCGGGGGTTAATCACAGAGCAAACCCCGTTTTGAGCCTTTTCTCGTCTTCCACGTTAAGGATGCGCCAGCACGTGGCGGCACCCAACCGAATCCTCCACCCAGACAGCCCCTTCAACTCCAACGCGCGGAGATGGGAAGGGCTGCCTCGACCTAGATTCAAGAGTATACGGGCTTTCATTAAAGGGCACTAGCTATAAAATTCGGCACCTTAAGGTGTAACCCTCAAAAAGGCTCTACGGCGTTTTCCAACGCCGTTAAAAAGAGGTACTTTTGCCACGGTTTTTCTATGCCAAAACGACACAAATTCGTGCAGCCGAAGAGAGAGCGCTCTGGTCCTATCGGGGAGCTTATAATGGGGCGCAATTGCGTATCGGAGGTGCTCCGGCACTGCCCGTCGAGGCTGCGGCGCGTATTTCTCGCTGAGCAGCTCAGAGAGTCAGACGGACGGGGCGGTGAGAGTCGCCGCGGCACCCTAAAAAGCGAGATTGAGCGGGCTCGTGTGTCGATATCGGAGGTTTCCCGCCACGAGCTGGACGCGATGGTCGGCTCGGATTCTCACCAGGGGATCGTTGCAGAGGTGTCTCCGCGCCAGATGCTCTCTCTCGACGATCTTCGTCAGCAGGCTGAGTCGAGAGAGTCACTCCGAATTTTGGCTCTCGATGGGGTTCTGGACCCGCAGAATTTCGGAGCTATCCTGCGTGCGGCCGAGTGCTTTGGAATTGACGCGGTGCTTTGGTCCAAAAACCGCTGTGCGCCGATTGGTCCGGTAGTTTCAAAAGCAAGTGTCGGCGCCAGCGAGCTTGTGCCTCTGTGTGCGGTCTCGAATCTGCACCAAGCGCTTGAGTCCCTTAAGCGCGCTGGCGTTTGGCTGGCGGGGGCAGTTGTTGCACCAGACGCCACCTCGGTAGAGCGTTTCGAGTTTCCGCGCAAGTGCGCGATCGTGATGGGCTCGGAGGGGGAGGGGATTCAGCCGCTGATAGAGAAAACACTCGATTTCAGGCTCTTCATCTCGATGCGCGGCGTAGTGTCTTCCCTCAATGTCTCCCAAGCGACTGCGTTGATGCTGCACGCGTTAGCCGTCCAGGGCGGCAACTTGGGGGATGTTAAAGCGAGTTAAAGTAAGGTAACCTCTGGGACTATGTCAGCAGTTGAGCAGTACTCACGTTTCTTCGAGGTTAGGCTGGACCTTTTCGACGGTCCGATCGACCTGCTTCTGCACCTCGTCAAGAAGAGAGAGCTTCCGATTGAAAAAGTCTCCCTGGCAGAAGTCACGGCCCAGTACCTTGAGTGCATCAAGGCGCTTCGGTACTACGACGTCGAGGTTGCAGCGGAGTACTTGGTTATAGCGGCGACGCTGCTTTCAGTTAAGGCGAGCGTTCTTCTTAACGACCCAGTTGAGCTGATTCCAGACGAGAATGGCGACTTAGTTGACCCGCATGAGCAGCTTCTTGAGCGGCTGAGGGAACTTGAGGCCTATCGCCTTGCGGCGACAGATCTCGGCGCGCGCCCTGCGCTTGGGCACGATGTTTTCGCAGCACCGGTGAAGGCGACGAAAATAGACCCGGCTCTTATCCCGCTGGCCATTCACGAGACAGAGCTTCTCGCGAAGGCATTCCAGCGAGTCTTGCAGAAGCTTGGCGAGAAAAGCTCGGTGTTCTCGATCACTATCGACTCTGTCTCTGTTGTCGAGCGCATGCGCATGGTGGTTGATTCCTTAAAGTCAGCCGGGGGCAGATCGAACTTCTTTGCGCTCCTTGGGACAGCAAGGGATCGTGCCACGGCCATTGGCGTGTTCTGTGCGCTCCTTGAGCTTTGTCGACGCCGAGTCGTTTCGGTGTCACAAGGTGGCCCGAAGGACGAGATCGAGATCAGTATCGCAGGGCTCGGAAAAGAAGCCGCGAATGACGTTGACCTAGCGCTTGAGGAAGTCGCCGCGTAGCGACGAAGTGACCCCATTCTTTGGTATTCGGAGGAATTTGCTATGGCAAACAGGAGCGAGGCGAACGAAGAGAGGGAAGAGAACGTTGTTGCAGACGCTGAAGCTTCGCAGCCTGCTGCCCAGACTGAGGCAGCAGAGAACCGACCGGCGCTCTCAGAGCAGCAGAAGGCCGGATTGCTCGAAGCGCTCCTGCTTGCGAGCGGCGATCCGCTCTCAATTGCCAGGATCCAGGAGATCCTCAACTGCTCGAAGGCAGATGTGTTAGCGCTCGCGGACACCCTGCAGAAGAGCTGCTCGGCCGAGGAGCGCGGCATCGAGGTTGTAGTTGTCGCCGAGAAGCTTCAGCTCAGGACAAAGGCGCTCTACGCAGACTATGTGCGTCAGCTTATGGCGGTGCGTCCGCGCAGGCTTTCTCAGGCAGCGCTTGAGACGCTATCGGTGATCGCCTACCAGCAGCCTGTCGTGAAGAGCGAAATAGACAAGATTCGTGGTGTCGATGTGGCGCCGACTATCAAGACGCTTTTGGAGCGCAACCTAGTCAAGATCATTGGTTACCAGGCATCGGTCGGCCAGCCGGCTCTCTATGGCACTACTGAGGACTTCCTTAAGGTATTCGGTCTGTCGTCGTTAGCCGCTTTGCCGGCAATGAGAGATCTGAAAGCACTCGCAAAAGAGCCAGGCGAGGCGCTTGAGGGCGCGGTATCGGCGGAGACTGAGGATGTCGAGGGACCTGAAGTCGAAGAGCCGGTTGCTGCCGAGCCAACGCAACAGGGTGGAGAGACAGCAGCCCACTAGTATCGTTTTTGCCCTAGCGGCAGATAAGGGAAGCAAATGACTCAAGTCCGACTTCAGAAGTTCTTGGCCGAGTGCGGAGTCGGTTCTCGCCGTAAGATGGAGGAGTTCATCACCGAAGGGCGTATTCGCGTCAACGGCAAGGTGGTGAACCAGCTTGGGGCGAAGGTCGATCCCGATGCGGACAGGATAGAAGTCAACCGAATCCCGGTGAAGGCAGCGCCCAAGGGAATCATGCTGCTCAACAAGCCCCGCGGAGTAGTCTCCACGCTTAGCGATCCCGAGGGGCGGCGCACCGTCGCAGATTTTCTCACGAAGCATTACCGATCGTATTTCCCGGTAGGTCGCTTAGATTGGGACTCGACCGGCCTGATGATCCTCACGAATGACGGAGAGGTCGCCGAGCGGCTCATGCATCCACGCTACGGATTCGAGAGAATTTACCAGGCGCGTGTGGAGGGAATTGTCAGCGAAGAGCTGCTCGCAAAGATCGGACGGGGCATTAAGCTCTCCGACGGAATGGTGCGAGCTGAAGCCACCATCATTCGGAACCAAGGCGAGAGCACATGGGTTGAAGTGCTGATCTGCGAGGGGCGTAACCGAGTTGTTCGCCGCCTCTTCGATAAGGTTGGGCATCCGGTAATGAAGCTTCGCAGGACGAAGTACGGCCCCTTCCGCCTCGGCAAGCTCGATGTCGGGCAGACCCGGGTCCTCACCATGAAGGAGTACCAGCAGGCACGACGGAAGGTAATGTCGCAGGGCGAGGGAGATGGCGATGCCCGACGAAGCTTCAAGTCAGAGCACCCGCGTGGCGGAGGCAGAGAGAAATTCTCCCGCGAAGAGCGCCCAAATCGCACAGGCTCATTCAGCAAAGACCGCCGTGGTTCATCGAAGCGCTTCGGGAACCAAGGTCGCAAGCCAACAGTGCGACGGCGACGAGGCTAGTAGCGCGCCCCGTTATCCAACCTTACGAAACCGCCAGGAGTTCAAACGTGCACGCGACCCTTCTCGACCGGAGGGGGTTGAGCTGGTGCAGCTATGTGGGGTTTTTTCTCGGAACCGGAACCGTTCCCGGCCCCGTTCCCGATCCCGTTGCGATGGAATAGCCAAGTCGAGCTAGGGATCTATCGAGCTAGGGATCAACATCAGGGGTTCTTAGGGGCTGTCCCCTAAGCCGACA
>CAYPUA010000052.1:0-3362 GCA_964413875.1 uncultured Bdellovibrionales bacterium
AAGGAGTTTGTGTTATGGCTTCCCCTACTAAGATCACCTGGAACCGCAGAAACGCTCGCGACGCCAAGAAGATTAAGGCTCGCAACAAGAGGACCCGCAAGGCTCCCAAGACCGGCAAGTAGTCTCTAGAGCCTGCAGCGACGGACACCTCTGCACGGAGCGCGCTCCTCGGCAGATGTGTCCGTTTCTTTTTTTCTGGCTTCCTGCTACTGCGGTACCCTGAATGCGCAGCAGCCTAGCCCCACCCTCCTCGCCCTCCGCTCCAGCCTTCCTCCTCGTCCGTGTCGCTATCGCCGTCGGCGTCTTGCTGCGCCTGCTCTCCGTGCGCGGCGAGCTTTGGATCGACGAGGCGTGGTCGGTGCTGCTCGTGCAGAGAGCCCGCTCTGCGAGCGAAGTCTTCACAGCTATCCGCCACGACAACAACCACCTCCTAAACTCTCTCTGGCTCTGGGCTCTTGGGCCGCAAGCCCCGGAGTGGCTCATGCGCCTGCCTGCGGTGCTGTTCGCCGCTGCGATGCTCATCCTCGTTGCGCAGTGCGCGAAGCGAGTTGCCCCCGGCTTTCAAGGGGCGCTGTGGTGCCTCCTTGTTGCAGTGTCGTACCCTCTCGTTTTGCTCGGCTCAGAGGCGCGCGGTTACTCGCTCATGCTGCTGTGCGCCGTAGCCGGATTTAAGCTCGTGCCAAACCTTCGGGAGCGGGCAGCGAGCACTTCAACAGCGCTGCTTTTCACGCTTGTGAGCGTCGTTGGATTTCTGGCCCACGCCTCTTTCCTGCTTTTTCTTGCCCCAGCGCTCCTGTGGCTCGTCCTCGAGCGCCAGAGAAACGCGGCGCCGCTCCTCGATGCCTCAGCTGGCATCGCCATTGGGCTTACAGCCGCTGCCACAGGGCTCATCTGGCTCTTTCTCTACCGCGGGTCAGAGATCGGCGGCGGGCCGATCGCCCCGTACCTGCAGGTGGCGCTTAGCGCCGTGAGTGTTTCGCTCGGTGGAGCAGAGCTCTCGGCGTTTGCGCCAGAGGAATCTGCCATAGCAGCAGCCGTGGCAGCGTTCGCTCTCGTCGCGTCAGCCGTTGAGCTCGTTGCCTGGCGCCGTGAGGGAGACCGAGCGGCTAGTCTGGTTCTCCTGCTCATCGCAGCGCCGGTCGTCGCAGTCATGGTGGTTGAGCCCTCGTTCATCGTAGTGCGCTACTTTGCAGTGGCGCTCATCTTTCTCTTACTCCTCGTGGCCCGCTTCCTCGGGCGGCTCGTGCGCCAAGGTGTTGTTGGAAAGCTTGTCGCCACGGCACTTGTCACCCTAAGCGCCTATGGAAACATTTTGCATGCCCAGGAGCTGTTTCTTGGCGGCCGCTCCTGCTTCACGGTGCTCTACGAGCGCGCGGCTGCTATTGGAGCGGCTGTTACGATCGGCGGCGACAAGGATAACCGCGATGAGCTTAGGCTAAGCTATCTCAAGCTGCGCAGAGCCAACGTGCAGAGCCTCGTGCAGGTGCGCGAGTACAAGACGAGCACGCCCCAGCCGCAGGCTGTAATCCGCGAGCAGAGCGAGCGAGGCGCCGCGCTGCCACCGGAATTCTCGCTCGAGAGCGGCGCCCGCTACGTGAAAGCCCAGAGCTGCCCCGTCGCGCTGTTAGAGGGCGGTGAGCTCGGGCTCTACACTCGCGTGCAGAACTAGGAAACCCCTGTCAGTCATGACTTTCCGACTTTTTGCGGCACCCGGAGCCCAGGACTCCGAACCTACGCAAACCCTCGCTGCCGCATGAGAGCTCCGACGCCGGCGTCGCGGCCGCGGAAAGCGCGGTAGGCGTCGAGCGGCTCCTGCACGTTGCCGGCCGAGAGTATGTGGGCGTGAAGCTTCTTCGCTACGCCCTGGTCCCACGGGCTGCCAGCTTCAAGAAACGCCTCCCACGCGTCGGCAGCGAGCGTGTCAGCCCACAGGTAGCTGTAGTACCCAGCCGAGTAGCCGTCGTCGCCGAAGATGTGGAGGAAGTGCGGAAGTCGGTGGCGCATGATGACTTCGCGCGGCATGCCGATGCGGGCGAGCGCCTCGCGCTCAAACGAGCTTGGCTCAATTTGTGCCTCGCCAGCAAGGTGCAGCTCCATGTCGAGCAGCGCGCACGAGAGGTACTCAACGGTCGTGAAGCCTGAGTTGAAGTTCTGCGCCTTGCGCACCTTCTCGACGAGCTCCGGAGGCATCGGCGCTCCGGTTTCGTGGTGCAGCGCAAACCGCTCAAGCACCTCAGGAGTCTCAAGCCAGTGCTCGAGGAGCTGCGACGGCAGCTCGACGAAGTCTTGTGAGACGCTCGTTCCAGAAAGCGTTGGGTACGTGACGTTCGAGCAGAGCCCGTGCAGCGCGTGGCCGAACTCGTGGAAGAGCGTCGTTGCGTCAACCCAGGTGAGGAGCGATGGCTGCCCAGGGGAGCCCTTCATAAAGTTACAGTCGTTGCTGACAATCGGAGTGACAGGGCCGTCCAGGCGCTGCTGGTCGCGACAGCTCTTCATCCACGCCCCTGAGCGCTTCCCCTCGTGGTGGAAGGGGTCAAAGTACAGCAAGCCCACGTGAGCGCCGGACTCGTCTCGCACCTCCCATACCTCGACGTCTGGGTGGTAGGTCGGAACGGATCCGCTCGTAGCACGGTGAAACGAGAGCTTGAAGAGCTTCGAGGCAGTGAAGAACATCCCGTCGCGCAGCTTCTCGACCTGCAGGTACGGCGTGATTTCAGCTTCGTTGACGCTGTACTGCTCGGCCCGCACCTGCTCTTGGTAGTAGCGAACGTCCCAGGGCTCAATCGGCGCCGTGAGCCCATCGCGCGAGGCGACCTGGCGCACCTCTTGAAGCTCTTGCCGCAGGCGGCCGAGTGCCGACTTCCACACCTCGCGCATGAGGCTCAGCGCGCGCTCTGGCGTGCGCGCCATCGTCTCTTCGAGCTGCACGTGCGCGTGGGTTGCAAAGCCCAACAGCTTCGCCCGCTGCGCTCGGAGCTGCACGATCTCAGGGATGATCTGGTTGTTGTCGTGCTCTCCGCCGTCGGCGCGCGAGGCGAATAGATTAAACGCGCGCTTGCGAAGCTCGCGGTTCGGGGAGTACGTGAGAATTGGCTCAACGATTGAGCGCGTGTTGACGATTGCCCACGAGCCAGCCTTGCCGAGGTCAGACGCTGCGCGCGCCATCGAGTCGACCAGTGAAGCCGGAAGCCCCGCAAGCTCCTTTCCATCTTCGACGAAGAGCGCTGCCGACTCAGCTTTGAGAACGTTCTGGCTAAAGCGCGTGTAGAGAGTGGCGAGCTTCTGATTGATGCGCGAGAGCTCCTCCTTCTGCAGCGGCGAGAGGCGAGCGCCAGAGCGAACAAAGCGGCTGTGGAGCAGGG
>CAYPUA010000052.1:3462-11218 GCA_964413875.1 uncultured Bdellovibrionales bacterium
GTGTTCTCAAACGTCGCTGGCTCAGGGGCGTTACCAATCAGCGCTATCTCAGCGAGCTGCGCCTGCATCGCAGCACGCAGCGCGGGGCCTAAGTCTTTAACCGTGATGCGGTCAAAGGGAGGAACGCCTCCGTGCGGGCCACTCCACGGGGCGCAGGCGGGGTTGTCGCGGAGCGTTTTTACGAGCTCATCAGCAGGGAGCGATGGCTGCTTGAGAGAGGGAGCGGTAGTCGGACCCATAGCAGCTGATTTTCGCACTTCGGGAGCTTTGATGCGAGGCTTTTAGAGGCGAGTCGAGGGAACGCGTGGCGCATGGTGGGTGAGAGGTCAGAGGCTGTGAGGGGGCCGTCATCTCGATGCTTTTGTAGATACCGCAGCGTTTTAGTTTAGTAACCCGGCGGTGCGGAAGTCACGGAGAGCGCTGGTCTTGAGGATTTTTCCGACGGAGGCTTGGGCTACTGGCACGAACAGCCCTTGGTCCAATTGCACCACACCTACCCGCGACACCGCGTTTCCCGCGCCTCCGCGTTGTTTAACCAAAAAGTTTCAAGATCGACATCTGTCGCGCCCATCACGAGAACGTGAGCGAGCCTGCATCCTCGAGGCGTTAGTCGAGCTTGCGGCTTTTTAGTTCGGTAAGGCGGAGGCGCGGAAAACGCAGAGGTCGCGGACTGCCGAGGCAGGGAGATTCTGAGCTGTGATCGCCTCTGTGGCCTACAGCGTCGAGCGAGTCCAAGCCGTCGAGAGCGAGTCCGCATACTCGTTCCACAGCCAGCCGTTGTGCGCCTTGATCCACTTGAGCTTTACGTTAGGCCGCGCTTGCGCAAGCGAGTAGAGCTCCTGCACGAGCTCAAGGTTTGCGATAGGGCCGCTGCTGCGCTTCCAGCCGCGCTTCTCCCACGACTTCGCCCACTCGTTGATCGTCTTCACGCACAGCTCGCTGTCTGAGTAGATCTCGATCTCGGCATCCTCAGGGAGCGATGAGAAGGCGTTGATGAGAGCGGTCAGCTCCATGCGGTTGTTGGTGGTCTGCGGCTCGTGGCCGTGGTCGTGCCGAATAATCTCGCCGTCCACGACGTAGACGTAGCCCCAGCCGCCGGGCCCGGGGTTAGGCTGGCAGCCGCCGTCGGTGAACACTCCGGTTTGTGGACCGCCTGAGTACTCGTTTAAAACTTCCTGCAGGGTGAGCGAAGGCACTTACGCAACCTTCTGCCGCAGGCGTGACATGAGCCCCTCGAACTTCTCCTTGCGGATGATGCCCGAGAACTCGTTACGGTAGTTGCCGATCAGGCCGATGTTCTCGATCACGACGTCGTACACCTGCCAGCGGCCGTCCTCGAATGACATCTTGTACTCGATTGGGAAGTTGTCGCCCTTGCTGATGACAGTCGTCTTGACCGAGGCCTTCGGCGGATTCACCGACTCGGAGTCGATCTTCACCATGCCGGGCTTCACCGTCTCGATCTTTGAGAGGTACGTGCGGGCGAGGAGCTCGGAAAATACAGTTGTGAAATCCTGCTGCTCAGCGGGGGTGATCTCGTTCCAGTTCGCGCCGAGCGAGCGCCGTGACATCTCCGTGAAGTTGAACTTCGGGTTGATCAGCTCGCGCAGCTTCTGGCGGCGAGTCGTCTTCTGCGCGTCGTCGGGGTACTGAGAAGCGACCTTGATGATGTCATCGATCGTCTTCTGCATCTCAAGCTTCGGCGAGGGCGGAGTCTGCGCCTTGGCTGGAGCGGTGGCCGACAGAATCAGTCCGGCGGTTGCGATGAGCAGGGCTGCTATGCGGTACATGATGCACTCCTATCGTTTACTCTTCTTTCTTGGGCTTGGCGCCCTTCTCGTCTTCTTCTTTGTCACCGCTTAAGCTGTGCACAACTTTTCCGATGACGTCTTCGATATCAACAACCGACTCGGTTTCAACCATCGTGCCGCCCGGCTCGATGTACTTGTCGGAGGCGCCGCGCGAGATCTTCACGTAGCGGTCGCCGATGATGCCCTTGGTGCGGATCGACGCGATGTCGTCGTCCTTGATCTGGATCGACTTGTTGAGCTTGAGGGTGATGCGAGCCACCGGGTCCTTCAAGTTGATCTCAGACACGGAGCCGATCGGCACTCCTGCGATCTCGACCGAGGCGCCGTACTTGAGGCCGGAGATGTTGTCGAACTCCGCGTAGATGTCGTACTTGTTGCTCGTTCCGAACTCGAGGCCTGCGAGGCCGACGGCGAGGTAGGCGGCGGCGCCAACGCCAGCCATGGCGAACAGCCCGACGAAGAACTCGAGGGACACGCTGCGCTTGGGCACCGTCAGTCGCGGCGCGCCTGTTGGGCTACTGTATTTTGATTGGTCCATCCGTTCTCCCGTTGAGGAACTGCTGTACTGCGGGGTCTGTGGAGGCGATTAGCTCTGCCGGAGTTCCTTCGCAGATCACCTGGCCGCCGAGCAGCATCGCCACCCGGTCAGACACCTGGAAAACCTCAGGAAGCTCGTGGCTAATCACCAACCCGGTGAATCCCCACTGACTTTTGCACGCATTGATCAAATCGTAAACCTCCTGACCGTCGAGCGGATCGAGGCCGGTGTTGGGCTCGTCCACGAGCACCACCTTCGGCTCGGTGACGAGCGCCCGCGCCATGCCGACGCGCTTGCGGATGCCGATAGAAACTTGCTCTGGAAAGTTTGTCAGGTACGGCGTGAGGCTCAGTGACTCGGCGATGTCGAGGACCTTCTCGTGCGCGCGCAGTGCGCTGCAGCCAGTTCTCTCGAGGAGCGGGAATGCGATGTTGTCGTACACCGTGAGCGAGTCAAAGAGCGCAGCGCCCTGGAAGAGCACGCCGAGCGAGCGGCGAATCTCGTTCTTGCGCGACTCGCTGCGCGCAGCGGTGATGTTTTCGCCCTCAATGAAGATCTCGCCCTCGTCGGGTGTCATGATGCCCATGATCAGCTTGAGCAGGACAGACTTGCCTACGCCGCTCGGGCCCACGACGGCCGTTGTCTTCCCGGGCTCGATCTCCATCGTCACCCCGTCCAGCACAACCTGTGAGCCGAAGCTCTTGTAGACGTTTCGTACAGAGATCATCAGGCTACTTCATGAACACGCGAGTGAGGACAGAGGTGAGGAAGTAGTCGACGATCAGCACCGCTACCGACGCCGTGACTACCGATTGAGTTGTTGCCTTGTTCACTCCCTGCGCGCCGAACCCGCAGGTGTACCCTTTGTAGCAGGCGACCCAGCCGAAGATGAGGCCGAAGACGGTCGCCTTGATGAAGCCTGACCAGACGTCGACCAGCCCGACGGAAGACATTATCTGGCTCATGAACGTTCCGGGGCTCAAGCCGAGAAGCCCGACAGCAACTGCGTACCCGCCGAAGATGCCAACCACGTTGAACATCCCGCACAGGAGCGGCATGGCGATCACGCCTGCAGCAACGCGCGGGGCCATCAGGTACTTCATCGGATCAACAGCCATCGAGCGCAGGGCGTCGATCTGCTCGGTGATGCGCATGATTCCGATCTCGGCGGTTACGGCGGAGCCGGCGCGCCCAATAACCATGAGCGCCGTGAGCACAGGACCTAGCTCTCGAATGAGGCTCAGCGCAACGGCCGGGCCGGTGTAGGCGGTGGCGCCGAACTTAGCCAGGGTGTACTCGCCCTGCACCGCGAGCACCGCACCGGTGAAGAGCCCGATTAGCCCGATTACGAGCATCGAGTTCACCCCGATCTGGAGCAGCTGGGTCATGTAGAGTAAGGGCCGGTACGGCGGCTTAAAGAGGGCCAGCACCGTGCGGTACAGGAAGATCCACGATCGTCCCCACTGCTCGGTTGTATCGATGATGAAGGATCCGACCTGCTGGGTGGTGGCGACGAGGTTCATTAGGGTGGGGTTCCTGGGGAGCTAGCGCTTGAATCCGAGGCCGATTACGTAGAATTCGTTCGAGGTGTTGCGGGTGGACTTGAGCTCCGACCGCAGGAGCTTATTAAACATGGGGCGAGTTGATTTGACAAACCCTTCGACATCGCCGCCCTTGAACACTTTGACGAGGAAGTTGCCGCCTTGCTTCAGGTTTTGTTGCGCCACGTAGAGCGCTAGCTCGGCGCAGCCGACAGCGGCCGCTTGGTCAGCTTCCTTGATCCCGGTTAGCTTCGCCGACATATCGGACACCACAACGTCGAATGACGGCTCGCTCGTGCCGAGGATCTGTTCCAGGTCTCGTGCGTCCCCGGCTATTAGCTTGCAGCGCGGGTCGTCAATCGGGTCTAGGGCCTGCAGGTCGATGGCGGTGACCGAGCCAGACTCGCCCACGTAGTTGAGGGCTACCTGCGTCCAGCCCCCCGGCCAGGCTCCAACATCGAGCACGCTGTTGCCAGATTTGATAATCTTGTAGGCATCTTGCACCTCTATGAGCTTGTACGCTGCGCGCGAGCGGTAGCCCTCTTCTTTGGCTTTTTGGTAGAGGTGGTCTTTGCGGTTGTACTCCGACATCCGCGGCACAGTAGCAGAAAAATCCGGGGTGCGAAAAAGGCGAGAGCCGCTATCTGAACGCCGTTTGCTAGCGCAACTCACTGACAACTCGACCCACAAATCAAATTTTTGGGGTTGATGCTCTTTCGGATATAGAAAAAGACTTGAAGGGGAGCGGATCGCTGCTATAGAAAAACAATAGAAAGAACGTCTGCTAACCCGTAACAGAGGATCGTTATGAACATCGGAATTATCCCAGGCCTCGACTTCGTGTGTGCCTCCATCGCCCTCGCCTACGTCGCCCGCTTCGTCTCGCACCAGGTCTCGATCTACGGACCGGGTGGAGCTGCCTACAGTGTTGCGAAGGTTTCGCTGCGCGACCAGCACGTGGCACGCCGCGCGCGGTAACGAGCGCCCCAGCGCAGGCGGAGCTTGGCGTGAATTGGGGCGCGCTGGCCGCTTAGCGAAAGAATCTTAGTAGCGGCGCTTCTGCGCCACTAGGTATTTGCCCCTCCCACCCCCTTCCTTGTATCTTCCATCTTCTCTGTTCGGCAAAGACGGCTCAGCTTCTTGGCGCACTCAGTAGTGCTGCTTTAGGCGGGCGGACGAAGTGCCGGCACCACGTAGTAATAGGTGACGAGGAGCCCTCTCCGATGTTTGGCGACCAACCTTCTCTCCCTCTAGGCAACAATTCCGGCGAATCCGCCGAATGTTCTTCTGGTATGGCTCACGATCTCCTAGCCGGGCTTAACGAGCCCCAGCAGCAAGCCGTTCAGCACGGTGACGGACCGATCCTGGTGCTCGCCGGGGCGGGCAGCGGAAAGACCCGCGTGCTGACGCACCGCGTGGCGCAGCTCATTGGTGAGCTTGGCGTCCGCGCCGACCGGATCTTCGCGGTAACTTTCACAAACAAGGCAGCAGAGGAGATGCGGTCGCGGCTCAAGGGGCTGCTGGCGGAGGCGGCCGACGGCCTCTGGATCTCGACTTTCCACTCAGCGGGGCTTCGCATCCTTCGGCACAACGCGCACCACCTGGGCTACTCGAACCAGTTCGTGGTGTACGACGAGCAGGACACCAAGGGGGTCTTAAAGCAGGTTATCCAAGAGCTCAACATCAACGAAGACCGCTACCCGCTCGACGGCTTCTCTCGCGCCATCGATCGCTGGAAGAACAACTACGTCCTCACGGCTGAGGCCGGTAAGAACGCGTTTAGCGTGGAGAGCGACCTGCAGGCGCAGGTGTACGCGCGCTACCAGCAGCTCCTCCTCGCGGCGAACGCGATGGACTTCGGCGACCTGCTCGTGAATGCGGTGCGGGTGCTGCGCGAGTTTCCGGATGTGCTTGAGTACTACCGCCGCACGCTGCACTACATCCTCGTCGACGAGTTCCAGGACACCAACAAGGTTCAGTACATGTTCATCCGGCTGCTCGCAGAGCCGCGCCGGAACCTCTTCGTGGTGGGCGACGACGACCAGTCGATCTACGGCTTCCGCGGCGCGACGGTGAGCAACATCCTCGAGTTCGAAAAAGATTTCCCGAATACAAAGGTAGTGAAGCTCGAGCAGAACTACCGCTCGACCTCGACGATCCTCGACGCGGCGCACGCGGTGATTGAGAAGAACAAGTCGCGCAAGGCGAAGAAGCTCTGGACGGCCGGCGACTCAGGCGAAAAAATTCGCACCTTCATCGGCTACGACGAGAACATGGAGGCGGAGTTTATCGCCTCAGAGATTAAGAAGCTCGTCTCGTCAGGGCACAAGCACTCTGAGATCGCCGTGCTGTACCGCACGAACGCACAGACGCGAGCGCTTGAAGAGTCGCTCGTGCGGGCCAAGGTGCCGTACAAGATATACGGCGGCCTGAAGTTCTTTGACCGCAAAGAGGTCAAGGACATCTTGGGGTACCTGCGGCTCCTCGTGAACCCGTCAGACAACCAGGCCTTTCAGCGCGTGGTGAACACCCCGCCGCGTGGCATCGGGGCGCAGGCGATCCTGGCGATTGCAGAAGAGTCGCGCCGCGCGTCGGTGCCGTTCCTGCACGCCGCTGTTGCAGTGGCCGAAGAGAACAAGAGCGTCAAGAAGTTCATGGAGCTCGTGGTGGAGCTCAAGACTGCCGCTTCACAGATGCCGCTCGGGCAGCTCATTAGCTTTATCGTTGAGCGCACGGAGTACGGACCACGGCTCGCAGCGATGAAGGATCCGACCGCGCAGTCGCGCATAGAGAACTTGCAGGAGCTCTCGGCCCTCGGGCGCACGATGGAGCGTGAGGGTGTCGAGCGCGAGGCCGACATTAAGGACTTCCTCGACCGCATCTCGCTCACGTCGAGCGCGGATATCCCGGCTGCTGAGAGCGGGGCGCAGACGCCAACAGAGAAGCCAGACACGGTTTCGCTCATGACGCTGCACTTGGCCAAGGGGCTCGAGTTCCCGGTGGTGTTCCTGTGCGGCCTCGAAGAGGGGCTCCTGCCCCACTACCGCTCGCTCGACGATCCCGTCGGGCTGGAAGAGGAGCGGCGGCTCTGCTACGTCGGGATTACGCGCGCCATGAAGCTGCTCTACCTCACGCGCTCCTACTACCGCGGCATGTTCGCTTCGGGCGGCAGCATGGGAAGCTCCGGCGGCGCTCGGGTCGTCAGCCGTTTCGCGAAGGATGTGGCAGGCGAGCGTCTTATGGCCGTCGGCACCGAGCGCTCGCAGGGCGCGACTTTCCTTGAGGGATACCCGCGATTTTCGTTTGAGGACGAGGACGGCGGAGACGACGAGGGGCTCTCCTCGTGGAAGCGCAAGCAGGGCTTCGCGCGCCGAGCAGAGCGGCCGGAGCCGAGAGCGAGCGTGTCGCTCGACCAGATTCGGAACATGCTTGCTCCGGCGGATACTATTTCAAAGAAGCCAGAGACCCCGAAGGAGTACTTTGAGAAAGACCCGGCTGCGCTTGAGCAGCTCTCCGCAGGTGTCCGGGTTATTCATCCTACCTTTGGCAACGGCGTTGTTGAGGAAGTGACCGGGAGCGGCACCTCGGCGACGGTGGTGATTAAGTTTGACTCGTTCGAAGAGCAGAAGAAGCTGGTCTACCGCTTCGCCAAGTTGGTTCTTGGCTAGATCTCGTTCCATGTCTGCATCTGGGGAGCCGCAAGAGCGATTGCCGTCGCTGAGTTTTCACAAAGGGAACGGTGATAACGATGAGGGATAAAATTTCTCCTTCCTAACCGCTCTCGCGGCCTCTTTGTTCTTCTTCCTTTCTACCGCTAGTGGCGGCGGAGTGTTTACAAAGAGAGCGGCGAGAACAGCGAGGGGTAA
>CAYPUA010000052.1:11318-15500 GCA_964413875.1 uncultured Bdellovibrionales bacterium
CCGCTAGTGGCGGCGGAGTGTTTACAAAGAGAGCGGCGAGAACAGCGAGGGGTAACAACGCTCCCCCCTCACTGCTCTCGCCGGCCTCTTTGTTCTTCTTCCTTCCCGCCGCTAGTGGTGGGTGAGTTTTTAAAGAGAGAGCGGCGAGAACAGCGAGAGGCAAAAAATCTCTCTCCTCAACCCCCCTCGCTGCCCTCTTTGTGCTTCCTCCCCCTCCTAGCCCCTCAACCCCAAAAACATCTTCCGCCTAGCCCCCCACCCAGTATCAAGGCAAACTACCGGCATGCCAGCTTCCGCAAGCGCATTCCCCGTCTTTTCTGTGAGCCCCGCCGTTGTCGCAGCCGTTCCGCTCGTGGTGCTCGCCCTGTTTGCGATCTCTGGCCTCGTGACGGTTGTGCGGAGCATTGAGCGGATCGACCGCTGGAATGCCCTGCTTCTTACCCTGCTCGCAGCAGCGATACTGTGTCCCTCAGTTGAGCATGCGGCGTCGCTGCGAGTTTCGCCGGATTCGGTTGAGTACGCGGTGGCTGCGCGCAACTTGCTGCTGCACGGCTCGTTCTCTATCACCCTCGACGGCGCGGCGTTTCCGCCACGCTACCCACTAGGATTTCCGCTCTTCGTGATTGTTCCGTCCCTGCTGCTCTTTGGCGCTGGGTCGCTAGGCGCTGGGGTGTACGGGGTCGCGCTCTGCGCAGCGATCAGTGTTGGGGTAGCGTACCTGACGGGCGTTCGGCTGCTCTCTCGGTCGGCGGGATTTGTTGCTGCGGGGCTCGTGCTGATGCTGCCAACCTTTGTTGGGTCTTCCCAAGAGGTGCTCTCGACAGCTCCTGCCGCGGCCTTCTCGCTTATTGTGCTCTTCTGCGCGGTGGCGAGCAGGGATGCAGGGCTATCACGCTGGCTTTGCGCCGGATTGGCGCTCATGCTGGCGACGGCGTGTCGGCCGCTTTCGGTGCTTTTCGCTCTGCCGGCTCTCTGTGTGTGGTGGCGAGAGGCTAGGGCCTCAAAGCTCGGGCTCGCTGCAACCCTCGCCCCTCTTCTCCTCTGGGCTGCGCTCACGGGCTGGCACAACGCAGCGGTGTTCGGCGATCCTCTTCGCAGCGGCTACAATTTTTGGAGCCCGATCCCCTACGATTATCCACAGCTTCTCTTCAGCTTGGGATATCTTGTGGATAACTTCGAGGCGCTCTCGAAGAGCGGCGCAGCAGTTATTTTGCCGCTTGCGGCCGTGGGCGTTTTCATGGTGTGGCGCTCTGGAGGGGACGGCAGCAGAGGCTTGAGCGCAGAGGTTGCGGCGCTGCTAGCGGCAGTGATGACAGTGGCGTTTCACCTGCTCTATTTCTGGCCCTGGGAGCTCTACTTTGAGCCGAGCGCGGTTGTGCTTGCTCCCGTTGCTGCTGTTGCTGTGGTGCGTTTCGTCCAAGGGTGTTGGGAGGCTGCGTTGCACCGCGTCGTGATGGCGATGGTTTTGCTCGGCGTCGCGTGTGCATGGGCGGCTTCGCACCGCCCCTCGGCTCGAGAGGCTGAAGCCTTCTCACAGGCACACGAGCTGAGCGGCGTCGCGCTGGCGATGTCGAAGGAAAAATCAGTGCTGCTGGTGACTGGGCGCAATCCGGCAATGGTTGAGGCGATGGCCGGCACACGGGTGTTACCCATCTCTCGGCGAGTAGAGTACGCATCAAAGCTTGTGGCCACCAGTCGAGTTCCCCTCACTGACCTCCGTGAGGCCTCGCCGCGCGAACATCGAAACCCGGATCTCGCCGCGGGCGGGGCTAGGGAGGCTTTTGTTGCTACCGCGCTCGACCGGCCCGAGATAGTCGAGAGAGAGCTCGCGTCGGGTAGTGTCGTGCTTGTCGATGCTCGGACGCTATCGCCCGAGGAGGTGAGCGCACTACGAGCGCGCTTCAAAACAGAGGATATTGCCACGGGCATCCTGCGTTTAGGGCCGCAGAGATAGGCTACGCGAGAGGCTCAGCAGAGGGCTTCCCCTCCGCCGGGCTGCCTGATGCAGAATTTGAAATTTGCGGCTGGCTAGGGCTGTCTGGACTGAAGGGATAGCGCAGGGCGACCGAGGGGGTCGTCCTGGCAGCATCGTTCAGTACTTTTGCGCGAATTGTCGCAGCCAGCCGGTCCACGGAGCTTTGTTGGCGTTTGCCGCTGGTGAGGTCAGCGGTGTTTATGTGAAAGACGGTATACCCCAGCCGCTGCAGGACCCTCTCCTGCGTAACATCGAGACCGAAGAGCAGCTGGTTTGCATCAGGACCGAAGAGGCTGTGGTAACGGTGGCCATCGATCTCGATCACAAACTGACGCGCAGGCGACTTAATCAGGATGTCGACCTCGATCCCGGCTACCAAAGGATTGAGCATGAATTCTAGCGGTAGGTCACGTAGGTTGCGCGAGAGGGAGTCGAGAACTGCTCGTTCAAGGCGCGATGTGTTGAAAGCACATTCTCTTCGTAGCTTTCTATCGATCTCACGATCTTGGAGGTCAAAGTTCACAAACTTCCCGCACGAGATTAAGGTCTGGAAGGTGCGTAGCCAGGCTCCTGAGTCCCCGATCGCAGGCAGGTCTTCGACTGAGCAGAGCCTTCCGACCTGGTCAGGCAAGACGGAAGAGAGGCACCACAGCATGAGCGCGTAGTCGGACTCCAGGTACTGGTCTCGATTCGCGAGGGTGTGGCGAAGCGCAGCTTCCGCCACCCGGGGCTGAAGCGCCTGGAGGTTAAAGAGCGCAGAAGTTATGTGGAGGGCATGGTGCGGCTTGAGCGCATCGAAGCGCCTGCAGGCCTCATCGGACATTCGGCTTATAAACTTCAGATCCCGGAACCCAAGACGTCCGAAAGCACGAACCACGGAAGCAAAGTCTTTGTCGGAGAGCGACTCCGCTTCAGCCTCGCATCCCCTCGCGATAGCCGAGCAGAGATCTTCGCTCCTGTACAAGACGCGACAGGTGGCGATCGCAAGTGAGACGGCATCCTTCGTAGACAGAGATCCCTGATCCTTACAAACCGAGCGCTCTATCTCCTCTAGCTCACGCGTAGCGCTTCTCTTGCCCTCATTGCCGAGCCGCTTGAACGTTTCTCGAATGACAAGCAGCTTCGGACCCAGCTCATCCCTGCGGCTGGCGATTGCATTGCGCCAAGAGCTGTATATCTCACTCAGCTGGGAGTACGACGCGGGCGAGCGTGCAGAGTGGAGGCTCTCTGGGTTCTGGCGACAGAGAGTGTATAGGGCGTCGCTGAAGTCACACACGAGCGTAAAGCTCTCGTCACCGATGCGGCGCAGAAGCTCGGCAGAGAGCACTTTTACATGCTGAGGGACGGTTCCCTCACACGAGCAGAGCTTCTCGGTGCACCTAACTAGGATGTCCGTGGATAGCGTTTCCGCGCGAGCCAAAACGGCACTCGCAAGGTCCCACAGTTCGTTCGGGTCGCCCTTAGACGGAGCGGCGGTGCATAGCACCTTGGCAAGCAGCTCGGTGGGCGCTGATTCAGATAGGCTAAGTGCACGCGTGACAGCTTGCTTGTGCACGCGCTTTGAGACGCGGTCGATGTTGATGATCGCGTCAGTAACCAGGCTCAGCTCATCGCTGGAGCTCTCGGGCAAGACAATCAGCGCCGCATTTGACACGGCATTGGCCACGATTTCGGAGAACTCTCGCTGGGCGCGAGGAAACGGCGCTAAGGCGCAACACGCAGTCACGCAGGCCAAAACACCGAGAGCCGCACGCCGGTTTTCATCTGAAGGCTCAGCGCCATGAGGCAGGGCGCGGGGCAGGAGGTCGCTCAGGGTGCGCAGTCGTTCAAGGAGAGGAATACGCTTGTTGGATGCTACTTCGAGCGCTTGGTTGATAGTTGATAGTTTCGGGGCTGGCGGCAAGGGCGCCTGAGCCAGGTCCACAGGATCCGTCTGCGGCGGTACCTTGTCGTCAGGGCTCGTGGACGGGTGCACAGACATTGAGATCCTCTTGGGGTGAGAGTAGGCGCCCAAATGGTTTACCACGCACGCGGTGGCTACTCGAATTCCCGAGGTGTCCGAATAAGTCGGGACCTGTTGGGCCCCGTAAGCACCCGGCAGACAGTGGGACGAATAGAGCTGGCTAGAGGTCGGTCAGGTCGCCCTCTTCGACGATCTTGAGGTCCTCGTACGGAGCTGTCTTTCGGCGGTAGAACTCAAGCGCGAT
>CAYPUA010000053.1:0-15419 GCA_964413875.1 uncultured Bdellovibrionales bacterium
AGCAGACCGAGTACAACAAGGGGTACGCTGCCGGGCAGAAGTCTGCATCGCCGCAAGGCTAATACTCGAAGCGATTTGACTGCACGGAGTAGGCCTAGCCATCAAGGCTGTGGTGGCCGTGGTCGGCTGTTCACCCCGGGAAAGTTGGCTTATCAGGCGCAGCTGGTGAGTGCGAGCGTGGTCAGGGAGTCCCTCTTATCTCTCGAGTTGACCGGACAAGCAGCTCAAAATAGGCATCAACCGGGACCTACGGGAGTTATTAGAGGTCCAGCTAAATGGAGGTTTTGACTCTCTATACAGCTGTCTTGAGTTTCTCCTCCGAAGGAAGGTCCTTGTAATGAAAACGTGCGTAGTCGCTCAGCGGACCACTCCAATACGGAGTAGTCCTCTCGCCCGCGTTCTCGGCCCTGCCCCTTCAAATTGTCGTACGAACCTCGATGCTGCTGCGAGTATGCGCTGGCTATTCCAGCTTTAGGTGAGGCGCGCGGAAGGAAAACTTGATACACGAGGCTTCCGCTCCGCTTTTAGGTGGCTTCCCAGGGCAGGCGAGTAGCTTTTAAACTGCACTGGGTTTGAACGATAGGAGGCGAGCGCCCCCAGGGAGCGTATCCAGTCGACCCCGGACACATGGTTGAGTTCCTCTCCACGATAGCGACAAGGAATCCAGATGCAAAATGTTTGCGGGAAAGAAAGTGTTGCCGAGTCCGCCCCAAACGAGTTTCGGGCGAGCGATCCCGCAGTAGGTTGCGGAGGTTTCGCCTCTCCAAATTGGTTGGGCTGGGCCCTCTTCTTTGGGGCCCTGTGCGGCTTCTTCTGGCTGGCATCAACTTTCCCCGGCAGCGTCGATGTGCGGAGGTACTCGAGCGGCATCTTTGATGCCGATGTCGACAGAGTTGTACGCAGCATCACTTCGTTTCAGTCCGACGGGCTCAGGCTCAGTGTCCACCCACTCTTTCATGTTTTCGTCACTCCGCTGTCGCTTGCGCTCGCGCACTGGCCCCTGAGTCAATTTGCTAATGCGAAGATAGTCTGCATCGCCGGGATCCTCGTGCAGGCTACGCTCGTCTGGGCCATCGTTCGGCGAGAGTGCCTCAACGCATCAGCCGCATCGCCAGCCGCCGCCGCGATCTTTCTGTGCTCTTTTTCTGTGGCGCTCTTTTCAGTCATCCCGGAATCGTGCGCTTGGTCGGGGGTTTCCAGCCTTCTTCCGATCTGGCTTTCTCTTGCGCGAAGAGGCAGGCGCTTCTCCCTTTGGGAGGCGGTCGCCTGGGCAGGGCTACTGCCGCTGTCGATCGGTTTTACCGTCACGCAGGTGGCCTTCTGGCCCCTAGCTTTGGTGTTTCGCCTCGCGTTTATTTGGAGGGACCAAGGGTTTCGCGCTCTTTGGGGCGCCGCTGCCAGGGGCTTGGTTTCTCTGCTACTAGGAGCAGTGTCGGTATTCTACCTCGCCCGATTGCAGCACTCACTTAATCCCTCTGCGCCGCTGTTCTACGTCAGCAATCTGGTTGCGGGAGAGCGGCTCTACTCGCGACCTCTTGAGATTGCCTCCCTGTCTCCTGCGCTTGTGGCACCCGTCATCAAGCAGATGCTGGTGTATCCGTTTGTGCCGCCAGAGCCCGGTTATTCGAAGGTAGTTCAATCCTACGGGTACTTCTCTCTTTCCTTGGAAGAGGCGAATCCGGATAGGCAGCGCTGGATTGTGTGCATGCTGCGAATCGCGTTCTTGGCGCTTTTTTTCGGCGTCTTGCCTTTTGCGCGGAGAGCCGGCGCGGCAGCCTCGATACTGCTTGCGGGGATCGCTTTTCAGATACTTCTGCACCTCTTCTATGGCAGGGAGTACATTCTGTACTCGCTCAACTGGGTCGGGTTGCTCGTCGCCCTTAGCGTTATTTCAGCTTCGAGGCTTCCGCCGCGTCTCTTTGCCACCTGGCTGGTGGCTGTAGCGGTTCTTCTGCCATGCGTCACCATGTGGAACTACACCATGCTGGCTGAAGTCGTTTCGGAGGTGTCGTACGGCCTGGATGTATCTCTGCGAGACACAAACGGGCTGCGGTTAAGCCCTCCACGATAGCGCACACTGCCTTCGGGGCAGCCGAGCCCGGGGGGCTACTGGGGATACACGAATGCGTACCACACGGCGGGAATCCCGTGCTGATCGCGGGGGCCTGGCAGCCACAGGTAGCTTGGGACGACGTCTGCAAGCTGACCCGGAATATCTTGGTAGTGCTTAAGCAGTGATGCAGTAGAACCCGGCACCACAACGAACGCGGGCTTGCCCGCGAGTTGCTGAAGCCGTTCTCTTAGAAGCTCTAAGGAGGGAACCTGCTCTGCGTTCGGCAGGCCTCCTAAGGCAGGCTTAATGTCCTTGGTGTTGAGCGACTTGGGCATCGGCTCCTGGTCGGCGAGGTACAAGGTTCGCACACCAGACTTCGCCAGTTGGCGCACAGTTTTGATGGTGATTGATCTCTGAATCCCCAGATCTTTGTCCAAGGAGGCAGGCGCACTTACCGAGGATGGCACGTAGGAAGAGGCGAATGCGGTTACATTTGTGAACGCCGAAATTCCGCAGAGTGCGGCGATAAACACCCCCTGCAGTCGCTGCGGTAGCAGCCGTCGGCTCAGCAGGTCTGCTCCGATTCCCGCAAACCACGCGACAAAGAAGCAGGTCCCCAACATGCGACGAGCGAGACCACGTTCAAGGCCTCCGTCTGCCGGAAAAGACAGGATCATCGGGAGCGCGAAGATCGCCAGCCCAACGAGCGCTAATCGGGCCCACTCTTGAGAGAAGAGCATTCGCAGAGCGGCGAATGAGCCAGTGATAAATAAAAGCCCGAATACCGGATCGAGGATTGGCTCACCTATGCGGAACAGGTGTCGCACAGCATCCGACTCGCTAACGAGTAGCTGCCGAAAGACATCCTTGGCCATTAGCAGAAACGCCCCGCTTTCCGTGAGTCCTGCCGATGCCAGCGAGTGGGCTCGCCCCGAGGCCATGAAGGACTGCCTCGGAAGAAGCCCCTCGCCTAGGTTCGGTTTTATCCAGTAGAGAATGGCGGGTAGGAGCAGAAAGGCGGCACTCCCCATCCAAACAAGCGCAATCGAGAGGACTCGCTTCCTCTTTGCGGCGTCCGAGGTAATGAAGGAGTCTAGTAGTAGGTACCCAACGAACGGGAATACCATTATTCCGATCTTTTGCGAGATCACTGTTAGGCCAGAGAGAGCACCCGCCAGCCCAGCCATCCCGATGTGGTTACTCTTCAAGCTTCCCGCTACAAAGAGCATCACCAAGCTGATGAGAGCGAGGTCGATCGGGTAGGCGTACAGGATTCGAGAGTTAACCCAGTGCCAGCCTAAAAAGCACAGTAGCCACGCTGCGCACAGGGCTACTCGACGCTCGCAGAAGGATCGAATAAAGAGAAACACAGCCGAGATGGAAATGGCTCCCAGAGATGCCATCAGAAATTTCTCCAAGGAGTAGATGTCAGCGAGGTGCTGGAGCGGCTTGTATGCAAAGTACACAGCCCAATACCAGAGGGCGGGAAATGCGTTGAGAGAGCCGAAGGGGCTTACCGCCGGTGGTTGCTCCGTCGGTATGTTGGCTGCGAAGACATGCAGCTCATCGTCAATTGATACGGGCGAGCGGGTTAGGAGCATTACGCACCTCAGCCCAAGCGCCAGCAGAAAGAGACAGAGGGCGATCCCTGTATCTTTTGAGAGGATCCTCGGCAGGGGATTGCGGCCTAACACAAACAAGGCAGCGAGCAGAGACAATACCGATCCTGCCCACTCGACGACCAACCGTTCCCAGTCAGGAGTTTTACCGCTTCCTACGACCAGGCAAATATGTGTCACGAGGATGCCCGCAACAAGAAACAGCAGCGCAGCAGTGGTTTTGCGGCCAGGGGTCAGCACAACAAGGGATGCTCGCGAGGGGAGGAAGGCCATTAGTGCGCATCCGAATCCCAACAGGAGAACAGAAGGTAGGCTGAGGTCGGTGTCACGGACCAATAGAAACGCCCCCGCCAGTATAGCTAGAGCGCCGAGAGCGACGCCTGCCGAGCTTAGCTTTGTCGAGAAGGGCACCGAGGGTGCCTCCGCGCGGTTTTCACAATTCTCGACCCTGCTCAAAGACATACGGTACGCCCAATTTAATTGCACAACACCCCCAAGCATCGCTTTCGCCCCTAACCGGCGTTGACTATCGGCAACACGATTGGGGGCGAAGAGAGGGGGTGGGCTTTTCCGGCCAAATTCTATGCAGAAGTCATTAGTTGGCGATAGTTCCGAATGCGCAAGGTCGGGGGAGCGAAGTCAAGTCGCCTCTGGTGCACAGGCAATTGGTCAGAGCTCGAAAACTTGACTGACCACAGCCGTCATGGTACCAAGCCCGGGCAACGAGTTTTCGCGCCCTTGCCCCGCGTTTATCGAGGGGGCGTTGCAAAGGGCTTGTAGCTGCTAAATCGAGTTGTTTTAGCTAGTTACGAAGGATGCGCTGCCGTTCCCGGTGGGTATCATCTTCGCGAAAGAGTTGTCAGAAGGGTCCGAGACTCCGAGTTGTACTGCTCGGCACTAAGTTTCTCCCTCCAACTGTCGCCTTTTTTGGGGGCGGCATCAGGGGAGCAGGTGTCGGTTAATCCATTCTGACCGGGAAAAAGCTAAAGATTACAGAAGAAACAGACGGCGACGGTTTGCCTCGAACAGGGGGATGCCGACTAGGGGTTACCCTGAAGCGCGTCTCGCTCTGCCAAGGTGCAAAACAGAGCCCGGGTCCGACAGGGTCCAGGTCTTTGAATTGCGCCGGAAATATGGTACTCACGCCGCCTCTTGAGGTCGCGGGTGTAGCTCGTTGTACGGGCTGCTGCCGTTGGATCGAGGGAGGAAGTGACAGAGAAAAGTAATAATTCGGCTCAGTTTGTCTGAGTCGCGTAGGTAAGGGATAGGGCTACAATGCCAACCATTAATCAGCTCGTTCGTAGTCGTCGCCGCCAAAAGCGCGCCAAGAGTAAGTCGCCAGCTCTCGTTCGCTGCCCGCAGCGTCGTGGAGTTTGCACGCGCGTGTACACGCAGACCCCGAAGAAGCCGAACTCGGCGCTTCGCAAGGTGGCTCGTGTTCGCTTGACGACCGGCATGGAAGTGACGAGCTACATCCCAGGAGTAGGGCACAACCTGCAAGAGCACTCAGTAGTTCTGATCCGCGGAGGCCGTGTTAAGGACCTTCCGGGAGTTCGCTACCACATCGTTCGTGGAAAGCTTGAGTCGCACGGTGTTGCTGACCGCAAGCAGAGCCGCTCGAAGTACGGCGCGAAGAGGCCCAAGTAAGTTTTAGGTAGAGGAAGCTATGTCACGTAAGAAGCGCGATTTTAAGCGAGAGATTCAGGCAGATCCCCGCTACGGCGACATGGTCGTCGGCAAGGCGATCAACGTAATCATGGAGAGCGGCAAGAAGGGCGTGTCAGAGCGCGCCATTTACGGTGCCCTCGATACGATTGCGAAGAAGACGGGCGCTGATGCGATCGAGACCTTCCACAAGGCGCTCGGCAACATCAAGCCGGTCGTTGAGGTTCGTTCACGCCGCGTCGGCGGAGCGACCTACCAGGTTCCGACAGAGGTTCGCGCCGAGCGTGCCCAGTCGCTCGCGCTGCGTTGGCTCAAGGAAGCCGCCGCAGGCCGTGGTGAGAGGAGCCTCGCTGAGCGCCTCGCCAACGAGCTGCTCGATGCGACTCAGAATCGTGGTGCCGCAGTCAAGAAGCGTGAGGACACTCACCGCATGGCTGAGGCCAACAAGGCGTTCGCTCACTTCAGGTGGTAGTAAGGTTGATGGGTGTCGCGTGCGGCCCCGTTTAGTTGGAGATAGTTACTGTGGCTAAGAGAGATTTACATAAGGTTCGCAACATCGGCATCATGGCGCACATCGATGCTGGCAAGACGACCACCACCGAGCGCGTGCTTTTCTACACCGGCATCAACTACAAGATCGGTGAAGTGCACGAGGGTGCTGCGACCATGGACTACATGGAGCTCGAGCAGGAGCGTGGTATCACGATTACTTCAGCCGCGACGACCTGTACCTGGAAGGGCTCGACTGGAGATCTCCCCGAGCACCAGATCAACATCATCGACACCCCGGGTCACGTAGACTTCACGATCGAAGTAGAGCGTTCGCTGCGCGTTCTTGACGGCGCCTGCGCTGTGTTCGACGCGGTAAGCGGCGTAGAGCCACAGTCCGAGACAGTTTGGCGCCAGGCCAACAAGTTTAACGTTCCGCGCATCTGCTTCATCAACAAGATGGACCGCACTGGTTCGGACTTTGAGGGCGGCGTTGAGTCGATCCGCGACAAGCTCGGCGCCAAGGCCTGCCCGATCCAGATCCCGATCGGTGCAGAGAGCGAGTTCCTCGGAATGATTGACCTGGTCGAGATGAAGGGCATCGTCTTCAAGGACGAGACCAAGGGCGCCAAGTTCGAAGTCATCGACGTTCCAGATGAGCTGCGCGAGAAGGCCGAAAAGGCCCGTGAGTACCTGCTCGAGTGCGTGGCTGAAGTTGACGAGGCGCTGATGGAGAAGTACCTCAGCGGCGAGACGATCACTGTCCCAGAGATGAAGGCTGCCATCCGCAAGGGCACCATCAAGATGGAGATCTTCCCGGTTCTGTGCGGCAGCGCATTCAAGAACAAGGGCGTTCAGCAGCTCCTCGATGCGGTAGTTGATTACCTCCCGAGCCCGCTCGACATCCCGCCGGTCAAGGGTACTGACCCGACCAAGAAGGAAGTTGTCGAGGTTGAGCGTGCGACTGACCCGTCGGCACCGATGTGCGCGCTGGCCTTCAAGATCATCACGGACCCGTTCGTTGGAGTTCTCACGTTCTTCCGCGTTTACTCGGGCACAGTTACTGCCGGCAGCGGCGTTCTCAACTCGACTCGCGACAAGAAGGAGCGCATCGGACGTGTAGTTCGTATGCACGCCGACAAGCGCGAAGAGGTGAAGGAAGTTGAGGCGGGCGACATCGGCGCAGCTGTAGGCCTCAAGGAGACGATCACTGGTGATACGCTCTGCGATATCAATAACCCGATCGTGCTTGAGAGCATTCACGCTCCAGCACCGGTTATCAGCATCGCGATCGAGCCGAAGACGAAGGCCGACGAAGAGAAGATGGGACTCTCGCTCATGAAGCTCGCCAAGGAGGACCCGTCCCTCAAGGTTAGCGTCGACAAGGAGTCTGGCCAGACCCTTATCGCTGGAATGGGTGAGCTTCACCTCGACATTATCAAGCAGCGCCTGTTCCGTGAGTTCAGCGTTGACACCACCGTCGGCAAGCCGCAGGTGGCGTACCGTGAGACGATCGTCGGGAAGGCTGAGGCTGAGTGCAAGTACGCCAAGCAGACCGGCGGACGCGGACAGTTCGGACACGTGCTCCTGCGCGTAGAGCCGCTTGAGCCGGGCACAGGAATTGAGTTTGTTGACGAGATCAAGGGAGGCATCATCCCGAAAGAGTACGTCCCTGCAGTCGAGAAGGGAGTGGTGGAGGCCCTCGAAGGAGGAATCCTCGCTGGCTTCCCAGTGATCGACATGCGCGTGACGCTCTACTACGGAAGCTTCCACGAGGTCGACTCGAGCGAAATCGCCTTTAAGATTGCAGGCTCCATGTGCGTAAAGGATGCTTGCAACAAGGCGAAGATCCAGCTCCTTGAGCCAATCATGGCCGTGGAGGTTGTCTGCCCAGATGACTTCGTCAGCAATATCGTGGGTGACCTGAACCGACGACGTGCCCGAATTCTCGGCATGGAGCCGAGAGCTGGCGCTCAGACGGTGAAGTGTGAGGTGCCGCTGGCCGAGATGTTCGGCTACTCAACGGACCTTCGCTCAAACTCGCAAGGGCGAGCCACCTTCACTATGGAGTACCATCACTACGCGCCCGTGCCGACGCACGTCGCGGAGAGCGTGGTTAAGAAGTAAATGACTTTTTAGGTGTTGTTTAACTAAAACCGGAGAGAAGCATGTCAACTAAGAAATTCGACAGAACCAAGGCCCACGTAAACGTCGGCACCATTGGTCACGTAGACCACGGCAAGACGACCACGACGGCCGCACTCGTATCGGTTCAGGCTGCAAAGGGCCTGGCAACCGTTAAGTCCTACAAGGACATCGCGAAGGGCGGAACGGTTCGTGACGACTCGAAGACCGTAACGATCGCGAGCGCTCACGTTGAGTACGAAACGGCAACCCGCCACTACGCTCACGTAGACTGCCCGGGCCACGCTGACTACGTTAAGAACATGATCACCGGCGCAGCCCAGATGGACGGCGCTATCCTCGTAGTAAGCGCTTCTGACGGCCCAATGCCGCAGACCCGCGAGCACATCCTTCTCGCCCGCCAGGTAGGCGTTCCGAAGATCGTTGTGTTCCTGAACAAGGTTGACACGGTTGACGATGCTGAGCTCCTCGACCTCGTCGAGATGGAAGTTCGCGACCTCCTCACGGAGTACGGCTTCCCAGGCGCTGAGACCCCGATCGTTCGTGGAGCTGCCATCAAGGCTCTCAACGGCGAGAACAGCGAGATCGGAACACAGGCGTTCGACAAGCTCCTCGCAACGATCGACGAGTACATCCCAGTTCCGCAGCGTGACATTGACAAGCCATTCCTCATGCCGGTCGAGGACGTGTTCTCGATTGCAGGCCGTGGAACGGTAGCTACCGGCCGTATCGAGCGCGGTAAGGTCAAGGTCGGCGAGGAAGTTGAGATCGTTGGTCTCCGCGACACGGCTAAGACCGTTGTAACGGGCGTTGAGATGTTCAAGAAGCTTCTCGACGAGGGACACGCTGGCGACAACGTCGGCTGCCTCCTCCGTGGTCTCAAGCGTGATGACGTAGAGCGCGGGCAGATCCTCTGCCAGCCTGGCAGCGTTAAGCCGCACAAGAAGTTCAAGGCCGAGGCGTACATCCTCAAGAAGGAAGAGGGTGGTCGTCATAAGCCGTTCTTCACCGGATACCGCCCACAGTTCTTCTTCAGAACGACGGACGTAACTGGTTCGATCAAGCTCCCGGACGGCGTTGAGATGGCTATGCCGGGCGACAACATCAACCTTCTCGTCGAGCTTTACCAGCCGATCGGCATCGAGAAGACCCTCCGCTTCGCTATCCGCGAGGGCGGCAAGACGGTCGGCTCGGGCGTTGTAACCGAGATCGTTGAGTAGTGAAGAAGCGGGAGCGGGCAGGCTCTGCCCGCTCCCGCGCTTCCTTGCAAAGTAGGTTCACACAGGTTTTTTGGCTCAAAGAGTTTCTAATCGTGAAAGAGTGAGGATTAGCCATGATTGGCGGGCAGTTAATTAGGATTCGACTTAAAGGCTACGACCACAAGCT
Organism: uncultured Bdellovibrionales bacterium; assembly: GCA_964413875.1. Lineage (GTDB taxonomy): Bacteria > Bdellovibrionota_C > UBA2361 > UBA2361 > OMII01 > OMII01. Next base: position 9,358 of record CAYPUA010000053.1, read on the forward strand.
GCTGGACACAGCGGTGACTGAGATCGTGCAGACCGTGCGCCGCACGGGCGGCCGTGTAGCGGGCCCGATTCCTCTTCCCACGCGCATCGTGAAGTTCACGGTTAACCGTTCACCGTTCGTCGACAAAAAGTCGCGCGAGCAGTTCGAGATCCGGACGCACAAGCGTCTTCTCGACATCCTTGAGCCGACCCAGCAGACGATCGATGAGCTGGGCAAGCTTGAGCTCTCAACCGGCATCGACGTTGAGATCAAGCTACAGTAGGGCGAATTAAGAAAGATTTACGAGGGGGGACCTCATCATGACGTCGTCAAAACACTTTCCAGAGGGACTTTTGGGCAAGAAGCTCGGAATGACCCAGGTATTCACGCCTGAGGGTCAGAGCGTGCCGGTCACCATCATCCAGGCGGGACCGTGCTACGTGCTCGATGTCCGCGGAATCGATGTGCACGGGTACAGCGCTGTCCAGTTCGGCTTTGAGCCCAAGAAGGCGCAACGCTGCACGAAGGCGGAGCAGGGCCAGTTCAAGAAGGCCGGCCAGGGCGCGTTCTACCACGTCAAGGAAGTTCGCTGCGATGCCCAGGGCCTCGGCTGGACGGAAGTTGGCAAAGAGGTGAAGGTTGCCGACGTGTTCAAGGACGGCGAGTCGGTAGACGTCTCGGGCGTTTCTATCGGACGCGGCTTCCAGGGCGTTGTTCGCCGGCACGGCATGAAGGGCCAGCCGATGACGCGCGGTACCCATGAAGTTCGCCGCCACGTCGGCGCAGTAGGATGCCGTAAGTTCCCAGGCAGAATTTTCAAGAACAAGCGCATGCCAGGCCGTATGGGAGGGGAGAGCGTAACAGTTCAGAACCTGACCGTAGTCGGTGTTCGCCCAGAGGAGAATATCTTGCTCGTTAAGGGCGGAATCCCGGGTGCGCGCGGCAGCCTCGTTGTTGTTCGCAAGGCAGTAAAGGCGTAGCTCAAGAGGGCGATGGAGGTACTAAGCAATGGCTTCTAAAGATGTACAAGCAAAGGTATTCGACGCCAGCGGCAAGGAGAAGGGCGTAGTTGCTCTCACTCCGGCTGTGTTCAGTGGCACGGTTAAGACCGAGCTCGTTCACGGCACGGTTCGCTGGCAACGCGCCAAGCGCCGCGCGGGAACGCACGACGTTTTGACCCGCAGCGAGATCCAGGGCGGCAAGAAGAAGCCGTTCAAGCAGAAGGGCACCGGTAATGCTCGTGCTGGATCGAGTGTTTCTCCGCTCATGGTTGGTGGTGCTGTGGTTCACGGCCCTACGCCGAGAAGCTACGCGTTCCGCCTCTCGAAGAAGATGCGCAAGGGCGCGCTTGCTTCGGCTCTCTCCGCCAAGACCTCCGAGGAAGGCTTCCTCGTGCTTGAGGGGATGGAGAAGGCTACCGGGAAGACCAAGGATGGCGTGGCGCTCCTCAAGAGCATCGGCCTCTCCGAGCAAAAAGTTCTCGTTATCGTCCCGAATGAGGCGTCAGACCTGCGCGAGAAGTTCGCGCTTGGTCTTCGCAACATTAAGGGCATCACGGTTGTCCCGTCGGCGGGCGTGAATGTGTACGACCTCGTCAACAGCTCAAAAGTTCTCTGCGTGCGCGCAGCGCTCGCTGAGCTTGAGGCTCGTGTCGGGCAGTCGGCGTAAGTTTGTTGAGGATAGAGACGTATGGCTAAGAAGAAAGCAGTCAAAGCCGCAGCAACGGTTAACGACTACGCAGTGCTGCTCGCTCCGGTTATCACCGAGAAGGGCGCTATGGTAGGCGCAACTGGCCGCACGGTTACGATGAAGGTCGACCCGCGCGCCACAAAGAATGAGATTCGCCAGGCAGTTGAGCGAGTGTTCTCGGTAAAGGTTGATGCAGTTCGCACCTGCACATTCCTTGGGAAGACGAAGCGAACTGCGCGTGGCGTCGGTCGTCGTGCTGGCTTCAAGAAGGCCTACGTGACGCTGGCCGAGGGCAGCAAGATCGATCTCGTAGAAGGCTTGTAGTCGAGTTTTGAGGTAAACCATGGGCGTTAAGAATTTTAGACCAACAACTCCGGTTCGGCGCTACCTGACGGTCGCTGACTTCTCGGAGATCACCAAGAGCCGCCCGGAGAAGGGGCTGCTCACGAAGCGCACGGGCACCGGCGGACGGAACAACTACGGGCGCAACACGAACATCAACAAGGGTGGCGGACACAAGCGTCGTTACCGGGTGATCGATTTCCGCCGCGATAAGGTGGGGATCAAGGGAACCGTTGCGGCGATCGAGTACGATCCGAACCGCACAGCCCGCATCGCCCTCGTTGTCTACTCAGACGGCGAGAAGCGTTACATCTTGGCGCCACAGGGCTTGGCCGTTGGGCAGGTAATTAGCGCAGGCCCAGAGGCTGATATCAAGCCCGGCAACGCTCTGCCGCTCAAGTCTGTCCCGCTCGGCGAAAACATCCACAACATCGAGCTCAAGAAGAACGGCGGCGCTCAGCTCGTTCGTTCAGCAGGCGGAGCCGCTCAGCTCGTTGCTAAGGAAGGGGAGTACGCGACGGTGAAGCTGCCGTCCGGCGAGACCCGCAAGGTTTCGCTCGAGTGCTACGCGTCGATCGGCGCTGTCAGCAACCCGGACCACCAGAACGTGATCATCGGCAAGGCCGGCCGTAGCCGCTGGCTTAACCGTCGGCCGCACAACCGTGGCGTCACGAAGAATCCAGTTGACCACCCGATGGGCGGTGGAGAGGGCAAGAGCGCCGGTGGACGTCACCCGTGTTCGCCGTCTGGCTTGCTTTCGAAGGGTCTCAAGACCCGCGTTAACAAGCGCACCCAGAAGTTTATCGTTCGTCGGCGTAAGTAAGGAGTTAAGGGGGCATCATGGCTCGTTCGATTAAGAAAGGACCGTTTGTAGACAAGAGCGTTCTCAAGTGGGTTGAGAGGGCTAAGGCTGGAGCTCACAAGGGACCGATCAAGACCTGGTCGCGTCGCTCGACGATCACGCCGGACATGATCGGCCTGACGTTCGCTGTGCATAACGGCAAGAAGTTCAACGCGGTGTTCATCACCGAGAACATGGTAGGGCACAAGCTGGGCGAGTTCTCGGCGACCCGCTCGTTCCATGGCCACTCGGCTAAGTCTGCTTCCGCAGCTCCGGCTTAGTGCTTGAAGCGCTCGTAACGAATTGAGGTTGGGATTATGACTAAGAAAACAACTAAGACAGGTGACGCTGAAGTTGCTCGCGCAACGCTGAAGCACATGCGCCTCTCGCCGCGCAAAGCCAGGCTCGTAATCGACCTGATCCGCGGCAAGCAGGTTGAGCCAGCGATGCAGGTGCTGCGCTACTCGCCGAAGAAGGGCGCGAAGCTCGCGTACAAGCTGCTTGAGTCAGCGGTATCGAATGCTCGTGAGGGCGCTCGTGCTGACGTCGATCGCCTGTGGGTTACCAAGGGATGGGTCGACGAGGGACGCACCCTGAAGCGCTACATGCCGGCTGCGCACGGTCGTGCGACGCCGATTCGCAAGCGCTCGGCACACATGACGATTGTGCTCGGTGAGAAGTAAAGGAATTTAGAAGGGAGCTTGAGCTATGGGACAGAAAGTTAGCCCACGCGGACTGCGGGTCGGAATCATCGAGGGATGGCAGTCGAAGTGGTTTGCCGGAAAGGATTTCGCGCGCTACATCGGCGAGGACGTGAAGATCCGCAGGTTCGTGAAGAGCAAGCTGCAGGCAGCTGGCATCTCGCGAGTTGAGATCGAGCGAGCAGCCGCGCGCGTCAAGATCAACATCTTTACCGCAAAGCCCGGCCTGGTTATCGGCAAGAAGGGCAAGGACATCGAGGATCTCCGCAAGGAGCTCAAGAATCTCGTTCAGCGCGACGTTGCCTTGAGCATCATCGAGGCTCGCAAGCCAGACATGGATGCGCAGCTCGTGGCTGAAGGCATCGCGTTCCAGCTTGAGCGCCGCGTGAACTTCCGTCGTGCCATGAAAGAGGCCATCAACCGCGCTCAGCGAGTTGGAGCAGAGGGAATCAAGATTCGCGTATCCGGACGCCTGAACGGCGCCGAGATCGCGCGTACTGAGTCAACTCGTGAGGGCCGCGTGCCGCTGCACACCCTCCGCGCTGACATCGACTACGGATTCGCAGAGGCTAGCACCACGTACGGCATCATCGGCGTGAAGTGCTGGGTGTTCAAGGGCGAGAAGTTCGCACCGGGCGAGGAAGCTGCTGCTGAGGCAGTCAACCTGTAAGGGTAGCCCTGGATTGTTTTTCGTTGGAGTAAGTTATGTTGCAGCCAAAGAAGCCCCGTTACCGCAAGCAGATGAAGCTGTACCGCCACCTCAAGATCAAAGAGACGCGCGGGTGCACGCTTGAGTTCGGAGAGTTCGGACTCAGGGCGATGGAGGCCGGATGGGTCACCAACCGACAGATCGAGGCAGCTCGTCAGACCATGGTTCGTCACATTAAGCGTGGCGGCAAGGTTTGGATCAAGGTTTACCCGGACAAGCCCCTGACCAAGAAGCCTGCTGAAGTGCGAATGGGTAAGGGAAAGGGCTCGGTTGAGCTGTGGGTGGCCGAGGTTAAGTCAGGCCGAATTATGTATGAAATCACGGGTGTTGCCGACAAGGTAGCGCTTGAGGCCCTGGAGCTGGCTGCAGCGAAGCTGCCGATTAAGACCAAGGTCGTAGTGCGGAGCAGCAGCTTGATTTAAGTGTGGGAAAGCGGCATATTGCCCCCTCATTTCGCCCGGTTGAGCTGGGCAGAGGGGCACGGCCGTCGAATCCGTAAACTGGCAGTAAGTATATGAAACGCAAAGAGTTTTTGAAAGAGATCGAGGGCTTCGACAAGGGTGCCTTGGACGAGAAGGCAAACAAGCTCGCCGAGGAGCTGATGCGTCTGCGCTTCAAGCAGGCATCAAAGCAGCTCGAGAAGGGGCACCTTCTTCGCGAGACCCGTAAGGCGCTCGCTCGGGTAAAGACGAAGCTCTCCCAGAAGAAGGCGGCTAAGGCGTAACGGCTCAGGCCGGTACCGTTTGAAGGAAGTGTTATGGCAGTGACGAAGAAGACAGAGACCAAGAAGGCGCCGAAGGAGAAGAGCGCGAAGCCGGCGACTCCGGCCAAGCCGCAGCAGCCGCGAGGTCTCCGCAAGAAGCAGGAAGGCGTGGTTGTGAGCAACAAGATGGAGAAGACGGTAGTAGTTGCCGTTGTTCGCCAAGTTCGCCACTCCACCTACGGAAAGTTTGTCCGCCGTACGAAGAAGTTCTACGCGCACGACGAGTCGAAGCAGTGTGGGGTAGGTGACCGCGTTCGCATCGTGGAGACCCGCCCGATCAGCAAGCTCAAGTGCTGGAAGGTCGAGGCTGTTATCACGAAGGCGGAGTAGCCCGAGATTCGTTTTAGGCGGTGAGGAGTTATGATTCAGTTGAAGTCGGTGCTTGAAGTTGCTGATAACTCAGGCGCGAAGAAGGTGGTGTGCGTTAAGGTTCTCGGCGGTAGCCGTCGCCGCTACGCGTCTGTCGGCGATGTTATCGTCGTAGCCGTGCGCGAAGCTATCCCGAACTCAAAGATTGCGAAGGGCTCGGTGCACAAAGCAGTGATCGTGAGAACGGCCAAGCCGATCTCCCGCGATGACGGCTCGTACATCCGGTTCGATGAGAACAGCGCTGTGCTGATCAACGCGAGCCAGGAGCCGATCGGAACCCGCATCTTCGGGCCCGTTGCCCGAGAGCTCCGCGGAAAGAAGTTTATGAAGATCATCTCGCTGGCGCCGGAAGTGCTGTAGCGGGGAACGAGAGGTGTAACGTGGCTGCAAAGAAGTCTAGCAAGCAGAAGGTAGACCGGGTCCGGACAGTGCTCCGCAAGGGCGACACTGTCATGGTAATTGCCGGTGGAAACAAGGCCAAGCGAGCGATCAAGGGCCAGGTGGCCAAGATCAAGTCAATCGGCGGCGCCAAGGGCGACCGAGTGATCCTCGAGGGGCTCAACGTCTTCACGCGCAACAAGCGTGCAACTCGCCCAGGCGAGGAAGGCGGCAAGGTTCAAGTTGAGAAGTCAGTACACATCTCAAACGTGATGTACTACGTCGAAAAAC
>CAYPUA010000054.1:0-2212 GCA_964413875.1 uncultured Bdellovibrionales bacterium
CGATCTTGAGGTCCTCGTACGGAGCTGTCTTTCGGCGGTAGAACTCAAGCGCGATGCAGTTTAGGAATCCCATCACCTCGTTGTGGTCGGCGTAGCGCATCTCTTTGCCGTACACCTTCTCAATCAGGAGGCTCACGATGTAGTTCATGTGCCCCGGGCGCTGCATGCGGTCTTGCGGGATGATCTCGGCGAGCGAGTTAAGGATCTCCTGGTACTGCTTGCGGTCTTTGCGGGTAATGTACGGCATATCGCCACTCCTTCCTGTTACGAGTAAAACTGTGAAAATTTGGTGACTTCTTCTGCGCTCGGCATCGCTGGCGCGGTTCCAGCTCGCTCGGTCGAGAGCCCCGCAACGACGGTTGCGTAGCGAATAGCCTGCACGAGGTCGCCCTGGAACTTGACCAGCCCGGCTGCTAGGCCGCCGTTGAAGGCGTCGCCGGCGCCGGTGGTATCGACTGGTGTCACCGGCATCGACGGGATGCGAAGGATCTGCCCCTGTCCGATCGAGCGGATGCTGCCTGGCGCCACGCGGCGCTGGTAGAGGATCGATCCCTGGCTTCCGACGGTGACGATGATGGTTGAGGACGGAATGTGGTCGAGCGCGCCCTGCAGCTCCTCATCAGAGAGCAGCGTCACGTCGCGCTCAAGGCGTTGGCCGGTGAACTTCTCAATCAGGTAGGCGCACTCTGTCTCGTTCGGCGTGACACAGTCGGCAAACGCCAGGAGCTCTGGGGTCACGCCTGGGTTAATCGGGGCTGGATTAAAGATCGAGAAGAGCCCGCGCGTGCGTCCGTAGTGGAGCGCCTCCTCTGCTGCCTTGAGGTTGCTCTCGGCCTGGAGCAGCAGCACTGACACTTTCTGCTGCGCGGCTAGGATTGAGGTGACGTGCTCTGGAGTGAGCGCATCGTTTGCGCCGAGCGCCACAACGATTGCGTTCTCAGCGCGCTCATTTACGACGATAGAAGCTGCGCCGGTGGGCTTCTCTGGCACAACCAGGAGCGCAGTAGGGAGCCCCTCAGTTGAGGCCCACGCCTGGTAGCCAGAGCCGAATAGGTCGTCGCCGATCGCGCCGATGAAGAGAGTCGGAACTCCCTGGCGGTGCGACGCCACGGCTTGGTTTGAGCCCTTGCCGCCTGGGCCAGTGAAGAACGTTCCGATGCGCGTCTCTCCGGGCGCCGGGAACGAGGCGACCTTGAAGGCCAGGTCTTGAACGAAGCTGCCGATCACCGCCACCTGTGCGCTCATAGGAGCCCCTTCTCAACTTTTGCCTTAAGAACTTTGAGCAGCTCTTCGCGCGACACCTTCGAGTCGAAGCCTGATCCTGGGAAGGTGCGGGCCCACTCGTAGACTGCCTCGCGCTGAGACGGCTGGAGGATCGGTGGCGCGGCACGAACGGCATCGAGTGCGGCGATGGTGAGCTGCGCCAACTCCTCGGTAGCAGCGAGCGCGGCCTCAGAGCTTCCGAGCTCTCTAGCGGTTGACTGCTTGTAGAGCAGCACGCTGTCGAGCAGCACAAGCTCAGTTCGCGGGTAGCCTGCGAGCATCAGGTTCCACGGAACAGACTTTGCGTCGCCGCTCTGGCGGAAGTCAGAGCGCAGGATTACCGCCGGGATATCGAGCATCTTTGCGTAGAGGAACTCAGCGGCGGTGCCGGAGTCTAGCTCCGGCCCGTCGAAGTGGAAGATCCCTAGGTCACACGACATGCAGTAGTAAAGGTCTTGGTTGCGGATGGCGGTCGCCGTTGTCTCTCGCTGCTCAAGGTCCTGCGGGAGGATGCAGCGGTAGGTGTTCTTCGATAGGCGGCTGATGGCATCGGCGAGCAAGGCGTTGCCGACCAGGTGCTTGAGCGAGAAGAGCTCTCCAGCGAAGTAGATAGTGTACGGAGCTGACATGCGCGGAGTATCTACCGCAGCGGCGCGCCAGAAGCGAGAGAAACCGCCCCGCGATTTGAGGCCCTTTTTTAAACCTCTGAGAGGGGCGCTTAGGACAAAAGCTCGTTTCTTCAGTTACTTAGTTTTTGCCCGTCGTTAAATCGAGAGGGTGACCTCGGTGTTGTTGTGCCCTGGTCATAGCAACAGATTGAGGTTCACAAAGAGACCAGCGAGAACAGAGAGGGGGCTGTTCCGTTATCCCCCCTCGCCGTCCTCGCCGCTCTCTTTGTTCTACCCCCTCAGCCGCGAACATGAACGTACCCGATCAAGCCATTCCTGCT
>CAYPUA010000054.1:2312-9880 GCA_964413875.1 uncultured Bdellovibrionales bacterium
TTGTTCTACCCCCTCAGCCGCGAACATGAACGTACCCGATCAAGCCATTCCTGCTGTTAGCAACAGATTGAGGTTCACAAAGAGGGCAGCGAGAACAGAGAGAGGGCTGTTCCGTTATCCCCCCTCGCCGTCCTCGCCGCTCTCTTTGTTCTACCCCCTCAGCCGCGAACATGAACGTACCCGATCAAGCCATTCCTGCTAATAGCAACAGCTTGAGGTTCACAAAAAGGGCAGCGAGGACAGAGAGAGGGCTGTTCCGTTATTCCCCTCGCCGCTCTCTTTGTACCACCCCCTCAGCCGCGCACTACGCGGCGGCAGCTAGGCGCTGCTTCTTGCGACCTCTGAAGCGAGCTGCTCGGACGGCTAGCTCTGCAAAGAAGAGCAGCAGCGCTGCCGCCAGGAACTCAAGCGAGAGGTCGCGGCTCTTTGTGCCCTGCGTGAGCAGAGGCTTGAGGTCAGCGGCTGAAGGGTTAAGGCGCCCGCCGGTTTTTGAAGCAATCGACTCAAGCACCTGTAGGTTCGGGGCGCGTTTCGGCTGCTCGCCGAAGAGCTCTCCGGAGAGAGTCCAGGCGACCTCTGGGAGCGGCAGGTTGCCGAGAGAGATTATCGAGCGGTAGGTGCCAGCGGTTGCCTCGGGCAGCTCTGCCCGGTAGTGCCCGCGCTGCCGCGGCGAGAAGGTCACTTCTCGCTCTTCGCCCTGCGGAGTCTTGAGCAGTGCTGTGACCGAGCCGGCACCGGTGTCCTCGAACACGGCGAGGTCCATAATCAGGGTGCCGCCCTCAACCCACGTGCGCAGATCAAACTCTGGAGTTGGGGATTTCGACACGTTCTCTGGCTGCGCAGACTCTACGATATTAGACCAAAACTCCTGCACCTCATCCCACGACATCCAAGGCGCTGACCAGCGCCCGTTCGCGTCGGAGGTGAAGGCTATCGACTTGCCCGCACCAACTTTCCACGATGCAAGGAGGGGGAATCGACGATCTTCCTCGGGCACGACCAGCTCAGTGTTCGCCGCTGGCTTCTCAAGTGTTTCGACGTAGCCTCGCAGGAACGGAAAGCTCCGAATGTCAGTGCTGCGAATCCCGCTGGGACCAACGAGCACGGGGATTTCCGGGTTCTCTATCAGCGTGCGCTCGCCCGTTGCGATCTTGAGGTCAGAGAGGAAGATCTTCGGCAGGTTTCGCGGGTCATCCGTGTGGTAGAACGACCCGCCACCGAGCTGCGCCATCGTCGTCATGAACGCGTCGGGAGCATTCGAGCCTACGAGCACTGTTGATACCGTGACGCCGAGCGTGCGGAGCTGGTGAATGAGGTTGAAGTAGATCGGCCCCTGGTCGGGGATCTGCCCGTCGGTCAGAACGATCAGGTGCTTTCGCCCAGCCGTGACTCGCGAGAGACCACGGCGCGCTTCCTCCATCGCCGGGTACAGGTTCGTGCCGTTCGTTGGGAAGAGGCGGCTAATTCTGTCGGACGCGATGCGGCGCGCCTCGCTGACTCGCGTGAGCGGTAGCGCAACGAAAGCCACATCCTCGAAGCCTATCACTCCGATGTAGTCGTCGTCGTGCAGTGTCGATACGACCTCGCGAGCGGCGGACTTGGCAAACTCAAGCCGGCTGCCGTCTGCCATGCTGCGCGACTTGTCGATTACGAGCTGCACCGCGATGTTGAGCCGCTTCTTCTCAGTCCTCGGCGGAACGAGCTCAACAGGCAGTATCGGCTCGATTTCTGAGCCGATGTAGCCGCCGAGCCCGTAGCTCTTGTTGCCGCCAATCATGACGAGCCCGCCCCCGGCACGCACGTACTCCGGCAGCGCCCGAACGAGGCCTGGCGGCAGCGCGTCGAGGGGCGCGTTGTTGATCACCACGACGCGGTACTTCGAGAGCTGCTCGACGGATGTGTCGGGATCCGAGATTCGGGCATCGAGCTCGTAGGCCTGGTTCTTAAGAATCTGCGGGAGGATGCGGTGGTCGTCGTACGAGCCAGAGAGGAGCAGCACCCGGTTTCGGCGCTCTGAGTTGAGCCACGCTGTGCGAGTCACTGTGTGGTTTCCCTCCGCGTCTCGCCACGTGAGGGTGGCGGTCACGACGTTAAGCCCCTCGACTTCAGGGTTGCTCTGCGTTGGGACGAGCAGGTCTTTTCCGGGCTCAAGCGACACCGTGCGCTTGAGCAGCACGGATTCTCCGTGCTTAAGCTCAAGCTCAGCCGAGAGCGGCTCGGTTGCAGCGCTAGAAACGGTCGCCCGAATCTCGGCCGCCTTCTTCGCCTTGACCGTGAGAGGAACGTAGAGCTGCGAGACCCGAAGTGCCGGCTCCTGAGACTCTCCCGGTTCAGTGAGCGGGAAGACCCTCGTGGTGGAGCCGAGGAGCGAGGCCGCGCTTGAGGCGCTACCGGCAGTTTCGTAGCCATCCGAGAGGAGCAGCGCAGCCGGCGGCGGAGATGCGTCAATGGCGAGCCGAGTGAGAGCTTGTCCGATGTCGCTCGCGCCGCTGTCTGCTGATTCGCTCGCACGACGCAGCGTTGCGAAGTCTTGGCCAGAGTCAGCACGCTGCGGCAGCGCGCTCTTTCCGAACGGGATAAGCGAGAGCGAGACCCCAAGCTCCGATCCGAGAGCGCGGGCGCGTTTCAGGAGCGCATCGCCCTGCCCTGCGCCTACGCTTGAGGAGACATCGACCAAGACAGGGATAGCCTCTGGGAGCTGGTCGAGGCTGGTGAAGGGCCCGGCGAGCGCGCAGAGGACCGCGCTGCCGCACAGCACGCGGAGCAGCGCCGCGAAGAAGCCCCTAAGAGTTCGGGACTGCTTCTTGCGCAGCGTCAGCAAAACGAAGATCGCAAAGAGAGGAATGGCTGCGAGGATGAACGGGAAGGTGAACTTCATCGCATCCCCCACGACGTGCGGCCACGGATACGCCGGAAGACGTCGACGGCGAGCACCAGGAGCGCGAGCGCTGCAAGCCACGGAGCGATCGGGAGCGGTGCGCGGGCTCCCCGGCGAGCCACTGCCGCTGGCTGGGCCGGGACCTCAATCGCGCGCTGCCGGGAGAGATCGGACTCTTCGTCAGAGAAGATCGTGACCGCGCGCAGCTCGGCCTCTCTGGACTGAGGCGGAACGAATGAGATGATGCCTGGCGAGGGGAGCGTAACGCGGCCATCTGCAGAGACTGGCACCGCTGATGGAGTGGGAGCGAGGTAGCGCACGCTCGTTGCGCCGGCCGGCAGGCTCACCCGACCGGGCTGGAAGTTTAAGTTCCCTGCCGCACTCTCGGCACCGAAGAGCCACTTCATCGAGTTGAGGGTCAGGATGCTCACCGTTGGCGACGCAGCGCCATCGAACGGGAACAGCTCAAGCGATGTGACGAGGTACCTCTGTCCGCCACGCTCGCCCGCACACGCGAGCGCTCCAGAGCTTGAGGAGAGGATCTCTTGCGCGCCGGCATCGCAGGTGAGCGAGAGCGCGCTTGGGGCCGAGATGAGAGTCGGCTTTACGTACTGCAGGAGCGGGTGCGAGGCGTCCCAGCGGGTGACTGCTATCCCCGAGGCCACGGCAGGCCCTGACTCTCCACCCCACGGGAGCTTGCCAGCAGGGGGAACGACAACGAGAAGAGGTGCAGTGAGCTTCTTCGGCGGCGACATTCGGTGCACGATCGTCGAGCTGTTGGGGCTGAAGAGCGGATCGCTCGCTGCTGGCAGCCGCATGAAGGAGTAGCCGGAGATGCGGTTGAGCCCCAGCTCGCCAAGGGTGAGCGGGCTCAAGACCTGAATAGCTGCGCGCTGCGCTGAGCGCGCAACCCACGCCTCGTTGTCGACTGAGAGGAGATCGGCTGATGAGTCCCTGGGCTGCGCTGTGACTTTGCAGTACTTCCACTCCGAGGGAAGCGGCGAGAGGCTCACGCTCTCTGCCGTGCCGGATGATGCCGAAAGCGAGGTTGAGAGCGGGCTGCCAACGGCGGTGCCATTTTCGCTGAAGCACTGCGCAGAAACGGCTGTGCGGTCTGCGGCCCGGCCGATTGTCGAGATCTGCGCGGCGAGCGCGGTCGACGATGCTTCTACCGACCGGATCCAGGTGTTTTGCACGCTGGCAGGGTCGGACGGGATGGTGGTGACGCGGATAGTCGCGCTCGACGCCGAGTTTGCCAGGGGCCGGTCAGTGTAGGCCCAGACAGCATCGAACGTTCCCTCAGAGAGCAGGTTTCTGAGCGCTGAGTCGATTCGGTCTGGCTCAAAGGTTTGCGAGATCGAAGAGAGCGCTGCGGTCGCAGCACTGGCAGAGACGTCGGGCTCAGAGACCTTCGTCAGGGTTCCGCCTGCTGAGTACACGGTGAAGCGCGTTGAGCCGATCTGGCCAACGGCATCCGCGGACGCGAGCCTGATGGCGTCTGCCAGGCGAGTAGTCCCTGAGGGCGCTCGTGCCGCCATGCTGAGAGACGAGTCTACGACGATGGCGATTCGCTTGCTCGCGTCGATCGCGAGGATTCCGGCTGCGGCGAGCGACAGGAGCGCTAGTACTGCGAGGTCGATCCAGAACTGTAGCGGCGGAAAGAACCTGCGGCGTGAGGTGTATCGCTCTGGAAGGAGCCGCAGGAGGAGCAGCGTCGAGACTACCTGCTCAACGACCTGGTCGCGCGTGCGGTAGATGTACACCAGCGCAGCGAGCCCAACGGGCACCCCGACCAGCAGCCACGGCGCTGTCGCCGACAGCGTGAAGCCGAAGAGCGATATCATACGAAGAGCCCCATGCGCCGGATGGTGTCTAGCCCGACCGAAGCTGGAGAGCCTGACGCCGTGGCTGAGATGAACTTAACTTGGCTTGCCAGGCAGTGCTCACGCACCCGGGTGATGTGGTCAGAGAGGAGCCCCGAGTACTGCTCCTGCGAGCCCGAGTCGAGAGCGACGCCGCGAACCTCTCCGGTCTCACTGTCGCTCACCGTTAGCGCGTCGAAGGTCGGCTCAAGCTCAAGATCGCTCTCGCCGAGAACCTGCACGGCGTGGACCTCCATGTTGCGGGCACGGAATGCAGCAATGGTAGCGGCAACGTCAGCGAGCGGAAGCAGGAAGTCAGAGATCACCATGCAGATGCCGGGAAAGCTCACGCGCGTCGCTGCGCGGCGCGCCTCCTCTGGAACGTTGATGTCTCGAACGTCGGGAGAAATAAGCGACTCGCCGGCTTTTGAGAGGAACGACGAGAGCGGACCGAACGCCTTTCCGCTCCAGAAGCGCGGGCTGTGCGGCCCGCCAAGCACTGAGATCGTGACGGGGTCTTGGCTTGCAAGCCCGATGTAGGAGGCGAACGCCGCGACGTGGCATGCCAGGTCCCACTTCTCCCGGAGCGAGGGGTGCGTCATCGAGCGCGAGCCGTCGATCACGATGTAGAGCGCCACGTTCTCCTCTTCGAGGTAGCGCTTGACGAGCAGCTTGTCGCTGCGCGCGAAGAGGTTCCAGTCGATGTAGCGCGGATTGTCTCCCAGCTCGTAGTTGCGGTAGTCGGCGAACTCAACGCCGTGGCCGCGGCGCTGCGAGCGGTGCGAGCCCTGGCGGATGCCGTAGAACGAGCGGCGCGTTCGCATCGCAAAGGCGTTCAAAAGTCGGAGCGTTTCCTGCGAGAGCTGCATGATCTACGACCAGTCGATTTCTGGCTTTGGCACCCGAGCCGCAGCACAGGCACTACTTCGCGTTCCGAACCTCTTCGATCAAGTCATCGGCCACAATGCCATCGGCCTCAGCCTGGAAGTTCAGGATGAGGCGGTGGCGCAGCGTCTGCTTGATGTTGGCGCGGATGTCTTCGAAGGAGAGGTTGATGCGGCGGTCGAGCAGCGCGCTCACCTTGGCAGCGAGCACGAGCGACTGTGCACCGCGCGGCCCGGGCCCGAAGCGCACGTAGCGCTTCACCTTCGGGGTGGCGAACTCAGAGCCCGGAGTGAGCGCCGAGATCAGCCGAACGAGAACCTCTTGCATCGGGTCTGGCACGATCACGTGCCGCACAATTCGCTGCATCGAGGCAATCTGGGCAGAAGCCTCTTCGGGCCCAAAGATCGGCTGAACGTCGGACGTTGCGGTGCCGGTTGTGCGCGAGAGGATCTCTTTCAGGTCCTTGCCCGTCGGCGGCGGCACGAGCAGCTTCATCAGGAAGCGGTCGAGCTGCGCTTCTGGCAGCGGATAGGTGCCCTCAAGCTCAATTGGGTTCTGGGTAGCGAGCACGAAGAACGGCTGCGGAAGCGGGTAGGTTTGGTCGAGCACTGTGACCTGGCGCTCTTCCATCGCCTCGAGCAGCGAGCTCTGCGTCTTCGGCGTCGCTCGGTTAATCTCGTCGGCGAGAACGATATTGGCGAAGACCGGGCCCTGCTTGAAGACGAAGCGACGCTGCCCGCCGGCGTCATCCGTCAGCACCTGCGTTCCAGTGACGTCTGACGGCATCAGGTCGGGAGTAAACTGGACGCGCTTGAAGGAGAGGCCGAGAGCGCGCGCGATTGATTTCACCAGGAGAGTTTTCCCGAGACCTGGCACGCCTTCGAGCAGCACGTGACCGCGCGCGCAGATGGTCGACACCACTCCACGCACCACGTCGTTCATCCCAACGATCGCTTTGGCAACCTCCTGCTCGATCCTCGAGAAAGAGGCCTGGAAGTCACCGATTGCGCGGTCGAGCGCTGCTGCGTCACGAAGCTCTAAGTCACTCATAGGTGCCGACAATCTACTGCGGCACGGGGGGAGCTGCAACTCGCAGAAAAGGTGGCAGTCCCCTTTTTTGGCGCCGATCCTTTTCTTTTTCCTCCTCCTCATCCGGGCGTCTCAACGCGAATGTGGGGAGCGATCATCGGAAAATGGACGATAACGAAGAGGAGCTGGGTGTAAGTGCAGGATAAAGAGGAGGAGTAGGATCAGGCGCTACTTCAGCACGTCCTGATATTCCAGCGGAATGGGCTGCTCTGCGCGCTGTAGCGCGGGCTTTGGCTTGGCGAGGGTCACGTCTTCAAGCGAGGTTCGCGGCTGCGCCTCTTCCTCGTTCTCCTCAATAGTGGACTCGTCTCCAACCGAACGCTCGTCGATTTGCTCGTCCCGGACCTCAATCGCCTGCTCGTTGAACTTCGCGTCGGGTCCGAAGCCAGGCCCAGACTCTCGGTCGCCGAAGCCACCTTGGCGCGGCGCAGCATTCCTGTCGAGCTTTGCGCTCATCCTGCCCGCAGGACCATCGACGTTCTCGCCATCTCCTCCCGCAGAATCGTTGCCCTGAGCCTGGCTGGTGGTGGGTTGCTTTGAGTCGAGCGACCCACTCTTCTTGTTGCTCTGGCCCACCTCGAATGGCTCGTTGCTTGAGCTGCTCTGCCCGCTGCCTGCGGATGAGTCTGGTCCACCAGAGGGCTGCTTAGTCTTGCCGCTTCCGCTACCGCCGCCGCCATTCCCCTGCTGACCACTTCCTTGACCGCCTTGCTGACCTCCCTGTTGGCCACCTTGCTTTCCGCCTTGCTGCCCGCCTTGTTGGCCGCCTTGTTGACCGCCCTGTTGGCCGCCTTGTTGACCGCCCTGCTGACCGCCCTGCTGACCGCCTTGCTTTCCACCCTGCTGACCACTTT
>CAYPUA010000054.1:9980-15224 GCA_964413875.1 uncultured Bdellovibrionales bacterium
CTGTCCCTGCTGATTCTGCGCACCTTGCTGCTGGTTTGCAGCGCCCTGAGAGCTTTGCCCCTGCTGATTCTGCGCACTCTGCTGCCCCTGCTGTGTCTTGGAGTCAGGAGAGCCACTCTGCTGAGAGGAGCTATTTTGCGAGCTTGAACTCTTGTCGCTTCCTTGGCTCGGCTGCTCTGCACCGCCACTTTGCGATCCTTGTTGGTTCCCCTGATCCATCTGCCCAGCAGAGGCACCTAGCTGCTGGCCCCCCTGGTCGCTTCTCGCAGAAGATTGGCCCGAGGCCGCAGCGCCGCCGGAGTCGCTCGAACGTGTTCCGCCTTGCTGTCCACCCTGCTGCCCTTGCTGATCCTGTGATGCGCCGCTGCTCCCCTGCTGCTGCTCTGCGCCTTGAGGCTGCGTGTTTTGCTGTGGCTGGTTGCCGCGCTCTCCAGCTCCCGCGCCGCTGCCGCTAGACTGAGATTTCGCTGCCCCCGATCCTGAGCCCGATTGCCCCTGCCCGCTTCCGCTGTCGTTCTTCTGCGTCGAACCGCCCGCGCCCTCTGCCTGTCCGCTCTTCTGCACATCGTCGCGGCTCCCGCTTCCTCGCCCCTCCTGCTTCGGCGGCTCGACAGCGCCCGCTGCCGGAGGAGATTCCTGCGGCTTCGGCTGCGGCGACTGCTTCGCGCCTGGCTGCTTCTGTGAGCCCGCCTGCTGCTGCGGGCTCGTCGACGAGCCGCCTTGCGCGCTCGGGATCGTCTTCTCGCGGGGATCTCTCTTTGAGGAACCCTCTTTGATCGCCTGCTTTACCTCCTCGCGGGTGCGAGAGAGCTGCTCCTGTATCTTCTGCGCATCACGCGGCGATTGCTGGATCGCCTTGGCGAGAGAGAGAGCCTGCTCCTTCACCGGCTCAGGTAGCGACGCGTTCTGGTTCACTATCGCAGCGACCTCTGCTGCGAGCTGCACCATCGGAGGAACGGGGCGAAAGAAGAAGAGCAGCAGCGCAGCGACAACGAGCAGCGGTGTCAGCACAAGCGAGCGCCGCTCACGACGCGAGAGGAGCAGCGGCGCCACTTCGCGCGGCGATGGAGCTGCGCCGAGGATGCGCACGAGCTGAAACTCGATCAAGTTTGCGTGCGGAGTGTCTGCTCCCGCACCGTCGAGCAGGTGCAGCAGCGCGCTCAAGCGATCTTTGGTCGGCAGCCGCGCGTCGATCATCATCGCGGCCTCCCGTCGCGAGACAGAGAGCGACTTTATCTTTCTGGTAATGACCGAGACGAGTGCAAGGAGAGCGGCTACCGCAACCCCGAGCGCCACAGCAGCCGGGTAAAAGAGAAACGCCACAACACACACAGCCGTGGCGGCAACACAGGGAGCAGCGACTAGCGCGAGCGAGACCATCCGATTGCGCCCCTCACGCCACACCACCTGCCTGACGAGCTGCTGGATCTGCCTCTCCATAGTGGCGCTACTGCGGAACCGGAGTTGCCTGTTCGGGGACGGAAGCCTGCGCCGGCGGCGCGCTGACACCGCCGCCACGCTGGAACTCGTTCACCGCGTTGTTGTGGTCAGCCAGGTTGGTCGAGAAGATGTGGCGACCGGCGCCGTTTCCGACGAAGTACAGGTTCGGTGACTGCTCTGGGAAGAGGGTCGCAGTGAGCGCGCTCAAGCCCGGGTTGGCAATCGGTCCTGGCGGAAGCCCAGGGATGACGTAGGTGTTGTACGGCGTTGCTGTCTGCAAGTCTTCCTTCGTGATGTTGCCGTTAAAGTTTTGAATTCCGTAGATCACGGTCGGATCAGCTTGGAGCCGCATGCCGAGCCGCAGCCGGTTGTAAAAAACGCCCGCAATCTTCGGCTGCTCCTCGACGTTGCCAGACTCTTTCTCGACGATAGAGGCGAGCGTGATGATCTCGTGCTTCGTGCGCCCGAGACCCTTGGCGCGAGCGTCCCATTCGGGCTTCCACTTGGCGTCGAACTGCTGCTTCATCGCAGTGACGATCTTCCTGCCAGAGGTGCCGCGAGAGAACGAGTACGTGTCAGGAAAGAGGTAGCCCTCGAACGAGGAGCTTGGCACGTTGAGCTCGAGCGCGAGCGCGGGGTCTGCCAGGGCGCCGTCGAAGTCTGCGCGCGAGGTAATCCCAGCCGCTTCGACGAGTGGCCCGATCTCAGATGCGCGCATCCCCTCCTTCACTGTGAAGCGCCGCAGCACCATCTCGCCGCGCACGAGCTTCGCCAAGATCTGCTCGGGAGTCATTGAGGCAGAGAGCTCGTACTCTCCGGCCTTGAGAGCGGTGTCTTGCTTGCGCAGCCGGGCGATTACGCGAAACGCGAGGCTGCTGCGCACCAGCCCCTTCGCTTCAAGCTCTTTCGCGAGCGCCTTGAAGCCCTTCTCCGCAGTGAGGTCCACCATCACCGGCGCAGACGCCTTCGGGTCTGCTGGAGCGAGGAAGTAGAATTCAACGGCGGCGTACGCGCCAGCAACCGCAGCGAGGGGCACGAAGATGTAGAGGAATGTGAGGATAATCTTGCGAAGCACTGCTAAGCCCTCTGGGCCCGTTCAAAGTACCGCTCGAGGATCAGGCACGCAGCATGCGCGTCGATCTCCTCTCGCTTGCTGCCGCTCTCCCTCAGGCGCGCGGAGGCTTCGAGCGACGAAAACGACTCGTCTACGTACTCAATCTGTATCGAGACTCTTTTAGCAAGTCGGCGCACAAAAGACTCTACGGAATCGCAGATGGCCGTCCTCTCCCCGCGCGGCCCAAGCGGCATCCCAACCACGAGCAGCTTCGCGCCACGCTCCTCTATCAGCTTTAAAATCTCGCGCTCAGCCTCGTACTTCGCCCGCGGCCACACCGCCACCGGGAACGGGATGCGGACAGAGTCGTCTGCGGATGCACAACCAACGCGGACCGTGCCGATGTCGAGGGCGAGGATGACCATGAGCGTTACAGTATAGCTGTGTGCCGAAGCGGTGGGCATTAGGGCACGCTGCCGAACTGATCCGATCTTAAACTAAAACGAAGTTTGGCGCAGTGCTTTCCCCTTGTACCTTACAACCTCGACAGGTACATTCGTTCGCCTATGGCACGCAGGGTCTGGGCCGCTCGGCTCTCAATTCTCCTTTTAGGGGGCATACTTATCGCGACGACGAGCCGCCCCGGCCAGCGCTACCTGCGGGCTCTCGACGTGCGCCGAGCCTCCGACCAGATCCTGTTCGGCGAGGAGAGCCCCTTTCAGGGGCTGCTCGATTCCGCGGGCTTGCAGACTGAGCTCATTGTCCACACTCCGCTCAACCCTTTTGAGAACCCCCTCAACGACGGCGAGCTGACCCACACCGTCCAGAAGGGCACAACGATAGCGTCGCTCTGGGCAGCGCTGCGCGGTGCGCCAAAAGCAAGCGCTGACTTCGCAAAAGCCTTTATGCAGCACGACAAGAAAGTCGGCTCGCTCAAGGCCGGAGAGAAGCTTGAGGTCAAGCGGCGTGACGGCGAGATCGTAGAAGTTCGCCGCCAGCTCTCGTTCGGCGACACGATGATCGTCGAAGGCAGCTCGCAAGACGGCTACTCGTCGCGCATCGAGAAAGCGCGGCTCTCGCTCCGCTCTCGCAAAGCCGCAGGAACGATTCAGTCCTCGCTCGTGAGCGCTGCAAACGCACAAGACATCCCCTACTCTGTCGTCGACGACTTCGTTGACCTCTTAGGCGAGCGCATCGAGTTCAACAAGGACCTCCAGCCGGGTGACACTTTCACGATTGTGTTCGAAGAGAAGGTCAACGAAGACGGCGACACGGTCGACGTCGGTGCGATCGTTTCCGCGTCGCTCCGCATACGCGGACAGATGTACGCCGTGGTGCGCGACGTAACGCCTGACGGCAAAGTGCGCTACTTCAACGAGAAGGGAGAGATTCCCACAAAGGGATTCCTACGGTACCCAGTGCAGTACACCCGCATCTCGTCGGTGTTCTCTAAGGCGCGCTTTCACCCAGTGCTCAAAGTAAACCGTCCGCACCACGGTGTGGACTTTTCAGCGCCGATCGGCACACCTGTCAGAAGCGTCGGAGAAGGCACGGTAATCTTCGCCGGCTACTCTGCCTCGGCTGGCAACATGGTGCGAATTGCGCACGGCGACCGTTATACAACCGAGTACATGCACTTGAGCAAGATAACCAAAGGCTTGCGCAAAGGATCGCACGTCGACCGCGGAGTAGTCATCGGCGCAGTGGGCAACACGGGGCTCTCAAGCGGCCCGCACCTCCACTACGGACTCTTCGACAAGGGGAAGTACGTCGACCCGATGCGCGCCAAGATCGCTTCGGATTCCGGCCCAGCCAAGGCGCCACCGGCAGTCATGGCAGCCCTCGACGCGATGCGGCGCGAGCACGAAGCAGTCGCCATGGCCTCTCCGCTCGGCCGCAAGCCGAACGCATGAGCTTCTCTGTCTCTATCCTCGCTACTGGCTCAGAGCTGCTCGACGGAAGGGTCGTCGACACAAACTCCAACTTCGTCGCCCGGGAGCTCTCAGAGCTAGGGCTCAAGCTGCGCCGAGTTCTCACGGTTGACGACGACATGAGCGAGCTCGTTGGCGGGCTCTCGCGCCTTTCAGAGGTGAGCAGCATCATCATTACATCCGGCGGGCTTGGCCCAACGAGCGACGACCTGACGCGCGACGCTGTCGCGTCGTTCGCAGGAGTGGGGCTCTTTGAGTGCCCCGTAGCTCTGAAGCACGTCGAAGAGTTCTTCGCAAAGCGCGGCCGCGCGCTCGACGAAACCAACCGGCGCCAAGCCGTGATGCCGGTAGGCTCACGCATCATTCCAAACGAGCGCGGCAGCGCGCCCGGCTTCATCACCCAGGGAGAATACGGAGCAATCGTGTGCTCACTCTCCGGGGTGCCGCGCGAGTTCCAGCAGATGTTCCGCAGCTCTGTCTTGCCGCTGATCAAGCAGCAGTGCGGTGATGTGCCGCTCATTCACCGCGCCACCTTCAAGCTGCTCGGGGTGCCCGAGTCATCGCTCGCGAAGGTGATCGAGGCGCTTAAGCTTCCGGAGGACGTGGTCGTGTCGTACCGCGCAGCCTTTCCTGAGGTACACCTAGTCTTAAAGAGCGCGCGCGCTGACCTCACAGAGTTCGTTGACCAGGCGCGCACAGCGCTCGGCAGAGGGAACACGTACACAGAAGACCCAGAGATCCCGTTCGTGGGAGCGTTGCAGTCGGCGCTCGAGCTAAAGCAGCTCACGATTGCAACTGCTGAGTCGTGCACCGGCGGGA
>CAYPUA010000055.1:0-15103 GCA_964413875.1 uncultured Bdellovibrionales bacterium
CCGATGCTGTTCCGGGCTGCAGCGCCCGCCCCGCTCGCAAGCACGAGCGGGAAGTGCCCGACGACTGTGGCGACAGAGGTCATCAGGATCGGGCGCAGCCGAGTGCAGGACGCCTTAATCGCCGCCTCTGCCTTTGAGAGCCCAGTGGCCTGGAGCTGGTTCGCGAACTCCACTATCAAGATGCCGTTCTTCGCGATCAGCCCAACCAGCGTCACGAGTCCCACCTGCGAGTAGATGTTGAGCGACGTGCTGCCCAGGAAGACGAACATCAGGGCTCCCGAGAGCGCGAGCGGAACTGAGCCAAGGAGAATTATGAGGGGATCGATGAAGCTCTCGAACTGGGCAGCGAGCACGAGGAAGATGACGATGAGGGCCAGCAACAGGGTGCCGGTCATGCTGTTCGCCTCCTTGCGGAGCTGTCGAGACTCTCCAGCGTAGTCGAGGATGTAGCCAGGCGGAAGGATCTCGCGCGCCTTCGCCTCAAGCACTGCGAGGGCATCGTCGATTGAGACTCCAGGCGGTATCGCGCCCTGGATTTTGGCTGAGTTTAGCTGCTGAAAACGGTTGAGCTGCCGCGGCTGGACCGTGTTGTGCAGCGACGCAACCGTTGCGAGCGGCATCAGCTTCCCCTGCGGGCCGCGGATGTGGAACGAGAGGAGCTGGTCGGGATTGAGGCGATCCTCGCGCTTCACCTGCGGGATGACCTTGTAGCTGCGCCCCTGTATCGAGAAGCGGTTGATATACTTTCCGCCGACGAGCACCGAAATGTCCTGCCCGACGGACGCGAGCGAGAGCCCCATGGCGTTCGCCTTGTCGCGGTCTATTACTATCTCGCTCTGAGGGAGGTCGAACTTGAGGTCCGTGTCAGCGTACATGAACACGCCGCTCTGAAACGCTGCTCCGACGAGCTGCTGGGCGTACCCGAGCACCTCAATCGGCTCGGCGGTAGACGAGATCACCATCTCCACCGGAAAATCACTGCCGCCTGGCAACGGAGCTGGCGAATTGACGATCACCTGCGCGCCCGTCACTGAGCTGAGCTTCCCCCACAGCTCTGGCTCCATCTCGTGCACTGACCTTGAGCGCTCGCTCCACGGCTTCGTGACGATTCCTGAGAACCCGAATCCTGGTCCTGTGAGCTGAAACGATCCCTTGTACTCCGGGAAGCTCTTGTAGATCTTCTCGACTTGCGATGCCGAGATCGCCATCTGCTCGACCGTTGCGTTTGGGGCGCCGATCACGAGCCCAAAGAGAACGCTCTGGTCCTCGCGCGGCGCGAGCTCCTTCATGGAGAAGAGGTAAAACGGCACCGCCAAGAGGGCCGTGCACGCCGCCCCCGTGACTATTGCAGCCTTAAAGTTGAAAGACTTTTCCAGGATAGCTGCGTACCGATCCCGCAGCCGCTCGAAGAAGGAATCTACACCCTCCTGGAAGCGGCTCTCCTGCTCTCGCGGAACCACGAGCTTCGACGACATCATCGGCGAGAGGGTGAGCGCCACGACTCCGGAGATGAGCACGGCGCCGGCGAGCGTAAACGCAAATTCCTTAAAGAGCGCGCCGGTGAGGCCGCCCTGAATCCCGATCGGCGCGTACACCGCAGCGAGCGTCAGCGTCATCGCTATCGTCGGCCCGGCCAGCTCCCGGGCCGCACGGATTGCGGCAGAGATCGGCTTCTTCCCTTCCCGCACGTGGCGCTCAACGTTCTCAAGCATCACAATTGCGTCGTCCACAACCAGCCCCACCGCGAGCACGATGGCGAGCAGCGTCAGCAGGTTGATCGTGAAGCCGCACGCGAGCATGAGGGCCGTCGCGCCAACCAGCGAGAGCGGTATGGCCACAACTGGCACAATCGTGGCCCGCAGTGACCCGATAAAGAGGAATATGACGAGCACTACTATGAGGATCGTCTCTGTCAGGGTCGTCAGCACGTCGTGGATTGAGTCCCGAATGTACTGGGTTGCGTCGTACGGGACGGCTATCTGCACGCCGCTTGGAAGGTTCTTCTGTATGTCTGGGAGGATCTCGCGCACCCGCTTTATGACGTCGAGGGAGTTCGCGTTTGGCAGAACCCACACCCCCATGAAAGTGGCCGGGTCGCCGTTGAAGCGGACGTCTTCGTCGTAGCTTTCCGCTCCCAGGACAACGTCGGCTATCTCCTCCAGCCTGATGATCCGAGAGCCGGACTCTCGCACGACCAGCTTCTTAAACTCATCGGCGCTGCGCAGGTCTGTGTTGGCGACGAGATTCACCGTCACCATGGAGCCCTTCGTGTTGCCGACCGCAGAGAGGAAGTTGTTCGCTGCCAGGGCATTCCTGACATCAGCGGCGCTGATGCCGAGCGCTGCCATCCGGTCTGGGTGGAGCCAGATGCGCATCGCAAAGACGCGCGCCCCGAGAATCTCTGCCTTCTCGACCCCGGGCACGGCAGAGATCTGCGGCTGCACTACGCGGCTCAGGTAGTCAGTGACCTGGTTCGGCTCCCAGTCCTTCGAGAAGATCCCGAGGTACATCGAGGCGAAGCGATTGTCGGCGCTCTCGACATTTATGACCGGCGCCTCTGCTTCAGGCGGCAGGTCGCTGCGAACCTGGGCAACCTTCGCCTGTATCTGGGTTAACGCCGCATTGACGTCAAAGTTGAGGCGCAGGTGCGCCTTAATCTCGCTCATCCCCTGCTTGCTGGCTGATTCTATGTAGTCGATCCCGTCTGCGCTTGCGATCACGCGCTCAAGCGGCGTTGAGATGTAGCCACGCACGAGGTCTGCCGGCGCGCCGATGTACGCTGTTGTGATTGAAACAACTGCGCTCTCGCTGCGCGGGTACTGCCGGACGTTGAGCTTCTGAATCGATGTGTAGCCCGCTATCAGGATGAGCAGGTTGAGGCAGATTGCAAGGACGGGGCGCTTGATGAACAGGTCAGTGAGCTTCATGTGCCCTAGCTATCCTTCACCGTCGGATTCTCGGAGGCGCTCGGGAGCGCCTGGTTGTTGATGGCGATAGCGGCTTCAGGCCTGAGCTTCGAGGTCCCGGTGGTGACTACCTCATCACCCTCACGCAGCCCCTTCGTCACCGCGACCAAGTCGCCCTTTCGCTCCCCCAGCTGTACGATCTGCTGCCGCACGAGTGTGAGAGCCGTGCCGCTCTCGTCGACCTTGCGCTCGACGACGTACACCGAGTCGCCGTACGGAGCGTAGCTCACCGCCGTCAGGGGAACGCTCAAGACCTGCTGCTGTCCGCCGAGCGCAAGCTCGACGCGGCCGAACATGCCTGGAAGAAGCTCCTGCTCCGTGTTGGGTATCGTTGCCTGAATGTCGATCGAGCGAAGGTCTTCATTTATCTGCGGGTTCACAGCGGTGACTGAGCCGCTGAAGCTCCTGCCCGGAAAGGCATCAACGGTGATTGTTACGTTACTGCCTGGCTTGAGCGCTGGAGCAACCTGCTGTGGCACCGAAAAATTGAAATGAATCGGGTCGACGGTGTAGAGCGGCACAAGCGGCGTGCCAGCGAGCACGTACTCTCCCTCGTTGACTGCCCGAATGCCGGCTCTGCCAGAAAACGGGGCGACGATGCGCTTGCGCTCAATCGCCGCCTGGATTGACTGCTCTTCTGCCTCAGCTTGGCTAACCTGCGCCTCTGCGTCCTCGAGCGTTGCGGCTGACATCGCGCTCTGTGTACGGAGCGCCTTGGAGCGTGCGAGGTGCTGGCGCGCCAGCTCAAGCCGGGCACAGGCACCGCGCAGCTTCGCATCCTCGACCGATGTGTCGAGGGCGAGGAGCACCTGCCCCGCTTCTACGGCTGAGCCGGACTGAAACGAGACCTTGGCGACGTTGCCTGCCTCTTGCGTGCTCAGGGTTGAGCCACGAACTGCGTTGAAGGAACCCACCGTGTCAAAGCCGCTCGCCCAAGCGATCGGCTTAACAACAGCGGTAGTGACGGCGGCTGGCGGTGGGGCGAAGCTTGCATGCTTCGCCATCTCAGAGCGGATCTGAAAGAACTTGACTGACCCGAGTATCAGCACGACGCCGAGCATGGCGCCCAGGGTGTAGAGGATCTGCTTTTTCATGGCGCTTTGGGGCAAGAGGATTGCCAGGGGAGTATAGCGAGGATGCTAGGGGCTGTACACCGCACCGAAGGGCACGAGAAGAGAAGCCCTAAACGAGCTGATCGGCGCCGCCGCTGCCCGGAATAACGAGCTTGCCTTGGGCCTCTAGCTTGCGAACGATGTCTGTAATTGAGCGCTGGGCTGCTTCCACGTCCCGCAGCTTGACCGGCCCGAGGGCTTCCAGGTCTTCCTTAATCATGTCAGCAGCACGAGAGGAGACGTTCTTGAAGATCTTGTCCTTGACCTCCGGCGTGGCGGTCTTGAGCGCAACCACGAGCTGCTCGCGCGGCACATCCTTGAGCGTAGCCTGAATCGCGTTGTCGTCGAGGTCCTTGAGGTCCTCGAAGGTGAACATGAGATCTCGGATGCGCTCCGCCAGATCCGGGAAGGTCTCTTCGATCTCGCCGATGATGCGCTCCTCCGCCGTGCGGTCAACGAAGTTGAGGATGTCGGCTGCTGTCTTTGCGCCTCCGATCTGCTCGTCCTTGAGGTCTCCGGCCTGAAGCTGGCCACGGACGACCTCTCGCACTTCGTCAATGATCTCGGTCTTGATGTTTGCAAGGTTTGAGATCCGCACAAGCACGTCAGTCTGGAGCTCTGGGCGCATCTGCTTGAGCACCGCAGCGGCTTGGTCTGGATTCATCATAGTAAGAAGGAACGCTGCTGTCTGGGGATGCTCAGCCGAGATGAAGCCGAAGAGCGCCTTCTCTGGCACCTCGGCGATGATGGTGCCGATCGGCTGCTTCTTCGCGCCCGAGATGTACTCAAGGAGCGCCTCGCTCTTTGCGTCGCCGAAGGCGCCGGCGATGACGCTCTTGGCGAACTCTCGCCCATCGAGAACGAGGGTCTCTCCTGCCTTGAGCATCTTTAAGAAATCACGGGCCGTGACGAACTGAGTCTCGCGGTCGACCTCAGACACAGAGAGGAAGGCGCGGCTAACCGACTTCGCCTCGTCCTCGCTCAGGTTCTGCATAACCTGAGTGGCGAGCTCCTTGCCGAGGCTCAGTAGCGTCAGCGCAGCTCGTTCTGGGTTCGTTAATTCTCGTGACATGCTTTGGACCATCCCCTCGACCTCATTAAGATGAGGGGTTTGGGCCAAAGGGAGCAGTGAATTAGCTGCCCGACGAGCCAGAAAAGCGCATTTGTGTCAGCATGTTAGGCATGGCCTTGCGGACCGCCTCGCCGCTAGCCGGCCCTCACGTTCACCAGGAAGTTCTCAACAGCCCGCTGCAGCGACTCACTCTGCCGAGAGAGCTCCTGGGCTGCTTCGAGCACCTGCGAGGCGCCCGAGCTTGTCTCCTGGGCAGCGATGGTTACCCCTGAGATGTTCTTCGACACATCCTTCGTGCCGGTTGCAGCCTGATTGATGTTCGCGCAGATCTCGTTCGTCGCAGCCTGCTGGTCTGAGACCGCGTGCTCGATCGTTCCCGCTATCTCTCGCATCTTTTTGATCGTCTCTCCGATGCCAGAGATAGCCTGCACCGTCTCGCCTGAAATCGACTGAATACCCTCAATCTCTTTCTGGATCTCTTCAGTTGCCGAGGCTGTCTGCTGCGCAAGGTTCTTCACCTCGGATGCAACGACCGCGAAGCCCTTGCCCGCATCTCCGGCGCGAGCTGCCTCAATTGTTGCGTTGAGCGCCAGCAGGTTCGTCTGCCCGGCGATCTGCGAGATGAGCTTAACGACTCCGCCGATTCGTTTTGACGCTTCCGAGAGCCCGTTCACGATCGTTGACGATCGATCTGCTTCGGCTACCGCGCCAACTGCGAACTTTGAGGAGTCTTCAACTTGCCGGCCAACTTCCGACACTGTGTTAGTCAGCTCCTCAGTCGCAGCAGCCACGCGCGCCACGTTTACCGAGGTCTGCTCAGATGCGGCGGCAGCGGCTACTGACTGGTCAGTCGTCCCTGCTGCGTTCTGCGCCAGAAGCTGAGCTGTGGCTGTAAGCTCCGTTGAAGCGGCGGCAACCGTCGTCACGATGCCTCGCACCGCCTGCTCAAACTCGTCTGCGAGCTTAAGGCGCCGGACTCGAGCCTCGTCGAGGGCGCGAGAACCCTTCTCCATCTCCTCCGTGCCGTTGTTGATGACTCGTGCCGCTGCCTTAAAGGTTCCCGGAAGGCCGCGCAGGAGCACTCGGCGGAAGAACTTGCCCTTGGCTGCGTACTCAAGCGCGGCTCTCGATTCCCGCACAAATGCGTCTGTCACGTCGAGCATGTCGTTGATGCAGTTAATGAGCTCCCCAAGCTCGTCGTTGCGCTTGTAGCCCAGGATGCGAGCTTCAAGATTTCCCTGCTTCGCTTCTGCGCACACTGCGGCCGCCTTCTTGATCCACTCCATGGCGTCTGCCGGGGCTTCGCTAGCGCCCCAAACCGGCGCACCGTTGTGGTGACCGTTTTTGCCGTTCGGCAGGGACGGATTTGACTCCTCTGTCTCGAAAATCTGTGTCTGCTGCTCCATGCTCTCCTCCCCTTCCCTTACAGTGTGAAAACGAATTGGTCGTACTCGACCTGCTTGTCCGCGAGCATCGACTGGAGAAGCTCCGTTGCCGAGAGCATTCCCTTGCGTCGGTCAGCGTGCCGCTGCTCCTCCTCAAGCAGAACCTTGTAGAGGGCTTGCGCACTCTGCACCCCTTTGGCGTCCGGAGCGCGACGATTTGAGTGGAATCCGATTATGTTTCCGGCCTCGTCGAAGCTGGGGGTAATGTGAGCGAACACCCAGTAGTGGTCGCCAAACTTTGTGAGGTTCACCACGTAGGCGAAGATCTCTTGCCCAGACTGGATCGTCTCCCACAGCAGCTTAAAAACAGAGCGAGGCATCTCTGGATGGCGAACGATACTGTGCTGCTGGCCAAGCAGGTCTTCTTCTGTGAAGTCTGATATCTTGAGCAGCGTCTGGTTAACGTACATGATACGCCCAGATGGGTCTGTCTTGCTGACGATAATCTCGTTCTCGCCGAGCTTCCTCTCTACCCCGGTGGGCTTAATCTTGGACCTGTCCATATTCGCGCCTCCCTCAAAAATTCCAGTGATAGTCTCGGCACCTACTCAGATCACCTTGAGCTCTCACTCCTCATTTTTTCTCCGCTTCTTTGAGCTCTTTCCTGTACACGTTCGTTGCCCCGGGCACCTTGCAGAACCCATCGACGATTCGATACGGCGTCTCGGCTGTGCCTAAAAACATGTACCCGTCGGGCGCCAGTACGGCTTTCGCCTTCTCAAAGATACGCCGCTTAGTCTCGGTGTCGAAGTAGATCAGGACGTTGCGCATGAAGAACACGTCCACCGGCCCTGTTGGCCAATCACCTATAAGATTCTGCTCGAAGAACGACACCATCGATTTCACCTCTTTGTTGAGGTGGTAGTTGTCGCCGTCCTGGGTGAAGTGCTTAAGCAGGAGCTGAACCGGCAGCCCGCGGTTCACCTCAAGCGAGCTGAACACTCCTCGGGAGGCTCGCGCCACCACAGTGGGGTTTAGGTCGCTCGCCATGATTTTTACCTTCCAGGACTCAAACTCCGGGATCGATTCACGCAGCGCTATCGCCAACGAGTACGGCTCCTGCCCTGTTGAGCATGCCGCTGACCAAACCGTGAGCGTTTTGGTCGACGCCCGAGCTTTGAGCAGCTCTGGCAGTGCCGTGTTTTTCAGAAGCTCAAAAGCCGCCAGATCCCTAAAGAAGGAGGTCTCATTCGTGGTGAGCGCCATCAGGACCTTCTGGTTGAGCCCCGGATTTGACCGCATGAGGACTGTGTCGATGAGCTCTGACAGGGTCGCAAATCCCTCCTCGCGCATCAGGCAACTGAGCCGCGACTCGACCAAGTACTCCTTCCCCGTCTCCAGCACCACTGCTGTCTCATCTTTCAGCAAGCTTGAAAGCGCGAAGAACTGCTCCTGTGACAGCATCTACTTTCCTCCCTCCTTGGTTTTCTCTTTTTCGCAGCTCTCGTTAATGAGCCGCGCAATATCGCTCAGGGGCACTACTGCGTCGTGCAGCCCTGCCGTTATCACCGCTCGAGGCATGCCCCACACGAGGCTCGATGCTTCGTCCTGCGCGACGACTACTCCGCCGTGAGACTTGACCGTCTCGCATCCAC
Organism: uncultured Bdellovibrionales bacterium; assembly: GCA_964413875.1. GTDB lineage: Bacteria > Bdellovibrionota_C > UBA2361 > UBA2361 > OMII01 > OMII01. The sequence continues at coordinate 8,191 of CAYPUA010000055.1, forward strand.
GCCGTCCGTCCTGGCCCATTCCGGTCATTACGATACTCAACAGCCGCGGGCCGTAAGCTGAGGCGAGCGAGCGAAACATGACGTCTGCCGAGGGGCGACACGAGTTCTCGTGCGGCGCCTGCGAGAGGTTCGTCACAAGCCCTGCATCGCTGCGAGACACTTCAAGGTGGAAGTTGCCTGGAGCGATGTAGAGCCTTCCTCCTTCGATTAACATTCCGTGCTCAGCCTCAATCGCCTTAAGCGACCCGCGGGCCGTGAGGCGCTCAGCCAAGAACTTGGTGAACATGGGCGGCATGTGCTGTGTAATAAATATCGGCACAGAAATTTTCGGGGAGAGCGCGGCAACGATCTGAATCAGGGCGCTGGGCCCGCCGGTTGATACCGCCAGGGCTATCGCCTCAATCGGCCCTGGAACAGAGAAGGGCTCGCTGTTTGGCTCAGGCACTCTCGTTTGCTCGGCCAACGCAGAGCCGCCTTTACCGCGATGTGCCCGACGGCCTAGCGCACGAATGCGAGTCGTGAGCTGCCGCTTGACTGACTCGCACGACGCGCCGGTTGCTTCAGGCTTTGCAACTACGTCGCTTGCGCCCATCTCAAGCGCCTCAAGTGTCGCAGTTGCCCCTTCGCTCGTGTACTTGCTGAACATGATAATCGGCAGTGTAGAGCCCTTCGCCCTGATCGTCTTGAGCGCCTCCAGGCCGTCCATTTCTGGCATCTCAATGTCGAGAGTGACCACGTCGGGCTTCAGGAGGTCTATCTGCTCAAGCGCTCTCAAGCCTGTCTCAGCGACTCCGACCACCTCAATCTCTGGGTCTGCGCGAAAACACTCACGCAGCGCCCGTCGAATCACGAGCGAGTCGTCAACCACCAAGAGCCGGATCTTCTCCATCTAGCTGCCGCCCAGTTGAATCCCAAGAATTTGCAGCTTCTCCTCGACCGCCTCGCGCGAGAAGGGCTTCATGATGTACTCGTTTGCGCCGTTCTGTATCGCCTCCGCTATGCGAGTCATGTCGCGCTCACCGGTCACCATGAGCACAGGCGTCTTCGCGGTCGCTGCCTGCGCCCGCAGCCACGCAACGAACTCTACCCCGCTCATTCCGGGCATGACCCAGTCAACGAGAAAGAGCTGGGGAGGCTCATGCGTCTCGAGGAAGCCGATGGCTTCTTCAGCCGATCGGGCAGCATGTGCCTGAAAGCCAAGCTCCTGCATCACCTGCGAGAGAATCTTCGTGGTGAACTTGCAGTCGTCGACGATGAGTATCTCTTTAGCCACGGCTCTCCTCCTCGCAAAGCTTGCAAGCGGCCTCTGGGTCGATGTGCAGAAGAAGCCCCTTGTCTAGCTGGTACACCCCTGTGACCATCTCCCGCAGCGGCGCTGCCAAGGTGCTCGGGCGAGGACGATACCGCTCTGGCTCAATGCTAATCACGTCCCCAACAGAGTCGACGACGAGGCTCGCCACTCCGTCGCGCAGCGAAAGGATAAGGTTCATCTGCTCACGCTCATCGAGAGCCGCCGCCAGGTGTAGCCGCTGGCGCATGCCTACGGCCGTCACGATGTGCCCGCGCAGGTTGATAAGCCCCCGCACCTCCTCCGAGGCGAGCGGAACCGGGGTCATCTGCTGGTGCCTCAGCACTTCCTGCACTTCGAGCACGTCGACTCCGAACGAGTACTCCCCGGTGCGAAAGGTAACGAGCTGCTGCGGTGCCTTCACTGCTTTCTCTGTCATACGGCGACTCCTACTCCCTCAACTGGTACCGCCGATCCTCCGAGCCCGTGTGCCACAAAGTGCGCCACATCGAGCAGAGCGATAACCTTCCCTTGAATCACTCCGTAGGAAGTGATTCCGGTCTTTCCCTGAACGGGCCGAACGGCCGATATCTCGCTTGAGACGTCTAGAATCTCCTGGACCTGGAGCCCGACGAGCATCCCGGAGCTGCCGACAACAACAACGTGCCCGCTCGACCAAGAGTCCGGCTCGTTGCCCATCGCCGCAGCGACGTCGACAAGCGGAAGTATCGAGCCCCGGTACTGAATGACTGCGGTGCCACCGACGCGCTCGAGCTTTCCGGGCGAGAATTCTTCCAGGCGCTTGACGCAGTCTAGCGGCACCGCCGCGCGAACTTCCGGAGTGACCTGAACAATCAGGAGCTGCCCAGCGGACACGGCTACATTCTGGGAAGCAACCGACTCCTTCGCCTCCGCTGCCTCGCGCTGCTCGATCTTGGCGTCTCGCGCCAAGACTACTGGGTCGAGGATGAGCGCAATCTGCCCGTCGCCAAGGATCGTGGCGCCGGCGTATACCGAGAGGTTGCCGAGCTGCCGCCCGAGCGGCTTCACCACGATCTCTTCGGTGTCGTGCACAGCGTCGACGACGACGCCAAACCGGCAGCCATCAACATCGAGAATCACTATCACCTTGTCTCCGCCACTCTCATGCGAGCCACTCTCCATGTTGAGCTGCTTCGAGAGGTACAAGAGCGGCAGCAGATCTCCCCGCAGGCGGTAGAAGGGATACTCTCCTATCCAGGAGAGCGCGCCACTCTTCTCGGTGGCACTGAGCTGCACGAGCTCGGTGATAGCTGACTGCGGCACCGCGAAGCGCTGGGAACCGCACGAGAGCAGAAGCGCCGGGATGATTGCAAGCGTCAGCGGGATCTTGAGCCGAATCGTGCTCCCCTCGCCCGCCTTGCTTGAAATGTCCACCTGCCCGCCGATCTTCTCGACGCTGGACTTCACAACATCCATTCCCACTCCGCGTCCGGAGAGGTTCGTGACGGTGTCTGCCGTTGAGAACCCAGGCGCAAAGATGAGCCGGTGCACATCGGCTTCTGACATTGACGCTGCGCGCTCGCGCGATATCAAGCCCCGTTGCAGGGCGCGGTCGCGGATCTTCTCGGTGTTAAGGCCTGCTCCGTCGTCAGAGATCTCTATTACCACGTAGCCACCCTCTTGGAATGCGCTCATCGTGATGCAGCCTTCAGCACCCTTACCACTCGACGCGCGCTTCTCCGGAAGCTCAATTCCGTGGTCAATTGAGTTACGCACGATGTGAGTCAGTGGGTCTTTAATTGCCTCGATCAGGGTTTTGTCGAGCTCTGTCTCCTTTCCCCACATCTCAAGCCTGACCTGCTTCTTGCACTGGATGGCGAGGTCGCGAACGACTCGCGGGAATTTTCCCCAGACGGTGTTGATCGGCTGCATGCGGGTCTTCATCACCCCCTCCTGAAGCTCGGAGGTGACGAGGTTTAGCCTCTGCGTGATCGCCCGGAAATTCAGGTCACTCAGGGACTTCGTCGACTGCAGGATCTGGTTTCGCGCCAGCACGAGTTCGCCCGCCAGGTTCATCAGGTGATCGAGCAGCTGCACATCGACCCGCAGCGAAGTTTCCTGCGGTGCCGCTCTCCCGGAGCTGTCGGGCTGCTCTGCTGGAGCTTCAGTACGTGCCGCTGGCTTAGCCTCGAGCGGGGGCTCCGCCACAACCGCTGCCGGCGGTGGCGGCGCTGCAGCCACGCCCTGCGACGCCTCGGCGTCGCGCTGCGCCAGAATCATCGCAAACTCCTCGTCGAGCGTGAGCTCTTTCGCAGGCCCTGCAGCGCCCTCCTGCGGCGGCTTCGCTGCCGCGAGCAGGTCTGCCGCTAGCTGGTCAAACGACTGCGTGCCCTCGCCCTTGGTCTCCTCAATGCAGCGCACGATTGTCCGAATCGCATCGCACAGGGTGAGCAGCAGAGTCACGATGTGGTCAGTGACTTTCAGCTCGTTGGCGCGTAGCGCTCCGAGCAAAGTCTCTCCGGCGTGCGACACTGACTCAAGCTTCTTTAGCTCCAAGAATCCGCACACGCCCTTCACGGTGTGCAGTCGGCGAAAGATCGCGTTTATGAGCTCGCTGTCCTCTGGGCTGCTCTCTAGCGCGAGCAGCTCCTCATCGAGGTGGTCGAGGTTCTCTTTGGTTTCGACAAGGAAATCATTCAGCAGCTCGTCCTGCTCACTCATACGGCACCACTCCCCCTTGAAAAGCGCAGGGGGAGGGTCGGCTTGTGGGGGGGATTGCTTGAGGGGGGAGCTTGCTTTTTGTTGGCGCACGCCGCCACGCACGGCAGAGGAACTCGGCATTCTCGGTAACCACCCAAAGTGCCTGCACTATTTCAGGGCTCGAGGGGCAGTGGTCGGTGCTCGGCTTAGCGCCTCCGCCAACTCGCCGATTTTGCGGAGTCCGCGGCGGCGATTTTTTCTCTCAAGCTCTCATGCAAAGGGCAGCTACGGACGAATACTCCTGAGTGCCGCTGGCGGCCAGGGGAAGAGCCATGGGAAAAATTAAAGTTCTAATCGTCGACGACTCTGCGGTTATCAGGAAGGTGCTCGGCGACCTGATGCGGGAGGACCCAGAGATTGAGGTTGTTGGGACAGCCTCGAACGGCAAGATTGCGCTAACCCAGCTTGAGCAGCTAAAGCCAGATGTTGTTACCCTCGACGTCGAGATGCCAGAGATGAACGGTCTGGAGACCGTGAAAGCGATGCGCGGCAGCGGCGCAACTTTGCCGATCATCATGTGCAGTTCGCTCACTGCCAGCGGCGCTTCAACGACCCTTGATGCGCTCGCGCTCGGGGCCTCTGACTACGTCACGAAGCCCTCAAGCCACGGCGTAAACACGCGCGAAGTCGTTGGAGAGGACCTGCTGCGAAAAATTAAGGGGCTGGCAAAGAGCGGCAGTGCTGGCACGCGCGCGGAGCCCTCGACAGCTCCTCTGCGAGCTGCTGTGCTCCCGGGCTCTGCGGTTGAGGCTATCGCTATCGGGGTTTCCACGGGCGGTCCAAACGCGCTCATGGAGATATTCCCGAAGATACCGGCTGGCCTCCCTGCGCCGATCTTCATCGTCCAGCACATGCCTCCGCTCTTCACCAAGCTGCTGGCAGAGAGGCTCGGAGAAGTGGCGAAATTCCCCGTTTTTGAGGCCCAGGACGGGCAAGATGTGCTTCCGGGGTGTGCCTACCTAGCTCCGGGAGGCTTTCACATGGAGGTGAAGCGCGTCATCGGGCGCACATCAGTCGTGCTCAACGAGAACCCGCCGGAGAACTCCTGCCGCCCTGCTGTCGATGTGCTCTTCCGGTCAATTGCGCACGTGTACGGAGCGAAGGTGCTCGCCGTAATGCTCACCGGAATGGGCCAGGACGGGCTGCTCGGCTGCCAAGCGATTAAATCGCGCGGCGGCACCATCGTTGCGCAAGACAAAGGGACAAGCGCTGTATGGGGAATGCCGGGCGCTGTTGTTGATGCCGGGCTGGCCACAGCTGTGCTGCCTCTTGCCCAAGTAGCAACGGCGCTTTCAACAGCTGCTCTGAGCAGCGCCGCGGCGGAGCAGCGCGCGTAAGACGCGACGAGCCTAGCCAGAACCGAGTTGGCTTATGAGAAGCGCCTCAAATTACTCTCGAAACCACACGAGCCCAAAAGCGCCCCAAAGCGTAAACCGATCGCTAAAGCGGCCGATAGAGGCACTAAGGGAATCCACTAAAGCTTGCTGGGCTTTCTGACGAGGAACTACACATGGATTGGAAGGTACCGTTCATCATCTATCGCATCAACGCCGAGGGCAAGCTTGAGGAGGTCTTCCAGGCGGAAGACTTCAAGGCAGCCACGTACTGGCTCACCTACATCGCGCAGCCAGGGGATGTGCTGTGCAAGACGCCGCTGCACCGAAAGCACTCGCACGCAACGCCGCGCGCCGAGTACTGGAGCCACAAAGAGAGCCAGAGAGACCCTGTATCCAGCGAATCGGGGTGGAAGCAAATTGCGTCGAACAAGAGCTTTTCAGGTGAATTCCCTGAACAGCAACAGAAAGAGCAGGTGTCGTAGAGAAGCAGCTTTCGGGAGGAGCTGAGCATGCTGCCAAGCATTGATCCGAACATGAAAATTCTGGTGGTCGACGACTTTGCGACGATGCGCCAGATCGTCAAGAAGTCCCTCGGTGCCTTGGGGCTTCACAACATAACCGAGGCGGTCGACGGCGTGGATGCGCTGGCGAAGCTTGAGAAGGGAGACTTCAACTTCATCATCTCCGACTGGAACATGCCGAACATGATGGGAATAGATTTCTTGAAGGCTGTGCGCTCAAGCGACAAGCTCAAGGGTATCCCGTTCCTGATGGTGACAGCCGAAGCGAAGCGCGAGAACGTCATCGAAGCGGCAAAAGCCGGGGTTTCTCAGTACATCGTGAAGCCCTTCACCGTCGAGTCTCTCGAAGAGAAGCTCAAGGCAATCTTCAACAAGAAGAGCGCCTAGGAGGCGCACAGCAGACATGAGCCACGCCCCTTCAAGCCGAAACAGCACCCGCATCTGCACCGTCGATGACCTGAGCCAGGCGCTGCGAGATCTGCTCGGTGCCCAGTCGCCGCACAAGCTCAAGATTCTACAAGAGACGCTGCACGGCATACGGAGCGGCTTCGATCCTGCGTCTGTGACGATGTCTTCGACAAACATCCCTGATGCAATCTTAAAGCTGTCGTCAGTCCTGTCTGACTCAAGTGAGGCGAGCCATAAAGTTTTCGATCTCGTCGAGAGCCAGCACAAGATCGTGAAGCAGGGCGAGAAGCAGCTTGCAGAGCTTGAGCAGCTAGCGCAGGGCGGGAAGCTTGAGCCGGCCGCCGTGCTCTCGTTCGTCGCCAAGTACAGGGCGCTCAACCACGCCATGCAAGCCGTCTCGCACGACATTGTCCTCTCGCAGGAGTTCCAAGACCTGTGCGGCCAGAAGGTAAAGAAGGTGATGCGGCTCGTGTGCGACGTTGAGGTGTACCTCAAGGCGCTCCTTGAGCAGCTCAACGTGGAGCTGCCAAACCCAAAGAGCGCAGCCGAGCTAGAGGCAGAGCAGAGCGTCGACCAGGAGTCGACCGATGCGCTGCTTAAGGAGTTGGGGCTGTAGC
>CAYPUA010000056.1:0-14850 GCA_964413875.1 uncultured Bdellovibrionales bacterium
GAGCCTCGGTTCGGACCCGCTCCGCCACTAGTCGAGCCTTCTCCTCCGCGAGGTCTGCGTTACGCTCCTCGTTTGAGAGCGCCTCGTCGGCGCGGCTCTGGAGAAGCATGGAGTAGCCAGCAGCGATCTCGGCTGCTGTGGCGCCCGTCAGTAGGATTGCGGCGGAGGCGGCGGCTTTGCTCACGGGCTCGGGAGCAGAGAGGAGGGCGCGCTGCATCGAGAGCAGCTCTCGCAGGGTCGGGTTAGGGCCTGAGAGGGCCGGCCCGCGCGCTGAGAGGGCCTGATTAAGCTGCTCTAGGGCCGCGAACATTGGGTCGCCCTCGCTAAGCTTTGAGCCCCACTTGCTGATCGCTTCAGCCATAGTCTGAGATTCGCAGGCTGCAGCGAGAAGCTTGCTGAACGGGCTTCGCAGCTCGAAGCCTAGGGCACCGGTAAAGCCTTTAAGGTGCTCGTGAGAGAGCTCGCCCGTCTTTTGCAGCCGTTTGAGAGCAGCGAAATATTCCCTTGGGTCGAGTGACGCCCGCATCAGTAGCGCTCGCACGGGAGCCTCCCATCGGCGTTTTGCCTCGATATCCGACTCAGTATTTACGATGGCTGCCTGCGCCAGCAGTAGGCGGCAGGCCGGGGAGTAGCCAGCCTGCGCAAGCTGCTCGCCGAGAGCGAGCCCCCACCGAAGCTGCACTCTCGGTGATACCCGGATACCAGCGATGCGAGCCGCATCGCGAAGCTGGTGCAGGTAGGGAACCATCGAGCCATCGACGAGCTTCTTCGGCGAGCTGAACGCGAGGCCGACAGTGGTGCAGAGCTCGATCTCGCCGCCGCGCAGTGAATCGATCGCCCACGAAAAGACTTCGGCCGGGGTGCTGGCTTGCAGCCTCATGAGCCCGCGCTTAAGCGAGTTAAGCGTCTTGCGACCGGCGACCGCCGCTACCAATTCCAGCGCCTTTGGCGTCTCTGCGCGATCCTCGCTCCAGATTGCAGCGAAGAAAGCGGTATCTGAAAAGGTAATGTCATCGGGGCGGACGCTCCAGAGCCGGACCTGTACTGCAAGCTCCGAAACCGGAACGCGCAGCGCCGCAAGCTCGACCCGGATAGCCCCCTTCGCACGCTCGATGCGAGTCGCGGCGTCCGCCTCATCGGTCGCTGAGAGATAGGCGGCCACACCGAGCGGGAAGTACGGTGATGGCGTGTCTGTCGAGAGGGCATCGAGGATGCTGTCTGGGCGCTTGCGCAGAAGCGGTAAGTTGTCGACCGCGACTGCCGGAAGCGAGCGCTGGGGGTGCTCCCGCGTTGAAAGGTGCCCAGTGAACTCGCGGAAGAGCTCCCGCTCGGGTGTGAGGAAATTCCCGGAGAGCGCGCGAGAGATGTCGGAGAGAGTGGCACCAGGAAAAGCGCGAAGAAACGATAGAGCAAGCTCTCGGCTCGGCATTGGGTCGTGATCGCCCCTGACAGCGCGACGAAGCCCCGGAAGATCGTCGGCGCTGACGGCTTTGGTAGCAGGAGGGGCGAGGAGATCGACAAGCGCGGCTCGAATCCGGCCGTCTGAATCGAGCTCCGAGAGGCGCTTCTGCATCGCGGCAGCTATGCTCCCCTTCGACAGGATGAGCGCCAAGGAGTCGTGCACGCTAGACCCAGCTTGAATACCAGCCGCCGAAGCGACCTTGCGAACCTCTGCTGGCTCTAGGTACCCCGTTGCAGAGAAGGTGTGGAACATCGGCGCGAGGAGAGCTGGCACACGCCCGTTCGCCTCCAGCACCGCACCTCGGCTTTCGCCGGATTCAGCGATGTGCGAGTTGATGAAGCGCAGGAGATCGGAGTGCGTGAACATCGCATGGTGCTCAGCCGACCGAAGCCTCCAGTCGAGCTCAAGCCCTGAAGTGAGCGGGCGCCCCGCCTGGTTAAGGAAGTGCTTAAGGCGCGGGAATGTCGGCACCTCGTTCCCCGCAGCGATCGCATTGATGACTCTTGCCGAGGTGCCGAGTGCTGACTCAAGCGGAGCGGCTCCGTGTCGGTAGATGAGGTGGCGGAAAACGCCGGCGACGGTAGTCTCGTCAGTAATCGTACGGAGCATCTGAAGCGCTTGAGCCGCTCGCTGCTCGCCGACCCGACGGATCTCGAGCACGACTTCGCGCTCTCTTGTGGGATCCTTTTCCCGCCACTCAAGGAGCTGAACATCTCTCTTCGCAAAAGGAAGCTGGTCGTGCTCGACGTTCCACAGCAACCGTTCGACGGTGATGGGACTCTGGAGCTCACTTCCCGATCGCCGCTTTGCCTGAGCGATCTCAACTCTCCGATTTTCAAGGATGCGCTCAAGCTCGGTGTCGTCTGACACGATTAGGTGCGCCAGAACTCCGATCGGGGCGAGGCTACTGCTCTCGTTGTAAGAGAGCGCGCGAAAGACGGGCAGTACCACTTTATTTGTCGAGTGTCGCGAAATCTCGAGGGCGTCAGCGAGGAGCCGGTTCTCGAGTCCGGCCGCTTTCGCAATCTCTCGCAATTCGTCGATTGCTCTCGGTCCGACCCGGAGGTCGTCGGCGAGCCACGCCTCGCGCGAAGAGTCAGCCTGCGCCTGGGTCAGCGCCCCACTGGCGATCAAGTGTGCGAAAAGAGGCTCCACGTGCTTCCAGGGCACGGGCTGGTGGTGGGCCAACAGGTCAACGGTGCGGGTCGACAGCTTTACGGGCGACTGGGGCCCCAGGGCCTCGAGGGTAAGGGGGATGTTGGAGGCTGCAAGCGTGACGTGGAGCTTGCTCAACTGCTCTGGGCGACCGCGCTTCAGGCAGTCGGCTAACCAGCCATCCTTTAATTCGGCGACCCAACGGTTGCGCAGGAGCTTCTCGCCACTTGAACTCTTCGGTATGAAGCCGAGCGTGCGCCCAACTTCGAGCGCCTCCCCGAATTCCGGGAGCATCAGCTTCTTCGATCTGACCCACAGGTTCTTGTAGTCAAGTTTTGTGAGCCCCGTGAAGGCGTCGGGGCCAACCAGGATGCGCCACTTGCTGTAGACGCGATAGGTGTCCGACTTCTGGCTCCTGGTCAGTTCATCTAGGGCACGGTCTGTCGCCTCCGAGAGCCGCCGTTTCAGAGCCGGGTCCCCTCGGCGCTGAGCGATATCGTCCCAGCCTTGGAAGAGCCGCGTGAAGCTATCGTGGTCGTACCGTGGCGACGCAGACGCCGAGCCGCTCTCAAGCCCCATAAGGGTCGTCAGCGGGGCTCCGTGCTCTGCGCTGTACTGGTGGGGGGTAAGCTTGAGGAACTCACAACGCACCCGTGCCAGAATCCACGGCAGGGGCTGACCCAGATGCCATGCACGATCAAGCCCGTTGTTAAGAGCTGCCAGCTCCCGATTAGAGAGCTCGCCGGGCTGCGCAGTGACCCGAGAGAGCTTGCCCCACAGGCGCGCCTTTGGTGGCTCGCCCCTCGCATCGCCCGGCTCCGGCGGCTCTGGAAGCGAGAGCGGCGATTGGTCGCGCTCACCTGAGATTTGCTGGGGCTGTTCGTCTCGATCTGGGGCGTGCACGGTAGCGAGAGTAGCGTATACACAACCCATCCGAAACGATGTTTTTATAGTGGGCGGGGCGATTGTGAGACGGCGGAGGAGAAAACCTTTGGGACTGGGGGCGTACACGAACGGAGAGTCCGTGCACGCGCCTACAGCCACAGAAGCTCGCCTCAGCGATTTTTCGCCTCGTCGAACTTCACTTTGAGAAACCTGACAAAGGGTTCCGACGGGGCCTTCTCCTCGGGATCAATGTCATCAACCTGGAGGTTGAGCTTGAGCCGGTGAGATACCCAGAGGGAGAGGAGCCTCTTAAACCCAAGACGCTTGTGAGCCTTCCGGAAACGGAGGAACGCCTGTGCAAGGTCAGCTCTCATAGAGACCTGCCCCGCATCCTGTTCCATCTTCCGGAGAGACAGCTGCGGTCCTGGCTCGGACTCGGACTCGGACTCGGACTCGAAAACATAGTCGTCTGGCAGACTAAAGTGCCGTACCATGGCCATGATTCCTTTCTGTTAAACATCCGTGATTAGCGGAGAACCAGTTTCTCCACCGTCTGGCGCAGGTGTGCGCACTAGCGCCAGACGTAGGACAAAACGCTACCCAAAGTGCCCAAAAAAGTGGTGTGAGAAAGAGCGGACCTATCCTATACCGCGGAGCATAGGGGGATTGGAATCGAGTTTAGCGGCTTTTTCTATTGCTACCAGAAGCGCCGTCAGGCAACCTTTTTGTGCCTTGGGGAGGGGGCTCGCTCCGCTGCTCCACGCGCTCAGCCTATAACCCAGGAGGTCCCATGCGTTCGTCGCTCAAATTCGCACTTTTCGCCGTTCTTGCGGCCACTCTTGCTCCGTCCCTCTCGTGGGCTGAGTTCCCAGGTCGGAAGTCAGGGCTCTGGGAGTCAGTTAGCACCGGAGCCGGGATACCTGAAATGAAGGTTAAGGAGTGCGTTGACCAGGCTGCGGACAAGGCTGCAGTAGGGAACCCAAAGAGCCCTCCAGGGCAGAAGTGCAAGGTCGATTCCTCTCAGGGCACCGCCTCGGGATTTGAGGCGCAGATAAGCTGCGACATGCCCGGCACCAAGATGGTCGTTAAGAGCTCTGGCGCAGGCGACTTTAACTCGGCAGTCACTTACATCGTCGACACATCATTCGAGCCGCCGTTCATGGGTCAGAGCAGCTCACGGATCACGATCAATGCGAAGTACCTCGGGGCCTGCCCCGCCGGAGTTCAGCCGGGCGACGTCGAGATGCAGAACGGCGTAAAGTACAGCCGGGCTGACCAGGAGCGCATGGCGAAGCAGGCTCAAGAAGCCATGAACAGCCCAGAGATGCAGGCAGCCATGAAGCGTGCGGGCGCTGGGCAGTAGGTCCCCGTGTCGGGCGAGAAGGTTTCTCACCTAGGGATCATTGTCGACCTGCTCGACCAAGCCAATCGCACTGCAGCGTTTGCGAAGCGCTGGGGTGTAAGCTTCGCGGCGGTTTTTATTGCGCTCGGCACCCAAGAGGTAGGCTTCAAGGTTGCGTACCTTGCGGTGTTTCCGCTCCTGTTTCTTTGGCTGCTAGACGCACAGACCACTCGCAGAGAGCATCTGCTAAACGCCCTCTACGAGAAGGTTCGGGTGCTCGATGACGCGGCGGTGGATTTCTCAATCAACGTGGAGGCGCTCCCCGAGGCTCGCAGGTCAACCCTCGGATTTTTCCTCTCGCCCGACCCGGCGCTCTTCTACGTTGCGATGATCCTCGGAATCGCCGCAGTAGATATGCTTATTAAGTGAAGCTGCGGAAGCAGCGACGTTTCTCACCTGTATAGGACTACCGCGCAGTGAGCTGTGTTAAGAGCTGCTGCAGATCTCCCTTAAAGAGCATCGCCCCGCGCTGCTGGAGGTGGTTGTCGTCGATGTAGAGAAGCTCGCCGTCAATCGACGCGGCGCAGCTCTCAGTGCATAGCCGTTTCCCCGTATCGAGAGCTGGAGCGCTGCCAAAGGAGCCGCGGTACGCGGAAGAGCTCTCCGTGTGCTCTGAAGCGAGTGGCTCAAGCGCGCTTAAGTCCTTGCGCCTGTTAGTGACCGAATCCCGCAGGAGCGGTGGCGGGAAAATGACGGCGAAGGGCACTCCGGCGTCCCTGATGGCGTTCACTGTTTCCGGTATCGCTGCCGCAAGAGCGGCTCTCGAGCTTTCTCGGGTCGCCTCGCCGGATGCATCGGCGGTCAGGAAGTGAGTCGGGTGGTACAGCCTCCCTCCACGCACCCATCCGTTGCTGTAGAGGTCCCAGCGCCCGACGATAAAGAGCGCCGCGGGCTTTAGCTCCAAAACTTGGCGCAGCACGAGGTCTGATGCCTCAATCGTAGAGCAGTGCGCAGTAGTGGAGGTGAAGTCGGTGCGCCGCACCCCCTTGAGTGGCGGGCAGCCGGGGAACGAGAAGATGTAGAGCTCAAACCCTCGCTCCTGTGCCAGCTCGGCGAATGGGTGCCGCCAGAACTCTGCGTGGGAGTCTCCCCACACCACGACACGGGGCGCGGCGCCTGCGTTTTCATGGAGTATGCAACCGGCTCGAAGCTCTCTTGGAAGATCGTCCGAATTAGGGCACGAGGGCGGCAGTGATCGCAGGCTTAAGTTGTTCGCAGATGCAAGCTGGTCGAGCTGCTTGAAGACGAGCCGCTCTGGGTAGCCGTCGTTTCGTGAGATGAGAGTTCCCGCAACGGCTATGGAAGCCATGAAGAGGATCAGCGTTAGGGTCTTCTGCGCTGCCCGCCCATCTGCGCGCCACGCCCGCTCGACGTATCGCTCGGTGAGCCACGCTAAGAGGAACGAAAGAGCGACAACTCCGATAATGCAGCTTGCGGGAGGGGCTTCCGGGGAGAGGATGCGAGTGAAGGTGAGCAGAGGCCAGTGCCAAAGATAAAGCGGATAACTGATGAGCCCGATCCAAACGAGGGCGCGGCTCGCAAGGATCCGGTTGAGGGCTGCGGATGGTCCAGAATATATAATGAGGGCCGAGCCAGCCACAGGCAGAGCAGCTAGCGCTCCTGGGAAGTGCGACGTCCTCGCAATGAGGAGAAAAGAGCAGGCGAGAAGCGCCGCCCCGAGCGCGGAGAGTCCAGAGCGCAGCGCGGTCGACCTCGCTCCCGCGGGAGAGATCGCAAGCGCAGCACCTACCATAAGCTCCCACGCCCGGTTCCATGGGGCGAAGAAGTCTGCGATCGGGTCCGTGGCTGCGGTCAGGAGGTTTGCGGCGAAGCTTGCGCACCCCAGAAGGATCACCGCGCTTCGCAAGGGGAGTCGTAGCCGCCAGGCGCCCCACAGCAGAAGCGGGAAGACGATGTAGAACTGCTCCTCGATGCCGAGCGACCAGAGGTGCAGAAGGGGCTTCGTCTCCGCTGCTTGGTCGAAGTAGCCAGCCTCGCTCCAGAAGGCGAAATTAGCGATGAAGAGCGCTGCCGCTGTGCTGTGCTTTGCGAGCGCACGGTACTCGTCAGCAAGGAGCATGTACCACCCAGCGAAACCAAAGACGAGCAGCACCGTGAAGAGCGCCGGGAAGATCCGTCGCACGCGACGCGAGTAGAAGTCGAGAAACGAGAAGGTGCCCTGCTTAAGCCGCGAGGAGATAATTCCGCCGATCAGAAATCCAGAGATGACGAAGAAGATGTCAACTCCGATGAAGCCCGCCGGCAGCAGCTCAGGGAAGGCATGAAAGGCCACGATCGCCAGCACCGCTACGGCGCGCAGCCCATCGATATCGGGCCGGTATGTATGCTCCGAGGGGTGACCAGGGTGAGAATGAGCCGCGCTCGTCGACAAAGGATCCCCCGCTACCGTTTTCGGCCGAAGGAGAGCCCCTTAGCCGGGCTCTGCTCAACGTCGAAGCGGCGCTTGTCGTACCACTCGACCATCTGAATACTTGAGTGACGCGAGAACTCTTGGACCTCGCGGTGTGGAATTCCGTCTGAGAGGAGCTTCGTGATCGCGGTGGCCCGCGCTGAGTGAGGTGTCGCGTGCCGTCCTGCCCCAGCGGCGATACAGCACTGCTTAAAGAGCAGGTATACGGCGGTATCTGACATGCGCCGCGGAGTCATCACCGCACCAGCGCGCCCGGTGAAGCTTACGAAGAGGTGGTCGCCCTCCGCTGCCCCGAGCTTCTTCCGCTCTCGAATCAGCTCCCAGAGCGGCTCGGCTGCCCAGGGCGGAAGCGCCTGCTCGGCGTCCCGTTTCGCCTTGGTGTGCCTTAGGTAGAGGTAGGTCGTCCCGGATGAGGTTCTTCGCACGTCGCCGATACGGAGCGACACAAGCTCGCTGCGGCGCAGTCCGCCACCGAAAAGGACTGCCAAGATCGCGCGGTCTCGCCGACCCTTTGGAGTGCTTGCGTCCGGGGTTTGGATGATGTCGAGCACGAGCTCGAAATCAATCATCTGCGTTGGGCGCTTCCGTCCAGCATCCTTCGGCGGAGGCGGAACGCGGTCAGCTTCGAATGGGTTCTCAGAGAGCCCAAGACCGCTCGCCATAAGCATCCGGTACATCCTGCGCAGCGCGGCAAACTTCTTGTGGATCGTGGCGTTGGACTGAGTCGCCTCCAAGCCGTCCTTCTTGCCGGCGCGGGGAGAGTTCTTCGCCTGCGCGACCTCTCGTGAGGCGCTTCGGGTTGCGCTCATCTGGTAGCGGGGCTTCTCGCCTGGCTGCCGCTCAAGGAACTTGCGGTACGCGATTGCGTGAAGGTCGGTCGCCTCAAGGATCAGCTTCGCGCTCTTCTCGGTGCCGGCTTCCGCGCCCAGGAACCGGCACCACTCGGCTACGATGCCTGAGTAGGTAACGCGGGTGGCAGGGGACTTCAGCGAGAGGAACGCCGATATCCGCAGCCACACGCGGTCGCCCTCGCCGGCGCGACCCTTTGGAATGACTAAGGAAGAGGACATGTTGAGTATTCTATAGTAGGGGGGTGGGAGCCCGGTAGGTGGTATTCTTCGCCCCTGCTCGGGGCCGTTCCAACCCCGCGGGGCTCGACAGCCCGGCTTCAAGCCGATCGTAAGATGGCTCGAAAGGACAGATCCGGTCAGGTCTGATAGGGGGTTGGGGCCAAGGGCGAAGCCCAAGGGCTAGGGGCTCGCACTGTTTATATTCCGGTTTCATTTCGATATTCTGATGATACGCGCGTGTTGCTTACCGCATAACGGAAAGCAGTCTGCGGGCGTTGTGCCAAATAGTAGTTGTAACGAACCAAATGCCTTCCGCCTCCAACTCCAACGACCCACAGCGGCAACTCGCAGCCGCGGAGAGTAGGGAGCAAGCACAAGCTTTGCCGCCGGGGGGCTCTCTCTCGGAGGAGTCTCTGTGGCCCTCGAGGGTCGAAGGTGGCTGCCCGGCTATCCCGCTGGCGCCGAAAGAGGGTGCTCAAGCTCAGCCGCTCCAGTACAGCGCCGGACTCCTGCTTCTTTCGTTTTTTCCGGCCGTGGCGCGAGCGCTCTACTGGAAGGTAGCTGGAGTTCCTGAGAGCGAGCGAATGTCTGCGGCGCTTAAGGCAGCCGGGTGCGACTTCCCAGACCGGATCTGCCGGGCGTTTTACCTGCGAGACCCGCAAAATATCGCCGCACTCCTTACCCACAAGGCGGTGCTCGAAAAGGAACCCGTGGAGGGGCTCCGGGCATGCGTTACGCAGGGCGTCGTCGATTCCAAGGTTATCATGGAGTGCGCGCGCGCAGCGCTGCTGACCGGAAACTTACCCGCACACCGCAGGGTCCATGAACTGGTCAGCAACCTTCCGCTCGCAGAGAACGAGCGAGTCGAGCTTGCGATTATAGCAGCGCAGAAGCAGCCCTTCGCCTTGGTAAAGTGCCTTCACCTCTACGAGCCGCTGAGCCCAGACAGCCGCAAAGAGATTGCGAGAGCTGCTCTCTACCACGACTCGGATGGCCGCCCAGGGCGCAGCTGTCTCGTTGCGCTTGAGCCGGCAAAGAATTTCGATTACGAGACGCGTGTTGAGCTAGGGCTCACTCTGGCCTCCAGAAATCCCTACGTCCTCGCGCGTGATTTCGAGGCGCTCGCGATTGAGAACGAAGCTAAACCAGAGCAGGCGCAGCGTGACCGTCGCCGACTAGCGTTGGCTGCTGCGGGCGCATCAGGGCCGGTGTTCTTCGATGACTGTAGGTGCACAATCGCCGCCCATGTCTGGAAATTCGGCGTTACAGCCCGCAAAGACTTGGCACGGCTCGCTGTGCTGTGCGCGGGAGTCTCCGGTGGGGACACTGCGCGCTACTTCGGAAGCTTCGGGCCGTTGCACGAGGCAGAGCGTTTCGCGGTTGCGATGGAAGCTGCCTCAAGCCGCGATGGTGCGGGCGCCTTCGTAAACTCGATTCGGAATTTTAGAATCGACAACGCAGCTATGCTGCGGGCCATCGGAATACGGCATGCGCAGAGCTACGGATGGCAGGGTGCTGACTTCCTCGCGTCGTTTGGCTTTGAGACCGTCGCGCAGCGGCGAGAACTCGCCCTCGCAACGGTAGATGCGTTTGGGCTACCGAGCCAAGATAGCCCCGCGTACCCGGAGATTGCGCTCACAGACCCGGACCGCGCGAAGAGCTACAGGGGCTTCCTGGCGCACCACGGGTTCGAGACCCTAGAGAAGGTTCTTAAGGAGCTGTACCCACGAGCTGCAACAGCGCGCGCCGTCACAGCAGTGCGCGCGCTTGAGGACCTTGGCGTGCCGCTAGCTGATCAGTTTGAACTGCTTCAGACGGTCCTGCGCGCAACTCCGGAAGGGCTTCGAGAGGTCATCCAGGAGTTCCCGGACCTCTTTTGGGGGATACCCGATGAGGGGCAGGAGGCTGCATTTCAGGAGCGTAAGGCTCGCGAGGGTTGGAAGGGGCCGTTCGAAGAGATGCTCCGCAGCCTTATCGTGCCGACTCTCAACTCGATTCAGGCTGAATGGCACCGAACGCGTTCCCCGGCGCTCCTTAAGGACGTGCAGAACGTCTTTGACGGGCTGATCAACTGCCGAGATGCGCTTCCGCTTAACCTCCCGGACTCAGCGCTCCGCAACGGGCGGCTTGAGGCGATGATTTTCATCTTGAAGCAGCTCGAGAGCAATCGGTACGTGAAGCTTGACCGGCCGGTGACTGAGTGGGACCTCTTCGACATCGGAATACCGACGGCGGCACAACCCTTGGCGTTCGCGGCGTATTTCCTCACAGCGCCCTTGTTCGGCGAGTGGGCAGAGGCTTCTGTCGTCCGCGACGGGCTCCGTTACGCATTCGAGATGCCGAATCTTCCGGCGCGCGAGCTGAGTGACGACCAGCTAGCGCGGCTGTACGACACATTCGCTAGTGCGGAGTCGGTTCGGGGCCTAGAGCTAGCTCATTCGCTAGATATTGCGACCCAGGTTTGGAGGGAATCTTTCGGCGCCGCGCTTGATCTTGTCACCGCATCGAGCGTAATCGCGAAGCTTCGCGAGCCGGCTCAGGAGCGGGAATCACTTCGAGTCGTTAGCGAAAATCTTCCGAGGGTTCAGAAGGCGCTCGCCGAACAGGCCCAGGATGAATTCAGGCGACACTTCGCCCTTGAGTGTGGCGATGGCGTTATGGAGCTGCAGAAGGAGTGGGGCGACCTAAGCCCCCTCATGGTGCTCCTCGCGAGGTTCAAGGGGGGACGCTCGCAGGAAGTTCCAGTGCTGCGAGAAGTGGTACGAAACGTTCTGGCCGGCACCTTTCACGAGTGGAAGTACTCTCCGGAGCACGAGCAGCTGCGCTCAATGACGCCGGCGCAGGTTGCTGCTTGGAGGAGTAATCCGCAGAGGGCGGTGTTTGTCAGCGCTCACGATGCTTCGAAGATTAGTGAAGAGTCGCAGCTCGCCGACGCACGCTGTATTCTCGAGCGAAACCTTCTGCAACACATTCCTGACACCCATGCTCGGCGACGGCTCGCGTTTAATCCGTCAATCGATGAGGCGCTGCGACGATCAGAGCTCAGCGAGAAGGATTTCTCGCAGGAGGTAGAGTCGCTTCTGAGCGTTACGCGCGACGTTGAGGTGCTGCTTGAGTTCGGGGAGCGTGCAGCGTTGCAGCGGTACCTGAAGCGCTTCAATTCAGCCAAGCGGGGGATCGCATCGGAGCTGCCGGAGCTGGCTTCCTTCCAGGTGCGAAAGGATCTCTCGTCGATACTAAACGCCGTTCGAGAGCGCAGCGTTGAGACCGCGCGCCGGTACTTGATCTTTACCTGCATTACCGATGATCCGAAGCTTCTTATTATGGTTGGTGATCTCGTGAAGACGGCGTCGTGCCAGAGCTACAAGACCGGTGGTATGGTCGAAACGCTTCCTGGCTACGTGATGGACTCCAATATCAAGGTCCAGCTCTCGTTTGTGGTGGCAGAGGGAAAGGTGAGAAGCGCCCTGGGGCTCAAGCGCAACGCGCCGCTTGATGTTGACGCTCTTGGGATGCGATTGCTGCCGACGCGGCTAGCACTTGAGCTTCGCACGCCCAGTGGCGACCCGGTTGAGATAGACCTAGGCAAGGCCGTGAGCCGCCGAATCCTTCGCGCCGGCCTCAGGGTGAACGGAAGAGAGCCCATCGTGATGCCAGAGCCGCGCTATCAGCAGCAGCACGCAGTAACGTCGCTCATAAACGCCGAAGCTGACAGGCAGCTAGGAGAATTCGAGCAGCAGTGCGGATTCGAGCCGTGCAACGGCATGCTTGAGTTTCCAGCCAGCCGGAACCCGTGCGGCGTGTACAGCGACCAGGGCGGCGGAGCGCAGCGTGGCCCATACCGCATCTGGTACAAGGGGCAGGCTAAGGAGTAGAGCCTAGAAGCAGCTCTGATGGTGCCGGGTTGCCGTCTCTAAGCGGGCCTTAACGGGCGAATTACCTGCTGGCGAGCCCTACTAAAGGCTATTAGTTTTCTAGTTCTCGTAAAGTAAGAGTATGGGTGGCTCGGGGCTGTTTTAGCCCCGTTTCGTGGCCTTCTTGGGATTGCCAAGCCTCTTGGTCCGGGCGGCGGCTGGCTCAGTAAATGACGTGCGGAGCGCCTAACTGAGCGCCTGTTGGTGGTGCGTATTGATTGTGTCATCCGGTGTCGCGCGTCTTGTTGAGCAAGTTCGAGTCTGGCCTTGGCGGGCATGTGGATGACGGCGTGGTTAGCTCGGTCGAGTCATTAGAACGCCGAGCCGTTGGCATGCGCGGTGCCGTGGGTGTTCGGGGCTGGTAGTTGGGCTAAAATTTAGAAGGGCGCTCAGAACCCCCTTTTGGCCCCCTCTCCCACCGCCCACCCTGGGTTCCGCTCCGTAGGGGGATCGACCGACCGCCCTCAGCGCCCCCGTCGACCGGCGCGATGCTTCCGTTTGTTCTCGGGCGCCTCCAGCTCCTTCCGGAGCTGCTGCGCGAGAAATACCTTCATCAAGGACTGATACGGCACGTCTCTTTTGTTCGCAAGCGTCTTCAGGGCAGACAAGAGAGACTCCGGAAGCCTAAGCGATATCGTCTTGGTAGACGGTTTTAGCTCTGGGAAAACGCCAATACGTCCCTTCGTCCAGTCGATAAACTCTGTCGAGTCGTGCTTGTTCCAGAAATCCTGCTCTTCGCTCTCCGAGGCGAACTTTGGAATCGTTTTACGAGCCATATATCTTTCGCTCCTTTCTGTTCATATCACGAGCGGAAATAACTCTTAGCTTGCGGCCGCGCACGGTGAAGACCACGAATAGGTAGCGGTCTCCATCTGTGCGACCAAGTGCATAGAAACGCGCCTCCGTATCGGAGTGTCTGACATCCGGTGAAACCACAAGCGGCTGGTTGAAGAAGACCTCCTCACATTCCAGTGGGGATACGCCGTGCTTAAACCAGTTCTTCTCAAGGTTCCCTTGATCCCATTGAAATCCTGTTATGTGCAGCAATTTCCCGAGATCCATGCTCTACCTTAAGTATATGACTGATATATACACAATTCCAAGCGGGTTTTGGAGCGACTATCTTTTCCAGGGGGTTGACCTACGCCACAGGGGCATAATCCACACCGAAATGCGCATGTAAGCCCCGCCCCCACTCCCGGCCGAGGGATAACCCCTGTACTTCTACACCTAATCCTGCGCAGATAGAGGCATAGCGACGACTTGGTCGCTAGCTACGCACGAGTTGAGAACTGCATGCGTCATGTACTTTTCATCGCGCATCGGTATTCGGAGGTTTCGCAAATGAGGAGATAAAGTCGTGGCTGGCCGAATTATCGAGCGAGAAAAGTAGCCCCGTACCCGCTACAAGGTCTCAGAGACCTTGTAGGCCGGCTCGCGCGCGGGGCAATCGTTTATCTTAAATTCACTTGTGCAGGGTTACTTTTTAGAAGTCCGGAGTTCCTCGCTTCCTTACGGGTATGGGGTTACGTGTCAGAAGCCCCTTTCCAGCCACGGCCTCAGGGGGATTAGGTATTTAAAAGGACCGCCGGAATAGCCCCCTACCAATAGAGAGAGAAAAGAGAAAAAGTATCCCCGTACCGGAAGAGTTCACCAAACGTAATCTTTTTAGCCATACAGCGCATGAATCACGCTAGAGATGCTCTTAAGGGTAGGGTTACCCGCGGGCGAAAGGATTCTGTACAGGGTGCGCCGAGATGTCCTGGACCTCTTAGCCAGCGTTTCCTTGTTCACCGCATCAAGGTGCCCGCGAAGAATCTCCTTGAAGGAATCGATATCCTGTTCGACGAGGCATTGCCAAAAGGCCCGAAACACGAGCTCCTGACCCTGCAGGCGACGAGCACTGCTTGGGCTAGACAGCCCCGACTTAGCCTTTAATCGGCGGGTCGGAATATCGCCCAAGGATAGCTCTCGCTTTTTTGATGTCGCTCTTCTGGGCATGCTTGCCTCCCCCGTTAAGAAGCAGGACAGCGCGATGTCCCACTCTAGCAAAGTAAACTCTCAGTCCGTTCTTCCACCGAAGCTCTGCGAGCCCATCTCCAAGATGCCTCGCGTCGCCGAGGTGATCGTAGTGCTCTATTCGAAATACGCGAGACTCAAGCAAAGCTTGGATCCTTGCCGGTGTCGCCTCCAGCCAGAGCTCAAACTCTGGGGTGCGCATCACCTGCATCTTCTAAGTGTGCCATTTATGGCACACCCTCGCAAGGATGATTTCAGCCCGGGACCCTGGCGGGGGCGTCGGTCGAGTGGAATTCGCAGGCATGTTGCCCCCGAATTGTTGTCAGCTTTGGGTGTAATGAACATAGGGTTAGGTCCATGGCGGAATCCGACTGCGGGGTATATCGGAGGTTGGCGCCAGGAGTTGCGGGGCGAGCGATGTGGAGCGATTAAAAGTGGGTCCAGACCAGCGGGAGCATGCGCGTCTCCGGGAGTAGCGCCCGCTACAAGCTCTCAGAGACCTTGTAGTGCGG
>CAYPUA010000057.1:0-13507 GCA_964413875.1 uncultured Bdellovibrionales bacterium
CTCCGCGAGTTCCGCGCCTCCGCGTTACTTAACCAAAAGGCTTGAGCAGCGACTCAGCTCGCTGCTCACAACCGGCCGTGGGTATATCCTCGCAGCCTCTGTCGATACCGGGAGCTTCTGGTTTAATAACGCGAGGTCACGGATTCGTGTTCTTCGTGACGCCGAGCCAGTCCTCGACTCGCCCGGGCACGGCACCGGGTTCAGGTCCGGTTGCGAAGCGACTGGTAGAAATCATCGCCGTTTACGTGCACGTGCACGTGCACGGGGGCGTACACGGGGCCCGAGTTTGCGGGAGAGCGATAAAAAGCTGGAAAATCAGCTGGTTACTTGGTGACAGGGATTGTTTCCCCTACTTTGACAATCATGTCAGAGACATATAAGCTCGCCCGGCATTTCTTAGAGGAAGTTTCTATGGCTCGTCGTTGCGCAATTTCAGGGGTTTCACACCAAAACGGTCACCGTGTTAGCCACGCTAACAACAAGACCAACCACAAGTTCGAGTCGAACCTACAGTCGAAGCGCCTCTTCGTGCCGGAGCTTGGCAAGTACGTCCGCGTTCGTGTTTCGACCCGCGTTCTCCGTACCATCGACAAGATCGGTTTCGCCGGCGCTCTCAAGAAGGCTGGCCTGACGTTGGCTGACGTTACTAAGTAACGCCTCATCCCCTCTTTCTATCGCAGCTGCCGAGAATAGGCGCGAGAACGGGGAATTAAAACAAAGAGAGCAACGAGAACAACGAGGGGGACAGCCCTATCGCTACCCCTCCGTGCCCTCGCCGCTCTCTTTGTAAATAAATAACCCTCAGCAACGGACACGTTTACGTGACCGACACAAAGATTGCAGCTGCCAAGAACAGGCGCGAGAACGAGGAATTAAAACAAAGAGAGCAGCGAGAACAACGAGGGGAATTAGTCCTGCTTCCCCTTCTCTGTCCTCGCCGCTCTCTTTGTAAATAAATAACCCTCAGCAACGCCGGTGTCGGAACCGGTGCCGTTCCCGTTGCCGGGGTGCGGGGGAAACAGCACAGCCGCGGGGGCTAATGCATCGCCCCTTTTCGTTGGGCGTTCAGCTTCTCGGCTGAGAGCCTCACCGCTTCCCACCCTGTCATAATCGCTTGTCCACTGTCGACGCTGTCTTTCTCTACTGCGACGCGGAGCGCTTTGTAATCGAGGATCCCTAGACGCTGGGTGCATGGTACAAAGATCTCGCTGCACGAGCGGCACTGCACCACGACCACAATTCCTTCGTACGTCACCTTGGTGAACTCTGTCGAGAAATTCTGGTCATCTGAACCGACGGTGCCGCAACACGGGCAGGTGATCGTGTCGACGAAGGTCTCTGCCAGCCCTTTAAGCCTAAATTTAAGTGCCATCTCTCTACGCTCTCCTTGCGCGCTTGGTAGCCTTTCGAAGCGTTACTTCAGATCCGTTCTTGTCAAATAAAACTTCATCAACCGCACTCGACATGAGCGCTAATCCGCGCCCGGAGCACGAGACATCCTGAGGGCCGCGACGAGCCTGCGCGCCCTGCAGATTGAGAAATCCTTGCCCCTCATCCTTAATCCGGATCTCGAGCACTCCGCCGTCGAACGAAACAGCCACAAAGATCGATCGCTCAGAGTATGCTGGATCGAGCAGCCTCTCGCGGCGCACCGCAGCGAAGCGGTCTTCGCCGTTTGCCTGAAGCTCCTCCTTCCAGGCTGATTCAAGCCCCAAGTTGCCGTGCTCTAGGGCATTGAGCACTGCCTCCTGCACGGCAAGCCGCACTTTGATCGCCTCGTTTTGGTCTAGGGCGCCAACAGCCTGTAGTCGGCCCACTATCGGCAGCGGCACTGTGTCGAGCTCAATTACATCTTTGCACGAGAAGCGCATCTCGGTTCGCTCACTCGTCACGAAAGCGTACGAGAGCCGTTCACGCTCCTCGTTTCGACGAGAGCAGACTACCTGCTGCACGACTCGCTCAAGCCACATGAAATCAACGGGGCGGGCCAACAGGTCGGTGGCGCCACTGCGGAAGAACGTCAGTGCGTCGTCGTACGAGGCCTCGTTGCTTACGGCGATGATAGCTTGCGTTGGGTGCTTCCTGAGCACGTCTGTCAGCACCTGCAACGCGTCGACGCCCGGCATCTCTACGTCAGCGATAACGATGTCGTACGGTGTGCGGTCGAGAACTGAGCCGAGCATGCGGGAGTCTTGGAGGACGTCGTACTGCCAGCCTCTGCGCTGGAAGAAGCTTCCAAACACCTCGCGGCTGCGGTCGTCTCCGTCAGCTAGCAAAATGCTCGGGGGTGTCGACGCGACGCTCATGGGCTATCTGCTCCGCTTCTCCTCCATTCAGCTCACTGCAACTTCGCTCCCTGCTCTCTCCTTCTCCCTGCTACCGATCCTTGTCTTCCGGCAGCAGCTTGTCGAGCATCAGCAGCTCGAACGTCTCTTTCACAAATCCACTGAGGGGCTTCACCATCAGCACCCCATTCTCGGCCTTGAGGCGCTTGTAGCACATGAGCACCTTGCCGATTCCGTAGCTGTTGATGATCTGTGTGCTTGAGAGGTCGAGCACAATTGTGCGCGTTCCCTTGTCGTACACATCGTTAAACGCAGCTCGGAGCGCTTCTCCCGCGACCTCTGTGTCGAGATCACTGGTCACCCTGATGTACGCCTTGTCACCAACGATCTCTGTCGGAAAATCCATAGCTCTTCCCTCGCTAAAGTAGCTGCCCTTACAAGACTAGTCGGCGGAGTCCCGGTTTTTCTTGAGGGTGGCGCGGTCCGCCCGGCTCAGCCTCGTGATAACCCGCCAATTTTCAGCACCTTAGCGCCTCGCGGCACAGGCTAACGACACCCCCAGAGGGGGAGGATTCCTTGATTTTTTAGGCACTTACCCTATATACTCCGCCCCCTTGATACGGTTGGCTGGTGCCTAGAGCTTTCGCTCTCTGCGCGCTGCCCCGCGCCTTCGCCAGGACTCGCATGTCGAACGCAGTGATCGACGCTCCACACGGCAGCCCAGAGATCGTCCGCTACGGGGACGAGACGGCTGACATCCACTCCTCGTCTGAGGAGTACGCAGCACGCTTCGGCGGGCCGGTTGGCGGCTGGATGCTGGCAGTGCAAGAGCGTGCCGTTATCGCTGCGCTAGACCACGACTGCACCTCGGTGCTCGACGTGGGTGGCGGACATGGCCAGATCGCTGTCCCGCTCTCGCGCGCAGACCGTGACGTCACCGTGCTCGGCAGCGCGCACATCTGCGCCGAGCGTTTGAGGCACTTCATCGAGTCTGGCGCCATCTCCTTTCGCGCCGGGAACCTCGTCGATCTCCCCTTCGCCGATAGATCGTTTAACCTCGTTGTGAGCTTCAGGCTGATGAGCCACTGCACAGCCTGGCGCACCCTGATTGCAGAGATGTGCAGGACCTCAAACCACGCCGTGATCGTCGACTACCCTGTGTGGCTCAGCTCTAACTTCCTCTCCCCGCTCCTCTTCGGCATCAAGCGCCGTATTGAGGGCAACACCCGCACCTTCCGCATCTTCACCACCTGGCAGGTACGGCGTGAGTTTAAGCGCCACGGCTTCCAGCTTGAGTCTTCCACAGCGCAGTTCTTCTTTCCGATGGGGCTGCACCGGGCTCTCAAGCGCCCCGAGCTCTCGCGCCGGCTTGAGCGTGTAGCGCGCGCAATCGGATTAACGTGGCTCTTCGGCTCGCCAGTGGTCGCGAAGTTCGTGCGGGAGGAGCAGCATGGCTAGCGGCAGCGAGGCAACCGCTCCCGAGCAGCGAAGCAAGCCGGCCTCGCTCTCAATCGTCGGGCAGCCAGCCCCGGCGCCGTACACGACCCTGCGCGGCTCAAGCCCGATAACATCTCCTCTCACCTGGGAGCACGACAAGAGCGACACAACGCCGCGCGCGCTTCGCAGCCTCGGAAAGATCATCGACGGCGGCCTCTGCCACCGCTGCGGCTCGTGCGTCGGCATCTGCCCAACCGGCGTGCTCGGCCTCGACAACGACGACTACCCAGCAGTGCACAACCTCTCGGCCTGCACCGACTGTGACCTGTGCGTGAAAGTGTGCCCGGGCGACGAGTTCAACGTCATCGACGCCTACAAGAAGCAGTTCGGAAAGGAAGCAGACCTGTCCTCGACCCACGGCTCGTTCATAGACGCATTCCTCTCCTACTCGACAGACCCAGATATCCGCGAGCGATCGACGAGCGGCGGGCTCGTTACGGCGATATTGCTCAACATGATGCGGCGCGGCGAGATCGACGGCGCAGTCGTTATCACCTCTGACCCCGAGCAGCTCTGGAAAGGCAAAGCGATCGTTGCCCGCTCACGCGAGGAGATCCTCGCTGCGATGAAGTCGAAGTACGCCATCTGCCCGACCAACTCGGTCTTCAGCGAGATTCGAAACGTCCCAGGCCGGTACGCGCTCGTCGGGCTACCCTGCCAGATCCACGGCTACGTCAAGGCTGCGGAGCTCGACCAGCGGCTGCGCGAGCGCATCGTCCTCACGATTGGGCTCTTCTGCCACGCCGCTGTCGAGCACGACGCTCTCAAGATCATCTGGGAGAGCCTGGGCGAGAAGACCAAAAACGCCAAGCGCTACATCTCTCGCGTCGGCAAGCACCCCGGAACGCCGCACCTTGAGATGAACGACGGCTCGCTCTACCCGGTGTACTTCGGCGAGAAGAAGGGCTACCGCCCCTCATCCATGGAGATCATCAACATCGTCTACCGGCTCTACACGCCGTCACGCTGCCTGACCTGCTTCGATGCGCTGGCTGAGTTCGCAGACGTTGCGGTCGGCGACCCGTGGATGGCTCCGCCCCACGAGGGTGTCGACTTCTACAAGGGCTGGAGCTTCGGTCTGGCCCGCACCGCGCGCGGGCAAGCTGCCGTTCGCCGCATCGCCGAGGACGGCGACGCGGTTGTTGACCCTGTCACCGAGCGCGAGGCGCTCGCGTGCAACCGCATGATGGCGACCGAGAAGCGCTGGCGCGCCTTCCGCGTGACCGAGACCCTGCGCCGCCAAGGAAAGCCCGTTCCGGCATACGGCGATCACGGATTCCGCTTCCCGCGCCAGACTGGAAAGCAGTTCGTTAAGACTGAGATTCACATGTTCACCCACATGTTCTGCCACCTGCCGAAGCTGCGCCCGGCAGTGCTCAAGTTCACCCTCTCAACCGGCGGCTACATCCTACTCTGGCTCAACTGCCAGCGCCGCTCCCTGCGCTTCTTCCTGCGCGACACCAAGGCCCTCATCCGGCGCAAGCTCTTCGGGAGGACGTAGCGTGAAGATCTTGGTGCTTGCCCCCCAACCCTTCTACCAAGAGCGCGGCACGCCGATTGCGGTGCGGCTAGTGCTTGAGACGCTCTCGGCGAAGCTCGCCTCCCGTTCTGGCGAGCGCCCGCAGATAGACCTCCTGGCGTACGACGAGGGCTCAGACCTCGAGATCGCCGGAGTGCGCATTATTCGCACTCGCTCGCCACGCTTCCTGCGCGGGGTGCGGCCTGGCATCTCGCTCAAGAAGCTGCTGTGCGACGTGTTCTTCACCTTCTCGGCGTTCTCGCTGCTGTGGAGGGCGCGCAAGGAGCAGTACGCCGTCGTGCATGCGGTCGAAGAGGCCGTGTTCATCGCGTGGCTCGCCAAGAAGATCTTTGGCACGCCGTACCTGTACGACATGGATTCCTCCCTCTCGATGCAGCTGACTGAGAAGTGGCGCATCTTCAGGCCGCTCCTGCCGCTCCTAAGCTTCCTGGAAGGTGTCGCCGTGCGCGGAAGCTCTGCCGTTGCGCCTGTGTGCGATGCCTTGCAGCTCATCGCTGAGCGCCACGGCTCGCCGCACACCGTCATGCTGCGTGACGTTTCGCTCCTGCCGGAGGGCGAGAGCCCGCGCATCGGCGCCTCGCAGCTCTTCGGCAGCCCCGTCGAGGACGGCCGACCCGTTGTCCTGTACGTTGGAAACCTCGAACGGTACCAGGGGATCGACCTTCTGCTTGAGTCGTTCGCCCTGATCGCGGAGCACCATACACGACCGCAGCTCGTAGTGATCGGCGGCACTGAAAGCTCGATTGAAGCCTACGCTCGCAAGGCGTTGGGCCTGGGCTGCCGAGAGAGCGTGGCATTTCTCGGCCCCCGGCCAGTCGCAGACTTAAAGTCGTTCCTGCAGCACGCTGAGATCCTGGTCTCGCCGCGCATTAAGGGGAACAACACTCCGATGAAGGTGTACTCGTACCTGCACTCTGGCACGGCGCTCGTTGCAACCGACCTCCCGACCCACTCACAGGTCCTAGACGGAGAGATCGCCGTGCTAGCTGCGGCAGCTCCTAACGAGTTTGCAGCCGGGATACGAACACTGCTCGACAGCCCTGAGCTGCGAGCTGCCATTGGAGCCCGTGCCCGGCAGCGCGCGGAAAACCTCTACACCGTTCCAGCCTTTGAAACGCAGCTCCTTGCCCTCTACACCCGCCTGGGCGGACAGGAGCGCGAGCCTGAGGCAGAGGCCCTGCTGCAGCCGGAGGCGCCGCAATGAGCCCCAAGAAGTCCCGCTTTGCCCCCCTGCTGGCTGGCACCTTCGGGCTTGCCGTGGCGCTCGTGCTGCTGGAGATTGTTGTCCGGCTGACGGTGCCCGTCCGCTCTGAGGCTGGTCCCGGCTGGAGCGACCGTCCGCGCTTCTACTTCCGTTCGCCGCTTGTGCCCTCAATGCAGGACTTCCCGCACGAGGCAGTGAAGCCTGCAAACGTGTACCGTATCGCAACCATCGGCGACTCGTTCACCTTCGCCCCCTACATGCAGTTCACTGACACCTTCCCCAAGAAGCTAGAGCAGATGCTCAACGTGAGCGGCAGCCCACGCCGGGCGGAGGTGATTAACTACGGCGTCCCAGCCTACTCCACCTCGCACGAGATCCCGGTGGTGAAGACCGCGCTCAAAGAAGGGGCAGACATGATCATGCTCCAGATCACCTTGAACGATCCGGAGATTAAGCTCCATAATCCCACCGGCATCACCGAGAACATGCAAGACCGCTTCGGCGCGCTCAACATGACCGGCAGGAAAGCGTGGCTCGCAGCTAACTGGCGCACGTACGGCTTCGTCGCTACCCGGCTCCACAACTCTCGCACCCACCAGGCGTACATCGACTACTTCAACGACCTGTTCAACAACCCACGCTCGTGGAAGCAGTTCACCGACTCAATGACAACGATCGTCTCGCTTGCGCGTGAGTCCAAGACACCAGTAGTCGCTGTCGTATTCCCGCTCTTCGGCCTCCCGATGGACGAGCGCTACCCGTTCTACCCGCTGCACGAGAAGGTGGCGAAGTTCATGCAGGGGCTCGGAGTGCCCGTGCTCGATGTCTCCGATGCCTACAAGGGGATTCCGCTTGAGCGGCTGCAGGTGATCCCTGGAGTTGACCGCCACCCGAACGAGATCGCACACCGCATGGCAGCCGAAGAGATCTACCTCTGGCTCGAAGAGCAGAAGCTCTTGCCATCTGACTTTTTAATCCAGGAGAAGTTCGCCACCCGTCTCGGCATCAAGGGGCAGCGCCCCTGGACCCGTGACGGCGAGAAGGCGGCACAGGAGTAGCGTATGCAGAAGAATCGGATGCCAGCAGAGTGGGAAGAGCACCGCGCAACGTGGATCGCGTGGCCCTACCTTGAGTCAGACTACCCGGGAAAGGTCGACGCCGTGCGCTGGGCGTACTGTGAGTTTATCCGCCACGTCTCTCAGAACGAGCGCATTGAGCTGCTGTGCCTCGACGAGGAGACCGAGCATGACGCGCGCGAGCGCCTGTCACGCCAGGAGATTCGCGGCGACATCGTCTTCCACCGTGCGCAGTACAACCGCGCCTGGCTGCGCGACTCTGGGCCGATCGGGATCGTTGGCGAAAGCCCAACGTGGCTCTCGTTCCTCTTCACCGGCTGGGGCGCCCTGCCAGAGGTTGAGCTTGACCGAACAGTCCCGGAGTTTATCGCTGCCACAACCAAGGTCCCGCTCCAGAAGGGCTTAAAGGGCGGCAAGCAGCCGGTGCTCGAGGGTGGCATGCTCGACGTGAGCGGCGACGGCTTGATCCTTGTCACTGAGGAGTGCCTGCTATCTGAAGACCAGCAGCGAAACGCCGGCTTCTCGAAAGCCGACTACGAGGAGATCTTCCGCTCGCAATTTGGGTGCTCCAGCACGATCTGGCTCCCTAACGGCGTGTCGGGTGACGACACGCACGGCCACATCGACAACGTGGCGCGCTTCGTTGATCGCCGCACGGTGGTAGTGGCGAGCGCTGAGAAGAGCGACACCGAGCAGTACGAGCGGCTGCAACAGAACGTCGAAGTGCTCAAGAGCTTCCGCACCCCACAGGGCGAGAAGCTCACTGTCGTGGAGATCCCGTTCCCTACCCCGCGCTTCTGCGACGGTGTGCGCTGGCCAGCCGGCTACGCTAATTTTTACTTCGCCAACGGGCTGTGCCTCGTCCCGACCTGGAACGACGAGCGCGACAGGCACGTGCTAGGCCTCCTGGCGGAGCTGATGCCAGGCCGAAAGGTAGTGGGAATTAACTGCACCGACTGGATTCTCGGCGGCGGAACGCTGCACTGCTCGACGCAGCAAGAGCCGCGCTGGGGGTAAGGCTTCAGCATTTCACTGCGCGAAAAAAAGGGGCCGGAGGTGCTCTGTAGAGAAGGCGCTGGCTCGCGAAGGAGTTACTAGCCAGCCGTTCTCCCCCTCGTCCTTGCCCTAGCCTTCCTCTTTCTCCTGCACTTGCACTGGATTCCTCGTCCTCGTCCGTCCCCTTTTTTGCGGGTATATACCTGGCAATTCCCGAACATTTTGTGAGTATGAGCCGGAGCCGGTGCAGGTGCAGGTGCAGGTGCAGGTGCAGGAAGATGATTAGGATCAGGACGAGGAATGAGATGCGCCGCTACAACTTGAAATGAGACTGCACACATTTTCTACAGAGCATGTCCGTCTCCTGTTTCGCATCGCTCTCCTAAAAAGGTGGAGGGCAAGAAAGTGAGGGTTGTAACCATCAAAATCTGTGCCCTGCCGGTTTATGTGACGATCCATGCCATCAGTGCCATGAATCCAACGGAGAAGAGAATAGCCATTGCCTGAGCAATGAAAGCCACCACTTCTCCAGTCACTTTTAAGGTTGTGTGCACAGAAGTATCTCCTATTGAAGCCGAGCTTAGGGACAGCGCATGCCATCTTCTCCTAAGCTCACAAGGGACCGCCTCTACGATGCCTTGTGAGCTTAGGGATGGCCGGATGTCCGTAGTCACAGTTTCAAGGGTGAGCTATCGCTTGAGTTCCTTTAGAGTGAACACCAAAGCGGTATAAACCTCTCCTCACTTTCTGCGCCTCCGAGCCTCCCAGAGTTTCAGGGACGGTCGGATACGCAGGAATTCCTTCTACTCATCTGTCTGGTCGTAGACCGTATCTTAAGAGTTATTCCGAGGGATGACGTCTCTGTGACTTGGCATTGGGTAAACTCCTGTCAGTCATGACTTTCTTGCTTTCTAAGCGTCGCGTTGTTTGTACGGGACAACTCCCTTTCCTGTTTTCGCATGGGGCGCACGGATTCTTTCGAGTTATGCACCGCTCGTCGCCAGAATCGAATTGTTCCAAAGAGAAGCTCGCAAGTATTGCGGCTGAAAAAACTCGGAAAGTCATGACTGACACGAGTTTTCGACAGGAGAACGATGAAGGTGCCGAGATATTGTGTTCCCTCTCGGTGCGGGACAGGTTGATACAACTCAGAGGCTTACGCTAGGTGCTCAAGGCTGCCAACAAAGTGGCCGCTCGGAGCACAAGGATTAAGCCGTCGGTAAACCTTTACAGAGCCATCCGGAGACAGCCTTGCAAAGTAGCAATCTCGATCGATCAAGCTGAACCGGTTCGAGCAGAGCTCTGAACCAGCAACTGCCTTGATCTCTTCCGTCAGCGGCCCCTCGTACAGCGGCTTGCTGAGCACGGAGAAGCCATCGTGCATCAGGATCGCCACAGGCCCCATCGAGCGCTGCGCTGGCTCAAACCTCGCAATTTTCAGCCCGAGGGCCGATTGCGGGTTGACCCACGCCAAGTTGATCGCCTCGTTGCCCTCCTTCGGAGGGCCGTGAGACACAACAAGGAAGAGGTGATGCTCCACGATCCTCTTCTCGACCCCCCGCACTTCGTAGAGCGGGTTTCCGATTCTGACGTGGTAATCCGAACGGATGTTAACTTCCTCAAGAAGCTCGCGCTGAAGGGTCCTTCGAACAGACCTGTCGTGCGATCCTCGTATCAAGGGATCATCATCCGAGATGGCATCCCCCGGCTCGGCAGAGCCTCCCGGAAGATCCCAATGCCATGGAAAGCCGCCATTCCCGTCACGCTGCTTTAGCAGCAGGACTGGCTGGCCAACGTTTGCCGAGAGATCGCTCTCTTTGCCAATAATACCGAAGACTGCAACCGTCCGGCTGTAGCCCTCAACTTTCGGGCACTCAGAAAAGTGCTCGTACAACATATCCGACTCCTTGGGAGCGAAACTCCCGTTAGAGAAAAAACCTTTCAAACCCAGCCAGGAGTGTCATTCAGCGAGGGGTGGAAAGCAACGATTGGCGGTTCTGATTCGGCAGGAGGGGCCGGCACATGCTGTCTAAAGCTGGCTGTTAGAGGCTTCTCTAGCCTGGCTTTGGGGCGGGGAAAGGTGGCTATGCTGCCCCTGAACTTCCTCCGTCTCCGAATCCTAGACTTGCATCGGATTTCTCATTCTCATCCGGGCATCTCGATCGGCATGGCGTGGGCAACCATCTGCAATTTCTTGAACTTGAAGAGGATTCCGGTGCAGGTGCAGGCGTAAGAGCAGGATTAGGATGAAGATGAGGAGTGCTATGCCTCGCTAGATTCTGCTTTGAGCCTCCGAATGTTTTTTTTGAGAGCTGGACGGACACCTTCTCTGCGCTACCAATCTACGCCTCTACCCCGGCACATTCGATCCGGGCGGTCTTCGCTTCTTGCGTCTCACATGACGCATGGCATTTCTCGACCCGGATTTTGTTGCTCTCACCTGCTATCATCGGTATTCTCTTCTCTAAAGATTTCTCGTCATAGTGACACGCCGTGTCTGGATCCCCCGGGCAAGTTGGATCGTCCTTGGCCGCCCAAAAGCACTTGCAGGTCACCTTTTTGTTTTCATAGTCGAGGGTAGCGAGGACGCGATCAGGCTTCCTGTCTTTACAGTCAAGCCCGAAAAGTGAGATACACTCGCCCCCGCGAACTCCTACCTGCTGCAGTTCTGGAGTGGCGCAAATATAATCATTAGAGTTGTCTGGCCCTGTATTGGCGGTGGGAATAGCCACCGGACAGGTCACCATTACTGGGTCAATTTTTTGCTCACGACACTTTCTTTCATTTAATTCTTCGGCAGCTTTCCTGCAGTCCTCCTGCGATTTAGCAAAGACCTTTTCGCTGTTGAGAGTCAATTCCCTTTTCGTTCCGCTGTAGTCGCATTTTATGTCATCGTAAGGTTTCGGGCACGCCTTCTCGTTATCTGGCACGTTAGCTGACGGGCCAAAAATGCAGATAACCTCCCTTTCCGGCCTTAGCCACCTCTTTAGTGCGGGCTCCCTTTCTTCTATCGCAGCGGTGGTAGCCGTCATTACGGCGAGCATCGCCGGAGTCACCATACGAGCAACCTTCATGCTCGAAGCCGAACCCTTTGGGGGGATCAAGACACTCGCAAATTCTTGTGGTGAGAGAGGCCTCGTGATCAGGGTCGGCGCCTTAGCTACCGTTAGCTCAATACCTTTGGGGTCGAGCGAATCCCACAAGACTACCTGGAACCGATCGACTAGTAGATGAACCTTAAATCCAGCCGCTCGAAGCTGCGCCTCTCTCTTAAGATCAACCTTTTTATTGCCGACACGTCGCTGGACCGCCTCAACGATGCCAACCAATCCATTTCCCGATGGAATGAACGCCACGAACATATCGCCCGCTGTAACGGTCGCCACTCCACGTGCCCATGATCGGCGGTCTGATGCCAATGCACTAAGCGAGAATTTAGTCTCCGCCGAGACGAACGAGTTGGACTTCGCTCGCTTAAACGTAAACTTACGAAGAGACTCCCTCGTCAACCGACTTGGGATAGACTTCGCCAGAGCTTCAGAAAATGCCACCGCCTCGGGTGTCAGCGGGTCAACCGATGCCCGGGTGGAGAAAACCCTCCGTGGCGGCGCTTTGCGCTTCGGAGCAGCCGCTTTGCTCTCGGCGGACACCTCCCGCGTAGCGACGCTCCACGGCTGAGCACCCTGAAAGGCTACACTCAAGGCAAGCAGCGCAATTAAAGTTCTCTTTAGCCCCATAACTTTCGCCCAGCGAATTACTTATAGCTTACGGCAGCTCATGCTCTAAACTTTACAGTTTGTTTCTCTGTAGGGGGGCTAGCCTCCTCTTTTTTTGCCAGTAGCCGGGCTACTCTACCTTCTCCCAGCGGCCAAAATTTGCTTAATCCCCGCCACCTCGTAGACTGTCTAGGTGCCCTTTTATAGGGTGTGAATACCTGCAAGGTTTTTTGGGCATTGTCCTGCCTCCTGGACGCCATGTGGGTCCCTCGTACGCACGCTGCAGCGCGCACGAGGGACCCATGTTGGTTCCACAAGGAGGTTTTGCAATGCGTCGATTTGAACTGTGTTACCTAACGAAAGAAGCCGAGCTCGACCTGGCTTTCTTTATGCACCCAAAGACGGGGGTTTGGAGGCTCGGAAACGAGCACCAAACGCTCGCCCGAGGGGATGTCCTAAAGGAGTCGCCAAAGCGAGCGGTGTGCTCTTTCGAGCAGTACCGGATCGGAGTGGCCACCGGAGTAATGCGTACCCCGGCGCGGCGACTGGCGGAGTACGGAGGGTTCTCCGGTCTCATGGGCGGAGAGCCCGCGCCTGAGCTTGATGACCTCATCATGCCCGGCTTTGAGAGGCCCGTTGTGCACCTGTTTATCGAGGTCCCTGGAGAGGGTGCGTGTGGATTCGCTCGCATCTCGTTCCCGGGCACCGGCAATGTGCACTTCGCCATGGCCACATCTAGAGAAGGGCCAGAGAAAGGTGGAGATCTTGATCCAATGGTGGATCTCGACTCGTTTTTCCTGTCCATGGAATTCCTCTTTGGCCTTCCCCCAGAGGAATAGGTTCAACGCTCCGCGAACGTCTGAGGGTCGTTCGTGATCAGCGTCGTTACGACACTGGTATTCACACCCTCACTTTTCTTTCGCGGAACGGGCCCTCCTACTCTTCCTCCTCCTCCTTCTCCTGCACTTGCACTGGATTCCTACTCCTCATCCAGGTGGCTCGGCACGAATATCGCAAGCTATTCGATGCAATTTCTTGATTATGAAAGGGAGTTAGTGCAAGTGCACGAGAATGAGAAAGAATAGGAACAGGGTGAGGAGCAGAAAGGCCGGCTACTAAGTCCTCCGGGATACAATTTCTTCTCCGCGCTACTTCCAGAAATACCGCAGCGCTGCGCGCAGAGGCGAGTTGCG
>CAYPUA010000058.1:0-2496 GCA_964413875.1 uncultured Bdellovibrionales bacterium
GTCCACAAGATGCTCGCGATAATCGCTGCACCGGCGCAGTACTCAAGCAGTGTGTACCCGCGCTCCCGATTCTTCCTTCTCTCCATGCATCCTCCCGTGTTGTGTGTCTATTCGGATGGCAGGCACAGCGAATGCATGGCGGGAGAGCTTGCCCAGCTCAGCCGAGAAGGACGGGCTTTGACACCACGTCCCCGTCGGCGAGTAGCCCCTGGGCAAATCCGATGGCGAGGGGCTCGCGTTCCCTCCCCTCCCGCTCACGCGCTTCGCCTGGCCTGCCGGCCAGCTTCTTTCCTCGCCAGAAGACGACCGAGCGAGCCGCAGCAGCAGCCCACTCCAGTCCACGCGCGAGCACTCGAGAGCCCGGCACCGCCGACGGTGACGGGCTGCTCGGCTGCACGAGCGCTAAAAACTGCCGGCGAAGAAATCGGTACGGCGTGTGGCCGCTGCACGCCCAGCGGGCGGCGCGGACCGAGTGCGGAACGCGCACGAAGCGCGCCTCACGCCCCGAAACGGCGAGAACCTCGCGCCGCAGGAGCGACGCTGGAGCCGAAACACGGGAGTTCTCATTGAGCACAACTGTGAGAGCCGCATCGGCCCTCAGCATGCCTGAAATGAGAGAGAGGGCCTGCTTGTTGGCGAAGGCGCCCGACGGGTCTCCGTTTGCGACGAAGAGCAGCTCGTCAGCCACTCCGTACGTTGCGTGCTTGGCCCCAGAGCTGAGCGCAGAGGCGTCAACGACAACTCGGTCGTGCAGCACTGCTAGTGTCTCAAGCACCGCCACGAGCGCCCGTGCGGCTGCTGGAGATGCGAGGTGTGCGTCGTCGCAGCCGGCTGGCGGAGGCATGCACACCATACGCGCCTCATCGCTCCAAACCGGATGCAGGCACTCGGTGACTGTCTCGGCGGTGACTAGTCGCTGCTGCTCAACCAGAAGCCGTAGCGGCTCGCTGACGTGCGGTTTCACGCGCAGAAAGCGCGACAGGTCGTGCGAGCAGGTGTCGCAGTCGACGGCACATGCCGAGCTGCCCGCTGATAGTGCTGCCTCTGCCGCACCTGCTGCAACGAAGGTAACACCGACGCCACCACGCGCAGAATCGACCACGACTATTTTGCCGCGCTGCCTGTTTCGCATCCGGCGCTGCAAGAGCACCAGCCGCCGCACGAACTCATCGGGCCCCGCGCTCTCAAGCAGCACGTCGTCGACGCCGAGCCGTCCGAGCTGCTCGACAACTCCGAGCGACTGCGTGCGCGCGTCGAGAACGCACAGAATCAGCTTCTCGGCGAGTTCACGCCGCAACGTGGTGAGGTACGCCACATCGCATGCCAACAGCTCCGGACCAACAACGCAGACGTCAAGCCCGCCGTTGAAACGCACCTCTTCAGGGGAGAGCAATCGGATTGAGATGCGCGGAGCTGAAATTCGCGCGTCAGGAGAGACCCAAGCCCAGCGCTCAACCAGGGCAGCAAGCCGCCGTCTGGCTGAAGCGCTAAGATCAACAATTCCGAGTTCGATCATTTCGATTCTCGTGTGTCGTTGCTTCGAGAGCGTCGTGAGTGCGCCTCACAACATCTCCTAGGCTCTTAGGACCGGGCGTTCTAGCACGCGCGCAGGACTTTGCTCCGAGCTTTTTTCGGCTTTCCTAGAATGAGCCTAGATCCGGCCAGCTTTTTACTTATAATGACTCCAACCCTACAGACGTGGGGCGACACTCATCGCGAAGGGCTCTCAACCATGACAACAGTTCGACGCACAAGAAGTTGGCTGCTCGGCGGCTACGGCTTCGAGCTCTCTGACACCCGTCCAATCAGCGTTGGCGCGCTCTCGCTTCTAACCGACAATTTCCTGCGCAACGCGCTGCCGATCTTGCTGGATTCTCAGGAGAAATCAGCGCTTACGAACATGAAAGGCAGGAACGCACAGGACGAGCTGCTCGCCGGCGTTAGCCATCCCGCCCACGATGAGCTGTTTCGCCTCGGTGGCCTGGCTCCGGTGCCGGGCGACAAGGATGCAATTGAGTTCGAGCCCTTCGAAGTCTCGCTACTCTCCCCCTTCTCGTGCTTCGAAGGGTCAGGCGAGATCGTGCACACCCTAGAGCAGCACCGTGCTGGCCCCCTACCCTCCTGGCTGCCACTTCGGCTGCTCGGGTACGTTGCGCCGCTGCGCCCAACATTCATGCGCATCGGGCTTGAGCGCTTTCGTAACGTGCTCGCCTTCGCGAGCCTCGGCCACACACCCCAAGTGACAGACTCGCTCCTCGTTGACTGCGTTGGCGGCTCGATCTCGGTGCGGCTTGTGAGCGAGCGCAACAAACGCCGAGATTCAAGCCCTGTGGAAGAGGTTCCTGCGTTCCGTGCAGTAGCCGAGGCTTTGCGGGCCGCAGTCGGGCTCGACTTAAGAGCCGAACTTGCAGCGCACCCTGCGTAGAGCTGCGCCGGCACTCTCCGCCGAGCTGCATTTTGCTGGTGCTCACCCTTGGGCCGCTCTGATCCTAATCT
>CAYPUA010000058.1:2596-12994 GCA_964413875.1 uncultured Bdellovibrionales bacterium
CAGTATCGCCCCATGGCTCGACGCTCCCCCTTCTTCTTCTCCTTCCAGAGCACTGCTCACGTGCTGATGGTTGTGATGATCGCAGCCTCTGTGATCGAGGAGCTGCTGAGCCGCGCTGGCGCTCCACTCCTCATCTTCCGGACAGACCTGGTGATTGAGCGTTTCCAGGTGTGGCGGCTCGTGACTGCGCTCTTCGTTGCGGTCAATACCCTAGAGATTATCTTCGGGGCGCTGATTATCTACAGCCTGGGGGGAATGCTTGAAGCGCGCTGGAGCAGGCGCCGATTCCTTCAGGTGGTGCTCGGTATTCCTTTTGCCGCAGAGCTGCTCGTGCTGCTCGCTGCCCTCTTCCTCCCGGACGTCTTCCGCTACGCGCCGTTCTCGGGCACTCGCTCGATGATCACCACTCTCTGGATACTGTACGGGCTCATGGCAGCGTTCTCGGGGCAGATGCTCAACTTCTGGGGCACGCCAATTACCGGAAAAACCTTCGCGCTTATCGGCGTTGGCTTCGTGCTGCTGAGCGCCATCTTCGGCAGCCCAATTGCAGCGCTGCCCGAGCTAATCTGCGCTGGCCTCTGCTACGCATACATGTACCGTCCGCGATCCTCTGGAATTATCCAGCGCATCGAGCTCGCCTACTACACCTGGAAGCTAGAGCGCCTCAAAGCCAAAACTCGGCTCAAAGTCGTCAAGGGCCTGAAAGACGACGACCGCGGCGACCCGAGCCAGAATATTCATTAGCGCCGAGTCGAGAGCATGGCCTGGGCCGCCCCTGCCCGCACAAAAATGAGGGCGAACTCGCTGATACTTTTATCCATCAATAATCCCAGCTGGTTAGGGCCACTCCAGTATGTGTCTTTGTCTTACATTTCTGTCATAATAGAAATGTACGAAATGACAGGAGGTTGTAATGACACGGCCTGAGAATGACAAGAAGCGGGACACGCTCATCGACCAGATAGTTCTTCACTGGGGTGAGATGGGGAGCCGCTGGGGAATAAATCGGGCGCTCGCGCAAATTCATGCGCTTCTCTTCGTCGAGGAGCGCCCTCTGCATGCGCAGGAGATAAGCGAAAGGCTCTCCCTCGCCCGGTCAAACGTCAGCACCGGCATTCGTGAGCTGCAAAGCTGGGGACTCGTGAACGTAGTGCACCTCAAGGGCGACCGGCGCGACTACTTCACCTGCTCCAAAGATCCATGGGAGATGTTCGAGATAATCTCGGACCGTCGGGTGCGGACCGAGCTAGAGCCGACCGTGCAGTTCTTCAAGGGCCTTCAGCAGGCGTACGGCTCGAAAGTGCCCTCGCACGTTGAGAGCCTCGCCGAATTTATTGAGGGAGGCGTAAGCTTCTACTACAAGGCCCGAAAGCTTCCGCGCTCGCTCATCAAGCGGCTGATGAGGCTCGACGCTCGAATCGCGCGCCTGCTAGGCGGAGGCAAAACGGAGGGCATATGAAGAAAAAGCTAGTAGTGCTCGGGGGCGGGTTTGCGGCCCTCCAGGTCGTGAAGAGAGTCTCTCTTTCCCTGTACGATGTCACCCTGGTGTCACCGCGAGACCATTTTCTCTTTACTCCCCTGCTTGCGTCCTCGACGGTGGGGACAGTTGAAGTCAGAAGCATCACGGAGCCGCTGCTCGGCTTCCGGCGGGGAGTGCGTTTCGTGTGCGCTGCAGCCACATCCGTAGACTCGGAAGCAAAAACCGTCACCGTACAGTCGCCAACGGGCGGGAGCTCTTCAACACTTTCCTATGACTCTCTCGTTATCGCTGTTGGCGCCCGGATCCAGACGTTTGGAATTCCTGGCGCCGACACAATAGCGCTACCGCTCAAGGAGAGCGTTGATGCGAGAGTCATCCGTGGGAGAATTGTCGAGCAGGTCGAAAAAGCGCTCCTTCCCTCGGCCACCAGAGCGGAGCGGAAGCAGCTTCTCTCGTTCGTTGTCGTTGGCGGCGGTCCAACTGGGATTGAGTTCGCAGGCGAGCTGTCAGACCTCATGCGGCGAGAGATTCGCAGAGCAGCGCCGGAGCTCGCTGAGGACGTCTCGATAACAGTGGTGGAGGCTAGCTCTGACATCCTCTCTGTCTTCAGCCAAGCGCTCCGTCACTACACGATGCGAATGTTTCGCAAGCAAAAGATTGCCGTTCGCACGGGCTCTCTGGTCAAAGAGGTGCGCGAGGGCTGCGTTGTTCTAAAGGATGGCGAGGTTATCCCAGCTGGCGTGACGGTATGGTCGGCAGGAATTCGACCAACCGAGCTCATCGAAAGAAGCGCTTTTTCGAAGGACTCGCGCGGACGAATCGTTGTTAACAGCCGGCTTCAGGCAACGTTCGCGCAGGATGTCTTCGCCGTGGGTGACTGCTCATTTATTCCCGGAAAAGAGTACCCAACGACGGCTCAGGTTGCACAACAGCAGGGCAAGTACCTCGGAAAAGCCCTCAATGCATGGGCTAAAGGCGTCACGCCGCCGCCTTTTTGGTACTTCCATCAGGGAATGCTCGCGTACATCGGAAACCGCAAGGCTCTCGCCGAGACGCCGGGAGGCGGTATTCGCGGATGGATGGCGTGGCTGATGTGGCGCTCCGTCTATCTCACAAAGCTGGTGAGCCTTCGAAACAAGGTGTTGGTGCTCTTCGACTGGTGCAAGGCGCGGCTCTTCGGGAGAGACCTGTCACACTTCTAGGATGCAGGACGCAAGATGACTGTCACACAACGAAGCCAGCCAGCCGACCCCCTGCCCATCCGGGACACTCGCAAGGAGGGCATAGTTCATTACTTTGAAGCCACTGCCCTCGACTACCGCTACTGGAGCAGGAACTTCCACATGCACTTCGGACTTTGGCGCAGGTGGGTGAATCCCCTCCGGCTCGAAGACCTCCTTGAGGAGACCTGCCAGATCGTCTTCGACCAGTTCGGTCACGCAAACTCAGGCTCTTTTCGGGCACTCGATGCAGGTTGTGGCGTCGGAACAACACTTGGCATCGCAAGGCGGCGGTTCCCCAACGCCGACCTTTTTGGAATCACCCTCCTTGAGAGCCAAGCTGAACTGGCATCGGAGAGGCTTGAGGGGCTTTCAGTAGCGGTGACGGCTGATGACTTTGAGAAATCGCAGTTCGCCGACGGCTCATTTGATGTCGTCTTCAGTATTGAGGCTGCCGTGTATGGCACCGGTCCATCGAAAGAGAAATTTCTCAAAGAAGCCTTCCGCATTCTCAAGCCCGGCGGTCGCCTCGTCGTCATGGACGCATACCTTACCCGGCCAGCGAGCTCGATGGGTGCCCTCACACGGTGGATCTACAACCGCGTGCGCGAGGGATGGTCAATTGAGGATATGATCGAGAAGCGTGCGTTTCTCGAATCTGCTGGCAACGCCGGCTTCGCGTTGCGCACGTTTCGTTCCTTCTTCTTCGCGGTGGCCCCCTCGGTTGCTCACGTGCCATGGGCGACCTTGCGGTATGTATGGGATTCGCTAGTCCGGAAGCGCAGTCGCTCACGCGACAGCATAAGGCACGTTGTCGCCTGCGTTTGCGGCTGCTTGCTCGGTCTTTGCCGCCACAGGTTTACGTATGGGTGTGCGGTATTCGTGAAAGCTGCTGATGAGTCCCCCCGACGAGGCCTCTGAGAATTCATGGGCGGATAGCAACCAACCAGTCGTGACGAAACTAAGTGAACTAGTGGCTCATCTGAAGAGTTCATTCACCTAATGATGTTGCAGCCTTCAATGTAAGTTAGGCGAAAAAACTTTTTGGATACAGCACCGGGCACGACAACCGAGGATGACTGAAACCGGCATGCTCCGGAGCGACGAATCAGCGTGGCCTGCTTTGGGCGACTAAACGGGATTAGGCGAGACAACCGCAACACCTGTCGGGGCAGCGTTCGTCCAGTTCTCTGGAAGCTGGTAGTTGCCTATCAGCGATAGGCCGGCACTGGACGAGCCCCCGGTTGTGGCAAAGACATCGACGGAGGGTCGAATGTTCTGCGCACCGCTAGGAACCCGAAAGGCCCTGAGCGAAAAGAGGTAGTCGCCTGTTTGATCGACAGCGAGGTCTACGCTGCCCGGACCTCCGCGAGCAACGTAGTTGCTAACTGATGTCAGGCGGCCGTCGGCTCCAATTGTGTACAGGCTGAGCAGGCGGGTCGCAAAAGCTGCCGTCCACAACCGTATGCCGTCAGGATGAATCGCCGCCCAGCAGGGGTCTTTCTGTGCGGGGCGCGCGTACGTTCTCTGCGCAATCGCGCGTCCGCGCGCGTTCAGCTGCAGCGACGTGACACCGGCAGTAGCAGCGTCTGGGAGCGTTACTATTACCGTGCTCTGGTCTCCTGACTTTATCGCCCCACCGAGTCCGTCCGGGACGTTGTACACTGTCTCGGTGAGGGAGATGACACCGCTCTCGTGAAACCAAAATGTGCTTACGGCGCTAACTCCCGACCGAACGACCGAGAAGAGCGGGTTGGCGGCATTCGAGAGAACCTCATTCGGAACGTCCTTTGAGGAGAAGCGGTACACCGCCCCGTCAATCGGTGTGAGGGTTCCGGCTGGTGCGATCCTAAAAGCTTGGACGCTGCCACCGATTGCCCCCGGCTTCCCGGCCTTAATCCCCTGGTTGACCACCAAGAGAGTGTTCTTCTTCACGGCCAAGCTGACTGGCCGAACTCCGCGAGACGACACCCGGGACACCAGCACAGGGGTCCCGTCTGACTGCACGTTAAATGACGAGATGGTGTTGTCTCCTGCGTTGGTTACGAACAGTAGCCGCCCCTTTGATGCCAAAGAGTGAGACTGATTTCCGTCGATAGAAGGCTCACCCCGGCCGCCGGTTCGGAACACACCCAGGAGCGACAGCTCCCCGGTGCCAGGGTCTTGAACGAAAGAGGCGATCGCGTTGCGGCTCGCCGAATTGCGCTGAACAAACACCGCCGTCGTCACGGCACCCTGCGCTACTGCCGACGAGGCCCAACAGAGCGAAAAAACGGCACTGAGAGCCAGAGCGTGTTTTTTTATGTTCATGTTGGCCTCACACGAATTCGGGCTAGGTTAATGCAGCTAAGAAGGAGCCTCACGCAGATCGTTACAAGAAGCATCCACACGACTCCGTGCAGCACGACGAACACCCAAGACGGCGGGGGATGCAAATGAATCGACGCGTCGAAGTACGTGACTATCTCAAGAAGGAGCCCAAGGCACACCAGCAGCAGCCCCGAATTTCTCGATTCCGCGCCGAGAGGGTCTTCAGCGTAAGCTCCGTGCTGTCCGCCGCCTAAAGCAGTGCCCATGAGCTCGTTCCGAGACTCAAGCAAAACGCCCCAGGCGATGACAATAGTGCTAATCGTCTCGTTCCTGAGATTCGCTATTATGC
Source organism: uncultured Bdellovibrionales bacterium (assembly GCA_964413875.1). Classification (GTDB taxonomy): domain Bacteria; phylum Bdellovibrionota_C; class UBA2361; order UBA2361; family OMII01; genus OMII01. The sequence goes on from CAYPUA010000058.1 coordinate 7,956, forward strand.
ATGAAGCAAGCGGCTCGCTGTCGGTGTACAGCACAAAGACAACCATGCCCAGGATAATCACGTTGCCGAGCATCATGGCTGGCCAACTTGCGATCAGACGGAAAAAAAGCCGAGAGAGGGACACAGCACTTACCTTTCAAGTATTCAATGACCTAATCAACCAAACAGGTCTTAGCTAGGCCAGAGGAACAGAACAATAAGGGGCGAGGCCCCTTACAGCAAAGGGGTCCCTTTCCCAAGAGAGTGCAAAGCGCGCGGCTACCACCGCGAGTTCCACCGCGAGTTCTCTGAGACTTTGCGACAGCCTTCGCGCCTGACTGCAAGATAAAGGAGTTGTGAAAACAGCATGTTAGGATCAAGATGACGCCGACTTTTGGATTGCAGCGCATACGGACGTCACGCCTAAAATACGAGCTCCGTATGAGCAAGCGGACCAGCGCGCAAGGACTGCTGTGCCACTGAGACTACCCAAGTAGGGCCAGCACAAAGAACACAAAGAGCGAAACGAGGGAAATTCCAAGCGCTAAAACTGCCGCCGCTGCGGGGCCCTTGACGTTGAGCTTCGGCCGTAGGTCAAGCGTGGACTTGTAGCGGGCGAGGACCGAGCAGAGCCCAACGAAGAGCAGAGAGGCTCCCACGATCATGATGCTGTAATTGCCCCAGTCTGCATCCTCTCCCACAGACTCTTGCAGAAACTCCTCTTTCGACAACGAACCGGGAAGAATAATCGTGTTGTTGTCTACCTTGCCGCCAAACAGCGTGCGCTCATCAGCCTGCACGGCCATGATCGTGTACGGTCCTGGACGGACGACCGTGTACCACACCCGGATGTCACCGATGCCAAATGCGACTCCCCCTGGGTTTCTCCGGAGGATTATCCTGTTCTCGGCGATCTCCTGCCCGCTCTTGGCGAGAACCTCCGGAGCAAGCTCAAGGATCTCCTGTGGCGCCATCGATGCCACGATGCGCGAGCCATCAAAGCCCGAGAATCGGGGACTGGAGACTACAAACGTCTCTGGAGTCACCGTCAGAAGCGGATTTTCATGCCCCTGTGGCTGCTGAAACCCGAAGAAGTTTACTTGCCCTGGCACCCACTCGATTCGGTACTCGGGCTCCGCGCTGCCACGCGGAAATGACTCTCTCCACTGCAGCATCTCGACGTTGCGCCTGAGAATGACGTAATCACCTGGCTTAACAAAGTCATCCCCGACCGGCCCGCTGCCGCCGAGGTTTCCAGAGGCAATAACAATTCGGCCGTTGTTGGAGGGATCGGGGCTAGCGGCGTCAATCTCGACCGCCTGGAGGAAGGCCTGATTCACCTCTTCTCGATTGCCGGCATCCCGAGTTGCGCCGACCCACATCAAGGCGAAGCCGCAAAAAGCCGTGAAGGCGCCGAGAAATGAGCGAGCAGCTATCGTTACGTTACGAGCCATATCCTTAAGTCTTACAGCAATCCCCCAACGTGCGCTCGCATGAGGAGCGCCAATGATTTTGCGTCCACAAGCCGTCCAGAACGAATTGCTTCATCCACCTCCGCCCGCTGTAGCGGCACCACTGTTATGGACTCATCCTCGTCGGGTGTCGCCTTGCTGGGAAAGAGCCCTTTTGCGAGAAAGATGTGCTGCTCTTCGTCACAGAAACCCGGCGCCGGAAGCAGGGTTCCCAGCGGGACTAGATCCCGCGCCGCCATGCCGATCTCCTCCTGGAGCTCGCGCTGGGCACAGACTTGTGGAGCTTCGCCCTTCTCAAGGGTCCCAGCCGGCAGCTCAAGCAGCGTGCGCCTGACAGAGTGCCGGTACTGCTCGATGAAGAGCATCGCGCCATCATCCCGAATCGGCAGAATCACAACTGCCCCCGGATGCTCGATCGTCTCGTGACGGAATCGCCTGCCATCTTCGGCTTCAAGGACATCGCGCACACCGCGCAGCTTTCCCTCGTAGAGCACCTCTGAGCTGACAATCTTCATGCGCGCAGGTTACTTCGGCTTGAAGACCTCTGCAATTCGGCTCCTCAGCTCATCCACAGCGAAGATCGGAAGCGAGCATCGCTTGTTGGCGCAAACGAACCCTGCAGCCTTCGGAAGCGCTGGATACTGCACGTCGGGGTTCGGCATCTGCCCCTCGGCTCGGTCCCACCACTCGCGCCGCACGTAGAGCGCAGGCACCTTCCGTGTAGTGGCGAAGAGCGCCTCTGCCGCCGCATCTCTTTTTGGGCCAACGGTCGTGAAGTGCGGCGGGTCGGACGCCAGCTCCTCGCCGGCGAGGATCACTCCCGGCTCAGAGATCGACTCGCTCAATACCTCACGCTGCGCCGCATACGAGAGCGCTTTCGCTGCGGCAGCACGATACCCGTCATCTCCGGTGTAGTGAAACAGCTCGTTAGCGAGCCGTGCCAGCGCGATATTGTCGTCAAGCCGAATCGCTGGCCGTAGCACTACTGAGCCTTTCGGCGAAGACGAAAAGAATCCGGCTCCGTCTGGGTTCGGAAATTCTCGTCGGATGAAATCAGCAGCCTGCCGGGCTGGCTCAAGAAACGCTCGCTCCCCGGTCGCTGCGTAGAGGGCGAGGAGCCCGCGAGCCATCCAGAGCGAGTCGGCAAGATACGCGGACTCGCCGCTGCTCTCGCCGTGCCGGAAGCCGCCGTCGGGGCGGCGGCGATTTGCGAGCGCCCACTTGGCGGCCGCCGTTGCGGCGTCGAGGTACTGGGTCTCGCCGGTGGTGAGGTACAGCTCCGTCATGGCAAGAATCGCCATCCCGTTCTCGCGGGCGTACTGATGCTTGTCGATGGCCGGAATCCCCTGCGCTCGGCGATCCTTGTCGCCAAGCGAGAAATACTGATCGGAGTGCTGCCCCGGCACGATGTCTGCGTCTTGGCTCGTGAAGTATGCTCCGTTCTCGTCGCGCAGGAAGGAATTGACGTACGAAGCAACTGCCCGAGCGTCTTGTAGGTAGCGTTCATCGCCGAAGACTCGATAGGCGAAGGCGTACAGCCGGATATTCGCCATCTGCGACGGCATAATCTTCTCGAAGTGCGGGTGGTCCCAGTCCCGCCTGGTCGAGTACTGGTAGACGCCTCCCCACACTGGATCGAGCAGCTTCTCGTTGGCATCGAGGGTTTTCTTCACCCACAGCGCGTTCTCGGTATCGCCGGCTCGGGCTCTCGTGATTCCGAACTCGACAGAATCAGGGTCGAGGTAGCGGTGGCTCGTTTTCAGTCCGCCGAGATCTCTATCGATCGCTTTCGCGTGATCCTCAGTAACAAGCGTCCGAATGTCATCAGGCAGTCTTGAGAGAACCGCCGCTTTGGAAAGCGCGGGCTCCGACGTGCCCCTCGGCTGTGGGTTGGCAATTGCTCCCTTGAGCACCGGGATAAACTCGTCAGGAGACTGGAACCCTGAGAGCTTCTCGACCTCTTCGCCCTTTGAGTTGAAGATGATCGTTGCAGGCCAGCCGTAGTCCCTGTAGCGCGCACTCAGGTCGGGGCGCGAGTCTTGGTCAACTCGAACGAGGATGAAGCTCTTGTTGAGGATTTCGGCGACAGCTTGGTTGGAATACGTCTCCTCGTCCATCACGTGGCACCAGTGGCACCAACGTGCCTCAAGGTCGAGCAGCACCAGCTTCTTCTGCTCGGCCGCACGCTTGAAGAGCCCGTCGCTCCACCCCTCCCAAGGCCCGGTGCGCGTAGGAGTCGCAAGAGTAGGGCGAGACCATAGTAGTAATAACAGGAGGCCGCCGGTGAGGACCAAGTGACGCGCTCGCAAGGTGTTCCCTAGCATGTTGATTATACTCACTTTATAGGCATGTGCGCTGTGTCACTGTAGGTCTCCTTCAGAAATCCCACCACCCGTAAAAACCGCCACCGAATCGCCCCTCCCCGCCCCCCCATCTTACTCTCTTGGCACCCCTTCCGGGCCGTTCAAGGGGGTGGCTGTAAAGCCTCCCAACATTACGTTACTATCAGCGACCACTACCCTTTTTGCGCTCTGATGAATTTGCAGCCCTCAACAACTGAGAGACTCAACGACTGGATGGAACGCCAGCCCGTCTCTGCACCGACAGTCGACATCAGCATTGTAGTTCCCGCGTACAACGAAGAGCGGCGCCTTCCTCCGACGATGATCGACATCATCGACTTCTTCGACCGCAAGGGTTGCCGCTACGAGGTGATCGTCGTCGACGACGGCAGCTCCGACAACACCGCAGAAGTCGTTCGCAAATTCGAGCGTGTCCGGCCCGAAGTCAGGTTGATCCAGCTCCCAAAAAATCACGGCAAGGGGCACGCAGTTCGGCTCGGCGTCCTCAACAGCCACGGCAAGCGAGTTCTCTTCGCCGATGCAGACGGCGCGACTCCGATTCAAGAAGTAGAGCGCCTTCAGGCGGCTCTCGAAGCTGGAAACGACATCGCGATCGGATCTCGAGCAAAAGCATCCTCCGAAACGCGAGTGGCCACATCGATCCACCGCAAGGTGCTCGGGCGCGTCTTTAACCGCTGCGTCAACGCAATCCTGCTTCCGTCCATCGCTGACACGCAGTGCGGCTTCAAGATGTTCAACAGGAAAGCGGCCCTCTTCCTCTTCCGCAGGCAGACTTCCGATCGCTTCAGCTTCGACGTAGAGCTGCTCTTTCTCGCGCACAAATCTGGGCTCAAGATCGCCGAGGTGCCGATTAACTGGACAAACGTGCCAGGCTCAAAAGTAAACCTCGTGCTCGACGCCATCCTGATGTTCCGTGATGTGTTCCGTTTTCGGGTGCTGCACCGCGGCGTCTCGCGCGACCAGTACGAGCAGTTCGAGCGCAGCTTCGAGGCCGCTGAGAGCGAAGGCTCCTCAAGCGCCACTCTCGCTGCTAGCGCTTCGCCGCCTGCGCGCTAAGCAGCTGCGCCTCAGCCATCGCAGTTCCCTTTCGCTCCCCTTCCTGTATTCGGCTATCGATCAGCTCAAAGACCTGGCGGTGATGATCGCCCATCATCTGCAAGAGCAGCATCCGGTCCTCATCGGAGAGGCGCGGATTTGTGATAACGCTGCGCAGCGTTGCGAGGAG
>CAYPUA010000059.1:0-10603 GCA_964413875.1 uncultured Bdellovibrionales bacterium
CGAACTCCTCGATGTGCACCGACGTGAACACGTCGTTCTTCACAAGGTTCTCGTTGATAAGAACCGAGTCCTCGAAGTTGTAGCCGTTCCACGGCATGAACGCGACGAGGCAGTTCTGGCCGAGCGCGAGCTCTGCCATGTCCGTGCTTGGCCCGTCAGCGATAACTTCCCCAGCCCCTACTCTCTCTCCAGCGCGCACGATCGGGCGCTGCGTGATGCAGGTGTTCTGGTTCGAGCGTCGGTACTTAACGAGCTTGTAGATGTCTACGCCGGTGTCGAGCGAGTCATCGGTCATCGAGTCAGCCTTGATCACGATTCGCTCAGACTCAACCGAGAGAACCTGGCCGGCACGCTTCGTTACGATCGTCGCACCCGAGTCGCGAGCAACGATGTGCTCCATGCCAGTTCCAACCACCGGGGCCTGGGCCACGAGGCACGGAACAGCTTGGCGCTGCATGTTCGAGCCCATCAACGCGCGGTTTGCGTCGTCGTTCTCGAGGAACGGAATGAGCGATGCGGCAACCGAAACGATCTGCTTCGGGCTCACGTCGAGCTTGGAGACCTCAACCGGCGGAACCTGGAGGTACTCACCGTTGCGGCGGACTGGGATGGCAGCCTCTGTGAGGTTGCCCTTCTTGTCCATCTCAACGCTCGCCGGCGCGATCGTCTCGCGCTCCTCTTCGAGCGCCGAGAGGTACACGATATCGCCCGAGGCGCGGCCGTTGTTGTCGACTACACGGTACGGGGTCTCAACGAATCCGAACTCGTTGACACGCGCGTACACTGCGAGCGATGCGATAAGTCCGATGTTCGGACCTTCCGGCGTCTCAATTGGGCAGATACGGCCATAGTGCGTCGGGTTTACGTCGCGCACCTCGAAGCCAGCGCGGTCGCGGGTAAGACCACCGGGTCCAAGGGCCGAGAGACGGCGCTTGTGGGTGATCTCCGAGAGCGGGTTGGTCTGGTCCATGAACTGCGAGAGCTGCGACGAACCGAAGAACTCCTTCACTACCGCCGCTACCGGCTTGTAGTTGATCAGGTCCTGCGGAACGAGGGTGTCGATGTCCTGCATGCCCATGCGCTCCTTCACGGCGCGCTCCATGCGGACGAGACCGATGCGGTACTGGTTCTCGATCAGCTCGCCGACCGCACGCACACGGCGGTTGCCGAGGTGGTCGATGTCGTCGATCGAGTAGCGCTGAGCGTCCGACGAGTTGCGGAGCTCAAGCAGGTAGCGAACCGTCTCCTTGATGTCCTCTGGCGAGAGAACGCCCTGGTCCATCGGAGGAGCCTCGCGGCCCTGCGAGATGTAGAGCTTGTGGTTGAGCTTGTACCGACCGATGTCCGAGAGGTCGTAGCGGTCAGCGTTGAAGAACAGGTTCTTGAAGGTCGCCTGTGCGGTCTCCGGACGAGGAGGATCGCCAGGACGGAGGCGCCTGTAGATCTCAACGAGGCTGTCGATCGTCGGACGGCCCGAGAGACGCGAGAACAGCGATGCGTCGCCCGACATCTTGTCGGACACGAGCGTCTTCCAGAGCGACTCACCGATGTGGTTGTCCTCTACGTACAGGACGCGGATGCGATCCAGGCCCAACTCGCGCTGCGCGCTGATGTTGCCCTTCTCGACGATCTCGCCCTTTGAGTTGACCTTGTCAGCCTTGAGCTCGTCGCCGGCGTTGACGATGATGTCAAACTGCGAGCAGATCTCCTTGGACTCCTTCTCGTCGAGCTCGAGCACCACCGGCGCAAGACGCTCACGGATGACATCCCAGCCAACGAGAACCTCGCCCTTCTCGGCGATAACCTCTCCGGTCTTGGAGTTTACGATGTTGTCAGTTGCCTGAACGACGGTCTCAGCGGCGATGAGGCCCGGAACGGACTCAGGCGAGATCTCGATCTCCTGAACCCCCGCCTCCTTGAGGCGACGAATAACGGCCTTGTTGAACTTTCCGCCCTGCTTAACGAGGACCTTTCCGCCCTCCTTGATCTCGCGGAACGACTTCTCGCCTTCGAGCTGGTCGGGCTTGAACTCCTTGGAGACAGCTCCGCGCTTTCCGAAGATGAGCGTGTCGGTGTGGTAGTACGATGCGACGATATCGTCAGCAGTCATGCCAAGGGCACGCAGCAGAACGGTTGCGTTGAGCTTGCGGCGACGGTCGATACGAACGTGCAGGATATCCTTAACGTCGAACTCGAAGTCGATCCACGAGCCGCGGTACGGAATGATTCTCGCCGAGTAGAGGAGCTTTCCGGAAACGTGGCTCTTTCCGTCGTCGTGATCGAAGAACACGCCAGGCGAACGGTGGAGCTGGCTCACGATAACGCGCTCGGTGCCGTTGATGACGAACGTTCCACGCTCAGTCATGAGCGGGATCTCGCCAAAGTACACAACGTCTTCCTTGAGAGCGCTCAGGTGGCGGGCGCCAGTCTCAGGGTTAACGTCCCAGAGAACGAGCTGAATCGTCACGCGCAGCGGCGCTGCCCACGTCATGCCACGGTCGCGGCACTCATCCATGTCGTACTTCGGCGTGCCGAGGTTGTACGAGACGAACTCAAGCGATGCTGTATTGTTGTAATCTCTGATCGGGAAAACCGACTTGAACACCTTCTGAAGACCGATGTCTTCGCGCTTCTCCGGCTCGACGTTCGCCTGGAGGAACCTTTCGTAGGAGCTTTTCTGTATGCCGATAAGGTTAGGAATTTCTGCTATCTCACCGATTCTTGAGTAGCTCTTGCGGAGACGGAGGTTGGTCTTGATTTTCGATGTCATACGTAAGTGACTCTAAAGGCAAAAAGCCCACCGTGCCGACTCCGCCGCCAGAGCGGCCGCGAGGCACGAATGAGCTGGTAACGCCTATAAAACTCGGCTCCACAGCGCGCCCAGAGCAGGCGCACAAGAAGTGACGAGCGTGGGTAGTGGCGACGACTTATTTGAGACTTGGAAAACAGCGCGCCGCCTGCGGAGAGCTCTCGCCGCAGATAGGCAACGATGTTGAAGACCAAGTATCGACAAAGGCTAAGCCCCTACTTAGCAACTCCCAAGGGTTCTGACCGGTAGGCCAGACCAACGAGAGATTAGGCTAAATTCAAGACCGGGGGAAGTGTCCCTCCCCCGGCCAGGCGCCCCCTGAAACGGCTATTAGAAGACCTCTTCTAAACGCCGTTCCTGTGTAGGGGTGTGCTTACTTGAGGCTGGCCTTGGCGCCGGCTTCCTTGAGCTTCTTAACGAAGTCCTCAGCCTCAGCCTTAGCAACGGCCTCCTTGACGAGCTTCGGTGCGCCGTCAACGAGGTCCTTAGCCTCCTTGAGGCCAAGTCCGGTGATCTCGCGAACGACCTTGATCACCTTAACCTTCTCAGCTCCAGCATCATCGAGCATGATGGTGAACTCTGTCTTCTCCTCAGCGGCGGCAGCAGCCGGCGCACCAGCGCCACCAGCAACCATCGCTACCGGAGCGGCAGCGCTAACACCAAGCTCTTCCTCGAGCTTCTTCACCATCTTGGCAGCATCCATCAGGGACATACCCTTGATGAAATCTACAACGCCTTCGAACGTGTACGATCCAGACGCTTCAGACATGGTTTTACTCCTTTCCTAACGTTACAACTAAAATTAACTAAACAAACTTACCGACCGCCCCCTAACGCAGGGCTGCCGACTACTCCCCTCCGAGCTTCTTCCTGTAAGCCTCAATCGACCTAGCGACCTGCGCACCGGGCTCCGAGAGAACTCGGACCAACCGGGTTGCGGGCGCGGAAATCAGGCTCAGCAACATGGCGAACGTCTCTTCACGGCCCGGCATCTTCGATAACGAATCAACACCAGCCGCGTCTACGTACGCGCCATCAAGCCAACACCCCTTCACTCGAAACTTTTCATTCCCCTTGGCGAACTTCATGAGAACCTTCGTCGGAGCGATCGGATCGCTCGTCGAAGTCACCACAAAAGTCGGGCCATTGATCGTGCCCAGGAACTTCTCAACTTCTCCTGGCTTAGCGCCGCGTCCGCTCTCAACTTTGTTGACAGCGAGTCGCGCCAACGTGTTGCGAACCACCTTCGACTCGCAGCCGGCTTCGTGCAGGTCTCTGCGAAGCTTCGTGATCTGCGCTACCGTCAGGCCACGGTAGTCGGCGCAAACCGCAACCGTCGCTGCCGAGAAATTGGCTACGAGGCTCTCAAGCTCAGCTGCTTTCGTTGCCTTATCCATACTTCAAACTCCCTAATGAACCGTTACGCTCTCAGCGCCGAAACGTCGACTGCAACTCCCGGACCCATCGTGAGCGCCATTGACGCTGACTGGAGGTACACGCCCTTGCTGGTCGAAGGCTTCGCCCGGTTGATAGCCTGGAAGAGAGCCTGTGCGTTTTCTAAGATCTTGCCGCCACCGAACGACGCCTTGCCGATCGAAGCGTGAACGATGCCCGCCTTGTCGACACGGTACTCAGCGCGGCCCGCCTTGACAGACTTGACCGTCTCGCCAACGTCGAACGTAACCGTTCCGACCTTCGGCGATGGCATGAGTCCACGCGGTCCGAGAAGCTTTCCGACCTTTCCGACCTGCGCCATCATGTCCGGCGTTGCGACAACGCTGTCGAAGTCGAAGAAGCCACCCTTGATCTTCTCAACGAGGTCGTCTCCGCCGACGAAATCAGCACCTGCCTCAGTCGCCTCCTTCGCCTTGTCGCCCTTAGCGAACACGAGAACGCGAACTGACTTACCAAGACCGTGCGGCAACGCGATCGATCCACGTACGTTCTGCTCAGCCTTCTTCGGGTCAACGCCCAGTCGCACTGCAACCTCAACGGTCTCGTCGAACTTAGCCGACGCTGTGCTGGCAACTACCTGGCAAGCCTCCTCCAAGCTGTACAGCTTTTCGGCCTGGACCTTTGCCCGCGCTGCCCGTATCCGCTTTCCTTCTTTCTTGCGCGCCATATAAAACTTCTAAGACTTCAGTAAATTCTTTAATCCTGCTGGGTTGTCTCGCTACCGAGGCTCTTCGCCGCATCTCTCGCCAACCCTTTCCAACCGGCCAAAATCACCCGAAAAGTGCGGCCTGGGCGGAAGGAGGCGTAAGACTAGGGAGTTGCCCCTGATAAGTCAATATCTCCAGCCCTAAATGACATCTACGCCCATGCTGCGGGCGGTACCTGCAACGATCTTGAAGGCTGCCTCCTCATCGTAGCAGTTAAGATCCTGCATCTTCTGCTTGGCGATCTCGTAGACCTGAGCCTTCGTGATCTTGCCGACCTTCTCCTTGTTCGGTACGGAAGAGCCCTTCTCAAGCTTGAGAGCCTTCTTGATCAGGTACGAAACAGGCGGCGTCTTGAGCTCGAAAGTGAACGAGCGGTCCTTGTACACGGTGATAACAACCGGAACCGTCTCACCCTGCTGCTTCTGGGTCTTAGCATTGAACTGCTTACAGAACTCCATGATGTTGACGCCGTGCTGACCGAGCACAGGTCCAATAGGAGGCGCCGGATTCGCTTGGCCGCCCGTCACTTGCAACTTAATAAAGGTACTAATCTCCTTGCCCATCTGAACACCTCTAACTACACGCGTTTGGAAGCTAAAAAGTAAGCGCTACCGAGTGGTTAGCACTTCTCTACCTGCATAAAATCGAGCTCGACTGGAGTAGCTCGTCCGAAGATGCTGATCAGAACCTTGACCTTGCCCTTCTCTGGTCGGACCTCTTCGATGGTGCCGTTGAAGTCCGCAAACGGACCGTCGATCACCTTCACGGCGTCTCCCTGCTCGAAGTTCATCTTCGAACGAGGTGAAGCTGCCCCCTCCTCTACCTGGCTGAAGATTCGCTGTACTTCATCTTCGCCCATTGGCTGGGGGTTCGTCGGGTCTCCGACGAAGCCGTTAATCTTTGGGGTTTCCTTAACCAGGTGCCAGGTCTCTTCGTTCAGGACCATCTGGACCAGGATGTAGCCGGGGAAAAACTTGCGCGTTGAGGTCTTCTTCTGACCCTTAACGAGCTCCACCACCGTCTCTTGCGGGACGTGAACCTCACCGAAGAGGTTCGTGAGCTTATTCAGCCGAATACGCTCCTCGAGGGCCTGCTTAGCCTTCATCTCGAAGCCTGCGTAGGCCTGAACAACGTACCACTGTAGCTTCGGTTCAGCTGAGGTGCTGGTCTCCATACCGGTTCCTATCCAGTTACTCCTTCACTAGCCGATCATCTTCGACATCAGCCAGTTAAACGTGAGATCCATGACGAATAGACACATCGAGATAAACACGATGATCAGAAGCACCACGCCGGTAAGGCGGGTAGTCTCCTGACGGGTCGGGGTGTGAACCTTCTTCAGCTCATCGACCGCTGCCGAGAAATATCCCTGCTTGCGACCAACCGCTGCGCCTGTTTCAGCAACCCTTTCACTCATCTCAGATCCCTAACCATTTCGATAGGTTACTCAATAAGAAGCCTGTCTCTGCCGCGCCGTTAAGCGCGCCATGCACCTGACAGTAATGGTAACGCGTATCACCTTCACCACGACTGCTGCCACAGCCGCGGATCACGAAGCCGGGAAGCTAGCAGAAATCCAGCCCCCGAGCAAACGCCCCTACTCCCTCTCCCCAACCTGCACGCCATCGAGCTTTCGAGTCACGAAGCCCTCAACGTGCTGCCGCAGCGCCTCAACCTTAACCGAGGTCAGAACCTCGCTGGCGAAGGCGTGAACCAGGAAGTTCCTGGCGGTCTCGCGGTCGATACCGCGTGAGCGAAGGTAGAACATTGCGTCGCTATCGAGCTGCCCAACGGTAGCGCCGTGAGTGCACTTGACGTCATCAGCCCAGATCTTGAGCTGTGGGCGAGTCTCGATGCTCGCGTTGGGCGACAGAAGTAGCGCCTGATTCGACTGGAAGGCGTTGGTCTTCTGCGCGATCTGATCAACGGTGATCGTTCCTGAGAAAACTCCACGGCTCGCATCGGCGTAGACGCCCTTGAAGTGCTCACGGCTCTCCGACGATGGCTCAACGTGATGAATTGAAGTCGAGTTGTCGACGTGCTGCTCTCCCGCCAAGAGTGAGAGTCCGTTGATCACTGAGTTGCAGTTGCTTCCCAGCAGCCGCACGCTCACGTTGTTCCGGACGAGCCTTCCACCGAACGAGAACACGTGTGAACGAACCTGGGAGTCTCTCCCCTGCTCGATGTCAGTCTGAGAGACGTGGAAGGCTTCGAGCGACTCATCCTGGAGGCGGTAGTGATCAACTGTTGCGTTCTGTGCGGCGCGAATCTCTGTCACCGGGAGTGAGAGGTACTTCGCAGCGCCGATCGAAACGTGGGACTCTACGACTGTTACCTGGGCGCTCTCCCCTGCGTCTATCAAGAGGCGCGGAGCAACGACACTCTGCTCGCCAGCCTGCGTGGCTACGTTGATGATGTGAAGCGGGGCGCTGATCGACGCGTTCGGCGACACAGCAACAGAGATGCCATCACTCATGAGAGCGGTTGCGAGAGCCGCGAAGGCCTCGCCGCTGTGGCTTCCTAGCGCTCCAAACGGCGCCTCTTCGCGCGACTGAAGGCGGGCACACACGAGCCCCTTCTCGTTCGGCAGCGACGAGAGCTCTTCTGAGAAGGCTCCGTCTACAAACACGATACGGTGGGCGTTAAGTCCTGGGATCTCAATAGCGCTGAGCGCATCTTTCGGGAGCGTCGCAGCGGTCGCCGGAGCAAGAGAAAACGATCCGTGGGCGATCGCCTCAGCGTTTGTGTACTTCCAGTCCTCTTGTCGAGGCGTGGGGAAGAGCACCTTTGCCCACACTGCCCTGGCGTCCTGAGCGAGCTTGAGGGCTGCTTGCGGCAGCGTCTTCACCTGGCGCTCAGCAGCTGCCTTAATGGCGCTCTCGGCCCAAGTTTGGCGCTGCTCTGTGACAGCTATCTTCTTTGCGGCAACAGTCATGGCACTTCCCTGAAGTTACGCAGCGGCTGATTCTTTGAAAGCCGAGTAGCCCTGGCTTTCAAGCTTGAGGGCGAGATCCTTTCCGCCGGACTCAACGATGCGGCCGTCGATCATGACGTGCACAACGTCTGGCACGATGTAGTTGAGGAGGCGCTGGTAGTGCGTGATGACGAGCATTCCGTTCTGCTTTGAGCGCAGACGGTTAACGCCTTCGGCCACGATCTGAAGGGCGTCGATGTCCAGACCAGAATCGGTTTCATCGAGAATGGCAAGCTTCGGCTCAAGAACCGCCATCTGGAACACCTCGTTCCTCTTCTTCTCGCCGCCTGAGAAGCCCTCGTTCACGGCTCGCTTGAGCATCTCGTCGCTCAGCTCAAGCGCCTTCGCCTTCTCCTTCACGAGAGTCGAGAAGTCGCGCACCGAGATCGCTGGCTGGCCCCTGTGCTCACGGATTGAGTTGAGGGCTGTGCGCAGGAAGTAGGTAGCGAGGACTCCCGGCAGCTCAACTGGGTACTGAAACGCAAGAAAGAGCCCCTCACGGGCGCGAACCTCGGGGTCGAGCTCAAGCAGGTCTTTGCCGTCAAAGGTTACAGAGCCGCCAGTAATCTCGTATCCCTCTTTTCCGCCTAGTATGTTCGCCAACGTGCTCTTGCCAGAGCCGTTAACGCCCATGATGGCGTGAACTTCACCTGGGCGGATCTCAAGGTTGATCCCCTTGAGAATCTCGCGTCCTTCTCCTTCGACACGGGCGTGCAGGTCGGTAATTTTAAGCAAACTCATACTTCCTCGTTATCCAACACTTCCTTCGAGACTGATCTCCAGCAATCGACGAGCTTCCACGGCGAATTCCATCGGAAGCTCGTTGAGCACCTCCTTGCAGAAGCCGTGCACGATCATCGACACGGCGTCTTCGGTCGAGATGCCGCGCTGGTTGCAGTAAAAAATCTGGTCTTCGCCGATCTTCGACGTTGATGCCTCGTGCTCAACGGTGGCCGACGGGTTTTTCACCTCGATGTACGGGAAGGTGTGGGCGCCACAGTTGTTGCCCATCAGCATCGAGTCGCACTGCGAGAAGTTTCGCGCGCCGTCGGCGCTCTTCATCATCTTCACGAGCCCGCGGTACGCATTCTGGCTGCGCCCGGCCGAGATGCCCTTCGAGACGATCGTGCTCTTGGTGTTCTTGCCGATATGGATCATCTTCGTGCCGGTGTCGGCCTGCTGCTTGTTGTTGGTGATCGCAACCGAGTAGAACTCGCCTACTGAGTTGTCGCCCTTCAGGATGCAGCTCGGGTACTTCCAGGTGATCGACGAGCCGGTTTCAACTTGTGTCCACGAAATCTTGGAGTTCGTGCCGGCACACAGGCCGCGCTTCGTCACGAAGTTGTAGATTCCGCCCTTGCCGTCCTTGTCACCAGGGTACCAGTTCTGGATGGTGGAGTACTTGATGTGCGCATCGCCGAGGGCGACGAGCTCAACGACGGCAGCGTGGAGCTGATTCTCGTCGCGCATCGGGGCTGTGCAGCCCTCCATGTAGCTTACGTAGCTGCCTTCGTCGGCGATAATGAGCGTGCGCTCGAACTGTCCAGTCTTTGCCGCATTGATGCGGAAGTAGGTTGAAAGCTCAAGTGGGCACCGGACACCCTTCGGGATGTAGCAGAACGAGCCGTCGGTAAAAACTGCTGAGTTAAGCGCCGCGAAGAAATTGTCGCTGTGTGGAACGACCGAACCGAGATACTTCTTAACGAGTTCCGGATGGTGCTGAATCGCCTCTGACATCGAGCAGAAGATGACGCCAACCTCTTCAAGCTGCTTCTTGAAGGTCGTCACAACCGACACTGAGTCGAACACTGCGTCAACGGCTACCCCGGCTAAGGCCTTCTGCTCGTGGAGCGGGATGCCGAGCTTCTCGTAGGTCTTGAGAATCTCTGGGTCAACCTCTTCGAGGCTCGCGGGACCCTTCTTCTGCTTCGGCGCTGAGTAGTACACGATCTCGTCGTACTTCACCGGCGGGTAATTCACGAAAGCCCAGTGCGGCTCAGTCATCTCCTTCCAGCGAGCGAACGCCTTGAGGCGCCACTGCAGCATCCAGTCGGGCTCGTTCTTCTTGGCCGAAATGAATCGGATGATATCCTCATTGAGACCCGGAGGTGCCTCGTCAGCTTCGATGTTCGTGTAGAAGCCGTACTTGTATTCCTGGCTGGTGAAGTCTTCTAAAATCTCTGTGCTCATAGCCGCTCGAAACCGGTTCTCTATTCCGAAGTTCTTAGGTCGCTATCTGCTGCCGGGACCCAAGCGACGGATATTCGCCGGGCATCCATAAATTTTTGAGGCTCCACAGGATACCGGAATACGGAACCTAAGTCCCGCTGCGGGTCTCGACACCTCGTATCGCCTTTCGGAGCCGGAAGAAGGTAACAATCTTGAATCTTTTATTCAAGTATAGGAGGCAAGTTAAGTGTCTGCAATGCAAAGATATTTTGGCTGATATGGGCAACAAAGGTGGCACTTGAGCATGGAATCGCGGGACTCCCGCTCCGCGTGACGGGGCTCGGAGGTTGGGTAAGTAGTTGATGGTGCTTAGAAAATTATCTGTGTTTGTGGGGCATTAGGTTGACCTCCCGGCGCCGGGACGGGGGGCCAAAGCCGGTGCCGGTGCCGGGAATTGTTGGACACGGCGGGTTACTCGACAACGGAGAC
>CAYPUA010000059.1:10703-12150 GCA_964413875.1 uncultured Bdellovibrionales bacterium
GCCGGTGCCGGTGCCGGGAATTGTTGGACACGGCGGGTTACTCGACAACGGAGACTGAAACGCCGGGGAAAACGGGGGCGGCAGACTCCGGGTCCTGAAAGAGCCAGCGCAGCAGCTCTTGGTAGAAACCGAAGAGCGGGATCTGCTCGGCTACTCTCTGTCGCACCTGTTCGCGTCGGCTCTTGAAGCCAGCGTGGCTCTCTCGCGTCAGGTGCTCTCGCTCGCGCCAGAAATTTCCGAGTGGCTGAACCTGAATCTCGAACATCTTGCCACACCAAAGCACTACTGACTTAACAGCCTCCCAGCCACTCTCCTTCTCTGCTTCTCGCAGGTAGTTCTTGGTCTCGATGAAAGCAAGACGCTCGCTCTCAGGCGTGCGCGGGAGGGAGAGCTTGGTGAGAGCTGCCTCATCCCACTCAAGGGACTTGAGCGCAGACTGCAGCTTGGTGGCTTCGGCTGCCGAACCGACTACAATCTTAATTCCAAAGATGTCTTTGACGTACCGGCTCAGGTGACGGAGCTGCTTGTCGCGCTGCACGAGAGAATCGAGGCCGAAGATCTCATCGACGACCTTGTTCCAGATCTCCTCTTCCGCCTTGATACGGCTGATGAGCTTGTGAACCCCGCGCTTATTTGGCTCTGCTGGCTGGTATTCGACGACGTTAGCAACGAGCTGCGGAGCGACCCAGCTTGAGCCATCGTAGTACTTGAGCTTTCCAAGCTGCCGAGTGCCAAGATCTAGATCGATCGTCGAGTACAGGTCTGCACGGGAGAGGATCTGAGAGAGAGTGAATCGCTCGCCCGTCGTCGGCACCTCTCCGATTGCTACTGACTGCAAGTGACATGGCCCTACGAATGAGGCGCAAAGAAGCTCGCACAGGCGATGAAGCGCCTCCTCCCCTCGGATGATCATGCGATCGAAAGCCGCCCTGCACTCACGCAGCCGGTCGCGGGAGAACCGTAGCTCGTGAGTTATTCCCGGATTTTTCTGAAGCTCCCCGCGAAAACGGCCGAGGTACAGCACGAGCTCATTGAGCAGCGGCTCCTGGCTCACCATCCAGAGGGGCGAGTGCGCGTTGTCACTTGTGTGCGTTTCCGCAACCAATAACTCGTCGAGCGGCGTCATGGAGCCACAGAGGTAACACTCCCCTGCGAACGAGAGAAGAGAGATTATCCAGTGGCGGATTCTACGGAGCCAACGAGGGCTACCTGCGCGACCTGCGAATCCGAAGAAAGGACCGTGGAGATTATGCACGGTCGGAGGGAATCGAACCCCCAACCTGCGGATTTGGAATCCGCTGCTCTACCAGTTGAGCTACGACCGTAAGTGCGACGGATGGTAGCACATTGGAGGGGAATTGAAACTGAAGGGAAGTAGGACCTGTTAGGCAACCCGCCCGGCTCCGGAACCGGCCACGGGAACGGCTACGGCTCCGGTTTCGGTTCC
>CAYPUA010000060.1:0-11926 GCA_964413875.1 uncultured Bdellovibrionales bacterium
CCCCGACCAACACCAATACTCCGACCAACACCCCGACTAACACCAACACTCCGACTCACACGCCGACTAATACCAATACCCCGACTCACACGCCGACTAACACGAATACCCCGACCCATACGCCGACCAACACCAATACCCCGACTCACACGCCGACGCACACTCCGACTCGAACACCGACACACACACCGACTAACACCAACACTCCGACCCACACACCGACGAACACCAATACGCCGACACACACGCCGACGAACACCAATACTCCAACCCACACGCCGACCCACACACCTACGCACACGCCGACGCATACGCCGACTCACACTCCAACCCACACTCCGACACATACTCCGACCCATACTCCGACTCATACACCGACGCACTCGCCAACTCACACGCCAACTCACACTCCGACTCACACGCCGACTAACACCAACACTCCGACTCACACGCCGACGCATACGCCGACGCACACACCGACACACTCGCCCACCCACACTCCGACGCACACCCCGACCCATACGCCGACTAACACGCCAACTAACACTCCGACTCATACGCCGACCCACACGCCGACTCACACACCTACTCATACGCCGACGCACACACCTACCCATACACCGACACATACGCCGACGCATACCCCGACACACACCCCTACAAACACGGATACGCCGACCCATACGCCGACTCACACGCCATCGCACACACCTACGCATACGCCAACAAACACTCCAACGCACACCCCAACACACTCACCGACACATACTCCCACACACACGCCGACCAACACGCCGACGAATACTCCAACCAACACGCCGACGCACACGCCAACCGACACGCCAACCAACACTCCGACCCACACTCCTACGCACACGCCAACGCATACTCCAACTCACACGCCGACACATACGCCAACTCACACGCCGACAGACACGCCAACCCACACGCCGACGCATACGCCGACACACACTCCGACGCATACGCCGACGCACACCCCAACTCATACGCCGACGGACACGCCGACGCACACCCCAACGCACACTCCGACAAACACGCCA
The DNA here is from genome assembly GCA_964413875.1 of uncultured Bdellovibrionales bacterium. Taxonomy (GTDB): domain Bacteria; phylum Bdellovibrionota_C; class UBA2361; order UBA2361; family OMII01; genus OMII01. The sequence continues at coordinate 1,062 of CAYPUA010000060.1, forward strand.
ACAAACACGCCAACGCATACCCCGACCAACACTCCAACTGACACCCCGACGCACACGCCGACCCATACTCCAACGCACACACCGACGGATACGCCGACGCACACGCCGACAGACACGCCGACCGACACCCCAACGCACACCCCGACCCACACGCCAACGGATACCCCGACGGATACTCCGACGCACACGCCGACACACACGCCAACGCATACGCCGACCCACACGCCAACGCATACGCCGACGCATACGCCAACCCATACTCCCACGCACACTCCGACAGATACCCCGACGGATACGCCGACTCACACTCCAACCCACACCCCGACTAACACCCCGACCGACACCCCGACGCATACGCCAACTCACACGCCGACACATACGCCGACGCATACGCCGACGCATACGCCGACCAACACGCCGACCGACACGCCTACTGATACTCCGACGGACACTCCAACCGACACGCCAACACACACACCGACGCATACTCCCACGCACACCCCGACGCACACGCCGACGCATACCCCGACTCACACCCCAACAAACACTCCAACCGACACGCCAACGAACACGCCGACGCATACACCAACGCATACGCCGACCCACACGCCGACGCACACCCCAACGCACACGCCGACAGACACGCCGACGCATACGCCGACGCATACCCCGACGCATACGCCGACCCACACGCCGACGCATACGCCGACCAACACGCCGACCGATACGCCTACAGACACTCCGACGGACACCCCGACTCATACGCCGACACACACGCCAACACATACGCCGACTAACACCCCGACGCACACCCCGACGCACACCCCGACGCACACTCCAACGAACACGCCAACCGATACACCAACCGATACGCCAACAGACACTCCGACGCACACTCCCACACATACGCCAACGCACACGCCAACGAATACTCCGACGCATACGCCAACTCACACTCCCACAAATACGCCGACCGATACGCCGACAGATACGCCAACGCATACGCCGACGAACACACCGACTCATACGCCGACGCATACCCCAACCCATACGCCGACCCACACGCCGACGCATACGCCTACACACACTCCGACTGATACCCCGACTCACACCCCGACGCACACCCCAACGCACACGCCAACCAATACGCCGACCGACACTCCAACGGATACTCCGACAGACACTCCTACGCACACCCCGACGCACACTCCGACCCATACGCCGACCCATACGCCGACGCACACTCCAACCCACACCCCGACAGATACGCCAACCGATACGCCGACAGACACGCCGACGCATACCCCGACGAACACCCCCACGCATTCTCCGACGCATACCCCAACAGACACTCCGACGCACACTCCAACCCACACGCCGACGCACACGCCAACCAATACGCCGACTGACACTCCGACGGACACCCCGACGGACACGCCGACGAACACTCCAACGCATACGCCGACTCACACGCCAACTGACACTCCGACGATAACTCCCACGCACACGCCGACCCACACGCCGACCAACACACCCACCGATACGCCGACCGATACGCCGACGGATACTCCAACGCACACGCCGACGCATACTCCCACGCACACGCCGACGCACACGCCGACGCACACGCCGACCCACACTCCAACGGATACCCCGACCGATACACCGACGGATACCCCGACTCATACGCCAACTAACACGCCGACCCACACCCCGACTGATACTCCGACTGACACGCCAACCGACACACCGACCCACACCCCGACGCACACACCAACCGACACGCCGACGCATACCCCGACGCACACGCCGACCCATACGCCGACTGATACGCCAACGCATACGCCTACGCACACGCCAACTGACACCCCGACGCACACTCCAACGCATACGCCGACACACACTCCGACGAATACTCCGACGCACACGCCAACGGACACCCCGACGGACACCCCGACGGACACGCCGACGCACACACCGACACACACTCCGACAAACACACCGACTCACACACCGACCGATACACCCACTGACACTCCGACCAACACGCCGAGCCACACCCCGACGCACACACCAACCGACACGCCGACTCACACGCCGACGCATACCCCGACGCACACCCCGACCGACACGCCGACGCACACCCCAACGCACACGCCAACCGATACGCCAACGCACACTCCAACGCACACCCCAACGCATACGCCGACCGACACACCGACCCACACTCCAACAGACACTCCGACCGACACTCCAACGCACACGCCGACGCACACGCCGACGCACACACCAACGGATACGCCGACGCACACGCCGACGCACACTCCAACTAACACGCCTACTAACACGCCGACGGATACGCCGACGGATACGCCGACCGACACGCCAACGCATACCCCGACCCACACACCGACCCATACTCCGACGGATACCCCAACGCATACGCCGACTCACACTCCAACAGAGACGCCGACGCATACGCCGACCCACACTCCAACCCACACTCCAACTGAAACCCCGACGCACACACCGACTGACACGCCAACCGATACGCCAACCGATACGCCGACCCACACTCCGACCCACACTCCAACAGAGACGCCGACCCACACTCCAACAAACACGCCAACAGACACTCCGACGGATACCCCGACGCACACACCAACGCATACGCCGACAGAGACGCCGACTCATACGCCTACTAACACGCCGACAGACACGCCAACGGATACGCCGACGCACACCCCAACACACACCCCGACGGATACGCCGACGCATACCCCAACGAACACGCCAACCCATACGCCGACCGGTACCCCGACTCATACGCCGACTGATACGCCAACAGACACTCCGACCCACACGCCGACTGACACCCCGACCCACACTCCAACTGAGACGCCGACGGACACGCCGACTAATACGCCGACCAATACGCCAACACACACGCCGACTGACACGCCTACGCACACGCCGACAGAGACCCCGACCCATACCCCCACGGACACGCCGACGGACACGCCAACTAACACGCCAACCCACACGCCGACCAACACGCCGACAGAGACGCCGACGCATACGCCAACCCACACGCCGACGGATACGCCGACGGACACTCCGACGCATACCCCGACCAACACTCCGACGATTACGCCGACACATTCGCCGACACATACGCCGACGGACACGCCAACGGACACACCGACGCACACGCCAACTCATACGCCGACAGAGACGCCGACACACACGCCTACTAACACGCCAACGGACACGCCAACGGATACGCCGACCCACACGCCAACGAACACTCCAACCAACACGCCGACGCACACACCGACGCACACGCCGACCGACACGCCAACGGCTAGTCCGACGCATACGCCGACCGATACGCCAACGGACACTCCAACTCAGACGCCAACCCACACGCCGACGGACACGCCGACCGTGACGCCAACGCACACTCCAACCAATACGCCGACTGATACGCCAACAGACACACCGACGGATACGCCGACGAACACTCCGACGATCACGCCGACACATTCGCCGACGCATACGCCGACAGACACACCGACTGATACGCCAACACACACCCCGACGCATACGCCCACAATCACGCCGAGCAACACTCCAACCCACACGCCGACGGACACTCCGACGACGACACCGACACATTCACCAACTAACACGCCGACAGATACGCCGACTGACACGCCGACCCATACTCCGACTAATACGCCAACGATAACCCCGACGCATACGCCGACGCATACGCCGACTAACACGCCGACGGAAACGCCGACGCATTCACCAACTCATACGCCGACCGAGACTCCAACCCATACGCCAACGCATACGCCGACTAACTCCCCGACAATCACTCCGACGGATACTCCGACGAACACACCGACGGAAACGCCGACGGCCACGCCGACGCACACGCCAACCAATTCCCCAACGATAACTCCGAGCAATACGCCGACGCACACTCCAACAAGCACTCCTACCGAGACGCCCACGCACACGCCAACTAACACTCCGACACATACGCCGACAAATACCAACACTCCGACTGAAACGCCCACTAACACGCCGACAAATACTCCGACGCACACTCCGACATACACGCCGACCCACACGCCGACCGACACTCCGACGAACACGCCTACGCATACGAACACGCCGACGGAGACGCCTACACAGACGCCGACGAATACACCAACAGACACGCCAACGCATACGCCAACGAGGACGCCGAGCAACACTCCCACGGAGACTCCGACCAGGACGCCGACTGAGACGCCGACTGAGACGCCGACTGAGACGCCCACACGTACACCGACGAACACCCCGACGGAGACGCCTACACATACTCCGACCAATACGCCTACAAACACGCCGACCGAGACGCCAACGAGGACGCCAAGTAACACGCCGACTGAGACACCGACCAATACGCCTACGCGCACGCCGACAGATACTCCGACGGAGACGCCTACGCGCACGCCGACCAATACCCCCACAGACACGCCAACAGCGACGGATACGCCGACGGCGACGCCAACGCGTACGCCGACAAATACTCCCACAGAGACGCCAACCATGACGCCGACGAGGACGCCGACTGATACGCCGACGGAAACCCCAACGCGTACGCCGACATCGACTCACACTTCAACCAATACGCCAACGGAGACACCAACCGCATCACCGACCCGAACGCCTACGTTGACACCAACGGATACGCCGACCAGAACCCCGACTAGTACGCCGACGGAAACGCCGACCAACACTCCGACACGTACTCCGACACCGGATGTAACTCCATCAAATACGCATACCGCTACTAGCACGCCGACGGATACGCCGACGAGCACCGACACCCCGACAACAACCCCGACGCGCACGCCAACCATGACGCCGACCGATACGCCTACGGCGAGCCCGACGCAGACTCCGACTAACTCGCCGACGGCCTCAAATACGCCAACTTCGACGCCGACGAGAACGCCGACGAATACGCCAACTGAAACACCGACAGCCTCGCCGACAGCTACGCATACAGCGACACCAAGTGAGACACCAACTAGCACCGCAACAAATACCCCGACTGAGACACCGACTACCACGCCAACAAGAACACCGACGGCAACTCCGACTGAGACTCCAACGCAGACGCCGGCTAACACGGCGACGTCAACGCCGACTAACACACCGACTAATACGCCGTCGAATACTCCGACAGAGACTCCAACAGCGACTCCCGCGAATACCGGAACGTCGACACCAACTCACACGCCGACGCGCACGCCGACTAGTACGCCGACCGCGACTCCAACCAGGACACCAACGAATACGCCGACAGAGACGCCTACGGCTACGCCTACCCGCACGCCAGTGAATACGGGAACGGCAACGCCAACGAACACGCCAACGAATACGCCGACGGAGACTCCTACGAGCACGCCGACTAGAACGCCGACGACGACACCGACGGCTACGCCAACTCGCACACCGACACGAACGCCTACTGAGACACCGACCTCAACCCCGACAAGGACTCCAACGAATACTCCTACGGAGACGCCGACAGCCACGAACACGCCTACAGCGACTAACACGCCTACGGTGACGGATACTCCGACCCACACGCCGACTCCGACGATTACTCCGACGGCGACAGACACCCCGACGGCTACTGACACGCCAACGGTAACGCCGACACCACTCACGGTTGAGCTGGTCGGAGTGGTCAGGATCGAGCTCACTCCAGTGCCGGCTGGCCTGCCACTACTGGTGGGTGACGCAACCGTCGAAACGGATCCGAATGGGCAGTTCGCCGTAGTGGTGGACCGCGACACCACGATATCGATTAGTTCAGGCCTTGCGGCGATAGCGATCACGCCGATTGTCGGCCTGGGTGAAGAGCTCGCAGCGAATCCGCCACTCGACGTGCCTGGCTACCGGTTAGTCGAGCCGGGCCCGACGCCTCCGTGTAAGGTTCTGCTGGGAGCGGAGGAACTTGTAGTCTGGCCGTACGTCAACTCGACCGAGGAGACGCTTGAGGTCCCACTGACGCTCAACAACTTCAACAATATGCTCTCGCCGAATGGCGAGGCAGTGCCGGAGACCATGTTCCCGCCAGGCTCTAATAGCTTCCTGCGTCCTCTGAGCCAGTTCAGTAGCGGCTCACTCCGGGCGGGAACATGGAACTTCCTGGGTCGTGTGGTGACCCTACCGAATCCAGTGCCGGTCTGCTCGGATAGCGGGGATGGTGGGGGCTGTTCTCCGCTTGAGACGACGACGCTCAATGCTCCTTTCGATGCCGCACAGAATATCGTGACAGACATGATTGAGGACGTCGTTAAGGCCGAGCGCGCTGGCAAGTGGCGTTCGGGAGGCCAGCGCAATCCGTTCGCAGCTAAGGGTGCGGCGACCCTGGCAGAGATTCGCAGGACGCTCCGGCAGGTTCAGCCGACAGGATCGACCTCGTACGTCTGCGAGGCTGGAGCCCTGGCCCCAGCAAGCTGTCGTGAGTTCGACTTCCCGCGCAATTCACTACGGAGGTCCATGTCAGGATTCTTCAACATGAAGCCGCCGAAGGGGCTGCAGTACCTCCTTGCGCCATCCCGAGTGAAGCGGTCGTTGAGCAGATTTGAGAGATCGCTCGAACGAGCACCGAAGAAGTACTGGCGCTGCGAATAGTTGCCCTAGGTGCTGTTGGTTGCGCCAGAGTAGGGGAGGAGTCGCCTCAGTCCCTGAGCGAGAGCCCTAAAGCTCGAAGCAGCAGCGCCTGTGCTGCAAAAATCAGCAGGAGAACGAACTGAAAGGCAGCCTTGCGAGTCTTGTGGCGGAAGACATGGATTCCGAGCAAGACACCTGGAGAGCCGCCAAGCAGCGCCATCACGAACGTTACGGTTTCCGGAGTTCGAAGGGATGCGCTTCTTGCCAGCGACTTATCCAGCCCCATGAAGAAGATAGCGCCGCAGTTTATCCCTATGAGCCATGCCACTAGCGGAGTGACTTGGAAATTCATGGCGACAGCGCTGGCTAGCGCGAGAGAAATGAGGACCGCTAACCCGCCAAAAATAACGTGAGGGGAAAATGTGCTGGAGCTAATGACCGTGATCGACACAAGCCTAGGACCCTTCGGAGTCTGAGTTACTTTGCCACGCAGGGCGCTGCCCACACCGATGTCTTGATGCTGCGGCGGAAGGTCGGAGAGGCTAAAGAAGATATCTCGCTCGGAGTCATCAGAGCGGAGAAAGCCGAAGCCGCGTGTACGGTCGAGCGAAGATACTGTGCCAGAGAGGGAGGTGTTTCGAGAGCGGCCCATTCCCCGCGGAAGGTAGCATGCGGCTTACCCTTACGGCAGCTAGCCTACGCAGGGGGTTTGGGGGCGGATTTCTTGTCGCGCACGGCGGCGTCCCTGCGGCGTGGGCATACCGCGTGAGTATCGGTCCGCCTCTACTTGCTGTATACCGACCGCATGGTATTGAAGGCGGCGGTTCTGGCTACTCGACAGAGCCTACATAGGAAGCTCCGCTCCTGTTAACATGCTGAAAGGATTGTATAAAATAGCAATAGCGCTGACCTGCTTAGAGGCTCTTCAAGCGCTGCTTACGGGGAGCTTTTTCTCTTCCGTGCCCGCTTTAGCCGATGATCCCGGGGCACAACTTGAGCAGCAAGCCTCCCAAGACCAAGGCACCCTGCTTCCGAGCTTGGGGCGTGATTGGCTCGCAGAGCAAGGGGTGTCTCTTGAGCTGCTCGCGATCAACGATAACTTTGCCAACGTCCGCGGAGGAATTCGTCGAGGTGTTGGCTCGATGGGAAACCTCAACGTCATCCTCACTATCGACACCGCCAAAGCAGGTTGGTGGGAGAACGGCTCCTTCACCATTTACGGGATCTGGCTATACGGTCAGCGCCCCTCTGAGTGGGTGGGCGACTTCCAGTTCACCAGCAGCATCGACGGACCCGTTCCTGAGCTCGAGCCGTACGAGGCGTATTACGAGCACACCTTCATGGATGGACGCCTCAAGTGGCTAGCCGGTATCCACGATCTCACCCTGGATTTTGCAACGCTCGACTTCGCCTTCAACTACATTAACAGCTCTTTCACGACTCCCTCCACAATCACGCAGCTCCCGTACTCTTTTTATCCGAACACGAGCTGGGGAACGCGTGGCATCTACCGCATTACCGAGGAGCTCTATGCCATGCTCGGCTTCTACGATGGGCAGCCCGCAACGGCAGATAACCTCAGCACCTCGAATCTAGGAATCACAGCCGAAGACGGAATCTACTCAATCGCGGAGTTCGGCTACAAAGGCTCGCTCAGCGGCTATTACACGAAACTCGTATTCGGTGCCTGGCACTGCTCAGGAAAGTTCACCGACGTGGCTGGAGACCTAAAACATTCAAACTTCGGCACGTACCTGCTCGGAGAACGCGAGCTGTGGCACGAGAATGAAATTGGAGATCAGGGGCTAGGCGCGTTCTTTCAGGTTGGTCAGACACAGCAAGACCGAAACTTAAACCCGTGGTACTTCGGTTTTGGCGGCCGGTACAAGGGATTGGTTCCCTCGCGTGAGGATGACGTGTTGAGCGTCGGCTTGGCGATGGCGTACTTCGGCGACACCGCGCAGACAGCCATTCCAGGCCTAGAGCAGAGCGAGCGCACCTTTGAAATAAACTACCGTGCGCCCGTAAATGCCTGGCTCACGCTCTCGCCTGACGTGCAGTTCGTCATCGACCCATATGGGAATCCTGACCTGGAGAATGATGTTATCCTGTATGTCCGAAGTGAGGTCACGCTGTAGAGCGGGGAGAGGCGAACATACGGGCTGGCACCTTTCTCTTTCTTTTTCATGACCTGTGTCCGTGTCCGTATCCGGGAACGGCAACGGCCACCGCCCCGGTTCCGAAAAAATGGCAAAAAGGTTTCGCGGGGTCTTCCGGGGCTGAACGTTTTCCGTCTTTATCCTAATCCTTCTCTTCCCTCCTGCACCTGCACTAACTCCTGCTCATAATCAGCCCGCTTCAATCGGCTGCTTAGGCATGCATGCCGAAATGCTCTGATGAGGACTAGGAATCCAGTGCAGGTGCAGGATAAGGAGGAGGATAAAGAAAAGGGGACCGAGCGCTCGATTCACGCGCCTTCGCCACGAATAAAAGGGAATTGTCTCCGTTCCCCTAGTGCGGCCGCTTATTAGCCTGAAGCACGGTCTTGCGAATTCGGATCGACTGCGGAGTTACCTCCACCAGCTCATCGTCACGAATGAACTCGATTGCCTTCTCGAGCGTCAACGGCATGACAGGCGAGAGGATTACGTTCTCGTCCTTCGCTGCCGCACGAATGTTCGTGAGCTTCTTCTCGCGGCAGATATTTACGTTTAAGTCGTTGTCGCGGTTGTGCTCTCCGACAACCATTCCTTCGTACACTGGGTCGCCAGGCTGCACGAACATCACGCCACGAGGCTGTAGGTGGAAGATCGCGTACGGGATCGCTTCTCCCTGTCTGTCTGCAACGAGCGAGCCCGTCAGGCGCGAGGCGAAGTCACCTTTGAACGGCTGGTACCCCTTCAGGTACGAGTTCATGATTCCCGTGCCTCGAGTGTCAGTGAGAAACTCGTTTCTGTAGCCGATCAGGCCGCGAGAAGGGATCTCGAACTCAAGCCGCACGCGGCCCGAGCCATGGTTGACCATGTTGACCATCTTGCCACGGCGGATGGCGAGCTTCTCGGTCAGGATGCCGATGAAGGCCTCATCACAATCGATGACCAGGTGCTCGATCGGCTCGCACTTCTCTCCGTTGATCTCCTTGAAGATGATCTGCGGACGGCCGACGGTGAGCTCAAATCCTTCACGACGCATCGTCTCAATCAGGATCGCCATCTGGAACTCGCCGCGCCCGCGCACGAGGACGCTCTCGTCCTCGGTCGAGTTCTCAATGCGTAGAGCTACGTTGAAGAGGGCTTCCTTGTGGAGACGATCTTTAATCTTCTGCGGCTGAACGAGCTTTCCTTCCTTGCCTGAGAACGGCGAGGTGTTGGCTGTAAACTTCATCGAGATAGTCGGCTCATCCACCACGATTCGCGGCAGAGCCTGTGGGTTCTCGACGGTACAGATGGTGTCACCGATCGACACATCTTCAATACCGGAGAGAATAATAATCTCGCCGGGCTGCGCCTCATCGACTTCCTCAAAAGAGATTCCCTGGTACACCTGGAGTTTCGTCACTCGCAGCGCCTCAGGCTTCCCGCCCTCCCCGATCCGAGCGAGCTTCTCGTTCTTCTTGGCAGTGCCGTTGAAAACACGCCCGATCGCGAGGCGACCGAGGTAATCAGAGTACGACAGGTTCGAGACAAGCATCTGGAACGGCTTGGCCGGGTCGTACGATGGCCCTGGGATGTGCTTCACGATGGCATCGAAGAGGGGTGCTAGGTTAGTGCCGCGCTCGTCGAGCTTCGTCTGTGCGATGCCGTCGCGCCCGATCGCGTACAGTAGCGGGAAGTCGAGCTGGTCCTCGGTTGCGTCGAGGTCGATGAAGAGATCGTACACTTCGTTGAGAACTTCCTGGGGACGGGCGTCTCCACGGTCGATCTTGTTAATAACAACGATGATCGCCAGCCGATTCTCAAGCGCCTTGCGGAGCACGAAGCGAGTTTGGGGCAGGGGGCCTTCAGAAGAATCGACGAGCAGCACCACTCCATCTACCATCCCGAGCGCGCGCTCAACTTCGCCGCCGAAGTCGGCGTGTCCCGGGGTGTCGAGGATGTTGATCTTGGTGTCACCCCACTTAACTGAGCAGTTCTTCGCCGCGATGGTGATTCCGCGCTCACGCTCAAGGTCCATGCTGT
>CAYPUA010000061.1:0-6189 GCA_964413875.1 uncultured Bdellovibrionales bacterium
TATCGAGCTAGGGATCAACATCAGGGGTTCTTAGGGGCTGTCCCCTAAGCCGACAAAGATCTTGGCGCAGCCAAGTCGAGCTAGGGATCAATTGGAAGCGGGGGTGGGATTTGAACCCACGACCTCCAGGTTATGAGCCTGACGAGCTAACCGGGCTGCTCTACCCCGCATCAAGAGGAGGAGCGAGACTATACACGGCACCCCAGCCAGGTGCAAGCAAACCGAAGTAAAGCTTTCGGATTCCGCAAAAAGCCCAATTTTAAGGGCATTTGCCCGCTGCCCGCTGAGCTAGTAGTTGTGCACGCCAAACTTAAAGACGGTCGACTGCTGATAAGTTTCCCCGGGGCGGAGGACAGCCGGAGGAAAGCTTGGCTGGTTGACTGAGTCGGGGAAGTGCTGAGTTTCGAGACAGAATCCGGCGTGTTTCTGGTACGCAACACCGCCTTTTCCGCGCTGCGACCCATCGAGGAAGTTGCCGGTGTAGAACTGAACTCCCGGCTCAGAGGTAACGACTTCCAGGGCGCGACCCGAGTTCGGGTCCCACGCGTAGGCTGCCCGTCGGAAGCCTAAGGAGTTTTGAAGAACGTAGGTGTGATCGTAGCCTGGCGCAACTTCGGCGATCCGTTCACCAATCGCGCGAGGCTTTTGGAAGTCGAAAGCTGTAGACGCAACCGATGGAAGCTCTCCGGTCGGAATGAGCGAATCGTCAACTGCCACAATTCGATCGGCGTGGATCTCGATCATCTGATCCAGCACATCGCCCGATGAGTGACCTGCCAGATTGAAGTACGAATGGCTGGTCAAGTTAATTGGCGTAGCTTTTGTCGTTGTTGCTGCGTAGTCGAGCCTGAGCGTGTTGTTTTTGGAGAGGGTGTACGTGACCTCGACTGAAAGCTCCCCCGGGTATCCTTCGTCGCCGTCCGGACTGGTGTGAGAGAGGATGAGAGACACGCTGTCGGGTCTCGTCAGCGTGCGGGCTTTCCAGACTGCTCTATCGAAGCCCTGAAGGCCGCCGTGTAGGTGATTCGGACCGTTGTTGACCGCAAGAGAATAGCTTTTGCCTTCCAGGGTAAATGAGCCTTTCGCGATGCGATTCGCAAAACGCCCCGTGAGGGTGCCGAAGTATGGATGACGTTCCTCGTACGGGGAAAGCTGGTCAAAGCCGAGGACGATGTCGGCAATTTTGCCGTTACGATCGGGGATCTGGAGTGATCGGATTATCCCCCCCCAAGTGATGATCGAAGCTGTAACGCCTGCTCCACTAGAGAGCGTGTACTCATCAATCTTCACACCGTTGCGCGTAACGCCGAAAGGCCTCTGCGCGATAGTTGGCGAAGCGAATGTTTGTGGAGCTGCGTAGGGACCCATCGAACACCCGGCAAAAGTAAAAGCTATGGAGGCGGATACTAGCAGGGCCAAGCGCTTCATTCCAGAGATGTAAGCCGTGGACTTTCGCTCTGACTCCCTGCTTGGTGGTTGCGTGGTCATCTCTCGTCACTCATCCTGGCGATCTCTTGCGCAGGGTAGCCTTCCGCACAACAGAAGCACAGCAGCTCTGGGTAATACACTGTTTATGTCAGCGTGGTGCTAGGAGAACGAGTCTGGGTCCTCGCCATCCAGGAGCCCGTCGTCGTCTGAGTCAGGGTCGTTCGGATTGGTGCCGAAAACGGACGGCTCGAAGGAATCGTACAGGCCGTCCTGGTCCTCGTCAGCGCGCAGGAACCGCACGTGAGCCGGGTAGGTCCTCTTGACGTAATTGGTGAAGACATTTGCCAGCGCTCTGTACCCAAGCGGCGTCGGATGAATCTGGTCAGAAGAGAGGAGCCTCTTGCTCACTTCGTCAAAACGCAGGTCCGCGGGAGACTCGGCTGAGTTAGAGCGTTCAATCAGCTTGTTCAACTCAAGAACCCAGGGACCTTGCGAGCCACGGTTGGGGAGCATAAGCACCGCCGTGACTACCAAGGGAGCATGTCCAGTCCTTTCCGTAATCTCAGATTTTATGAGCGATTCGGCGCGTTTGATGCGCCGGAAGGTCTGTAGCGGTAGTCCAAAGAACCACCGGTCGTTGCGCCCCAGGTCGAGAACCACCAAGTCGGCCTCAACGAGAGCTGCAGCTAGTGCAAGGTAGCTTGTGCCTCGAAAAGCTTTACCAAGGTTGAGAAGAAGCTGGACCGTGTTGAGTCCAGGAACGCCGAAATTCTTGACGGTTGCCTGTGGCAGAGAGCTTTGAGCTCGCAGCACGTAGCCGCCCTTGTTGTTGTTTGCGGTGTCGCCATATCCCGAGACGAGGCTATCTCCAATGACAACTATCTTGATCTCGCCGTCGCAGTTGAAATCCGGCAGGTCACCAACCTTGGGGCACGCCGAGGCGTCGACTACGGCAAGAAGCGAAAACAGGGCGGAGACGAGAAGCGAACTGCGCATGATTCGGGGACGTTACCAAAGGTAGAGGAAGGAGCGCAATTTTCGGCCGCGGGGGGCATAAAATCAGGAGCTTATGCAGGCATGTTTGTGCGCCTAGGCACATGAGCACTTTGAGGTGCGAACTGCTCCGTCCTATGAACGGGGAGCGGCACGATTCACTCGCCTTGCCCGAAACAAAAAAAATGGACGCTCGAACTACCTATCCAGACGTGAGTGCCGAGTGAAGAGGTCCCAAAACTATCGCCTCAGCGGCAGCAATCTCAAGGAGAGCGAAGATGACGACAGTAGACAATACAACAAATGTAGCAGCCACTCTCTCGGAAGCGGTGGCAGAGGATATCAGTGAGACAGAGGCAAGCGAAACAGCTTCTGCTGCGGCGACTGGTGCCACAACCGCGACCGAGGCAAGTGAGCCCGTGGAAGCGGCCTCGCAGGGATTGAAAACAGCCCTGGAGCAAACTCGGCAAGCGGTGTCGAAGGCTGGAAAGAGCGGCGGTAACGCCGGAGTCGCGCGGCTCGTCGAGGCTGTTGTGAGCCTCGTATCGTCGCTTGTGAGCCTACTCTCGTCTCTCCTGCCGCTCAAAGGGGAGCTGCCACAGGGCGGAGGCTCAAGCTCACCAGGCACACCTCCAGACAGCGGCTCCCCGAAGCCGGGGAGTGGAACAACGCCGTCTGCTACTTCCTCTTCAGCCCCAGGCACATCTCTGGCGAGCCCCGCCACAAGTTCCCCGACCGCAAAAGCGGGGCTTCAGGCACTGACGGACGAAAAGGGTGTTATTACTGTACGGACGCCTGATGGCTTTCAGCTCAAGGCCGAAGGGCGCGACCAGGCGTGGCAGATCATCGGCCCCGAAGGGCGCGTCACCCGCATTTGGGGTGACCCGCACGTGACTGAGAGTGATGGTGGCAAGTGGGACTTCAAGGATCAGAGCTCGTTTGTGTTTGGTGCTAACAAAGTTACGGTCGAAACAACCCCTGCGGGCAACGGGCAGACGCTGAGCCGGCGCATCACCCTGTACCATGGCAGCGAGCGAGTCACGATCGCTGGAATCGACACCAACAAGCCCTTTCTCGTGGGGCTTGCACAGGACGGCAAGCAGCATGACGACTCCCTGAATGACGGGACAACATACAGACGTGGCCTAGGAAAAAAGGGCGAGGCCTGGTCGATGAAATCGGGGGGAAAGAGTAAGGTTATGGCGAGCAGTTAAGGCGCTGCGCTAGGCGGCTACCAGAGCAGGGCAAACAGAAAGACGCCGAGCATCGAGGCTGCGATCCCGACCTTGATCACAGTGCCGACGAGCATCCCGAGCCAGGTGGCAAAGCCTACGTGGGCAGCCCTGGGCATGTTCTTCTGTGCGATCATCTCTCCGGCGAAGGCGCCAAGGAATGGGCCGACGAGCAAGCCGGGAATGCCGAAAAAGATCCCAATGATCGAGCCAATGAACGAGCCCCAGATCGCGTAGCTGCTCGCTCCGGCTCGTTTCGCCCCAAGAGCTGAAGAGATAATATCGACAGTCATCGATACAACGCTCAGGAGCCCTAAAATCAACAAGGGCACCCAGCCGATCGTTTCGAAGTCTTGCCACCATGCGAGCAGGAGCACGCCAGCGAAGATCAGTGGAGAGCCAGGAAGCGCCGGAAAAACGGTTCCCGCCAAGCCAACAGTAATCAGGCACAGAGACGCTGCCCAGATCGCAATTAAGGAGTAGTTGCCCACGGTGTTTCCTGACAGGACGCACTAAAAAAACGAGCCGCGCTGAGTCTTGCCGCGCTGCGGAATTGGAAATGATTGCCCCGCGCGGCACATTGTGCCGAGCCTGGCGCGCCTAACCACTCGACACCTCTCAGCGGCACACTTGGCAGCCTCTTTGCTTACAAAGCAAGCAAACATACTGGTGGGATGGTGCAGGACGCAACCCCGGGCTTAAGGTTAAGCCGCCCCCGAACTAGAGAGAGATCTTTATGCTTCGACGCCTGCACCTCGAAGAGGCTTCTCGTGCCTTGCACCTTCGGGCTCCCGGAAAAGAGGGAGAAAATCAGGAAAATCAGGGAGAGAGCGAGCTTGCGCTCGAGTTCTCGCGCCTCCTGGACCAAGTTCAGGGGCCAATCGCTGCGGCACATGATGAGGTGATGGCGCTCGGAATGGCGCTGGCGCAGGCGATTCCGCTGGTACAGCAAACCAAGCAGGTGGCCCAAGATCGTGAGATTAGCGAGCAGCGGCAGGATTCCGGGCAGGATTTTGAGGAACAGTACCTTGATGCAACGGTTGATGATGGCGCTGGTTCTGACAGTGGTCCTCGCCTCGTCCTAGACTCGCGAGATGATGGGGCCGTGCAGACGGCGGACCGTAATCAGGCGAATTCCAAAACAGTTGCTGAGGATGAGATTGAGCAGGAAGCGGGCTCAGCAGAGCAGGAAGTTGCGGCAGCGCTTGACCTCGGCCCAGTGCTCGCATCGGAGGTGGAAAATGAGGGCGACGTCTCAGTCGGAGCTGCGCAACTGGCGGCCACTATGGAAGCGGTAGCTGTGGAGCATGAAGAGAGCCAGATAGTGCTCAAGCAGAGCGATAATACGGGAGCTCTTGAACAGCAGCAGGTAGAGCATCAAGAGGTCGAGGTTGCGGCTGTAATCCAGAGAGTCGCAGTCGTCGAGAGGCGCGAAGACTCTTCGGATGACGAGGGCGAGGATGGGTCAGACGCCGCAGGAGAATTTACCACCTCATCCGAGGTGATGGTTAACGCTGATGATGTGCAGGTTCGTCAGGCCAAGTCTAGTAACGCTAAAAATGCGGTAGAACAGGCCGAAAACGCCGAAAACGCTGGCGCCGCCCAGGCGTCGCAGTCCAACGCTGGGCAAGAACCTGCGCGGCTTGAAGCGCGGGATTCAAAGGGCATATCTGGTGAGGCTCGGCCGGCCCTTGATCAGCGCTTGCAGCGCCAACGAGAGTCCGTATCGAAGCTTGTGCAAGCGATCAAAGTCGAGTCCGATTCAACCGGAGTTGCAGCGCCGTCCGATAGTGCACGCGCAGCTTCAGCAACCTTCGACGCAGCGTTCCAGATGACGTTGCTGCGGCAGGCGTTTGAGAACCTGCGGCTGCAACGAGCGGACGGCCTTGACTCGAAGCAGCGTCAATCGACGTCACAGACTTCTGTGGTGGGGACCGTTTCGGAGGCGAAGACAGCCTCCACCGACACCGGCGAGCGAAGCGCGAAGCAGCTTGCGCGACCCCAGCTCCGCCGCATGCTGGATCGGGTCGAGAGCACTCTCAAAGAGGCCGCTAGGAGCCGGGACGGCAAGACGATCTCCCTCAGGCTCGACCCCGTGCAGCTGGGGCGCGTCAAAGTGGATGTTTCGCTCCGAGAGGGGACGCTGCATGCCCGTATTACCCCAGAGAATCAGCAGGTCCTGGTCGCTCTTCGGGAACATTCCCACGAGCTACAGAGCGCCCTGCGCAAGCTTGGGCTCAACGTTGACTCAGTAACGGTCACTGTTTCTTCCGAGAGCGGGCAGGAGCTTTCGGACTTCGGCCGGGAGCTCAACAACGGCAAGAGTTTCCAGGAAGAGCGGAACAACATGCCGAACGATGATCGCCAAGTGGCTGAAAACACGTTTGGCAACGAACTTGCAAAACCTGACGCTGTTGGCACGAAGTCGGCTGATTTAGCCGATTCGGATCACTGGGTCGCTTAAACGAGAAGGGCTAGAGACATGCCGAGCGTTGGATACTTAGGTGCAGGACAAGCCGCTAACATGAGCGGAACG
>CAYPUA010000061.1:6289-11652 GCA_964413875.1 uncultured Bdellovibrionales bacterium
GCAGTTCCAGATGGGCAGTACCGAGTTCAGGTCAAGGCTTCGAGCCGCTACGGTGCCGGGGAGTTTAGCGTGGCAGCTGCTGCGGCAGGAATCGTGTCAGGGTTCATCCCAGGCCCCGATCCACGCTTGATTGTAAATGGGAGAGAGATTTCGGTTAGTGAAATTAAGGAGGTATCAATCCCTTCAGCCTAGCTTGAGCTTGGCCCAGGGGAGAGCCTCCACGCTGTGACGCTTGATGCAGGACACGGATCGTTCTGCCGCGCAGTTCCTCACGGATGAAAAGCATGAGCAGGTTGTTCGGCGCAGGTTAACCGAGCACAGCCAAACGCCCAGGGCGAGATGGCTGGCTCCGTTTTAGAAATGGAAGGAACACGTGGCAAGCATCATCAACGGACTCTTCGCAGGTCGCGCAGGCATCGCCAGTCACGGCTCGGCAATCGCGGTTGCCGGCGACAATATTTCTAACGCTAACACCATCGGCTACAAGACGACTCGAGCAGAATTTCAGGACCTGCTTGCCGGTACCGGAGTCGTTGGGCGCCAATTCGGTTCGGGTTCTTCCATCTCGTCGGTGTCGACGCTCTTTGAGCAGGGCACCCTAGAGTTTACTGGCCGCCCCCTCGACCTCGGTATCTCTGGAAACGGGTACTTTGTGGTCGCCCGCGACGACGAACGCTTCTTTACGCGAGCTGGAAACTTCAAGGTGGACTCAGCTGGCTTCATCGTGACTCAGAACGGCTTGGCGGTGCTCGGCTTCCCAGCAAACGGAAGCGGAGCGCTTGAGCCGATTAACCTCAACACGATCGACCAAGGATCGATTGAGAGCACCGAGGTTGCAATCGCAGGAAATTTGGACGCCTCAACGACTCTCGTTGATACTGCTAACATTCCTGTGCCCGGTGTAGTGGTTCCGCCTACTGTTACGTACTCCGACCTGAACGCATTTGCGGCTTACTCTTCAGTAGTCGATGTCTTCGACTCGCTCGGAGAGAAGCACACAGTCAGCCTTTTCTTCTATCACACGGACATAAACGAATACACGCTTCGCGCCTACGTTAATAACGAAGAGGTGGACACCACTGGCACATTGACCGGCTATCCGCGCCTTGTTGGAGAGAAGATTCTCGCCTTCGGCGGAAACGGCCAGCGCAACCCGGCCCCAGTGCAGGGAACGCCTGACTTCACCACGAACATCGCATGGAACAACGAGTCCGAAGCCGGAGAGATCGGCTTCACCTTCTCGCCGATGACACAGTATTCCGCACAATCGAACATCCTTTCGATTACTCAGGACGGAAAGGGTATCGGAGCAGTTACCACCCTCGCGGTATCTTCAGGTGGAGAAATCTCAGCGCTGCTGACTAACGGCCAGAATGCAGTCATCGGAACCCTTGCAATGGCGACATTCTCAAACCCTGAGGGTCTTACCCGTCTCGGCGGAAACCTGCTCTCTCTGTCAACAGCGTCAGGCGAGCCGGTGTACGGCCGAGCTGAGAGCGGCAACTTCGGTTCCCTCCAGTCCGGCGTAGTAGAGCTCTCAACCGTGGATATCGCCTCCGAGTTCGTTAAGATCATTACGCTTCAGCGCGGATTCCAGGCCAGCTCGCGTATCATCACTACGATTAACCAGCTCCTCAACGAAATTATCCAGTTGGCGTAATAGCGGGGAGAGCAGTACCATCCAGGCATGAAGTTTACTGACGATGAGCTGCTCTCCGGCACGCTGGCGCGTGATTTTCGCGCTGTAGCCCGGCTCATCACGAGAGTTGAATCTGGGCACCCTCAGGCGCGGGCGCTGGCAGCAGGTCTCCGCAGGTCAGCAGGCCGGGCCCAGGTCGTTGGCGTCACCGGTTCCCCAGGTGCGGGCAAGTCCACCCTCGTTGACCAGATGGCGAGAGAGTGCCGAAAGAGGGGGCTTTCCGTCGCGATCCTGGCTGTTGATCCCTCAAGCCCATTCACCGGTGGGGCGATCCTCGGTGACCGTATCCGCATGAACCTCTCCGCAGAGGATCCGAGCATCTTCATTCGCAGCATGGCGACGCGAGGGTCCCTGGGCGGCTTAGCCAAGGCGACTCTTGAGAGCGTGCACGTCCTCGATTGCGCCGGGTTCGACGTTGTAATGGTAGAGACAGTCGGAGTAGGGCAAGCCGAAGTCGATATCGTTCGGACCGCAGACACCTGCATCGTAGTGCTCGTTCCCGGCATGGGAGACAGCGTGCAGATTATAAAAGCCGGCCTCATGGAGATAGCGGACGCCTTCGTCATCAATAAGGCGGATCGAGACGGAGCTCTTGCGCTTGAGAAGGATCTGCTTACCCTGTTGTCTCTGGTTGAGGGAACTGCAGGGCGTTGGCAGCCACCGGTGCTCAAGACCGTGGCTACAGCCGGTGAGGGCACAGGCGTGGTGGTAGACGCTTCGCGAAAGCATCTTGAATGGCTCGACTCCTCATCCCAGGGAAAGAGCCGCCGGCTGCAGGTTGTATCTCAAACGATCGCTGCCCTGGCGACCGAGTGGATAGCGCAATCTGCGCTGCGCGGCTCTGAGCAGAAGGTGCGCTCACTCGCAGAAGAGTGCGTTGCGAGACGAAAGACCCCGCTTGAGGCAGCAGAGGCCCTGGTAGCATGGACCAAGCAAAGCAAGTAGCGTTTCGTGCGAGCGCAGATCGAGGCACAACGCAGCTCGATTGGCTCGCCAGCCGACACACGTTCTCGTTCGGGGAGTATTTAGACCCGCGATGGGAGAGCTTCCACTCATTGCGCGTCATCAACGACGACATCGTTGCCCCGGGTTCTGGCTTCGGCATGCACGGACACCGAGATATGGAGATCATTACCGTTGTGCTCTCCGGCTCTCTCCAGCACCGAGACAGTCTAGGCAACGGTGAAGTGCTAGTGCCAGGTGAAGTGCAGGTCATGACGGCCGGAGCCGGGATTCGTCACAGCGAGTTCAACCCCTCAACAGACGAGCCCGTACACCTCTTGCAGATATGGATAGAGCCGAGCCGTAAGGGTCTGCCGCCCTCGTACGCGCAACGGGCTTTTTCTGAGGAGCTTCGCCGAAACCAGCTGTGCCGCGTGGCAGGTCCCGCTGCGGATGATGGGGCGTTGCTGATCAACCAGGACGCAAATGTATTCATTAGCTCGCTAGGCCCAGGGGCATCGGTTCGTTGCGACCTTGCCGCACAGAGAGTCGCCTGGCTGCACGTTGCTCGCGGCGAGATTGTGTGCAACGGCTCCACCCTTAGGTCGGGAGACGCCGTGGGGCTCGCCGGCGCCGGCGCAATCAGGGTCGAGGCGGGGCAAGCATCGGAGATCCTGCTGTTCGACCTCGCCAGGCGCTCGTAGTGCTTTCAGCTGGATTTGAGCGGGGAATTTTTGGCTGCGACATGGTATACAGCCTGACATGAAAGGAGCCTCGCCCCGATTCGCCCTCGGCATCGACATCGGAACCACTAAAGTTGCGGCTGCGATCGTTGAGGTCGAGACCCGAGATTCTGTTGCCACCGCATCTCAGCCCCACGGCAGCGACATTCGCGGACTGCCGCGGGGATGGAGCGAGCAGGATGTCAGCCTAATCCTCGAAGCAGTCGATAGCTGCATCTCTGCGCTTCCGCAGGAGAGCCGCAGCCGAGTCGAAGTGATTGGCGCAACGGGGCAGATGCACGGAGTGGTGCTCTGGAGCGCCTCCCGAAATGATGCTTCGAGCCTCGTAACGTGGCAGGACCAGCGGTGCTGCGACGACGGATTCCTGCAGTGGCTCCGCCATGAGTCTGGCGAAACGGGCGCACAGACCGGTCTTGGGGCAGTGACCCTAGCATGGTACGCGAAATACGACCCCAAGCTTCTTGGGCGCTTCGACGCTTCCGGCACGATTCATGACTTGGTTCTCGCTCGGGCGACCGCCCGGAAAAAGACAGTCATTGACCCATCAAATGCTGCGAGTTGGGGCTTCTTTGACCTCTACAGCAGGAGCTGGAATGAGGTTGCTGCGGGGCGAGTTGGGGTGCCGAGAGAGATGCTGCCCTCTCTTGCTCCCTCCGGAGCAATCGTTGGACTGCTAAGTGATTCAGTTGCAGCCCGCTGGGGAGTTCCCGCGGGGATTCCGGTCGGTAATGCGCTCGGAGACAGCCAAGCTGCGCTGTTTGGATCTCTCACGGATCCAGAGAGTCAGGTTGCCCTTACGATCGGCACAGGAGCGCAGCTCTCGGTGGTTGTTCGTGAATTGCCGGAGCAGCTGCCTGCCAGCAATCAGCCCTACGAGTATCGTCCGTATGTCGATGAGCGGCAGATTGCAACTGTAGCCTCGCTGACAGGCGGACGAGCTTTGGCTGCTTTGGGGAAGGCCATCAAGGAGTTCAGTGACAAGCTGGGACTCGGATCCGAATTGACACTCGACAGGGTGCAGACGGTGATGCACGAGAGCGGTCTGGCGGCGATCGATACCGACCTCCGGGCGAATCCGAGCCTGAGCGGCGAGCGGTATGCACCTGAGATGCGAGGATCGTTCCTAAACCTCACCTTCGATAATTTTTCCGTGGGTGACCTGACTGCCGCCTTAAGCAGAGGTCTCGTCGAGCACCTGCACGGGGCACTTCCGGCAGATCTCCTCGCTGGACGGCAGGAGATCGTGGGTAGCGGCAATGCCCTGTGTCGTTCGCCACTGCTGCAAGAGATCGTGCGGCGCACCTTCGGCGTTCGTTTGACGTTACGGGAGGGAGGGGAGGCAACAGCGTGTGGTGCAGCGCTGGTCGCTGCTACCTGCTCAGCTCCTTCATGACGATGTTAGACATAATCTCGCTCGTGCCGCCGCCGATCGGCATGAGCCGCAAGTCTCGCCACCAGCGCTCTGGAAGAAACTCGGTGGTGTAGCCGTAGCCGCCATGAATTTGGATAGCCTTATCGGCAATCCAGACCGCATCGTCACACATCATTCGCTTCGCCATCGCCACAAGCACCCGACAGTCGCCGCCGGCGCACAGCACGTCGAGCGCGCGGTGGGCGAGGCTCTCGCCTAGCAGTATCTTTCTGCGCATCTCGCTCAGGTAACGAGATAGTGTTGGAAAAGCCTCAATCTTTTTCCCAAACGCTTCACGCTGGCTCGCGTAGAGGAGCGAGGCGTCAAGGCACATACGCGCTCCGGCTAGTGAGGTGAGCGTGAGCATGAGCCGCTCCCAATTGAGGTTCGATGCCGCCTGGCCCCACCCCTCGCCAACCTTGCCAAGCACGCACGAGTCGTCGACCTCCACGTCTTCGAAGGTGAGCTCCGCTGTATCGGACGCATGCCAGCCGAGCTTGTGAAGCTTCTTTGAAACCTTGAACCCTTTCGATTTTGTGTCGACGACGAAAGTCGTGAAGCCGCCGTA
>CAYPUA010000062.1:0-11114 GCA_964413875.1 uncultured Bdellovibrionales bacterium
TGCTCGCGTTCAATCATTTGAACAAAGAGAGCAGCGAGAACAGCGAGGGGTGGGATATAAATCCCCCTCTCTCCGGCCTCGCCGCCCTCTTTGTAAAACTCCCCCCTTCTGCCCATAGCAGCCCCCAACGTGAATGTGCACGTTCCGCTGAGCGCTGCGGAGCGGCAGCCGGAACCGGAGCCGTTACCGCTCCCGGTTAAGGGGACCCTCGCCGCGACACTTCTTACCCGGGCACGGCATCGGGCAAGATTGACCAGCATGACCACTACTTCTACCGACTCGATTACGAGCAGGAGTCGGTGCAGGTGCACGAGGAAGAGAAGGATTAGGATAAAGATGAGGAATGGCATGTACCTCTACAATCTGTTTTAGGACTCCACGTGTTTTCTGCAGAGCACGTCTCTCCCCTTTTTCGCGTCCCAGCAGGGTGCTAAGGTTCCGACATGCCGCACACAATCGCTATCATCGGAGCCGGTTTTAGCGGTTCTCTTACGGCTCTCAATATCCTTCGTCAGCCAAATGCCCCTGGCGACATGCGCGTTGTGCTGATCGATCCTCGCGGGACGTTTGGTCCCGGTCTCGCCTATACGGTCCCGAGCCCGCGCTTCAAGCTCAACGTGCGCGCTAAGGCGATGGGGGCATTTCCGCAGGAGCCGGAGGGTTTCCTTCACTGGCTACAGAGAGGCGATAAAACTGTTTCAGGCGAGAGCTTCATCTCCCGGCAGCAGTACGGGCTCTACCTTGGGGAGCTGGTTTCTGAAGCGGCACAGCGAGAGCCTCACCGATTAGCTCTCAAGACCGACGAAGTAGTCGAAGTTACGCAAGGGTCCGATGGATCATTTTTCACGCTGCTGCTCGCGAGCGGGGAGCAACTGGAAGCGGCCTCTGTTGTGCTCGCGATTGGGAACATTCTGCGGCGTGGTGTTGGTGATGTGGGAGCCAAGGGGGCGCTACGAGAGCCTTTCAACCCGGAGAGCTACCGTGACCTCGATCAGCTGCGCGAGCTTTTTATCCTCGGAAGCTCACTCACCGCAGTCGACGTTATCATGGAGAGCGATGGTCGCGGATTCAAAGGGCACTACTCAGTCGTGTCTCGTAACGGGAGATTTCCTCTTCCGCACGAAGACCCGGGATCTCTTCCAAGCGCCTCGCTTCCTCCCTCCTGGGAGAACCCCGGCACTGCTCTTCAGTTGCTCAAGACGATTCGCAAGGCATCGCGTGCATGCGGCTCGTCGCAGCCGGTGTTCGACGCGATGCGCCCCAAGATCCAGCAGATGTGGACCAACCTCTCGACGACTGAGCGGCGCGCTTTTCTGCGTCACCTGCGCCCCTTCTGGGAGATTCATCGGCACCGCATCCCGCATGAGCATCTGCAGACTATCCGCAGGCTGCAAGCAGCGGGCCGCCTGACGATCCAGGCCGGCAAGGTGTCCGAAATCTCGGCCCGTGACGCCGTTGTCAGGCTGCGGGGCTGTGGCGCAAAGGTCGAGCGGCTTCACTTCGACGCGGGCTTTATGTGTGCTGGGCCAGAGGGCGACATCCGCCGCATCGACCACCCCCTCGTTGCGAGCCTCGTTGCTCAGCAGCTAATCCGACCGGGGCAACTAGCTCTTGGCCTAGACACCGAGGGGGTTCCGCACCGGCCCAATTTTGCGGTGGTGGGCCCACTCCAGAAGGAGATGCTGTGGGAGATCACCGCCGTAAGGGAGCTGCGTGAGCGCGCTCAACAGGTTGCGACCTCCATTGTCGCCTCAACCCACTGAAGTAGCTGCGCTTTTTCCCCCTTCCGGCACTTGACGGCTCGCGCCTAACTCTACAGGATAGCCGTTTGCGGGGAGTCGCCCGCCGGGAGGAAGTGTCGCACATGTCAGAGTCAGTACGAGAGCTTGCAAAACAGGCTGGCCCACAGGAACGCCCGGACATCCCCGCCCTGATGGCTGAGATCCGCGAGCGGATTAAGAGTGATATCGACTCAAGCCTCGACTCCCGAGCTGGTCTCTCCAAAGCCGCTGTACGATTCGCTGACGAGAACGGGATAAGCTACGGCGACATGCAGCGCTCAGAGGAGCTTAAGCTCCTTAACCGCTCCTTCTCCTTCCGCGGTAAGATCTCAGAAGCCTCAATAACAACGCACCGACGCGGGCTGCTCGGCCGCCTTCTTGTAAAGTTCAAGCGGTTCCTCACCGTCTTCACGCGCGACGCTGTGTTGCGCGATTACCTGCAAGCAGAGGAAGACTTTCACATCAACCTTGTCCGCTTCTGCAACGACATGGCGCGCTACGTCGATGCTCGCGACAACCATGCCCTCTCTCGCCTCGCTCGTGTAGACGACGAGAAGTCGCTCGCTATCTTCGGTGTTGAGAAGCAGCTCCGGGACCTGAGCGTCGCCTTCGAGGGCCGGGTAAAGACCCTCGACCAGATGATCCGCGGCCTAGAGGGGATGCTCAACAACCAGGCAGCTATTCGCAGCACCACACCACCGGTTGCAACGGAATCTCCTGGAAGCGCTACTCCTGCCGACATCTCGTACCTGCTCCTCGAGAACCGTTTTCGCGGCAGCGAGGCCGAGATTGAGCGTCGGCTCAAGGTGTACCCGCCGATCTTCGCCACCGCCAAGGGGAAGGTGCTCGAGATCGGCTCTGGTCGTGGCGAACTGCAGCGGCTCTTCAAGAACGCCAAGATTGAATCGTACGGCGTCGACCTCGATTCGGCGATGGTCAACGTCGCAAATGCAGCGGGATGCAACACGCAGTTCGGCGACGGCATTGCGCATTTGCGTTCCTTGCCCGACCGCTCACTCGGCGGGCTCGTTGCGATTCAAGTTGTTGAGCACCTTACCCGCCAGCAGCTTCATGAGCTCTTTGCACTCGCCAAGGCGAAGCTGCTTCCTGGCTCTACAGTTGCGTTTGAGACGATCAATCCGCAGTCAGTGCTCGCTCTCTCATCAAACTACTTCCGTGATCCGACCCACGTCTGGCCGATGCACCCCGACACGCTCGGCTACATGGCGACTCTCGCTGGCCTGGCAATCAAGGACGTGCTGCCGCTCTCGCCAGTGTCACCGAACCAGCTCCTAAAAGAGATCCCTGTTGATTCAAGCCACCTGCCAGCCGTGAAGGATGCCATCTCGCGCATAAACGAGAATATCAAGCAGCTAAACGGTCTGCTGTACGGCTCGCAGGACTACTGTCTCGTGCTTGAGGTGCCCTAGCCATGGCGCGCATTCTAGTGCTCGGAGTCAAGGTTCCCTTCACGCACGGAGGGCAGGAGGTGCTCGTCGCGAGCCTCGTAAAGAAGCTGCGCGAGCGCGGTCACGAAGTAGACCAGGTCGAGCTGCCCTTCAACCCGCTCCCGAAGCAGAACCTGCTCGTTCAGGCTGCCATGTGGAGGACGCTCGACCTTGAGAGCTTCGCGGGCCAGAAGATCGATCTCGTTATCGCAACGAAGTTTCCGAGCTACTACGCCCGCCATCCGCGCAAGAGCGTCTGGCTCGTGCACCAGCTCCGCTCGATCTACGACCTGCACGGCACACAGTTCTCGGACATCGGCGACGACCCGCGCGACGAGAGCATGCGACGCATGCTGACTGACGGCGACAACGTAGCGCTCGGCGAGTGCGCGTTCCGCTCATGCATATCGAAGAACGTGGCAGATAGGCTCAAAGCCTTCAACGGCCTCTCCTCGACCGTTCTCTATCCGCCCCTGCCCCTCGGCGACCGCTACTTTAGCGCTGCGGCTGAGCCGTACATCCTCTCGGTTGGCCGCATCTGCCGCATCAAGCGGCTCGACCTGATGATTAACGCACTGGCGCACACCCCGTCGCTCTCGCTCAAGGTGGTTGGTGTGGCCGACGAGCCAGGCGCGATGGAGTACTTCTCGAACGTCATCAAGCAGCACGGCCTCGAGTCTCGAGTCTCGTTTCTCGGGCGCGTCAGTGACGAGGATTTGCTTGGACTGTACGCAAAGTCTCTCGCCGTGTTCTACGCTCCTTTCAACGAAGATTACGGCTACGTAACGCTCGAGGCGATGGCGAGCAGCCGCCCTGTAATCACAGCCACTGACAGCGGTGGCACCCTTGAGTTCGTTCGCGACGGAGAGAACGGCTTCGTTGTTGAGCCATCACCGGCAGCTATCGCTCATGCCTGCAACACCCTTCTCTCAGATCCAGCGCTCGGGCAGCGGCTCGGAAGTGCCGGCCGGAGCATGATCGAGGGGTCGGGGATGCTCTCAGCTGGCTGGGATGCTGTGCTGGATGGACTGCTCTCGCCTCTCGCCGCGAGCTCCCAAGCTAAAGCCGTGGGTGCGTAATGAGCGAGCGTCGACTGCGCATCGCATTCTTCAGCGACCTGACGGGAAGTGACTCACTCTCGTCGCACTGCTCCAGGCTGCTGCTGCCGCGGCTCAACCAACGGCTCGCGATTGAAGCCTTCTCAGACTCCTTCGCCTCTGAGGTTCACGGCGTTCCTCACCACCACTACCTTAAGGCCTACCAGCGTCACCGTGATGAGCCGTTTGATCTCTTCTTCTACCAACTTGAGGACGGCAAACGTTCACGCTTCGTCCGCTCGAGCATCGGGATTATGCCGGGAGTGACCTGGTTCCACGACCTCTTCTTCCTGGATCTCGGGCCGGAGGCAACACACACGAGCCCGTGGGAGACCTCAATCAAGCAGTTCTACGATGGCTCGCTCCCGTTCGCGGATCGCTCAGTGGCGCCGCACCAGCTATGGCCACGCGCGTACCGCGAGCTCTCCCTCTCGCCGCTCAACCTATTCAGTTCACAGTGGGCGTGCACGGAGAGCCAGACGATGCTGAGCAACCGGATTGAGGGCGAACTCGGCGCCCACGCCTCAGAGTGCCTCAAGGTTCCGATTGAGATGGGTGAACAAACTCCGCTTCCATCGAGCTCAACGCTCCGTGTAGTTGCGCTCTGCGGCACAGGGCTTGAAAGCCGGGCCCACAAGCTGCTCTCGGCGCTGCAGGGGATCTCTCAGCCGTGGCACTTGACCTGGGTAGTTGAGGGCGGTGACTTGCGGGCAGCCGAGATGCTGCTCAGAGAATTTGAGGCAACCGATCGGGTCACGCTCACCGCAGGAAGCTCGCCGTCCGAGTGGTCCAAGCTCCTCGAATCAGCGCACGTGGCAGTGCACCTGAGAACGAGCTGCTTTGGGCACCTGGCGCCGCACCTGCAGCTCTCCCTTGCTTCAGGCAGGCTCACCGTAGTGAGCGACATGGCCCAGGGCGAAGACCTGCCGCAGAACGTGGCGTGCAAAGTGGCTCCTGGCATCTCGGAGGCGACTCAGCTCCAGTCGATCTTCGTCAGCGCTCGTGAGATGGATATCGCAGCGGCAACTGCGCCAGCGCGAAGCTACGTGGCTTCGGAACACTCACCCGACAGGATCGCTCAGCGTCTAGCCTCGTTGCTTCAGGAGGCGGCTGTTTCACTCCGCGCACCCATGCAACGCTGGAACAATCTCTACAGCAACGCTCGCGCGGAGCTCCTACGGGAGGTAGCTGAACTTATGGGAAGCTCTGCGGATGCCGGACTCGCCCCCTTCTCTCGGGTGATGTCGCCAGCAGTTGACGAGCTGTTTAACCGATAACAAACGGCGTTTCCCTTCTCCTTCTTGAATCTCCTTAAGTCTCGAAGCACTCTTATCTACTTTGTAGGGTCCATCTAAGTGGCCATTCTGCCCCTCACGGACCGACTTGGAATCTTCCCGTATGCGTTCCCCTGAAAACCACGTGTTCTTGGTTATGCCAGCCTTTAATGAGGCCGAGGGGATACAGCTCTACCTGGCTCGAGTGCAGCGCTACCTGCAGGGGCTCACCGATTCGAAGTTCCCATCGATCCGCTGGACGGTCTTGGTGGTAAACGATGGCTCGCGCGATCAAACTGAAGCTCGACTTAAGGAGGCTTGCAAGTCTCTGTCCGTAGGGGATGTCACAATCTCGTACGCCTCGCTCCTAAGAAATTTTGGGCACCAGGCTGCCCTGCTCGCAGGCATGCGGCTCGCAGTTTCAAAGGGGGCAAGCGTTGTCATCACGCTTGATGCTGATGGCGAGCACCCGGTGGAGCTGATCGAAGACCTGATCCCGCACTGGTTCGCCGGCGCGAAGATAGTTCACACCAGCCGGCTTCCAGACGAGCGGCTCTCAAAGATGAAGGGGCTCTCTAGTCGCTGCTACTACTCGCTCATGCGCCGGCTCGGGCACCTGCGGATGCTCGACGGAATGGCGGACTACAAGCTATGGGACGGCGCGCTGCTGCGTCAGGTGCGTTCGTACCTTAACACCTGCGGGTCAACGCGCGCTTTTGCGAGCTGGCTCAGCCCGGATGCCCCCGTAGTCTCGTACCGTCAGGACGTCATCGAGGGGAGGCAGTCACGCTTCACCTTCAGAAAGATGGCGTCACTAGCCCTCAACAGCTTAATAAAGTACTCCGAGTTTCCGATCCGCCTCGCGTTCTACGTCGGCGCACTCGCCTTGGTACTTGGCACCTTACTCTTTGTCTTCGCAGTCACGTCTTACTTCCTAGGTCTCACCAAGGAAGGCTGGGCGAGCACAGTGGCGCTGATCGTTTTCTTCGGAGGCGTGCAGTGCTTCCTGCTCGGCATCTACGGAGAGTACTTCCTGCGCAACCTCTTCCGCGCAAACCTGCCGGTGTTCGTCGTTGACCCGGTGCGAGAGGAAGAGGACCCTCTCGTCAGCACGGCATCACACCAGTAGGCTACCGCGCCCTAACGAAGGCGTAACGCAGCATCGGCATTCCGTCCTGGTCTCCACGGCCGGCGAGCCACAGGTACGGCGGAATCACGTCTGAAAGCTCCTGCACAACAGCTTGCGAATCACGAGGAGTCGATTTCGTGTCCCACGGGATAATCACGAGCTGCATCACTCCTGGCTTCGAGGCTAGGGCGCTGCGAATTTCCCCTGCAGAGTTCACCTTTACGAAGGCTGCTGACTTCCGCACAACGTTGTCCGGCAGACTAAGCAGCGAGGCCTCTGGGGCCTCAAGCACGATGGTTGGCACCCCGTCGGCTTCAGCGGCGAGAGCTAGCTCCACCATCGCCGCCGACTGCACTCCCCTGATGCCTGACGAGTACCAATCGAAACCAGCAGCTTGAGAATAAACAGTCATGTAGTGCCAAACGTTGGTAAGCGCCGATGCCACACACAGCCCCACAACCGCGATAGTGGCAGTGCGCTTCTGGCAGAAGCGCGCAACGAGCGCAACGGCTCCAAGGGCGGCGATCCACGACAGGAAGAAGGATGTGCCGAGCATGCGGCGCGCCAAACCGCGCTGATCGTCGTTCACTGGGAAGCTAAACGCCATCGGAAGGATGAACACAAAGAGCCCGAGCAGGCAGAGGCGGGCTGCCGAGGAGCGGCGAATATTCACAAGGCAGTAGACAAATCCTATGGTGAAAAGCCCAGAGAAGATCGGGTCGAGCAGCGGTGAGTTGGGACGGAACGCGTGCCGAGGGAAGTCGTGCATCGCCACCTGAAACTGCTTGAAGGCATCGTAGACCATGAAACCCAGCGCACTCGTCTGCGTGTAGCCCAGCCTCGGAAGCACCTCGGCTCGCTCGCGCATCGCGCGTTCTTGGAGAGGCATCGAGTAGGTTCCCGTTGCGTGCTCTATCAGCACCGGCTCGTACGCAACGCAGAAGGCTGCAAGAAGCACGGCCCCCGCCACGAGCACTGAGCGCTTCTTCTCCTTAGGAGCAGAAAGGAGCGCCTCTAGGCCGATGTAGCCGAGGAACGGCACGAGCAGGAGGCCCGATTTCTGGAGCAGGAATCCCGCAGCCAGTGAAACTCCCGCAACCGCTGCCGCCATTACGCTGCCTGTTCGGAGGGCGAGCACTAGGGCCAAGACAGCGAGAGCTATAACCGCAAGGTCCGGGGGGTACGCGTATCCGAAGCGCGAGTTCACCCAGTGCCAGCCGAAGCAGACAAGGAGCAGTGACGCTGCTGCCGCAACGAGCCGTCCAGAGTAGATCCTCACAACTGCGTACCAGAGCACAATTGAGAGAGCGGAGCAGATGTACGAGAACCACTTGAGCAGATCGATGATGCTGAGAACCGCTGCGGTTTTTGAATGCAAAAACGCTAGTGCGTGAAGAAGCACGTGTGGATAGCCGTCCTCCTTTAAGGCGCCAAGGATGGGCGGATCCTTAGTGACCGGAATAAAGAGCACCTTCACGGCGTGAAGCGCCTCGTCCGCAACCAAGGTTGGAATACCTACCGTGCGCACAACGATCGCCACAACGAACAAACCGAGACAGAAGAGCACCTCGTTGCGAGGCGGCAGTGGAATTGAATTTCCTTTGATACGATCGAAACAGAATGCAGCGAGAATCACAAGCGCTGCTGCCGCTAGCCACATCGGCAGAAGGGGATACGTCCCCATCTGCGCACGCGGGGTGCCGACGACGTAGCTAATGATGCTCACGGCTAAGGCGAGTACCCCTGCAAGCGAGAGACCCATGCCGAGCCGCCACTCAAATCGTGAGGGCTCACCACAACGAACTGAGACCGGCAAACACACCACTAACCCGGCGCCGAGCAGCGCCCAGAAGTAACCGCCGAGAGCTGCGCGCGGATTGCCCTCAAGCCAAGCAACGCCAACAACGAGGCACACCACGGCTACCCAAACCGCCAGCCTAAACCCAAGACTCTTAACACCGTTCATCGAAGCTCCTGTTAACCTCAGCGTGTGCTCTGCACCGTCGAAGTATAATCAGAAAAGCAGCCCCGCATCAGCCCGGAAAATTCCGGCTCGTAGATTCCCAAGATCCCGACGGGCATTGACAAAGTGGCACCTGCATACTGAACTTACGAGAACGTCCGGGGCAGCTTCCTTCTTGCGCCACTTAAGGGTCGGTGCCCCCGGCTTTAGGCCCCAGCCGAGCCTCGGCACAGTAGCGCCGAAGCGACTTCAGTATACCGAGCTCCTACGATGACCTCCCTCTCTCCCAACAACGCCGCCACAACCGCGCCCCTTCCGGGGCAGGACTCGCGGGCCCACCGACACGATGCGAGCAGCCTTAAGTACCGGCGAGACGTAGACGGTCTTCGCGCCATAGCTGTAGCGAGCGTGGTCTTTTTCCACGTGTTCCCAAACTGGCTGCCGGGCGGCTTCGTCGGCGTTGACGTCTTCTTCGTCATATCGGGCTTTCTCATCAGCCGAATTATCTGGGACGGGCTCTCCGAGGGCCAGTTCAGCTACCTCGACTTCTACCGGCGCCGCATCCTGCGCATCTTCCCGGCGCTCGCCCTCGTGCTGGCGGCTACGCTGGCCGCCGGCTGGGCCCTCCTCTTCTGGGATGAGTTTGCCCGTCTCGGGAAGCACACGCTTGCGGGCGCATTCTTCTTCTCGAATTTCTCGCTCTGGAATGAAGGCGGTTACTTCGACATCGCAGTAGAGCGGAAACCACTCCTGCACCTCTGGTCGCTCAGCATCGAGGAGCAGTTCTACCTCGTCTGGCCCCTAATCCTCGCCGCCTGGTGGAGATTGCGGCTGCCGTTTTCCTGGATCGCTGTTCCGCTCGGACTAGCGAGCTTTGCGCTTAGCGTCTGGCTAACTGCCGGCGAACCAACCGCCGCTTTCTACAACCCCCTCAGCCGGTTCTGGGAGCTGCTGCTAGGCGCAGTGGTGGGGAACATCGTGCGC
The DNA here is from genome assembly GCA_964413875.1 of uncultured Bdellovibrionales bacterium. Classification (GTDB taxonomy): domain Bacteria; phylum Bdellovibrionota_C; class UBA2361; order UBA2361; family OMII01; genus OMII01. The sequence continues at coordinate 9,677 of CAYPUA010000062.1, forward strand.
AGAGGGTTTGCCATACAAGGGCTGCTCGCGGGGTTGCTCTCAACTCTGAGCGTGGCAGCACTCGTGGCTACGTTTATCACCTTTAGCCGATCGACCCCATTTCCGGGTGCCTACGCCCTCCTTCCAGCGGGCGCCACCGCTATCCTGCTGCTGTGCAGCCCGAACTCGGGGCTCAACTCACTGCTGCTGAGCCGGCGACTGCTGGTAGGCGTGGGGCTTATCAGCTACCCACTCTACCTATGGCACTGGCCGATCTTCTCGCTCGCCTTCATCAAGCTGCAAGGCTTCGTCTTTCCGGGCGTGGGAGCTGCGATCGTCGGGGCGAGCGTTATCCTCGCATGGTGCACCTACAGCTTCGTCGAGAAACCGCTTCGACACCGACGAGGCGGATGGCTCACGCCTCTGATCCTCGTCGCCGCTGTGTTTGGGTTAGGAGGCCTCGGCTACGTTGTGGAAGTGAACAACGGCTTCGTGCGCGGAACAGCAGTGGACAAGGCCGCGCCGTACCTGACTCAGCCGGTGTCGCTGCAGGACTGGCTACAAGAGGTACGATCTGGCTCGTGCCACATCCAAGACTGGGAGACCGGAACCCATCCTAGCTCGTGCGTTGAGCAGCAACGCCCGCTGGTGTGGCTCTGGGGTGACTCACACGCAGCCGCGCTCTTCCCGGGCTTCCGTGACCTGCACAGCAAGTTCTCCTTCGGCTTTGCGCAGACCACCCAAGCCGGCTGTCCGCCCCTTCCGGGCGCTGTTTCTAACGTGCGGAAGAACTGCGCTGAGATCAACGAGCGGATTCGCGGCGAGATCCTTGCAGCCAAGCCTGACGTGGTGATCCTCTCTGCCGCCTGGATCAGCGCGAACTACGTCGTTCCCCGCACGAACCAGGAGCTCATCTCAGGCCTCAAAGCGCAGCTGGAAGCGCTGCGGGCTGGGCTGCCTAACACCCGTATTATTGTTGTCGGTCCTATACCGCGCTGGGAGCCGGAGCTTTCCAAGATACTCTACGGGCACGTCGAGCGAACTGGCTCAGCCCCGCCGCGTTACCTCGCCCTACCGGACACAGAGAGCAACAGAAATCTACGCGCGGCCTCTGAGGAGATGCGCAAAGTTACCCAGTCTCTCGGTGGAACCTTCATTTCTCCCCAGGATTACTTCTGCGAAGACGCGCAAGCCTCTCGCTGCCTGACGCGGCTCGACGATTCCCCGAGAGGGCTTGTCGTCTTCGACGATGGTCACCTCAACTCCCCCGCCGCGATATACTTCGTTTCGAAGCTGGCTGAGGTGCTGTTTCGGTAGGGGTCCCGAGCTCGTTTTGGGTGTGGTTGGTACGGGCACATAAACGCCAAAGAGCTCTTTGATAGATCACCACGTCGGAGCGAGCGACCGGTGCCGGTGCCGGTGCCGGTGCCGGTGCCGGTGCCGGTGCCGGTGCCGGTGC
>CAYPUA010000063.1:0-10483 GCA_964413875.1 uncultured Bdellovibrionales bacterium
GGCTTCGGCGGAGCGCCGAACGCCCTCGGAGTGATGCAGCTCGATGCCTCAGTCATGAACGGAGCAACGCTTGAGGTTGGAGCCGTTGGCGCCCTCACGGGCTGCCGATATCCATTCAGCGTTGCCCGCAAAGTTATGGAGACGCTCCCGCACGTCTTGCTGGCAGGGGAGGGAGCCTCCCGCTTCGCCCAGGAGATGGGGATTGAGCAGGCCGAACCGCTGGCAGCCGAAGCGAGGCAGGATTACGAGAAGTGGGCTGCTGAGCACTTCTCTGATGAAGAGCGCAAGAACCTAGGGGGCGTGGCTCTCGCGCCGCACATATCGTTTAAGACTCGCACTGACCTGTCAAAAGGCACAGTCACCTTTCTTGTTCGTGATGATGCAGGCCATCTCTTTGGAGGAGTCAGCACCTCTGGATGGGCGTACAAGTATCCCGGACGCCTCGGAGACTCGCCGATCGTTGGGGCCGGCATGTACGTAGACAATCGCTACGGCGGTGCGGCATGCACGCACACTGGTGAGATGACGATTCGCGCCGGGACTGCACGGTCGGTTGTGCTGTACATGAAGCGAGGCGCCACAGTAGAGGAAGCGGTACGGGAAGCGATCGCAGACTTGCGCTACCTCAAGGGTGGGTACTTAGGCCCCGTAATAATTCACGCGCTTGACCGAGAAGGTGAGCCCTTTGTCGCAACTACGGGCGGAAACCAGGGCGACGTTTATTGCTTCTGGCAGCAGGGATTGTCGGAGTTCGAGCGCAGGGAGCCAATCTTGGTCGCGTAGCGAAGGTCAACGCGCCCAAGCTTGGTAAACACCCGAAAGTAGTGAAATCAGAGACCTCCCCAGGCGGTCTCGCACGGGATCCGACCTCTATTTTTGTTTTGCCGGTCTCCTGATTTCAGGCCGCTTTTCTTGTCTCCTGTAGGAGGCGTAGCTACAATGCCGCGATGCCTCAATCCCCGGAAAAAACGATAGGGCTGTTCGATAGCGGCCTAGGTGGCCTAACCGTCCTGCGTGAGCTGCAACGAGCGCTCCCCCATCAGCGCTTCGCCTACCTCGGAGACAACGCGCGATTCCCCTACGGCACGAAGAGTCCCGAGACGATCGTTCGCTACTCGCGTGAGTGCGCGGCTTTCCTGATGCAGCAAGATGTTGGAGTGATTGTGGTGGCCTGCAATACGGCGTCGTCGACTGCTCTGCGAGAGCTTGAGGCAGAGCTGCCGGTCCCGGTCATTGGAACTGTCATGCCAGCAGCTCGCGCCGCTCTGGAGACCACTCGCTCTGGGGCGATCGGAGTGCTAGGCACCAACGCGACCGTTGAGAGCTCAGTGTACGAAAATGCCCTCAAGAGAATCGATCCCTCGATTCGAGTGGTGTCACAAGCATGCCCGCTCTTCGTCCCGCTCGTAGAGGCAGGGATGTTTGATGGCGAGATCGTTGAGAAGGTCGTCGAGCTCTACCTTTCACCGCTCAAAGCCGCAGGAGTAGACACCGTGATCCTCGGGTGCACTCACTATCCCTTGCTGCTCGACCCCATTCAGCGTTACCTCGGGACAGAGGTGGCGGTAGTGGAGTGCTCTAAAGCGATGCTACCAGACGTGAATAAGGCGCTCGGTGAGGCTCGCGTTACGTGCGGCAGCCAGACAGCAGACACGTCATACTTCGTCACGGATGCAGTGGGGCAGTTCAATCAGCTTGCTGGGCTCTTCCTGGGCCACGGCGGAGTCGAGGCTTCAAAAGTGGAGCTGCCTCTCAGCTCTCCGTCTGAAACGACTCGTCTTCGAGCAGCTTCTTCTTAAGGTCGGCGAGCGTCACGATTGTTGGCTGCCTGCGGCGTGAGGTAGGCATCGCAGCGACTTTCTCAGCCGACACCGTCGCCGCTTCAAGATTTGACAGCACCCGCTTCAGCATCGAGTTTACGACCACTTCCCAATTAACCAGCTCGGCGACCTCATCCAGCCCGTCTGCCACCTGCTCCATCGAGGAGCCCCGGCGGGAGTCGCAAATGTAGTTGAGCAGTGTTGCAGCATCGTCCCGTTTCCCGGAAGCGAGCAGGCGCTGAATCTGGCGGTCAACGGTCTCAAGCTGGGCAAGCATCTTCATGAGTGATGACCAGTGGTCATCGTTGAAGACAGCTACGTACTCATCTGAGTGCTGGTCGAGCGTCGTGGCGCGCTCCCGAAGGTCAACGACCCGCTCGTGGAACCAGGCTGCTTTCGCCGCGACCTCTCGACTGGACCGATGCCGCCACAGGGCCGGCCAAGCCATACGAAAAACCGCTAGTGTGACCATCCCGGCCGCGAAGGCCAGAAGGAGGGGTAGCCAGGGGGTGTTGAGCAACTGCATACGGTAGCCTTCGGCGTACGAGCTGATCCGCTTGATACTTTGGGTTCTATTTCGCAGGAAAAAGTGGAAAAAAGAGGTTTTTGGGGGGTGCGTCGAGCTGCTTTCGCCCAGGGGTTCGAGCGTAGCGATTTTCAGGAGGTGATGCTCACAAAGAGCGCGGCGAGGATCGAAACGGGAGACAGGCGAGGGGCGAGATCCTCGCTGCCCTCGCCGCTCTCTTTGTTCAATTCTGGGACCGCGGACCGCTGCGTAGGCTCGTCTGGGGGAAAGTACTACAAAGAGACCAGCGAGGACGGAAAAAGGGGATAGCTGAGAGGGCACGAAACCCTCGCTGCTCTCGCCGCGCTCTTTGTTCAATTCTGGGGCCGCGGCCCGCTGCGTAGGCTCGTCTGCGGGATGGTTTTACAAAGAGGGCGGCGAGGCCGGAGAGAGGAGGCCGGCGGCCAACATCGTCGCCTGAGCTTCTCTCTTTGTCCTATCGCGGGACTTGTGACCTTACAAGTTAAGCTACGCCGCTCGCACCAGCCGCTCCATAACCGGAGCCATCAGCGACTGCAGCGCCTTCTTCGCGTCTCCCGCTCCCGCATGGAAGCGGAGCCGGTGCAGCAGCACGAAGGGCGCGATGTAAGCCAGGTCGTCTTCGGTGGCGTAGTCTCGCCCATGAACGACAGCCCAAGCTCGGACAGCGCTCTGTAGCATCAACGCTGCGCGGGTAGAGGCGCCGAACTGAATCATTGGATTGTTGCGGGTAGCCTGCACAACACCCACGATCGCCTCGCGCAGCGAAGGCTGCACGTGCACTGCCTCACATGCGAGACGAGCATCGAGAATGTCGCTACGGCTGCAAACCGGGGCGATAGACACAGAGCCGTCTCGGATCTCGGTGTGGCCAGCGAGAATTGCGCTCTCGGTTGACGCGTCGACGTATCCCATCGGCACTTTGAAGAGGAATCGGTCGAGCTGCACCTGCGGCAGCGGGTACGTGCCCGCGATATCGAGCGGATTCTGGGTGCCGAGCACGAAGAAGAGCTGGTCGAGTGGCCGAGTGACGTTGTCCATTGTCACCTGCTTCTCCGCCATGCACTCAAGGAACGCTGCCTGGACTTTGGGGCCTGTGCGGTTGATCTCGTCAGCGAGCACGATGTGTGCGAACACCGGCCCGTGCATGAAGTGGAACTGTCCGCTCTTCGGATCGAAGATGTTTACTCCGAGCACGTCACCCGGAAGCATGTCCGGAGTGAATTGGATGCGGCGGAAGGGCAGGATCGGATCCGATGCCAGCGACGGAAAGCGCGTTGAGCCGTGGGCATCTTCGCTGATGAGGCGCCCGAGGGTCTTGGAGAGGGTAGTCTTCCCAGATCCTGGATAGTCTTCGAGCAGCACGTGGCCATCAGCAACGAGCGCAGCGATGACCAGACGAATGGTGTCGCTTCTCCCCTTGATGACGCGCTCAAGAGCAGAGCAGAGATTTGTTACGGTACGCTGCGCTGCAGCGTGTTGTTCAGCTGTCACTACCATTTCGGACCTCCTCCCTAAATAGGGCATCGGATAGTTTATTCACAACTGCCCCGGCTTCGACATCCCCCACGATACGGCTCTTCGTTGGGTTGCCAGGGCACGAGAAAGAAAGCCTAATTTCGTTCGGCGCGCCACCATTCGGAGCGGCTGCACTTACCACACACAGAGAGGAGCCGTTCGCTACTGGATAGAACGGCCCATCAGCGAGGAGCGAGGGCATTGAGGACGGGAGCCCGGCCTCATTAACCGCAATTGGGAGCTTGAACCCGCGGTTCCTGAGCTCGGCTGGCGCGGTGTAGAACACCCGGTAGGCGAGGTCCCGGTACTGGTCGCTGCTCGGGCTGAGGCTCTGCATGCGGAGCAGCATAGCGTGAGTCTTAAGGAGATCGTCAAAGCGCGGGCGCGAGGTCTGGATGACTTCCTCGAGAGCGCGGTTCGCCTCCGAGCTGCCAAACCAGCCGAGATTCGCCTGGGCAGCATACGCCTTGTAGAAATTCTGCGCCGCCGGGCGACGGTCGATTCCGAGCTGTTTCGCCAAGCGCGCATCGAGCGCGGAGCCTGAGAGCCCGGAGAGCGCATCACCGAGGGTTGGGTACTCGATCAGGCTGTCGGTATTCCGAATCGTGAGGTCTTCGATATCCTTGAGCTCGCCGATCAGCATCTGTCGTGCGCGGCGCATGAGCCACCAGGAACGGATACGGTTGGCGCCCAACTCTTCCTTGGCGCTGAGCCACTCGTCCCACGAGAGCGGGATAGTGGTCCGCAAGATGTTGTTCTTGGCAGTGAGAGCCTGCGAGAGAGAGATGAGGGACGCGGCTATCATGTCGTTCTGGTTAGTGCCGATCTTTCCGAACCACTGCGTGCCTTCGAGGGCAGATTCGAATCGCCGAATGGCTCGATCAACTCTCCCGGTGTGCAGGTCGACTCGGCCGCGGGCGAGATTCTCCAGTGCCGCGTGCTCCTCATTGTTCTTGAGCGGGAACTGGGCCATGCAGCGGTCGAACGCGTCCATCGTTGACGCAGCGTCCTCGAACTTGAGCTGCTCAACGTACAGGAGCGACAGGTTTAAGCTCGGGAGGATGTGCTCACACCCGTCTTTGAAAGAGGTAGCCCTCAGGAAGCTCGATTCAGCCTTCTCGTCATCGAAGATCTCTTTGTACACCTCCCCTGAGTTGTTGAGCGGCGTGCCGGGCTGTCCCTCCGAGCCAAGCGACATCTCGTAAGCGATCGCCTGACGAAATACCTCAAGCGCTTCCTGCGGTTGATCGTTCATCGAGAGCAGAATGCCCAGCATGTTGAGGGTGCGCGCTCCGTCTTCACCCCCCAGAACGCCGAGCCGGGCAACCCGAATGGCCTCCGGAATGTTTCCTAGCTTCATCAGGATCCAGGCTCGGGAGCCAGAGTACCAGTCGGCCGAGTAGCCGAGCGACGAGAAGCGGTCGAGCGCCTCAAGAGCCCCCTCGTAGTTGTCGAGATTGAGCCGCACCTGGCTCAGGTAGTAGAGCATGTCGCCGTGCTCTTTGCGCAGCTCTCGGCCGACGTACGGAGGCTTTCCGTAGCTCTTCTCGAACAGCTCCTCGGCCTTCTTGATGTACTTCAGTGCGAGCCGGTAGTGCCCAACGTGGATGAGGTAGTAGGCCGCAAGAAGGTTGTAGGTGCGGTAATTCTCGGGGTCCTTCTTGAGCGCCTTCAGGAGCTTCGTGCGCGCATCGAGCGGGCGATCGAGCTGAAGGAGCAGCACGCCATCGCGGAGCAGCTCATCGGCCGTCTTCGTGTCGTCGTCCGCGGAGGAAACGATCTCTTCCGTCCCGAGGAAGTCGAAGGGATCAAAGGGATCGACGATAGCCTCTCCCTGCTGGTCTAGAGCGGGGTCGTCCTGGGCATGGACTGGTGGCACTGCAGCAAGAATCGCGAAAGTGAGGAGGGTGGCACAGAAAGTTCTGAAGCACAGCAGCGAGGTTACCATCCGCCACCTCCAAGCAGCTTCGCTACAGAGGCTGGGTTGATGGCAGCAAGACAGCGCTTCCAGGCCGGCAGCCTGCCGAGCGGAGAGCCGACCGTTGCGAGCACGTCTCTCAGTGTCTGAGTATCGAGCTTTGAGCTGGCAGCGTACGCCTCGGTCACGTACAGCCGCGCCAGTGGCTCAAGGTACACGAGCCTGACGCGCGAAGCGAATTCAAGCCTAGTCTCGCCTTCGTTCCTGGTCACGCCCAGATCGCACAGCGCTGAGCTGACAGAGACGTACGCCCAGCGCAGCTTTCCTTTCGGTGTCGGGGCAAGGCGCCAGCCGTGGCGTAGCGCAGCTTTGATAAGGACAAAGAGAGCGAGGATGGCGGCAAAAACGGCAACGACTGAGCTGCGATCAGGGACCCACAGCTCTGACTCCTCTTCGACTCCTTTCTCGTCCTTTAACAGCTCTTGTGGGAGCAGCTCTTCACCAGGCTGCAGGATGCCCATCAGCTCCTCAAGCATCTTCGCATCGACCTGCGTCTCTGCGTGGCTTTCTACCTGCTCAGGCTGCACGTCGAAGGGCACCCAGCCAACACCTGAGACGTACACTTCGCTCCAAGCGTGGCGGTCGCTCATGCGCAGAAGGATGTGGCCGTCTTTGGCCTGGCTTAAGTCTGTCAGGTATCCAGTGCCAACGCGTGCCGGAATGCCGAGAGAGCGGAGCAAGTACACCATGGCGTGCGCGAAGTGCACACAGTACCCACGCATGTCACCGAAGAGGTACGGAGCCACAGGGTCCCCGCCATCCTTTACCTCGTGGCGCGGAGTAAGAGTATATATCGACTGCTGCGAGAGAGCCTGTGCAAGCGCTTGCGCCTTCTGCACAGGACTGGCTATTCCCTGGGTCGTGCGCTCCGCGAACTCCTTGTAGCGCGGGTCCGGGTGCTGCTCGAGGAAGTGTGCGCGCACCTCTGGCGTCCAGCGAGGGTCCCCGACCGGATCCTGGCTAATTTCCGAAAGGTCGTAGGCGGGACCTATAGAGTACGCGCGGTAGGCGCCCTTGAAGCGCGTAGGCTTCGGGTTTTTAAGCTGCACGATCGAGACGGGGTAGTCGAGCGCGAAGGCGTTCTCATGGTCAGCGAGCAGGTACACTGACTGGACCAGCGGCACCCGCCGAGAGAGCTCGGCATCCTCTTTCCCTGTAAAGGTTTCGCGTGGCTTGATCACTGGAAGGTCGGTGTCGAAAGCCCGCCCCGCGAACACCATCTCCTTGCCGTTGAACGCCGAGAGCGCAGTCTCGCGCAGGTACATCATCGGGCTAAAGGGATTGTTGTTGTAGTCGCCCTCAAGGCGCACCAAGGCCGCTGGCTGGCTTGAGCTGCCAAGCGCCGACTGGAAGGTGAGGGGGCTGACGCCATTCTCCGAGCTCATGCCGACGCCGTTTGAGATTCGCGCGAGCCGGATCGCGTTGAAGTGGCCCCATAGGAGCTTCTCAATGCCAAACACGAGCATGGCGACGAAGGCGATCGCGAGAGCAGAGAGCACGAGCTGCCTGCGTGCCGGAGCTTTCCGAACCGCCGCTTCATCTGCTCGCGGCCGCACGGCGATCGAGGCCAAGCATAGGTAGGCGAGCGTTGCGGCGATGAGCGCGCCGCCCACAGCAAACAGCATCGAGAGCTGGTCTATGCCGAGGCGCCAGGCCAGAGTGTTGATCGGCTTTGGGCGATCGAGGTGGAAATCTCGGTGTCCTGAGAAAAGGGCGATGGTGACGGCAAGGAGCACGAGCGCTTCGATTGTCACTGCCCGCCGAGCACGCCAGAAGAACCAGGTAAGAAGCGCCCCCAATGCGCCAACAGCACCACACGTTGCGAGGTGCATGGCGAGCCCCTCAATCTTGAGCGAGGCGAAGCCAACGAACGAGAGTAGCCAGTTAAGAGCCAGGAGGGAGCACGAAGGCGCGGCGGCGACAGCGCCGAGGGCTAGGCAGAAGCCGAGCGTGGTAAGGCGCGAATTCGCTACCAACGAGGCAACTACCACGCCGGCGATAGCGAAGAGCCCTAGCGCGAGCTGCGCTGTGCCGAGCGGCAGGAGTGCGTTGATAAAAGCTAGCGCTACGACTGCGCCGACGCCGCGAAAGGCAACGACCGCCCAAAAAAGCAGCGAGCTTGGGAGCCTCATACGTGCACCTCCCACTGGTTCGAGAGGCAGTGGGCCAAGAAGCTCTGGTAGCCGGCTGCGGGGACTTCAACTTCTGCCGAACGGTTCTCCTCCAGAAGGAACGGCGAAATGATGCGCGCAAGGCCCTTCGACCGAGGCTCTGTCAATCGAGCTGGCGCTGAGAGCGCAAAGATCGGCTCAATCCCTTGAGTGCTAAGCCAAGCAGCAAGCTGCAGCAGCCGCGCGCCGTCGGGTCCCGAGACGCGACTGCCGGCGCAGAAGACGAGCAGCTTTCTAACCTTAAGCCCCGCAGCTAGGCCTGCGCAGTAATCGAGCAGTTCGGCAGTGTCCGGCTCGATCGATGCGCCGCCAGAGGCCTGCGCGTCCCACACGGCGTCAACGAGGAGCGTCTGCGCTGCATCGACGGAGCGAGCGGGATCTCGGCCCTTGATTCCCTCGCAGCCGAGCACGATCTCTAGCCCAAGCTCGCTCGTTGCTTGCGCGTAGGAGAGCGCTGCGGAGCACGCGTTGTCATCTTCTGGCCGCGCCAGCACGAGCATCACGACGAACCCCTCTGGTGTCATCGAGGCTTCGGGGTGGCGAGAGAGCAGCTCGCCACGCTTGGCGAACGCTTTCCAGACGATCTTCTTGAGGCCGTCGGACGGGTGGTAGGCCTTAATCTCGAACGGGTCACCCTGGCGGTTCTGCGTGTCTGTGACCATGTCGCCAGGGCGCTGCGTTGAGCTGACAAGCGGAAGCCGTGACTCTTCGCCTGCGGGCGGGATGACAATTACGGATGCAGTGACAGCTTGTCGCCACTGAACTCGCACGAGACCAGCTGCGTCACGCAGCTCGCAGCGAATCGCCGAGATCTCCCAACTGCCGCGGTGCGGAAATGCGATATCGAGAGCGAGGCGGCGTTCTTCGGCGCTAAAGCCGGTCACGCGCAGGACAGCCTTCGGAAACTTGGCCGTCGGGCTCTCAAGCGAGACCTCAAAGAGTGTAAAGGGCAGGATGCGCGCAGAGGGCAACACCACGGCGATTCGGGCTGCTTCGCCAGACACGGTCTCTCCCGCAGGGGGAACCAGGGTGACCTGCACCCTTCGCAGCAGCAGCGACTGGGTGATAATCACCACGGCGGCTACTGAGAGCACTCCGAGCAGCCCGTAAGCGAGCGCAGCCGACACAACATCGGAGTGCTCCGCCACCGGGCCGAGCATAAGGTAGGTAATAAATAGAGTGAGGACGACGGCCCTGGGGGAGAGGGGGCCCAAACCTGAGCCCAAGCCCAACTTGTGGAAAACTGCCCGAGGGGTCTCCAGTATGGACTTTGCGAGGTTGTTTTTCATTTAGCTATGTCAGCCTATTGAGCCAGTTTTCCACAGGCGGCGAGGCTCTGTGGGTAATTGTGGAAAAATATCCCCAACTGCTCGGCTCGAAAGTAAAGCGCTTCTACTGCCCCTTCTGGGTTCCCAGTACGATGCAAAATCGCGCATTCTCTTCGCGGCAAACATCGTAAGACGGACGGGCAGCGTGCGAGCTTCAAAACGGGCTTCTGCCACCATAACGCACGGTCCACACTTGGGAAATAGAGCAGGCGAGAAGGATACGTGAACAGCACAGAAGCGAGCAGTAGGAGGCCGGGAACGGTGGTCACCGAGGTCGACGACCGGCGCTACCTTGGGCTTGAGAGCGAGCTGCGGACGGGCGGCAACATGCTCCTGCTCAAGCCGAAAGCAGAAGAGGCGCGGCTCGGCCGATTGCGACTCACACAGTTTGGAATGTTGGCTCCTTCGCTCGCGGAGCACCTTGGAATCCTCGCTCCCCTCGCTGATGAGATTATCCCGCAGATCGCGCCGCGCTGCCCGGGTTGTGGCCAGCTCGCGCATCCTCCAGGTGAGCTGCGGAGCATCTCGCTGCCATCGGAAGGTTTTCTCGCAGTGGCACTCGTCGATGATCGACAGGATCTCCCCCTGCGCGAGCGTTGTGAGCTTCTCGGCACTGAACGTGCTCTCGTGGGCGACTCTGTTGTGCGCGTGGACGACGCATCACAATCGGACGGAGAGCCAGTGCTTGCACTCGTGTCGGCTTCTCATCAAGACGAGTTTCGATCGACCGTCTCCCTCTGGCTTGGGCGTGGCAGCGCAACTCTGCGGGTGCTTCACCTAGCGGAGCGTGGAGTGCCGGCTCAAGAGCTAGCGCAACTTCATGCTGCGTGGAGCTGCGCGCCTTGCGGCACAAGCTTCAGGCCAGCATCAAAAAGCGAGCTGGCAGCGGCGCCGGAGTGCGCCCGATGCAAGGGCGAAGGGTGGCTAGAGGTGGACCGTGGGCGCCTCACTGCATGTGAAGCGTGTGATGGCTTCGGCCGGACTTCCGATTTCGCTCGGTATGAATGGCACGGAACGAGGCTCTCTCAGCTCGCTGGACTCAGCCTCGACACCGTGCAAGCGAGGCTGGCTCCTGATTCTCCGGTGGCAGAACCTCTCGATTGTGCCCGGCGCCACGGCTTCGG
>CAYPUA010000064.1:0-2393 GCA_964413875.1 uncultured Bdellovibrionales bacterium
GGGAAACTTCGAGTTGAGGAAGTTGTACGAGCAGCATAGAGATTTCGAGGATCGACTCGGACAGCTAGCGCGGCAATCGTTTCTTACTCCCGCTGAAGAGCAGGAGGAGCGGAAGCTCAAGCAGCTTAAGCTGAAAGGGGTTGAGCGGATGCTCTACCTCGTTGGCGGCGGCGCAGCGGCTACTCTGTAGCGCCAACAACCATACGCAGAAACAGGAGAGGCCCTAGGGCCTCTCTTTTTTTGTCCGGCTCTTTGTGAAATCGAGTGGGTGCGACTCGGTGCTACGCCGACGTGAACGTGCTCAATTAGGTTACAAAGAGAGCAGCGAGAACAACGAGCGGTGCCATGTGCGGGGCAACCCTCTCCCCGTCCTCGCTGTCTCTTTGTGCTACAACCCCCGTGCACGTGCCCATGCCTGTACCCGGGCTGAAGAGATCATCCGGGCCCAAAAAAGCGAAATGGGACCTCTCGGGGTCCCATTCCAGGGAGCGCCGCCGGGGTTGCCGGCGACGCAGACAGAGTATGGCACTGTCCCTATGCTGCCCGGCGCCGAGTGCGAATCTTCGTCTTGGCGTTCAGGATTGCATAGCGCGTTTTATCGGGATCGAAACCGAAGTACCGACAGATCGAATTAAAGGAGAGGATGTACTCATCGTCTTCATCCATCAGATACGTAATTGCCTCCTGCCTGAGCTCTGGCCCAGAGCTGAGGTCTTCGATGGTACGAAGAATCATCGCCCGCATTAACTCACTGACCGCCGTGTATCCTTTCCCGCCGAGATGCGCGAGGTCCATTTCAGGTAACCGGTCCGAATTGCTCACCACAGACTCCGTGAAATTTAAAGCCACGAGTACCTACCTTGAAGCAGCTCTTAGTTTCACAACATCCAAGATCCAGAAGGTCTCTCGGAAAGTCGCGCCACTGCATTGCACGCTTCCAAAACCTGTGAATCAACGCAATTGAACCAGCCGTCAGAGATTGCTCCCTGACGACAGACTACACGGGTTATGAGGTTTTCTCGGAGCAGGCGCGCTTAACAGGGCGCGCGTTTTTGGGGGCTTTTAAGTAGCTGAAATGAGCCCGTATATTCAGCGAGACTGTGGTGGATGCCCCTGGAAGATGGGGTTTTGCGGGCGAAATTGGCGATTTTGGACCGCTAGGCAACCAGCCCTTAGACAGGGCAGGCCTGCACTACAGAACGCGCTCTAGGGCGAAATCAACCACGGCAAAGAGCGCCTCCCCAGCAGGACTAAGCGCGTGCAAGTCGCCCCCTAGCGCCTCTGTGAGCGCCTTGGAGGCGGTATCGGCGTAGGAGGCAGCGAGGCGCTTCGTCTCGGCGATCACTGGGCCAGATTTGAGTCGCTCAAGAGAGGAGTCTACCCACGCCTGCTCCTGGGCGCTCTCAAGAGGAGGCGAGAGCAGACGCTTCGCTTCGGGGTCTCCTGACTCAAGCCACAGCACGTTCACGAGCGAGGGTTTCCTCTCAAGCAGATCGAGCCCCTGCTTCTTGCCGAGCGTTGCTTCGTCAGAGGTCACGTCAAGGATGTCGTCGATGATCTGAAATGCGACTCCGAGGGACTCACCGAAGGTGCTCATGAGTTCCTTGGTGCCAGCAGGCGCGCCCGCGAGGTGAGCTGCGCAGAATGCCGCCAAGCGGAAGAGCGAAGCTGTTTTGCGCTGTGCGATCGTGAGGCTTGAGGCTCTCGTGTGAAGCTGCGTGTGAAGCGCTGATTCAAGCGCTTCGCCTTCTACCAGCTCAATGCAGGCCTGCTCAGTTGCGGTGATTATCTCGTCGTCGAGCTTGGCGCAGAGCCCAAAAGCCCGTGTTAGGAGGAAATCTCCGGAGAGCAGGGTGGCAGCCGTGCCGAACTTAGCGTACGGCGATGGCTGGTGGCGACGCACCGGTGACTGGTCGATGATGTCGTCGTGCATCAGGGTCGCCATGTGAATCAGCTCGATTCCGGCTGAGACATCCAGGAAATCGTCGTCTATCACCTCGACACCGAGCGCCTTTCCGCACAGCAGTGTTAGCACTGGCCTGATGCGCTTGCCGCCTAAGCCAAGGAGATAGTCAGGGATGTCGCGCATGGCGGCGACGTCCGACTTAAAGGAAGCCCGGATGACCGTCTCGACGTCTGCAAGCTCAGGCACGAGAGTAAGGGCGTGGGTGAAGCGCTCTTTGGCGCTGGACGGGGATGGGCCCTTGCCAGGCGTGGAGGGGACGGAGGAGTTCATGACTCGGGGGAGGCTATCACGAGGGCGCGACGGGGACTACCTCCCGCCCCCTGAAGGGGGCGAGGTTTTGGGGCATTCGCCTCGCCCGTTTAATGGCCTGCCATGCCTGCGGTGAGCTTGTCGAACCGAGCGAGCCCTTCGACTCCCTTCGGTCGCT
>CAYPUA010000064.1:2493-6380 GCA_964413875.1 uncultured Bdellovibrionales bacterium
ATGCCTGCGGTGAGCTTGTCGAACCGAGCGAGCCCTTCGACTCCCTTCGGTCGCTACCTTCGACTCCCTTCGGTCGCTCAGGGCAGTCGAATCCTGGCTACGCCAGGTTCGAATAGGGGATACTGGTGTCCCCAACGGGATTCGAACCCGTGTCTTCACCGTGAAAGGGTGACGTCCTAGGCCAGGCTAGACGATAGGGACTGGCGAACATGAGGGCAGGCGATGGACTCGTGCCCGATCAGTGCTACTGTTGCTACTTAGCCCGGTTTGCTGAACGGGGTCAACCCTTGCGGCTCCAGATCCATTTTTATTCGTGCATGTTATGCAATCTTTGGCGCTAACCACGCTACGCGACCTGGCGGCCCGGTGCGGGCTCTCGGTGCTGGGCGTCACCGGTGCTGATACGCTTCAGGCTGACCTCGAACGGCTGCAGAGCTGGCAGGAGCGGGGCTTGGCGGCCGGGATGACCTACATGCTGCGACCGCCCGAGCTTCTGGCTAATCCTGCTGTGGTCGTTCCAGGGGCGCGCTCAGTCATTACTGTGGCGCTCTTTTACGACCGGACCCCGGTCGGCCCGCCGCCCGCAGGGCACGGGCGGGTTGCTCGCTACGCTTGGGGCCGTGACTACCACAAGGTGCTGCGAAAGCGGCTTGGGGCCCTGGTTGACCTGATTCGGGACGAGGTAGGCCCCGCTCTTGAGGCACGGGTCTTCTCGGATTCCGTTCCTTTGCTCGAGCGCGCGCTCGGGAGCAGGGCCGGGCTCGGTTTTGTCGGCAAGAGCTCGATGCTCATCGTCCCTGGCAAGGGCACCTTCTTCTTCCTAGGTGAGCTGCTCTCGAATCTTGAGGTGCAGCTCGACGAGCCCACGGCAGAGCCGCGGGGTGGCCACTGCGGCTCGTGCAAGAGCTGCCTCACTGAGTGCCCAACGCAGGCCTTCGTGGGCGAGCGCGTGCTCGATGCAGGGCGCTGTATCTCGTACCTAACGATTGAGAAACGGGGCGCGCTGGTCGAGGCGGAACGGCGCATGATCGGCGATTGGCTCTTTGGCTGTGACGTCTGTCAGGAGGTCTGCCCGTTCAATTTTGTGTCGCTCAAGAAGGGGCGGGGAGCCGAGGTGCCTGAGCTGGGAGCCGGGGCAGGTGTGGGGCCGTGGCTACCAATTCGGGAACTGCTCTTAATCCGTGACACGGCCTCTTTCGAGCGCCGCTTCAGCGGAACAGCTCTCATGCGAGCGAAGCGCGAGGGGCTGCTCCGGAACGCCGCTATCGTAGCGGCAAACAGCCGGGCTGAGGGGCTACAGGCAGAGCTTCTGGCCGCCTCGCTTGAGGACAGCTCCGCGGTCGTCCGGCAGCACGCCCTGTGGGCGTACGTTGAGCTCGTACAGGACGCGGGCTCCAGCGGAGCAGGCCTTGCTGTTGGGAGGCTCAGAAAAGCTCTGGATGACCCCGATCGAGCGGTTGTAGCCGAAGCCGAAGGGCTTCTCAGCAGGTTGCCAAATTAGCCAGCAGGCGCAAGACTACCGACCTATGAAAATATTCCAAACAACGATGGCTTCCCTGCTCGCGGTGCTGTGTGCCGGCTGCGCCCCACAGTTCGGACTAACGATGAAGGTGCCTCCAATTCCAGACGCGCAACACGTTGAGACGGGCGGCGTTGATGGCCCGGCTCTCAAGGTGAAGGTGGGAGCTTTCGAAGACGCCAGGGTATCGCCAACGATTGCAGAGGTAGATAACCGCGAAATTCCGTCATCGGGCTCCGCTGGAGCTGAAGTTCAGGAGGGGTTTGAGCGATATTTCAGGGACGTTGGAGTCCAGGTAGTGCGGCGTGACGCCCCCATCCTAGAGGGAGAGATTACGGAGTGGTCATCGAATATTCTGCCAGGCTTCCCATCATCCGATGCCGAGGCGAAGGCAAAGATCCGAGTGACGATTAAGGACTCGGAGTATCACGTCCTGTACCGGGGGGTCTTTAGCGGCGAATCGACAGTGTCTAACCCGCTGCTTGACGAGGATCATGTGCGAGATCTGCTCGGACAGGCGATGGCAGCAGCGATCGAGGCTGCAGTGACGGATGAGATGCTCCGTTCGCAGCTCTCTCGCGGCTGGATTGAATAATGGCCTCTAGGTCCGAAGAGCTAAGCAGGTCTCGGCATGAGCTGGTGCCGCGGTTCTTGGCCGCTGCCCGTACTATTGTCAGGGACGTCTTGCCCATGATTATGGAGGCGCACCACGCGCCGAGCCGCGCCGCGTCACGCAAGAGCGACGGCAGTCTCGTCACCGCCACGGATCATGAAGTTGAGCGCCGCTTCATATCGGCGTTGCGGGCGGCACTGCCGGAAGCGACCGTTGTGGCTGAGGAGTCGGAAGCTGAGCGCATGGCAAGTTTCACGGGAAGTGCGCACGAGTTCTACGCGCCGATGAGAGGCAATGCGCCGCTGATAGTCGTCGATCCGATCGATGGCACCAAGAATTTCGTCGAGGGACATCGAGAGTTTTGCATTGCGGTTGCGCTCGTAGACCGAGTTCCGGGGGGCGTGTGGCCGATAGCAGGGGTCGTTGCTGTTCCAGTAGAAGACGTCATGTTCGTGAGTGATGGCGAGTCGGTAACGGAGGAGCGCATAAGCTCAGGAGGCTCGTCTGCCTTGGTGCGGAGGGAGAGGGAGGAGGCAGAGATCTCCGCCAGCTCCGCCGATCGGCGCTGGCTTCTGGAGAACTCCGTTGAGCTTCGGTCTCCTTGGGTTTCGAGTGGTTCGAGTGTCTACGACATGACTGGCACAGTGAGGGGAAGACTTCACGGCTCAGTGGTGGGGAGCCAGCGATTCTGGGACCTGATGGCACCTCTTGCGCTTGCAAGCGCGGCTGGACTTGAACTGCAGGATCTTGTGACCGGCGAGCGCCTCACGTCGATTCGCCCCGAGGACATAAGCGACGATTTTAGGAGCCGTCTCTGGGGGCTTAATCGAAAGGTCGCGATTCTCCCCTCGGGTCGCACGGTAAACGACGTTGTCAAACACCTCGGGTAGCCTGAGAAAGGTCTGGAGCGCAGGCCCAGAGTCTACCGCCGCCTAGCCTTAGCCTCTGCATCCTCTTTCGCCGTCAGCTCTTTTGCGATTCGGTCAAGCATCGCGTCAAACAGCAGGGAATCACGGTCTCTGTACTTGCTCAGCACCTCCAGAGCTTTCTGTGACTGTCCGTGCTCCTGGTACCAGCGGCCGACCGCGCGGTAGCGGTCTGATATAAGAGTCGGCTCGACCTTCATCTGTTCTGCCTCTTCGTAGGTTGCGAGGGCTGCCTCTGGCTGCCCCTGACCAAGCTGCACGTCGCCGATCAGCAGGAGGTAGAAGTAGGGGTTCTCCCACTCTGGACGATTCTCAACGTTGAGGCGCTCCTGCATGTGCTCACGGTAGAGCGTAATCGCGGAGCTGTAGTCTCCCTGGCGGCTGAGCTCTTCGGCTTGCCGTACCTTTTCGCCGGGAGCGTGGCAGCCGGGAAGAAGCACAGCGAGCAGAAGCACCGCGAGTATCGCAGTGGCGTGCTTGCGCCGAAGTGAGGAGGTCAAGTTCATCCGTTCACTATAAGTGCAGCCCCAAGTGCTGTCGATGGAGAACGGGATCTCCCTTACCGAATTTTTTCCCGCAGCCAAGCTAGGTATTCGCGTGTCCGCAGCGTCTCGCCGCTCGGGCGAGAGCGCCAGCGCTTGTGGAACCAGACCCATTGAGTGGGGAAGCGCTGAAGAAGCTCCGCGAGCCTTCGGTTGTACTCCGTCAGCAGCTCCTCGGGAGAGAGCGAGCTGTCGAGCTCCTCGATGAAGGTTTCAAAACGGCCACGCCCGGTGCGGAACATAAAGGCAGACACGAAGCGAGCGTTGCACTTCTGGCCAAGCCCGAT
>CAYPUA010000064.1:6480-9834 GCA_964413875.1 uncultured Bdellovibrionales bacterium
GCCTCAGTTGCGCCTGTCGGCGTTTCGCTTAAGGAGGCGTCGGCCATTCAGTCTCTTCCTCCGGTGGAAAGTGGTTGCGGACCCCCTTCATGAGTAGGAAGTCTGCTACGCGGTCGTACGCCGCGATGCCTGCAAAAACGCCGTCGCGGGTTACGAGCGCAACGTGGCTCTGCTCTTCCTCAAGCAGGGCGAGCGCCTCCGACAGAGGAGCCCGCGCATCGATCGATGGAAGGTCGCGGAAGACGATAGCCGAGATGTAGTCGTCTGGGCTCGTGGCGGCGTGCTCGAAGATCTCTTCTCGAAACACAACTCCTTGCGGCTCATCGCCAACGGTAACGAGGAAGAGGGGCTGGAGCGAATTGAATGAAGCTCGAAGCGCCTTCGAGATGGTGGTGCCGTGCGGCAGCGTTTCGAGCTTCTCTTTCGCAACCATGACGTCCTCGACGAGAAACGTCTCGGCGAGGCTTCGGCTCTCGGCACGCACATGCTCCTGGACTGCGCCGATGAAGATGATGAACGAGATCAGGAGCAGGATCGGCTGCCCGATCAGCACTGCGCCGAGAGCCATCAAAACGCACAGCACCTTGCTGACTCGCGCCGCGATAAAGGTGGCATTTTTTGAATTACAGAGAGCGAGCAGGGCGCGAAGCACTCGACCGCCGTCCATGGGAAGGGCTGGCAGCAGGTTGAAAAGCCCGATCGATACGTTGGCGATGAAGAGCTTCTCTTGGAACGACAGCAGCGCCTCCTGAGGGGGCGCCTGTGACACCGCGGCCAGGTGGCTGAAATCGAGCGATGGAAGAAGCAGGAGCGCAACGAGCACGTTCACCAAAGGTCCAGCGAGGGCGATTGCAAGTTCGGCTTTCGGGGCTGGCTGCGAGGTGATAGAGGCGATTCCGCCGAAGGGGTAAAGCGTAATGTCGTTGGTGTGGATGCCGAAGTAGCGGGCGACCAGGGCGTGTCCCAGCTCATGAGCCAAGACGCAGCCGAACACCGCTGTGATGAAGAGCGCTTCATTGAGCCTTGCATCAGCTGGCGAGAGGTACACGAAGTATGCGAAGAGCAGCAAGAAGGTAACGTGGACACGGATCGCTATCGAGGCGACTGAGCCGACCTGAATTGACCACGTTGAACGGTGCTGGTTCACCTCTTTCGTTCCTCTTCCCTGGTTGCCGGGGTTTCCGCGTTCGTGAGGCGGAAATGCTACACGGTTCGAAGATTGATGGGTACTGCCGCAGCTAACCCCAAAAGCGAACGTGCACCAGCTTGCATGCGCTTCGACATATCGCCACCGTGAGGGCCGTGGTAGCAGTTCGCCTCCCTTTAGGATTGTGCCCGTTGGGCAGGCTAAGCACTCGGACTTAGTAGAAGTTTACAGGCGCGGGACTTTTTGAGGTTACGCTGATTGGTGCTAGGATAACCAACCGCACTGTTTGGCGAAAAGAGAGATGAGCAACTCGAAACCAAAGATCGGAGTAGTGGGGCTAGGCTACGTAGGCCTCCCGGTGGCCCTTGCGATGGGCCGGGCCTTCAATGAGGTCGTCGGCTACGACCTGAGCGCACGCAAGGTGCAGCAGCTCCTGGCCGGTGAGGACCCCACCAGCGAGGGACTTGAAGGGCAGATCCAAGTCTCAACCGTGGATTTCACCAGCGAGCCAGCGAAGCTCGCTTCTTGCGATGTGGTAATCGTCGCGGTTCCGACGCCGATAGATGAGAACCGCCAGCCGGACCTCGGAGCGATGATCTCGGCCAGTGTCACTGTCGGGCGCAACATGAAGCGCGGTGCAGTCGTGGTGTACGAGTCAACCGTGTACCCAGGTGTCACCGAGGAGGTGTGCGGGCCGGTGCTTGAGCGTGAGTCCGGCATGACGCGAGGAGCAGATTTCTTCCTCGGCTACTCCCCGGAACGAATTAACCCGGGCGACAAAGAGCACACGCTTGAGCGGATAGTGAAGGTCATCGCCGGAGAAGACGAGGCAACGACAGAGCGGATCGCCGAAGTGTACGGTGCCGTTGTTAAGGCAGGGCTTCACCGCGCGCCAAATATTCGGGTAGCTGAAGCAGCAAAGGTAATCGAGAACACGCAGCGCGACCTAAATATCGCTCTCATGAATGAGCTGGCGATCATCTTTGATCGGATGGGGCTCAGCACCAAGGACGTCTTAGAGGCGGCGGGAACAAAGTGGAACTTCCTCAAGTTCTCGCCAGGTCTCGTCGGCGGGCACTGCATCGGCGTGGACCCGTACTACCTCACGGCGAAGGCTCAGCAGCTCGGGTACCTCCCGCAGGTCATTCTGGCTGGGCGCCGCATCAACGACGACATGGGGCGTTTCATCGCACAGCGTGCGGTAAAGCTCATGATCAACGCCGGGATCGCGCTCAAAGGCGCAAAGGTGGGAATCGTCGGCGTCACGTTTAAGGAGAACGTTACGGATACTCGCAACAGCCGCGTCCCAGATATCGCCTACGAGCTTCGGGAGTTCGGGATTGAGACAGTGCTGCATGACCCACTGGCTGACGGCGAGGTTATGCGCGAGGAGTACGGT
The DNA here is from genome assembly GCA_964413875.1 of uncultured Bdellovibrionales bacterium. Taxonomy (GTDB): domain Bacteria; phylum Bdellovibrionota_C; class UBA2361; order UBA2361; family OMII01; genus OMII01. The sequence goes on from CAYPUA010000064.1 coordinate 9,027, forward strand.
CTTGAGCTTAGTCCGTGGGCTGCGCTCCAAGGGGTCAAGGCACTTGTGCTTGCGGTGGGGCACGACGACTTCCGGCGCCGAGGCGCTCGGGAGTTGGCAGGGCTTGTGGAGCCGGGCGGGGTGCTGGTAGACGTCAAGAGCCTGCTTAAGCGCGAGGAGCTTCCCTCGCACCTCACCTACTGGAGCCTGTAAGCATGTCCACGGAACCCCAAGCGCGCCTAACGTGGCTCGTCACCGGCGCCGCCGGGTTTATCGGATCGCACCTCGTTGAGAGGCTTCTGACTCTCGGGCAGCGTGTCGTAGCGATAGACAACTTCGCCACGGGGAAGCGCGAAAACGTGGATGCCGTGCGCTCAGCAGTTGGCGCCGAGAAGTCAGCGCATCTCGTGTTCTTTGAGCAGGACATCCGGGACCGCGAGGGTCTGGAGGCTTTGGTAAAGCAGCACACCCCAAGCGTTATCTTGCACCAAGCCGCGCTCGGGTCAGTTCCGCGCTCGATTGCGGATCCGCTCACGTCTCACCAGGTCAACGTCGACGGATTCGTCAACATGCTGGAGGCGGCACGGGCCGCTGGAGTGCGCCGTTTTGTGTACGCATCCTCAAGCTCAGTCTACGGCGACCTGGAAGCCAGCCCAAAAGAGGAGAGCTCGATCGGCAACTGCCTCTCCCCGTACGCCGCGACTAAGCGCACGAACGAAATTTACGCGCAGGTGTATGGCCGCACATACGGAATGGAGACGATCGGCCTGCGTTACTTTAATGTGTTCGGGGTGCGCCAAGATCCGAATGGACCCTACGCAGCCGTTAT
>CAYPUA010000065.1:0-5999 GCA_964413875.1 uncultured Bdellovibrionales bacterium
GTAGATCAAGCCACTTTTTTGGGTTAGAAGCACCATATGGCAGACCGAAACCAGCTGTTTTCACTAGCGCAAATAGGACGATTGTCGAAGCTCGCTTTCGCGCTTCTGTCGGTGTTATTTGTCGCATCAGTGCAGCAGGCGGTCGCTCTCGGCGGCAACGGCTCAAGCACCTCCACACAGGTCGGCGCGGACTCAAAGGCGTGCGAGGATGCAATCCTAGCCGCCACAGCCGACTTTATCGCAACTCGAAACCAACGCATGTTCGAGTGCTTCAGCGCACTCATTCTCTGCGACCAAGAGGCTAACGAGAACGCGGCGGCGGCGTGCCGGCGGGCGCTGCTCGAAGTGAATGTCGGCGCGTGTGCGTCAGGAGTGCTGGATTCCGGTCAGGCAACTATGGGGGCTGTTTCTCAGACGGTGTTTACCGCCGCTTCGACAGCTTACCTAGACGCAGCCCTCATCACCTACATCAATGCCCTTCAGACAGGCTGCTTCGCGACAGGTACACCCGTGTTTGGCATCTCGGGGCAGGGGCTCTATTTTCCGAGCGTTCCGACCAACAAGTTTCAGCTCGCCGACATCCTAAACGCGGTTCCGGGAGGCGTGAGCTGCCAATCAAACCAGCTCATTCGCGAGGCGATGCCTCTGGTTGACCTCGCTACAGATCTCCTGCGGTCCTACGACAACACCTGCATCGTCGTGAGTGATGGCGTTACCCTGGGCGCCACGTGCAGCACTGACAGCCAGTGCGGTGCAACATCCGGAAAGTGCGGGAAAGTCGCTCATGCGCTAAAGAACGGAGGCGACTCCGGCTTCCCGAGCTGCCCGCAGGTCTGCGCCGCGGGCGAAAGGCTTTCGACTAACACATTTAGCTGCACTAAGTGTCCCGCCGGAAGCTTCACGAACACGTCAGGCGGAACCACGTGTACCAGCTGTGCCACTGGAAAGTACTCGCCGGTGGCAGGCGTATCTGCGTGCCTCTCGTGTGCCGCAGGCCAGTACCAGCCGACGACAGGAAACTCCAGCTGCCTCACTTGTCCTGGCGGCAAGTACTCTGCGAGCGCGGGAAGCACAAGCTGCAGCGACTGCTCGACGGGCAAATACAGCCTCGCCGGCTCAGCGGCCTGCATTCCTTGCCCTAAGGGGACCTACCAAGACACTGCCGGGTCTAGCAGCTGCAGTGACTGTGCTGCCGGAAAGTACAACTCAACGACGGGGCAAGCGACCTGCACCGATTGCGCAGCCGGCACATTCTCGGCATCCTCGGGAGCTCAGGCCTGCACCGATTGTCCAAAAGGCACCTTCCGCGGCACGGCCGGCGCCTCCACTTGCCAGGCATGCGCGGCAGGGAAGTACGCAGGGGCGGACGCATCTACATCCTGCACCGACTGTCCAGCTGGATCGTTTAGTGACGTAAACGCAGCGGCGTGCACTAGCTGCCCCGATGGCTTTACATCTGCCGCAGGCGCCGCAACCTGCACCGCTTGCGCAGCCGGAAAAACCTCCAGCGGAGCGCACACTGCTTGTTCGGACTGCGCCGCAGGGACCTTCGCGCCCACAACCGGAAGTCCTAGCTGCATATCGTGTCCGGCAGGAACTTTTCAGGGTGCGGCCGGAAGCGCATCCTGCACGGCCTGTGTTGCTGGGACGTACAACAGCTCCACCGGGCAGACCGCGTGCACGAATTGCGCTGCGGGGACCTTCGGCGTAGCTGGCGCCGTGTCGTGCTCCAACTGTCCTGACGGCTACATTTCCGCCGCCGGGTCTGGGTCCTGCACCCCTTGCGCAGTCGGCAAGACCTCAAACGCGGGACACACAGCCTGCGTTGACTGCGTCGTTGGAACCTCCGCAAGCATGGCCGGAAGCGCAAGCTGCTCAAGCTGTCCGGCGGGGACCTATCAGAGCGCGGCTGGAGCAAGCAGTTGCCTCTCCTGTGCTGCTGGGACCTACAACTCCGCCGCTGGGCAGAGCGCCTGCCTTAACTGCGCAGCGGGGACTGCTGGGCTAGAGGGCGCGACAGCCTGCTCCAGCTGCCCGGCCGGGTTCTTTACCACTGCAGGGCAGGGGACCTGCGCAGCGTGTCCACCCGGAAAGACCTCAAGCAGCGGGGCATCCCTATGTACAGACTGTGCGGCGGGCACCTACTCGAGCGGCACAGGCTCGCCTTCGTGCACTAGCTGTCCGGCGGGAAGTGCGCAAGCAGCACCCGGTTCAACCTCCTGCACGCTCTGTTCGGCAGGGACTTTTAGCGCAAGCCCGGGGGCGACAGCATGTACCGCTTGCGCGGCAGGGACCTTCAGCGCAGAGGGCGCCAGGGCGTGCACGAACGCTCCAGCCGGCTCGTCTGCCTCTTCGGGTGCTCCAACCTACACGCTCTGTGCCGCAGGAACCTTCTCGGCTGCTGGCTCAAGTTCCTGCTCACCCTGTGCAGCTGGAACCTTCGCCCCGTCGGCTGGCACCGTAAGCTGCGTGACGTGCCCAGCGGGAAGCTCCTCAAGCAGTGGTGCTGCAAGCTGTACGAGCTGCAAAGCCGGCACCTTCTCAGCCGCAGGGGCTGCAACATGCACCCCGTGCAAGGGAAACAAGATCTCAGGCGTCGGGGCTACTAAGTGCACCGCGTGTCCCGCCGGGAAGAAGGCTAACGGGGCAAGGACGAAGTGCCTGTAGGGCGCGTTCGAAGAGAATTTACTCCGAGAGTGCGTCCTCAGGTGCGCAGCACTGAACTTTTTGTCTCCGGGTTACAAAACGGCGACCGCTTCAAATCGGATTGTCTAGCTCCTGTTCTTTCTCCTCCTCCTGCACTTGCACTGCCTTCTTAATCCTAATCTCACGGGTCTCCCGCGTGCGGGTAGCATCAGGCTCGGAGGGCGTGGGGATTAAAATTAGGAATTTTGTGCAGGTGCAGGAGAAGGAGAAAGACTAGGAAAACAATATTGTAGTGACTAAAACTCTATTGAGTTCGATTTCCCTGAGAGACAAGAAAGACCCTCTCTCGATAGTGGTTGGTCTCACTGTTAAGGTTAAGACCGCCCTACAAGGTCTCTGAGAGCTTGTAGGGCGGTAAGATGGCTCACGACCATGCCTTCAACTCAGACGCTCTGGGGCCATGAAGTAGGCTGCTTGCCGTGGCATCAAGGTACCTAGGGAGGCAGAGCCGGAACCGCAGCCCGGTCGCCCCGCTCTAACCAGACAGAGGGCTGGCGCCGAGCGCAGCGTCATTATCTCTTTCCCAACGCGAGCTCCTATCAGCCATGATGATGATCCTCCGACGCGCTAGTCGGCCTCGGCCCAGGCTCCAGCCCCAGGTCAGCCTTGAGCTCCTCAGCGGTCGCTGCCGTCGCGACGGTGCCTTTCGGATTCTCGTACCAACCTGGGTCTGAGTAGTCTCCGGCCTCGTCTCTGACCTTAAGTATGGTGAACATCCCGCCCATATCGATGTAACCGAACGGGCCAGGACCACCCTTCATCGGGATGCTGTTTTTCGGCAGCTTCATGTGCTGCATGTGCTCGCCGTGCCCGCCCATACCGCGCTGCCCAACGAGGCCGAAGTCTGGGATGAGCTTCTGGATCTTGCGCTCGACATCGCCGCTCTCCACGCCGATCATGTTCGGGATGCCGTGGCCCATCTGGTTCATCACGTGGTGAGTCATGTGGCAGTGCAGCGCCCAGTCTCCAGGGGCGTCTGCCACGAACTCAATCGCGCGGGTGCTACCGGTCGGTGTCAGCACGGTGGTCTCCCGCTGCTGCGCGGACTCGGGGATCTGCCCGCCGTCGGTCTCAACGATTCTGAACTGATAGCCGTGCAGGTGCACCGGATGGTGGCTCATCTGGCTGAGGTTTCCGACCCGTATCCGCACACGCTGACCGGTCTGCGCCACAAGCGGCTCAGTGCCGGGAAACGCCTTGCCGTTGAACGTGAGGACGTTGTAGTCCGTCATCTCAATCGGATTTATTCGGCTCGTCCCGACGTCTATCCGCCACTCGCCAAGCATGAGGACGAAATCGCGGTCGATCGGCACCGCCCGGGGCTCTTTCGGATGGATGATAAACATCCCGGTTGTCCCGAGGCCGATCTGGATCATCTCATCGAAGTGCGAATGGTACATGTGGGTGCCATGCTGCTTCAGGGTGAACTCGTACTTAAACGTCTCTCCGGGCTGGATAGCGGCCTGGCTCAGCCCTGAAACTCCATCCATGCCGCTCGGCAGCAACACGCCGTGCCAGTGCACGCTGCTTGCCTCCGGCAGGTGGTTCGTCACATAGAAGCGAACCCGATCATCTTCGACCGCCTCGATAACGGGGCCAGGGAAGCTTCCGTTGTAGCCCCACACTTTCGCTCTGAGCCCCGGAGCGACCTCGTGCTCGAACTCCTCCGCGACGAGGTGAAACACCTTAACGCCGTCGACAATGCGGAAGGGCAGCTTCTTGCCGTTTGGCACCACCACCGGGGTGTACCGAGTATCGGAGCCGTCGAACGAAACGCCATGCTGCGCGGCGCACAACTCAACGCAGCACAGCACTACCAGGAGGGAACATACTAAAACTCTAGCTACCGTGCGCATCCGACACCATCCTGCCACTCATCAGTGCCTCCAGCCTCGTGCGTACGAGCCAATAGCTCTTTAGGCTATCCACGTACGACTGCTGGGTCGATATCTCTTGGTTCTTCGCCTCTAGCAGCTCAAACGGGCCGATCTGCATCGCGTTGTACTGAAGCTTCGTCTCCTGAACCACCTGTCGTCGAAGGGGAAGGAGCGTCGCCTGAAAATGCCGCGCCATCGAGTCAGCAACGGCCGCCTGACGAGACAGCGATCGCGCCTCAGCCCTGATGTTTACCACCATGGCGGCGTAATCCTCCATGCTGCGCTTCAGTTCAGCCCGAGCCCGGAACACCTCTGGCTGGCCCTGATTGAAGATCGGAAGCGGGATCGCCGCTGAAAATCCCGAGCTCCATTTAATGTCGGGCTCCTTGGCTGCGGCAGGCCCAATCGCCCCGTCCATGAGCAGGGCGAACGCGTCGGCCAGGCCAAACATCTCTGCGCGCGCGATAACTTCCTGACGCGCGCTGGCGATCTCTAGGCTGCGCTCAACGGCCTGCGCCCCTACATCAGGCGCATCCGGGAGCTTGGCGTCTACCTTCGGGAGCTCCTCAGAGACTCGCCAGGAGTCAGGATTCCTCAACACCCCCATGTGGGCGTTTAGGGCCTCGCGCGCCTCGACCGAGTGCTGCTCAAGCGCCAAGACAGCGAGCTTCTGGCTCTCGTGCACAGCGCGCTGCTCCGCAAGCAAAAGGTCGTTGGCATTTCCCGCCTCGTTCAGGCGAAGCGCAAGCTCGCACGACGCCTCGCGAGAGAGCAGCGCTTGGCGCGCAACACGCAACATGTGAAGCGATGCCTGGTACTCGTAGAAGCTGAGCTTTGTTTGGGCTGCCAGTTCAACAGCCTCGCCGACTACCCGCGCCTTCGCAGCTTCCCATTGCGCCTCAGCGATCCTCTTCTGCATCGGAATCTGCAGCGCAGCAACGAAGTTCTGTACGAGCGCAAACTCGAAGTTGATCCCCTGACCGGAGAAGCGGAAGTCGCCGAAGAGAACGGGGTTCTTTAGGAGCCCAGACTCAACCAGGTCGGCCTGCGAGACGTGCAGGTCTTGGAGCGTGCCCTGCATAGACCGGTTGTTGAGCAGCGCCACCTGTACGGCGGACGCCGCCGTAACCGGCTTCGAGAGAAGCGCACTCGTTCTAGCAGCAATCTCCTCGGGAGACTCTCCGCCATCGTACCACACCAAGTCAGCACCGAGACGCGCGCGCGCATCCTGAGAGACGGGCTCGAAACCCTCGCGAGGCTTCACACTCGCGCAGCCGAGGAGCCCCGGCAGAAGGAACATGGCGATGAGAGTGTGAGACCTCACGGTGCGACCAGGATGCATCTGCGACCAACTAACGCGGACCGGGGGATTGATGCCACCCCACACGGCTGGAGCAGCTGACACCGACGGTACCG
>CAYPUA010000065.1:6099-9333 GCA_964413875.1 uncultured Bdellovibrionales bacterium
GGCTTCCCGACAACCATATTGCCTATAGTCCAGACACCTGGTGTCCCGCTGAGATCGGCGATGATGAAGGCGTAGTAATCCAATGCCGATATGTAGGTGTTGGGGTTCTGGCTAACGAACGCCGCCCAATTTGGGAACGATTCGTTGGTGTCGCTACGGTACAGAGTGCATGTCGGGTCGTTGATGATGTCAACTACCCCCACGCCGTTGTTGCAGTCCCCGAACGATACGAAGAGGAAGTAGTCTGTGTAGCCCTCCTGACCGATGCTGGCGTCGTCGATCGGAATCGACCAGCGCGGATCGATCCCTAACGTATCCCCACGTACTGTATTCGACAGCTTCGTTACAAGTGACGTCCGAACACCGTAAAAGCTCTTGTTAAAGCCAGGGATGTAGACACCACCATAGCCAGTCCCCACCTTTGTGTTTAATCGAGCCGATGTCTTACTTACAGGGGTGCAAAACTCCGCCGGCTCTGCAAAGCACGTGATGGCGTTCTTGCCAGTGTTTGGGTTTCCGCGGTCTGGGTTTCCAGGGTTTGGGTTTACGGCGCTAGCCGGAGCCGTCATTGCCAGCGTAGACACTACCGCTAAAGCCGTTCCTATCTTTTTCATAAAGCCCTTCCTTGTACAATAAAATGCTAGGCTGCTGAGAAATCGCTCGCCCGCGCTACCGTCGTTATGATTAGGAACAGCAACACGGCACAGCAGTAGAGAAGGGGGGTGCTCTGCACCAGCCAGTCAGGTTGAGCTGATAAATGCTCATGAACTCGCCTTCGGGCTCTGTTGTGGCGCTTGCGTGCTCTACCGGGAGCTGATTAGCGGAGGGTGTGCCACTCTCGCCTCTCCCTCTGCCTACGGGAGGAGAGTCTCCACGACCGGAAGCAACCGAATAGCCTGCCTCATCCGCAACTCCCGGCTGCCGATGTCGAACCGCACTACAAGGTCTCTGAGAGGCTGTAGTGCGGGGTGGAGCTAACGTGGAGGCCACGCGCGTGGGAACCCCGAGCTCGGCAGTGCATCGCCAAGCCGAGCGCTCTACCTCCGATCATCGGAAATGAAGAGGTCTTGCGATACTACCTAATTCGGCAGTGCTGACTTGTGCACGCAAAGCCGGAGCTTCCCCGAGCTATCGCGGCGGAACACGAAGGTCTTGTCGACCATAATCTGCGCGCCGGTATGGTCGGTCAGGTAAACGTTGCCCATGGTGATGGCGATATCGCCATGGATCTGTATGCCGTTGTCAGCGGCGTTGTTGTCGTAGGTAACCTTTGTCCAGCGCTTGAGCGCGAACCCGCTGTCTTCTGGGAAGCTTGCGTTGCCACCGACGAAGTACGAGAGCGCACCGTCGCGCGTGGGCCGGAACGTATTCTTGCCAGCCGCGAGGGTTGGCTTAAAGAAAACCTTGCCCTCTTTGTAATCGTATACGGAGTCGATAACCCCGGCAGCCGCAGCCTTGTAGTCGCCTCCCTCTGCATACACCTTCCCGATCTTCACGAGCCCATCACACCAGGCCTGCTGCGCTGCGTTGACCTCAGCTTCGGTTATGGGGGCTTTGCCCACCTTGTCGGATGCAACGGCTGGCGAAGAGGCGCCAATGGCAACGAGGGTCGAGACGAGAACAGCCAGAGGGGCGAGGGTAGCGAGGACCGAACGCATATATGAGCTCCTTAGGGATTTAATCGCGGGTCGCGGCGTGCTTACAGCGGTATGTTCGGGGCGAGGGTAACACATGGGGGAGGGGGCAAGTAGTTGTTTTTTCGGCCGGAGCACGATTGAGCGATATACGCCCCGCACTACAAGCTCGCACTACAAGGTCTCTGAGAACTTGTAGTACGGGCTCCGAGGCAAGAGCACTTCAGCTCCGCCCGAAACAGAAATGCCCACAACCCAGGCAACTCTCGGCCGCCCCCCTCGATTGCAAGTGTATGGAACGAGAGATCGAATCAAAAATTCTAACCATTCAGGGGCAAAGAACGATATTGGATAGCGACCTTGCTCACCTATACGGCGTCAGCACTACACGATTGAATGAGCAGGTAACCAGGACGATCCGAAGATTCCCAAATGACTTCATGTTTAAGTGTCATTGCAGGAGCTTAGAAACTTGACCTCGCAAAATGCGACATCAAGTTTTCATCATGGCGGAAGGCGCAAACCTCCGCGGGTCTTCACTGAGTACGGAGCTGTGATGGCGGCGAATGTGCTCAACAGCGATGTCGCTATTGATGCAAGTATCATGATAGTTCGGATCTTTGTGAGGCTTAAGCAGTTTGCACAGGACCATGCCGACTTGAGGTTGAAATTGCAGACGCTCGAGCAGCGGGTAGCCAAGGGCGTCGCGGGGCATGCTGAAGAGCTGCAAGAGATCCGATTTCTGCTAGCGAAGCTAGAGCAACCACCAGAGCCCAGCAGGAGAAAGATTGGGTTTTAGGCTCCATTTTACGAAGCCTAATGGTCGGCGCTTACTCTCGCTGCACTCCGTACAGGATTCGCTGACCTTAGGGAAATGCGCCCGCACTAGCAGGGGCTGCTGCTCATAATCAGGACATGTCGATTGCGCAGTATATGCCCGCAAGGCGAGGATAGACGACGACTAAGAATCTCGTGCAGGTGCAGGAGAATGAGAAAGAGGACGACTAGGACAGCGTAAGAAGCACGACCAGCTAGCAACCCCTTCGGGAAATTGCATCCTTCCTACACAGTCAGACGCCAACGCCTTCGTCCTAGTTCACGACCTTTGTGAGCCGCCCCACCTGTACGAGGGTCAACGAGGGGCTTTGAACCGTCATCGGACCAGGAACAGGCGAGCCGTTATTATTCACTTGGCACTTAACTGAGACGGTGGCGGCGCTGCTCGTGGTAAATCCGCCCGTGAGCGAGTAGTTGGAATATGTATTTGGCGAGATGTCAACGAACCAAGAGTTCACCACAAAAGTATCACCCAGCCACATCCGGCACAGAACTCGGGAATTCACGGCTACGGAATACGAGTCAAGGAACCCGGTAAACGTCGCAAGGTAATTGCCAGCAACAATCGGAGCGCTCACCACCGACACCTCATCCGAGGCGGAGGTCGTCGAGAGAGCCACAGTGCTGCCTGGGATTGCATAGCCCTGCGTTGGTCCCGTTGCGAGAACGATCTTGGTCTGATTTTGCTTACATGAGCCAGAACTTATGTACTTAACCTCTCCGGACGATCGGTTCACGCAAAGCGAAGCAGTTGAGCCCTTGG
>CAYPUA010000066.1:0-8905 GCA_964413875.1 uncultured Bdellovibrionales bacterium
GGCACCACAAAAAAGCTAGAGGAGCTAAGTAAAAACTTCCGAGATCCTCGCTATAAAGGTCTTGGCGGCTACGTAGCTTTCTCTAACGACTGGGCTGAGGACGACATGCAAAAAGGCTACCAGCTCATGAGCGCCCTCTGTAAGTATCAGAGTGTGAACTTTGATTCCGAGATTGAATGGGAGGCTAAGTTTCCCGGCACCACAAAAAAGCTAGAGGAGCTAAGTAAAAACTTCCGAGATCCCCGCTATAAAGGTCTTGGCGGCTACGTAGCTTTCTCTAACGACTGGGCTGAGGGCGACATGCAAAAGGGCTACAAGCTCATGAGCGCCCTCTGCAAGTTTGAAGGAGTAATCTTTGATGACATTCTTAAGTGGCCCCCGCAATTCGCCGGAACCGCTAAGCAATACACCTTTATCCAGCAGAGCCTTCTTGAGCACGCAGAGGGGCTTGCTGCACTCAAAAAGGTGAGCAAGGAGAGCCGACTCGTCGCCCTGCACCGGGTCTTACAGACGATTCCCGGAGGAGACGTTATCGCTGACCTCCCCCTTAAAGTGCTCTTTGCGGCGCTACCCGAAAAAGTTTCTATCCTTGCCCGAGGGGACTTCTCACCAGCGTGCCTGCGGCTCGTAGTAGGTGCCGATGGAGCGCAGCAGACGGTGTACTTCGACTCTGCGCCGGAGCGGATCTGTGGGTACCTCCTGCACAGGTATGGGTTCATTAAGAGCTTTGTCGAAAAGGAGAACCTTCACGTGCGCCCAAGCCAGAGCTCGCGGATTACCCTAGACTTTCAGGTACGCGGGAGAGCTGGGGAGGTTGTGTTTATCGAGTACCACCCACTCAGTCGAAGAGACCTAGAGGAGGGGATTAGCCTCGAAGAGGCTGGCCGCCGCAAGAAAGAGAGCGTCGCAGACGGAGAGTTTGCAGGCGCAACGGTCCACCACATCTGGGAGCTTGAGCAGCTCTTTGATGTGGTGCGGGAGTGCGATGCAGAATTCGATCTATCGTTCGAGCAGTTCCTCGAAGATATAAAGGAGGCCAAAGCTCTCGGTCGTAAGCTCGACCAAGAGGATGCGCAGCACCTTGCAGAGGTGCTCAAGGGACTTAAGCTGTAGGGCAAGATTGAGGCGATACGGCCAAGAGAGGGGTTGCCCATGAAAAAAGCGCAGCGAGAAAGATTGGAGTGATCCGGGCATAGGGTCACCAACACGCAAAAGTTTCTGAAGCTGTCGGATGAAGAGATGGCAGTTATCAACCTTAAAATCACCCTCATCCAGAAATTACGAGAGGTCAGGAAGGCGGCGGGAGTTACCCAGAAGCAGTTAGCGAAGCTCATGAGGTCCAGTCAGCCGCGGGTGGCGATGCTTGAAGGTGGCTCTTCAGACGCCAGCTTGGAGCTCATCTGCAGGGCGCTATTTGTGCTAGGAGTTTCGTCGAAGGAATTAGGCAAAGCCATCGCTGCCACGAAGGCCGCTTAGGGGCGCTCCTTTGGTGAGCTTCTCAAGTTTTGAGATGCTGCTCAGAGCGGATTTTGAGGGGCGAAGCCCCTACTTCGAAGCGCGGAGCGGGAGATCCGAGGGGCGTGGCGGTTTCAGGCTTTGCTGGAGTGAAGCGCGCTTCCCGCGCGCGGGAGGGGTGAAGCCCCAGCGCGAAAGCGCGGAGCGGGGATCAATAGACCTGGAGAGCTAAACGGGGTGAAGCGCGCTTCCCGCGCGCGGGAGGGGCGAAGCCCCTGCGCGAAAGCGCGGAGCGGGGATAAGGCAGGGAGACTTTCGCGGGTTGCGGACCGCCCCCTGAAGGGGGCGAGTCTCGCCATCTCGCCCGTCTTTTAAAAAAAGACGAGGCGGATGGCGGAGCCGACGGGACTCGAACCCGCGACCTCTCACGTGACAGGCGAGCGTTCTAACCAACTGAACTACGACTCCGCGTGCCGTTTGAAACAGCGGAGCGGAAGGTAGCTGAATTCTCGGGGCAAGTAAAGTTGTCGCCCGACTTTAAGGCCTGGGTTGACGTATCGACGGGGTAAGCCGATGGTGGGCGGGGCGGGAGGAGTGCAAATGGCGCTTTCTGTGGTATTTTCCCGTCCTTAGGGCTAGTCCGCATGGTGTGGCGGCGTTTGAGAGGGCTTTTTCGTGTCCGAGTACGATCCGAATCATATTGAGACGAAGTGGCAGGAGTTTTGGGAGGCTAATAAGACCTTCAAGACCACCGATTCTGGGATGCAGAAGGTGTACGTGCTCGATATGTTCCCGTACCCCTCAGGAGCCGGTCTTCACGTGGGGCACCCGCTCGGGTACACCGCCACCGACATCTACTCCCGCTACAAGCGCATGCAGGGCTTCGATGTTCTGCACCCGATGGGGTTCGATGCGTTCGGCCTGCCGGCGGAGCAGCACGCGGTCAACACCGGGGAGCATCCTGGAATCCTCACCGAGAAGAACTGCCAGAACTTCGTCCGGCAGCTAAAGCGGATCGGGCTCTCCTACGACTGGGATCGTGAGATCGCTACCTGCACTCCCGACTACTACAAGTGGACGCAGTGGATCTTTTTGCGGCTCTACAACTCGTGGTTCGACGATGCGGCGCAGAAGGCTCGCCCGATTGAGGAGCTCCCGATTCCAGCGGATGTTCAGGCTAAGGGCGCGCTTGCGGTTCAGGCGTACCAAGCCGAGCACCGGCTCGCGTTCTACGCCGATGCGATGGTGAACTGGTGCCCTGCGCTTGGCACTGTGCTCGCCAACGAGGAGGTTATCGACGGCAAATCGGAGCGTGGCGGACACGACGTGATTCGCAAGCCGATGAAGCAGTGGATGCTGCGTATTACGAAGTACTCGGAGCGCCTGATCTCAGAGCTTGACGAGATCGACTGGCCTGAGGCGATCAAGGAGCAGCAGCGCAACTGGATCGGCCGCAAGACTGGTACGGAGATTACCTTCGCAGTCGCGGGCAGTGGGAAGCCGATTGTGGCCTTCACGACCCGTCCCGACACGCTCTTCGGCGTGACTTTCTTCGTCGTTGCTCCAGAGCACCCGCTCGTGAGCGAGCTTACCAGCGCGGCTCAGGAGAAAGCGGTGCGGGAGTACTGCGAGAGCGCCGCCAAGATGAGCGATTTCGACCGCACCTTCGAGACTCGCAAGAAGACGGGTGTCTTCACGGGGGGGCACGTCGTAAATCCGATAACTGGCGAGCAGGTCCCGGTGTACGTCGGGGACTACGTCCTCATCTCCTACGGCACTGGCGCTGTGATGGGTGTTCCCGCCCACGATGCGCGCGACTTTGAGTTTGCCAAGACGATGAAGCTGCCGGTTCGTGCAGTGATCGTTCCCACTGAGGGTGACGGAAAGCTAAAGGCTGCTGTCGCCGAGGGTGAGGAGTGCTGGACTGAACCAGGGGTGATGCTTTCCAGCCAGAGCCCGGAGGCTGTCGCGCTTAAGCTCGATGGCATCCCGAACAAGGAAGCTGGCGAGCGGATAACGTCGTGGCTTGAGGGCCGAGCCCTCGGAAAGCGAGTCGTGAACTACAAGCTCAGAGACTGGCTCTTCTCGCGCCAGCGCTACTGGGGCGAGCCGATTCCTATTGTGCACTGGGAAGATGGGACGGTGACCTCGCTCAAGGACTCGGAGCTGCCTCTGGTCTTGCCGCAGGTTGCAGACTACAAGCCGTCGGAAGGGGGCGAGTCGCCTCTGGCGAAGGCCCCGCAGTGGCTTGAGGTCACGGACCCAGCCACAGGGAAGAAGGGGCGCCGCGAGACGAACACCATGCCTCAGTGGGCAGGTTCGTGCTGGTACTACCTGCGCTTTATCGACCCAAAGAACGCGGCAGCAGGCTGGGACCCGAAGCTTGAGAAGAAGTGGATGCCGGTTGACCTCTACGTGGGTGGCGCGGAGCACGCGGTTCTTCATCTGCTCTACGCCCGTTTCTGGCACAAGGTGCTCTACGACCTCGGGCACGTCTCAACAAAGGAGCCTTTTAAGAAGCTCTACAACCAGGGGATGGTGCAGTCTTTTGCCTACAAGGATAAGCGCGGCGCGCTGATCGCAGTCGACCTCGTGAAGGAAGACGAGAGCGGCGCTCCGGTGCACATTCAAACTGGCGAGAAGCTTGAGAAGCTCGTGGCGAAGATGTCGAAGTCGCTCAAGAACGTCTACAGCACCGATGATGTGATCAGCCAGTACGGCACCGACACGATGCGCACGTACCTGATGTTCATGGGGCCGCTCGACACCTCTCGACCGTGGGATCCGAAGGCGATCAGCGGAAATGCCAGGTTCTTGCGCCGCTCGTTCAACCTCGTTGTTGGCGGGAAGGAGTCGGGCTTCAGGGATGTTGTGGCGCCTGAGGCTGAAGCGCCTGAAGTGAAGAAGGCGCTCAACAAGGCGATCAAGAAGATCGGCGAAGACCTTGAGGCACTGCACTTCAACACCCCTATCTCGACGCTCATGGAGCTCCTCAACACGATCGGCGACAAGCCCATGTCGAAGGATACCCTTGAGAAGTTCACGCTGGTTCTGTGCCCCTTTGCGCCACACCTCGCAGAAGAGCTCTGGGAGCGGCTTGGAAACAAGGCTCCGGCGAGCCTTGCTCCGTGGCCGAGCTTCGACCCAGCGCTCGTAGTCGATGACATCGTGACGGTGGTGATTCAGGTCCTCGGCAAGAAGCGTGCAACGATAGAGGTCCCCCCGTCGATAGATGAAGCGAGCCTAAAGGCCGCCGTCATCGCCGCGATGCAGGACACCGCCTACAAGGTGTCAGCGGATGACCGCTTCATCACAGTCTTCAATCCTGGCACGAAGGTGCCGCGGTTGGTGAATGTGATTGTGAAGGGGTAGCGGGGCGATCTGTTGGGGGGCATTCGACTCGCCATGTGATGGCTTGCCATGAGCGAGCCCCGTTAAACGCGAGTCGAATGGAGCACGCCCTTCGACTCACTTCGTTCGCTTGGTTCGACTCGCTTCGCTCGCTCACCACGAGCACCACGAGCACCACTAGCGCTACAGGCACGCCCTTCGACTCACTTCGTTCGCTCAGGGCATTCGACTCGCCATGTGATGGCCTGCCATGAGCGAGCCCCGTGAGGGGCGAGTCGAATGGACCCAGGCGGAATCGAACCGCCGGCCTCGTCATTGCGAACGACGCGCTCTACCAGCTGAGCTATGGGCCCGTGACTGGGCGAAGGCTAGCACAGGTGCTGGGTCAGAAAGAAGAGCAGGGGCGGTCGTGCTAGGGGCTACGAGGGACTCTATTCGCTAAACTGCTAGGGCTTTCATCGCCTCGATGCAGTTGGCGGTGTGCTGCTCGAGTGGGATAGCCAACTCCTCAGTACCGAGCCTGATGTCGTCGCGGTTGCAGCCGCGTGCGAAGGCCTTATCCTTAAACTTCTTGAGGACTGACTTAACTTCTAAGTTGTGGATCGACTTGTCGGGGCGCACCAATACGCTCGCCGTTATCAATCCAGACAGCTCGTCGACCGCGAAGAGGGCCTTGTCCATCAAGGTGACGCGCGGCACGCCAGAATAGAGGGCGTGTCCCATTATTGCTGTGCGCAGCTCCTCCGGGTATCCAAGCTCGCCCAAGATGGCGTTGCCCTTGAACGGATGTCCGTCTGGCTTGGTTGGTTCGGGGTACATTTCGTAGTCGAAATCGTGCAGCAGGCCGGTCATGCCCCAGAGTTCCACGTCAGTCGGGTGTCCCTCCCGTGCAAAGTATTGCGCGTACCAGCGCATGCAAGCCTCAACGCCAAGGGCGTGGTTAATCAGGCTCGGGTTCTTCGTGTACTCGTGCAGGAGGGCTAGGGCTTCGTCTCGTGTTTTCATCACGGAAACCTAAGTACGAGCCGGCTCGATTGCAAGTGGAGGCGCCGCATTTGAGAAGATATCGAGCAGCTTCAGCAGATTTTGAAGCTGGATGCTCTTCTCAACCTCTGCTGCTGAAACGGTTATCTGGAAGTTTTGCTCCCCGTCTTTCACTGTAATGGCCAGGTAGGCCTTATCGGCCTCTGGCGATGAAACACCGGTCAGCCCGAAGACACCGGACTCACTCACGAGCTGCAGCACCCGGGCGGTGTTCTCGCGGTCCTCGGTCTCTGTCAGGCTGCGTGCCGGGAGCGTCCAAGTAACTGTTGGGGGAGGGGTTGGCCGACCGCTGGCTGAGATCGTAACGGAGAGCTTCACATTAGAGAGCGCCGCTGCGTCAGACTGCTCAAGGAGCGGAGCCGTCTGCTTGTACCAGTCGTTGAACCGGAGCATCAGATCACTCTCCGGCCGACCGCGTGAGAGGTTAAAGAGCGCAACCGCGATGATCGCGATAGCCGCCGTCAGGAGAGCCTGAGAGGAGAGGAGTTTGCGCATAAGGGCAGAAGAATAGTAGCCCCCGCCTCAATGGTCAATTTTACTATCCCCAACGATATCAGGGTCCTACCGAATCCCTCCACCACGAGTTCCCTGAGACTTCGTGGTCGGGTCACGCCACCACGAGTTCTCTGAGACTTTGGGGTCGGGGACCCACCACGAGTTCCCTGAGACTTCGTCGTCGCCCCAACCACGAGTTCTCTGAGACTTCGGGGTCGGCGAGCGACCGCGAGTTCCCTGAGAGTTTGTGGGGTGTGGCGGGCGGGGCTAGGGGAGGCGCTTCTTGGCTTCGGCCAGGAGCACCTGGTGGTCGTTGAGCGAGGGGTCGTCTAGGACTAGCTCCTCTAGCTCCTTGAGGAGCTTGCCCAACCTCGGGCCGGGCTTGAGCCCTAGGTCCAGGAGGTCCTGGCCGGTTACGGCTAATTTTCCGTAGGCAGGTCCGGCAAGCCTCTCGGTTTCTGCTTTTAAGAGGGCGTCGAAGGCGTTCGCTGTGACGCGAAACTCCGGCTCGGGAACTACCGGCGGGGCGTCCGCTTCCTTGAAGCTCCTCCACTTCGGCAGGTTCTCTCCCAGGTCACGCATCAGCCGTCGAACCCCTGGCGCCCCGCAATCAAGAGGTCGCATGTGGTGGCGAACGATTGAGGCGATCGTCTCGGTGTTGTCCCTAGAGAACTTAAGGGCATGCATGCGCTCACGGGCTAGCTGCTCGCTCACCACTTCGTGCTGGTAGAAGTGGCGGTTTCCTGCCTCGTCAACCGAAAGCGTGTGCGGCTTCCCGACGTCGTGGAACACCGCCGCCCATCGCAGGACTGGATCGTGCTCCGCTCTCGATAGCACCCAGAGGGTATGCTCGAAGACGTCGTGGATGTGGAACTTGTTCTGCTCGAATCCGATCGCCGGGATGAGCTCTGGCAGTGTGAGGGGCAGCGCGCCGATCTCCTTCAAGCATCGCACCCCTTCGTGCGGCGTGCTCGCCATTAAAATCTGCTCAAGCTCTGACTTGATGCGCTCTACGCTCACTTTCGCCAGAAGCTGCACGAGAGCCGCGGCAGCTTTAAGCGTAGCTGGCTCTACTTGGCGACCCTGCGCCGGCCCGAAGCGAACCATCCGCAGAATTCGCAGAGGATCCTCTGTAAAGCGCAGCGCTGCGTCGCCGACCGCGCGCACGGTGCCGGATTCGATATCTGCTACTCCATGCAGCGGATCGACGAGCGTTTTATCCCTAAGGCTAAATGCGACTGCGTTTATAGTGAAGTCACGGCCGGAGAGGTCCGTAGTGATGTCGTGAGCAGTCGTGTGCGACTCGCGCCCGCTCGGCACTCGGAAGGTGGTTACCTCCAGGTGCGTCTCGTCGATGACTGCCAAGATCGTCCCGTGCTGAATCCCGGTATCTACGGTGCGAATCACATGTTTTTCGCAGCGAGCCTTCATCTCGGCCGCTGTCAGGTTGGTGGCGAGGTCAAGGTCCGTCTCGTGACTACCGAGGAAAGCGTCGCGGACTGTTCCGCCAACGAGGTACAGCTCCGCAGGTTGAAGGGCATCAGCCAGACGTTTTAGTGCAGGAAGCTCGATTAGCGCGCAGAGAGATGCCGTCGCGTCAGCTTGGGAGCGCAGCGCGACCGAGGAATGTGAACCAGGCAGGCGGGATCTGTCCATGCAGCTTAATATTCAAGACCGGAAGCCAATCCGGCTTGTGCGGTTTCGAGAGCAGCTTCATGTGCGCCTCTTTCGGAGTGCGGCCACCTTTCTTTCGGTTGCAGGTCCCGCACGCGCACACGATATTCTCCCACGTCGTCTTGCCTCCCTGACTGCGCGGCGTGACGTGGTCTAGGGTAGCTTCCTTCGAGGTGAGCTCTCGGCTGCAATACTGGCACCTAAAGTGGTCGCGCGCCAACACGTTGGCCCGAGAAAGGGGGGGAGAGCGCCGTCCAGCGCGGAAGAACCTAACGAGCTTAACAACAGCCGGAGCTTTAATTGCGATCGAGACGGAGCGGATGTGGTGGTCGTACTCTTCAATCACCTCCACTTTCCCGAGGAAAAACATGCAGACGGCATTCTGCCAGGAGATGACGCGTAGGGGCTCGTAGGAAGCGTTTAGCAACAGTACCGGACTCATACCCTAAAGAGTTAAAACCCGAGGGATCCAGCCTTAAACAGCTCTCTTATTCCAGTATCAATAGTCTCGGTAGGTTAGGCAAGAAGGATAAGCTTTAGCGCCTAATGCCTAATTCTCACTCCATTTATGTGGTCGGTTTCCTTGACAGTATAGAGGCTTACCTTTATTTTCCCGCTCTCGCTGCGTTGGGGCCAGTAGCTCAGCTGGTTAGAGTACACGCCTGATAAGCGTGAGGTCGGTAGTTCGAGTCTACCCTGGCCCACCAGTTTTGCTCCTATGCAAACTTGGCTTCGCCAAGATTTGCATGACGGGCAGGGGCCGGTGCCCCTGCACCCGGGGAGAACGCGCTCAGCGAATTCATAACCCCACGGGGGCCTGTAGCTCAGTTGGTAGAGCACCAGCCTTGCAAGCTGGGGGTCCAGAGTTCGAATCTCTGCAGGTCCA
>CAYPUA010000067.1:0-8895 GCA_964413875.1 uncultured Bdellovibrionales bacterium
TCGGTCTTGAGGCGCGTTGGGCGCAGGTGATTATGTTTTTCGCGCAGTATGACTATTAGGCCGGTGTTGGAGGCCTGCGCCGCATCAGCCTGTTTGGGCCTTGAAAATAAAGCGACGAGTCAATTGTCGATACCTGCCAGAGAGTTAGGAAAAACTAACAATTGAGGGGCAACGGGGGTAGTTGACTAACAAATAGGGCAGGAGTATTCGTAAAGAATCGACCCAGCCGAGCCTTAGCCACAAGCAAAGCGACTAGACTCGACTTAAGGCCTGATAAAGCAATTTATTAGCTCTGACAGTTACTTCTAGGAGTTGTGCAAATGCTATCTCGCTCGGCGGCTTGTACGCCCGCGCCATCGCATATCCCTGCTGATGGCATTCAAGGATTAAAACAGAACTGGAAGACAGACCTTACTTCGGGCCTACTCGTCTCCCTCATCGCATTGCCACTATGCCTGGGGATTGCGATGGCGAGCGGCTTTCCAGCCTTCGGGGGCCTCATAACGGCGATAGTGGGCGGCCTGGTGGTAGGTCCGTTGTGTGGTTCTAGAATCTCGATAAAAGGTCCGGCGGCCGGGCTTATAGCTATAGCGTTTGGATGTGTTGAATCGTTAGGTGGTGGGGATGCGTTCATTGGCTACCGGCTCACCTTAGCCGTGCTAGTTTTCGCCGGAGCTGCGCAGGTGCTTTTCTCCCTGCTTAGGCTGGGAAGATTCGGAGACTTCTTCCCGACTTCCGTAGTGCACGGGATGCTCGCCGCAATCGGAGTTATCATTTTCTCTAAGCAAGTTCACCCGCTGCTTGGCGTTCAGCCGATCTCGCATGACCCACTAGCGCTACTGCTCGAAATTCCGCATTCACTGGTTAAGATGAATCCGGAAGTCGCCCTCGTGGGGGTCTCAAGTGTGCTAATCGTGCTTTTCGCCCACTCGCTTCTGGGTCGACTCTCCCGGTTTTTCCCCGGACCTCTTCTGGCGGTTCTTGCGGGAGTAGGCTTTTGCCTGTTCTTCGATTTTGCGCATCCCCACAAGTATACTTGGTATTCCGATGACTACTTCGTAGACGAGCATCTATTGGTTAGCCTGCCGAGCAACTTCGTGGCAGGGATAACTTTTCCAGACTTCGATTTTTCGAAACTTCTCTCGTTTGCGGGGATCGAATATATCGTGCTCTTCGCATTGATAGGGTCGATTGAATCCCTCTTAACGGTCAAGGCTGTTGATTCCATCGATCCGTACCAGCGCAAATCAGGACTCAATCGCGACCTTGCGGCGATCGGAGCGGGGAATATTGTTACGGCGCTCCTTGGTGGCTTGCCCATGATCTCTGAGGTTGTTCGGTCATACGCCAACGTTTCGTATGGAGCACGCACGCGCTGGTCAAATATTTTCCATGGCGCTTGCCTACTACTGTATGCGGTGGTGCTTGCTGACCTGATTCACCTGGTTCCAGTCGCTGCATTGGCTGGAGTCTTGTGTGTTACAGGGTACCGGCTTGCCGCTCCCAGAAATTTCCGTGACTGTCGCAGCGTTGGTGGTGAGCAGCTACTGGTGTTTGTATCGACGGTTTTCGGCACGTTAGTTCAAAACGACCTTTTAGAGGGCGTGCTGATAGGGGTGCTCGTTCAGTACATCTGCTGCCTAGCTCTCGGGTCGTCGTTTCGCTCCCTGTTCGCTGGTGTGCGGAAGAGTCCGATTGCCTTGGATGGTAAAATTCGAGTTGTCCTTCCCGCAACATGCTTCTTCGGTAACGTGATTAGCTTCAGAGCAGCGCTCGCTGATAATGACAGCAAGCCGCTGTGCCTCGATTTCCGAGCAACGGTAATGATTGATCACACCTTCATGCGCGAGGTGCGTGCGGTGGAATGTCAATGCTCACAAACCGGTAGGGAATTCACGGCTCTCGGCCTTGAACGGCTGACTCCGGTAAGCCCGCACTACGAAGCGTCACGACGGTATGTAGGTAGTAGCCTGGGAGCTGAGCAGACAGCGCGACCATAGGTGCACGGTATATGACTTCGACTACGTGCTGTAGCGGCGCAAGTGAGGGACCGCTCGTAGACGCAATTGTCGAGAGAATCGGGCACTTTCTCCCCTCACAAGGGCCCCTCAAGACCTTCGTTCATCACAATACGCTGCACCACTTCGAGGAGCAGGAGTTCTTTGAAGCGCTTGAGAGCGCTGCGGAGGTGTTCAGGGCGCGGACAGCATTCCCCGAAACGGCCTACCAGGAATTTTACTACGCAGGCCGGATCGACGTGTCCGACATCAATCGAGTTCTCGATGAGGCTGGGCTGGACGGCGAGCCGTGGTTGCTGCACGTCTCGAGGCGGAAGATGGTGCGCTCGCTCATGTTTGCTGCACCGGTGCCGCTTACAGCGGAAACACTTCGCTGGCGACTTCTCGAAAAGCGATACTTGGAGCACTACCACCACGAGGTTGCCGCGTCGAAGATCGCCCACATCTTGGACTCTGACTCAAAAGTTGCCGAGACAACGCTTCGCGAATGGCTTGCGCAGTACCAGGCGGTTGTCCAGGACTGGCACCAGGAGTGGCTGCACGAGTTGGTCGATGTGCACGACCTGATGCACAGCCCTCAAGCGTCGTGGAGCATAGCGGATTCCCTCAAGCTGCTCTGGATCTCGTCGATTGTGCTCGCGCGAGACGTGCTTCGGCGCAATCCAGAGTACGGGTCAAAGCACCGCAAGCCGCACGAGAACACGGCAATTGAGGAGCTTGTTAATCCGTACCTGATAAAGTTCACGGGGGCTTTCCTCGATGCCGGGCTGGCACACCTGACACTCAACGAGCGATCACGGGGGATGCTGTGGGCTTTTTTTGCGCACATGCGCAATACGTCCCTGGCCCGCCCTGTGTGGCTGCGGGGAGACATAAGCCAGTACGAGCACCTGACTGCCTCCGAGATGATTGAGCGGCTGCTTTGTGAGCAGGGGGTGTCTGAGCCGGAGTGGGAAGATTACCTGCTCGAAAAGGCGCTTATCTTAAAAGGGTGGGGCGGTCTAGTGAGGCAGAGCGAGCTGGGCGTCGCCGGCCTGCCCGTCCGTGCCCACCTGCGCGATTTCCTCGCAGTTCGGCTCCTCCTTGAGCGATTTGCGGCGGATTACTACTCCGAGTTTCCTGAGAGGCTCCCGCATTACGGCAAGAGCCAAGACACCTTCGAGTTGACGCGGCCAGGCTTGGCGGATGTCGAAGACGAAGCTACGCGCATTCGTACCACAGCCTACCACCTCTTCCACGCCTTCCAATTGCTTCCTTGGGCTGGCAGCGAGATCCTCGCCTTGAGTGAGACCGAGCGCTCGGAGCTTGTAGAGCTCATCTGCCAATTCGATTCACCTCAGCGCCTTCGAGTATGGCACAAATCGTACGAGTGGAACCTGTACTCGCGCACAGCTTCGGCGATTTTAAGCCTGAACGCCGGTCGAGAGCAGTTGAGGCGCAGAGATCCTGTGTGCCAGGTGGTTTGCTGCATCGATGATCGAGAGGAATCCTTCCGACGGTATCTTGAGGAGATAAACGAGGGCTACGAGACCTTCGGCACGGCTGGGTTTTTCGGAGTGGATGCTGAGTTTCACAGCCTCTACGAGCGGCCCGCACCCTTCTGTCCGGTAAACATAGTGCCGACGCATCAAGTTAAGGTTGCGCCCCGCAGAGGCTCAGAGAACAGGCTTAGGGGGCTGCAGAGAGTCAAGACCCTGCAGTCGGACATGGAGATGTTCATCGATTCGAAGTCACGCTCGCTCGTGCGTGGATGGCTCTTGGCGCTAGGCGGCATTATGGCCCTGGTGCCACTCTCGCTCTCAACGTTGGCGCCTCGCTTCATGCACCGCTTCCGGCTGTACGTTAAGCGGGCGCTCCTCAATCCAGCAGACGAAAGCGCTATTATGTTTGCCCAAGAGGAAGGAGAGAGCAGCGCAGGAAAGTACACTCTTGATGAGATGGCGCTGCGAGTCCGGACGCTGCTGCTCACCACAGGGCTTTCCAAAAAACTGGCTCCGCTCGTGGTCGTAATGGGGCACGGATCTTTTAGCACCAACAACCCATACCGCTCAGCCTACGACTGCGGAGCGTGCGGGGGGCGACCCGGGCGCCTCAATCCCCGCGTATTCGCCCTGATGGCCAACAGGAAAGACGTTCGGGCGAAAGTGCGGGAGCAGGGGGTCGATATTCCTGACAGCACCTTCTTTCTTGGAGCCTTCCACAATACTACCACTGATGCGGTCGAGTACTTCGATGTTGAGGCGCTCTCGACGGGCAACAGCAAGATATTCGAAAAGTTCCGCGCCGATGTTGAGGTTGCTCGCGCCCAGAATGCGCTTGAGAGGTGTCGGCGCTTCGATGACACCGAAGTTCGCACGGTTTCCGAGGCGATTGCGCACGTCGAGTCACGAGCCCACCACATCGCCCAGCCTCGGCCTGAGTATGGGCATGCCACGAATGCGATTGCCGTTGTCGGCCGCAGGCAGATGACCGAAGGGCTCTTCCTTGACAGGCGGGCCTTCCTGATTTCGTACGATAAGACTGTTGACCCGGAGCTTGCTTCGCTACGGAATCTTCTCCGGGCGGTTATCCCAGTCTGCATGGGCATCAACCTGGAATACTTCTTCTCGGCGCTCGATAACCAGAGATACGGAGCAGGCACCAAGCTGCCGCACAATGTGACATCCCTTCTTGGGCTCATGACGGGGTACTGCAGCGACTTGCGGACCGGGCTGCCCCAGCAGATGATTGAAATTCACGAAGCGACTCGGCTGTTGTTCGTTGTAGAGCAGGAACCCTCCAAGCTTGAGGAGCTCATGCGACTAGAGCCACAGCTCGGCAAGCTAATCCGGCACCATTGGGTGATGCTCATGGCGTACTCGCCAGAGACGAATGAGATGCACTACCTGGACTCGGCCGGAGTGTTTCGCAAGTTCGAGGAGTCCTCCGTGGGATTGCAGCGGGTGCCATCATCCCTTAGCTGGGTTGTTGGTAAGAAGGGCCATCTCGATTTCGTACGGATTGACGCATGAAAACAGAGAGCGTGGTGCACTTTCTAGCCGGGGGGATCTTCTATGGGCCCCTCGTGTCCCTATGCCTTCTGAGCTTGATTGGTTTTACCCCATTTCGCTTCAGCGAGAAGATCGTGAAGCGCACGGTTGCCCTGGGGCAGTCGGTAGGTTTTTTTGCCGGAATGCTCGTGGCGTTCCACATGCTTCGAGAGTTTTTCGTGCATGGCGTAGTTGAGCCCATTCCCGTGCTCCACTACCACCTCTTTTCATTTGGGCATCACGTTGTAGAGCTCGGTCTCCAGCTCGATTTTCTGAATATCTGGTTCGTGGTGATGGCGACGATACTATCGAACATAGTAGGGGTGTTCTCGCAGCACTACCTGCACCGAGACACAGGCTTCTACCGATTCTTCTTCCTCATAGTCCTGTTCCTTAACGGGGTGCTCGTGGTCTTTATGGCGAGCGACTTTCAGGGGATCTTCGTGGGGTGGGAACTGGTAGGCATTACGTCCGCGCTCCTGATCTCCTTTTTTACCGTGAGGCGAGAGACAATCGACAACGCGCTGCACGCCTTTTGGGCCTACCGAGTGTGTGACATTGGCCTGCTCTGTGGCGCAGCGCTCCTGGCGATGTATCTGCCGGACGACCGCTTTGGGCTCGGAGTCCACGTCAAGAAAGCCCTGCCTGGCGACCTCTACTACCTGGTGCCTTTCCTCTTTCTCTTCTCGGCGATGGGGAAGTCCGCGCAGTACCCGTACTCGTCGTGGCTTCCTCGGGCGATGGAGGGGCCAACATCTTCTAGTGCAATCTTCTACGGGGGGCTCTCAATCCATGCCGGCGTGTACCTGCTCCTGCGGCTGCGGCTCCAGTACGATGTGCCTGAGTCGATGCTCTGGGCCACGGGCATTGTCGGGGCGGTCTCGTGCGTGTACGGGGTGCTGTTGAGCCAGGTCCAGAGCGACGTGAAGAGCGCTCTCGCGTACGCATCCCTCTCTCAAGTTGGGATAATGTTCGTGGAGATCAGCTTCGGCTGGTACTACATCGCCACGGTTCACTGCATCGGGCACGCATTCCTGCGCACCTACCAGATCCTCAAGTGCTCCTCGATTATTCACCAATTCGTTGCTTTCGAAGATGCGCACCAGTTCGATGCCGAGAGCGCTCGGGCAGGCATCATGCCGGTGCTGGTTCCGCCGCGATTTTTGAATCGCCTCTTCAGTCTCTCCTTTGACCTTGCCCTGCGGGCTGCGTCTGGCCGCAGCATTCTGGTAATCACCCTTGAGCGCGTGTCCTATCGGCTTCAGGCGATGGAAGATGCCTGGCTCGGGTTCCTTGCGCGCTCGGGGCAACGAGAGAAGAAAGAGGGAGCAGTTCGATGAACGAGGTTAGCACGGAGTTGGCAAGCCGCGTGCTCCTGGCAGCGGTGTTCGTAGTGGCGGCTCTCATTGAGTCCTTCCGCGAGAGGAGCGCGCCTGCAAGGTTTAGCAGAGGCATGGCTGTATGCGTAGCCGGGATCGGCCTCTCTGTAGCCTTAGCTCAGAGCCTCGGTATCCGTGTCGAAGAGGGTGGTGTGGCGATGGGGCCGATGGTTGTTGCACACCAGGCGGCCTATGTGTCCAAGCTCACCTTCGAGGGAAAGTACCTCTGCTCGATCGTGAGCACAGTGCTTTTTCTGGGAGCCGTGCTCTTCGTTCCATCGGCACCGCTGGTGAAGTTCAGGATGAGCCGAGTGTTTCTGATGCAGGCACTCGTGATTGTGCTGATAGAAGTCCAGAGGGCATCAAGCTTCCTCTCTTTTGGGGCCCTGTTGCTCCTGATTTTGAATGGAGCCGTGCGCCATCACGCCCGAAGCCTGCCGGACGACGAGCGGGGCGAGGTCCGGGCGCAGGCGTTTCTCTGGTACCATGGCTTGGCATTAGTCGCGATCGGCGTGTCTCTGACCCTGCGCGTTCTTCAGGATACTGGGCTGCTCGTTCCGGGGCAGGTGGGGGATGAGATAGGGCTCCTCCAGACCCTCGATCTCTCAATGCTGTGCCTAGCCTCGGCGATCGTCGCCGGCATATTTCCTTTCCATGGGTGGGTTGTGCCGTTCCTTAGTGCGCCACGAGGCACGATCTTTCTGCCGCTACTTTGTATACAAGCAGGCCTTCTCTTCTTCTTCCGGCTGTACGCACCGATAGTGACCCAATTCTGGAGCCACTCCTTCACACTCATGATCCTGCCGGTGATTGGCCTTCTGTATGCCGCGTTGCTCTTCTTTGGGGAGACTCGGCTTAAGCGCATACCAGGGTACCTGTACCTGAGCCATGTCAGCCTGATGGCGCTCAGCGCCAGTGGTTTCGAAGAGCTGGGAATGATGTCTTCGATGCTCGACGGGGTAAATGTGCTCGTGGCAGTGCTCGGCCTGCTCGGCGTCTGCGCGCTTTTGACCAGCCGCTTCGGCGTGCGCGGAGTGCTCGCCCCAACAGGTTTGGGAGCCCTCTTTCCGGAGCTTGCCGTATGCTACTTAGTTTGTGTGCTCTCGCTCGTCGGATTTCCAGGGACGCTCGGATTTATTGAAGAGGAGGTCACGATCGGACAGGGGCTTGAGCATCACGCCTTCCTTGTGGGGGTAGTTGCGGTTGCCCTGACTCTAAACGGCTTCTCGGGCTTTCGTCTCTTCGCCAGGATTTTTTACGGACAGGCAGTAGAGGAGCGAGATCCTGAGACGGCGCTGTCGTTCCGAGAGCGTGCAGTTATCTTCTTCATTTTAGCGTTGATCGTGCTAAACGGCGTTGCTCCGAAATTCCTCGTTTCCGCGCTGACGGACTTTGCGTCCTAATTTCCTTGCCATAATCGGCTCCGCTCCAAGATAGTGTCTCAATGGATTCCGGTTTTACATTCACCAGATGCGGCTCTCTTGAGCTTTTGGTGCTCCGAAGATGGTGGGAGCAGGGGATCGTGCATGGCATGACTACTCGCCAGATCTCTTTTAGCCTCTCCGAGGCAGATTATGCGACATCGGTTTTCTGTGCGGCGGTGGGAGCGCGCTCGCTTGCAGCTCCAAAGCAGTGCCACGGCAACGAAGTAATCGACCTGCGCGCTAGTGCAGTTCTTGGGCGAGCGCTAGCTGATAGTGGCGGCAACATGTGCCGTTTTCGGGAGGGGGATGCCGTGCTCGCTCCAGCAGCGTCGCCGCACTCGGTTGCCTTCGGTGTCATGAGCGCAGACTGCGTGCCGGTCATCGTGAGAGGGGAGACTGGCTGGGCGCTTATCCATGCTGGGTGGCGGGGCTTGGCAAACGGAGTTATCAGCGAAGCGGTCGGCAAGCTTGGGGCGCCGGTAGAAGCGGCCGTGTTTCCGTGTGCTGGGGGCGATGCATACGAGGTCGGGTCAGAGGTTGTCTCAGCCATCGGGGCGACGGCTGTTTTCCGGCCGCAGCCCCATCGGGAGGGGCTCTTTCTGCTCGACACAGCGGGCACTGCCATCAAACAGTTACGCGCTATCTCGCCGTCACTTCAGGTTGCCTCGAGTGGGCTCTGCACTATCACCGACACCCGGTTTCACTCGTACCGAAGGGAGGGAGAGAGCGCAGGGCGAGCCGTAACGTTTCTCCTGCCTGCTCAGGGAAACCCCTAAATTCCCGAGGGCAGCGGTCCGGAGCATTCAGTTTTCCCAATCTTCCGCCGAATTTTAGTCATAGGGCGAGGCAACGGTGGTACCATAAACGGACCACTTCGCGTCCTGACGGATCGCCGTTGTTCAATCGCACCCTGGGTGCTTTGCCCAGGGCTTTTTGAGGGAGATGAGTAATGGAGCGTGCTGAGCGAGAGCTGATAGAGAGAGAGCTGCAGGGAAACTTCGAGTTGAGGAAGTTGTACGAGCAGCATAGAGATTTCGAGGATCGA
>CAYPUA010000068.1:0-8416 GCA_964413875.1 uncultured Bdellovibrionales bacterium
AGCCGGTCGGGGAGTGGATATCCTGAGAGGTCTTGGAGGCCCCCGCCCTCGCTTTGACCGAAGGCCGCCACGGCACAGAACGTCAGCGAGAGAGCAAACAGCGGCAGCTTCTCTACTACGAGCGCCCGCAAGCTCGCGAGCGAGCCGGCCGCTCGCGCAAGTGGCCAAGCGTCACAGAGAAGCAGTAGTGCTGGGAAGCTCACGAACGTGGGCTTTGCAAGGAGGCTAAGGGCAAGGCTCGCGACCATCAAGGCGTAGGCGCCGCGAGAGCGGGTGCGGACGAAGAGAAGGTACAGGTTGAGCGCAAGGAGCCCACAGAGCATGCTCAACACGTCTTTCCGCTCGCTGACCCATGCTACCGACTCGATACGCAGCGGGTGAATGCCGAACAGGAGCGCCGTCACGAGGGCAACACCTGGGCGACGAGTCAGCCCAAAGACAAAAAGGTACAGAAGGGCGGAATTAAGGGCGTGGAGCGCTGCGTTCACAAGGTGATGCGGCCCGGCTGAGAGCCCAAAAAGCTCAACATCGAGCATGTGCGAGATCCACGCGAGCGGATGCCAGTGACCTGCGTAGGGTGTCGTAAAAGCCCAGGCGATGTTCTGTGCGGTCAGCCCTGTTGCTACGTGTGGATTCTGGAAAACGTATGTCGGGTCGTCGAAATTGAGGAACTCAAAGGTAGAAGTCTGCCAGAAAACGGCGAGCACCGAGGAAAACACGAGCGCCAACCCGAAGCCAACCGATGAGACTAGCCGGCCTCTCACGCTGCCTCGCTCTGAGGAGCAGCGAAGAGCTGCCCTACTCCGGCTCTTATGTAGCTCACGAGCTCCGACAGTGACCGAACGCGCGCGAGGGTGCGAAGAATGAAGCGCGGCCGCAGGTAGAACTTTCTAAGCACAGCAGTCCGCAACTCCTTCAGCTCCGCTATCGAGAGGTGTTTCGTGGGCATCACAGGGTCGGAGTACGCCAAAGAGGAGAACTCGTTCTCTTTGATGAGTCCCGATTCAGCCGCAAGCTTGTGCATCTCCGTGCCCGGGAATGGGTACGGGTAGAACACCTCGAGGAAGTCCGGGTCGAGCCGCTTGGCGAAGGTAGCCTGAGCAGCGATAGACTCGCGGGTGTCCCAGGGGAGGCCGATCAAGAGGTATATGCTGGAACGGATCCCTGCGGCGCGGCAGAGGTTAATCGCCTTGAACGCATCTTCAACCTTCGCCCTCTTCTGCACGCGGTTGAGCGTCTCTTGGTCTCCACTCTCTACACCGAATGCCATCACCCAACACCCTGCTCGCTTCATCCAGGAGAGGAGCTCCGCATTGACGGTGTCGACTCGGCTGTTGCAGGCCCAGTCGATTTTCAGGCCCGAATCGATGATCTGGCGGCAGAGCTCGATCACCCAACGCTTGTTCTGGGTGAAAAGCTCCGAGCGGAAAAGGAAGCTTCGAATGCCTAGCTGCTCAACGCAGAAGCGCAGCTCCGCCATGACGTTCTCAACGGAGCGGTAGCGGTTTTTTGTTCCTGCTACCTGGTTAGCAAGGCAGTAGGTGCACGAGAACGGGCATCCTCTGTTCGTGACGATCGATGCCTGCGGCTGCCCGGTGTCTGGCCGCGTGTAGAGTTCGTTTCGGGCGAGGTGACGAGCTGGGAACGCGAACACGTCAAGGTTCTGTTCGAATGTGCGAGAGTCATTTCGCAAGACTTCGCCGGTTGGTCTCCTCCAGGTGATGCCGAGAATCTGTGAGAGGTCGACCCTCCTTCCTAGCTCTGCGCAAGCCGGCTCGTATTCACCCCTTAGAGCGATATCCAGCTCGATGTGATTGCTGAGCACTTCGAGGTCGAGCGTATTGAAGTGCGCCCCGATTGCTGCGGTTCTGATCTCCGGCGAGAGCTGCTTTGCGCGCCTTGCGGCCTCCAGGTCTCGGGTGAGGGACAGTGTGGTAATGCTAACTAGGACGAGTTCGGGGCGAAACTCTCGAAGATCGGTCTCGTACGCCTCCCAAGAACAATCTTCGGCTGCGTAATCGCGGAAGCGAACTTCACACCCTGCCGCCTCGAAACTTCCTGCGCAGTAGAGAAGGTCAATCGGGGGGCGAAGCGATATGGTTTTGAGCTTCTTGATCGGAGTTTGGCAGCGATCTTCGCGCACGAATTTTCCCGTTGGGGGAACAACGCAGAGAATACGTTGGGGGGCTTGTGCGCGGTCGGGCTGCATGGGCCGGAAGTATAGCAATCTGGGGCGCGTTTGCACCCTTGGGAGAGGTTGAAATTTCGGGTGAGCGAATTCTGGGGCAATCGAAATGCGTCGTAGGAACAGCTGGTTAGCTGTATTCGCCGCATCAGCCGATAGTTCTTCCCCCTCTAAGGATAGGACCTAGCACAGTGACTCGCGGCGCGCGACCCAGATGGCAATTACTATCATTATCTGCCATCTGCCCGTTAGCTAATACGGCATGCCGCGCAAGCCTAAGCCCGAGCTTCCCCAAGAGATACGCTGCGTCCGAAAGAACATTCTTCAACGAATTTTCAAGATCTCGTCCGGCAGCTCACGCTTAAGGTACTGAAAGTCAGCTACCTCCCCGTTTGACTTCAGTTCGTATGTAAAGCGCGCCTGTTCGCCATTCGCATTCTTCAGAACGACCGACTCCTTCCACGTGGTCGACCAGGGCTCCTTGCCCCAATTTACCTTTCCTTTCGTCTCTACTAGCCAATCGCTCGCCGCTCGCCTGAAGTCGGCCGGTGTGCTCGCTACGCCGCGCTGCGCCATCGCATCGAATTGCTTCTCCCTGATTCTCACTGAATGGACCAGACTGCCTGGTAGCATGTCGCCAAACGGAGTGCTCTCCATTACCGGCCCCGCCCAGGTCAGGCGTCCTGACGCAGGGTCCTGCGTGTAGGAGATCGAGTACATCTTCCCATCAGTCCCCTGCCACTTGTGAACAGAGGGCGGCCGCCTTGGACCGTCCACCTGTAGCCACGGCAGGTCTCTTCCGTACGGTTGGTCGTAATCGGTATTCCGCGAGACCTTGTCGAAGAACCTCTTGGCGCCGTCCACAGCCCCTGGGCGAGTTTCGGCAATCTCTTCGAGTATCGGTTTCTTGAGCTCCGCTAGCTCTTCCTTGCCAGCCACAACGCGCGCGCGGCGCTCGCCCGGGGTCATCGGACCCCCCGGAAATTTCTTCACTAAGTTGGGTCCCGAACTGCCCGGGACAGCTGAATTTGCTGCGCGCACCTTGGCGCCTCTTGCACAGATGCTTGGTATCAGGCCCGTAGCAACCTGGATCAGAGTTGACGGACCAGACTCCTGCAGCCCTTCGGAATTAAGCTTCCCCTGTAAAGCCAGGAAGCTCGCCGACAGAGCGAGCGACCCGAGAATCTGCTTGGAGATACCAGGCGGCAGCGCTCCGCCAATCGCGGCCAGGCCTGTTCCCTGCCCAAGCTGCAGCGCGACCTCATCCGCAGACATCTTCTGCGACACGACATCGGGCGCTATCTCCTCCGCGGTGTATGCGGTGCCGACCGGAGCCGCTCCGGCCATTTTAAGCAGCACCCATCGGAAGGTTGTCTCCTCTGCGAAATAGGCCGGGAAAGCCTTCGTAAGTCGCACGGTGACGAGGTTTCCGCCGGCACCTCCGACACTGCCAGCCAGTGCTGCAGGCGCATAACTTACCGTCTGAAGAGTTGCGTCGGACACGGCCTTCGCTAATCCCTTCTCTGGTAGTTGCGCAGCGTTCTCCGCAGAGGAGCTAACAAGAGCAATCGCCATCCCGCTCGGAAACGCCCAAATCCACACCGGACCGACAGCACCGCCTGTAGCAAACATCGTACCCGCGGCCGCCGCGACAACGGTGCCCTTCTGGGCAGTTTTGAGTCCGTCGTAAACGTGTCCGGAGAATTTCATCGATGAGCCGAGACTCTCCTTAAACTTTCTGTCAGATTCTCTGTCTTCATCCGTTTGGAGGAGCACCTTCGAGCCCTCTCCCTCGGGCCCGCCAGCGCGGCTCTGAGGAGAGAAGCAGTCAACCTTTGCAAGCTCCTCTGCCTCTCGCGTGAGAACCTCTAACTGGGTCTTCTGCTCCGCAAGCATCGCGGCAGTCGAATCTCGCTTGGCCCGTGCAGCAGAGAGCGTGCCGTCTATCCATGCCCAGGTGCCAACGAGCCCCCAGCCGCTAAGGCTGCTTATGTCAGCCTCAAGCCCGCGAAGATTCTTCTCCGTGCCGGCGATACGAGTCTCTTGTTGCTTACGCCGCTCCTGGGCCGCTTGCTGCTTAGTTACGCAGGTGACTTGGTCTAGCCGCTCCTGACGCTCTCTCTTCTCCGCGGCCTCCTTTTCCTCCGGGGATAGCGCCTCCTCAGCCCCCTCCTCCGGCTCCGCCGATTGCTCCTCCTCCGTCTCCTCCATCAACGCGCCCAGGAACTTCACCTGCTCTGTCATGTCCTCGAGTGACTGTTCGTCATACGGTTGAGTCAGGCAGTATTCTGGCACCTGTTCAAAATTCGGTAGCGGCTTATCGGTAAGCGACTCCGGGGGGAGAGCCGCTCCCGCGAGACAGTTATCGACCTCTACGTCCGTCATGCTCCCTTCCGCGTCATCCATCATCTGCGCGAGCTGCGATACCAGCGCCGGCGGTGGGCACTCCCCGGTGTTGGCGACCCATGTATCGACGACTGCCTCGCTCATTGCATCACCTAGTTCCGGCGCATCGTCCTCTGTAGTCTCCTGCAGGCGCCGCAGCGCTTCCTCTCTTCTGCCTTCCGCATCATCAACCGGAGACGCCATAGCCGGAGCCTGGTAGGAGGCTACCGGGCTCGCCATTGGTGCCTGCGGCTGCGGCGCTTGCTCGCTATCCCGCGGCGCCTCACCCCGACTCAGCTCTGGCGCAGCCTGAGGGGCCCCCGGCTCTTGATGCCGTTCTTCTGGGTTGGCTCCTGGCAGATCGCTGTTAGGCGCTCCAGGGTCTTGCACTGGCTCTTCTGGCTGCGGCGCAGCCCCGTTATCGGGCGGATGCTCGCCCCGATTTTCTTCAGGATGCTCCCGAGGGTCGTGCGGCGCTGA
The DNA here is from genome assembly GCA_964413875.1 of uncultured Bdellovibrionales bacterium. Lineage (GTDB taxonomy): Bacteria > Bdellovibrionota_C > UBA2361 > UBA2361 > OMII01 > OMII01. The sequence continues at coordinate 5,051 of CAYPUA010000068.1, forward strand.
GCCATTCCCCTCGGAGTCTCGTTGTGGCTGACCACCGTGGCGCGGCGCAGCGTCAGCGCTCGGCACGACCGGCGCGGGGACTGGAGCGCTCGGTTGCTGGCCTTGAACGGGGGGTGCCACGCTCGGCTGCGGAGCGGGTTTCTTGCCGGGTTTCTTCTGAGTCGGGCTGGGAGTTTTCCTCGGAGCTTTGGGTTTAGGGCGCGCCTTGCGCGGAGGCGTTTTCTGTTTTCCTGCTGCGCTGAACGCGCTTTGTCCTTCCTCTCGTGATTGAGCGAATGCCGTGGGCCGAAGGCTAAGGAGGGAGGCGACCGCTAGGACCAAGGCCATCAGAATATTTCGCAGTTTCACGGGTGCCTCCATTCAATCCCCAACACCGCCCTTCATGTGTAGCATCGGTCGATTGCTCAAAGAGCTTTAGCGGCGGAGCCGGTCGCCGTTAGAATATGTAGTTAATGGGTTGTCAGGATGAGAGAACCGGGGGGTTGTTGGTAGCTACCGAGGGTGCCGCCAGAAAATCGATTCTAGGGTGTTTCCTATCCCACCCACCCCACCCCACCTCACTCCAACGCCCATCTGAAACGGTGCGCTGCAATCAGATAGCAGAGCCAGACCTTGGTACCGCTTTGTTTGTCGCTTAGTCTTTTTTTTATCTAACAATCGGGACTCGGTGACCACGGTGCGAGAATGAGCATAATAAATGGTCTAGGCGTAGTCGTTGAGAGTAACGGCATGATCCTGCTGGGGCTTCGCAACGCAGGAGTTTGGAGCGGGCACTGGTGCCTTCCCGGTGGAAAAATCGACCAGGGGGAGTCGCTCCTTGATTGCGGTCGGCGAGAGCTTCTGGAAGAGACCGGGCTGCTCGCTGCCGGCGCAGGAGAAATTTTTTCAGTCGGCTAGGAGGTCGACCCGAGCCGAGACTTTCATACCAAACACCTTTGGCGCGCGCTTTCAGGCGTTCAGCGGACCGCTTGCAAACACGGAGCCACGCAAATTTTCCGAATGGAGGTGGTTTGGTCCAGAAGAGCCATCAGTGATCTCGGCCGAGTGGATCAGGGCAGCGAGGCTGCCCGCCGAAGCGGAGCCGGGACCGGCCCGTTCCCTCATAGCCGCACTCGGGTCTATTTACGCTGTCAGAGTGGGACCCAGAGACGTCGCCAGTGGCGACCCTTACAGACCGAGCGAGCTCTTACAGGCGCTTAAACTTGGCAAGGGGAACCGCCTCAGCCTTTTTGGGGTGCCTGCGCTGCCTTGAGCGCGAGTGACCGTCCGACGGTCGACGCCACTCCTAGCGGATTTTTTACGTGGGCCTGGTTGCGTAGCGATCGAGACTCTGTTTGAATTCCGGCTTGCTGTTTCAAGGAGCATAGTATGGCACTGCTAGGCGTAGCGTTTTCAAACTGTATCAACGGCTCCCCGCGGACGGTGTCCGGGTGCATCTCTTGCCTGTTAGCTGTCTGGATTGCTGGCTGCGGCAACAGCGGGAGCTGCGCCGTCGGCAGCACCTTGAATGACCCCTCTGGGCTCTGGACAGGGCAGATGGTTCGCGTTGAGAGTGATTGCGGGGCGGATTCCAGGGGAGCGCAGTTCGAGTTTGAGCACGATGTTTCGCTCCAGTGCGACAGCGAAGGAGACACGACGGTCGTCGTTTACAATGAGGACAGCCAGGAATTTAGCCAGACATCCTATTCGGCCTTCGGTGGCGGCTCGTTCACCGTAGAGCGGGCAACCGAGAGCGAGACGATCAACATCAGCTATGACAATTTTGAGGGGGAGCTTTCGGATGTAACGCAGAAGATTCGCCTCTATTCGGGCGGCAGGATCGTTTGCAGCGAGCTGTACGAGGGAACAGCGCGCAGGTAAGTTCGCTCCGCTAAGATGGCAGCGAATAAAGCCTTAATTAAGCCTGTGGTCTTCCCGGAGAAAAGCCAACGACCGCTCGGTGATCTGTCGCACCCGTGAGGCAGTGATGCCAAGCCGCTCGCCAATCTCTCGAGCGGTCATCGGCCCCTCGCCCTGCTCCCCCAACCCAAAACGCAACCTGAGCACCTCACGGTCACGACTGGAGAGCCTCTGCATCAGGACTCTGGTGAGCTCCTTGGCCTCCAGGGCCTCTCTCTCCTGCTCAGCTTCGCTGCGTCGATAGTCGGCCACCGCTGACCCGAGCTCTCGCTCCTCTCCTGTGCTTGCAAGGGTGTCGTTGAGACGCTTGACGCCAAGAGCAACTCTTCGCACGCCTACGAAAGTTCTCGGTTCAACATTGAAACGGGCCGCCGCCGTATGTTCGTCGAGGCGCCGAATGTCGTCATCTGGGAGCTGCAGCAGCGCGTGGAAGCAGCGAAGAGCATGGTCAGGAATCTTGACCTCAGCGCGCGCGCTCCTGCTTTCGTCTGCGGTGGAGTCGTCGATCCACCACTTGGCTAGCGTCGAGAACGTCGATCCGACCGCCGGGTCCCACCTCTCGACGGCTTTGAGAAGCCCCATCCTGGCAGCTTGGCGCACGTCATCGCGGAAGTGTGTGCACTGCCTCGTTGCCGCCTGCTTTGCGCTCAATTCGGCCAAGCCGATATTAGCCGTATACATGTAGGTCTTTAAGGTTAGGTAGCGGTCTCTTGCGCTCACCATCTCAGCGATACGCTCCGAGAGCAGCCGACCGCCTTCACCTAAGTCGGCCTCTAGTGCTTCTATCTCAGCGGTTAGACCTGAGAGCGCAGAGGCAGGGCGGCCCGTCAGATCAGCGAACACTCTGGCTTTTCTTTGCAGCTCGGTCGAAGCCTCCAAAGCATGCTCCGGAAGCGACGGAAGCCATGCCAGTGCGGTGCCGAGCTTCGGGTTGTAGCAAAGCACCTCAGGCATCCCGGGAGCTGCTATCTCTAGGCCGTTTTCGGCGAGAACTCGCGCGCCAGCTTTAATCAGGCTAGCATCCGATCGTGAATCACTTCGCTTCGTGAAGAATGCCGATCTCGTTTTGAGCTCGCCAGCAAGGCAGCGGCGAATCGTTAGTACACGTTCACGCGCGGCCCCGGGGAAGGAGTAAAGACGGGTCCAAAACTGCTGCCGCAACTCGGTCATGTCATTTGAAAGTGCTCGCAGCTCCTGCAAGGGGAGCCGCATGACCCGTTCGGGGCAGCCACCAGGGGCGCTCCAGGAAGCGGCCATTCGGGCAGCACGGTCGCTCACGAAGGCTGCGAGCTGCTCGGCCTCCAGACGGAGTTCAGAACATCGAGCCTGCGCCGACCGAGGCAGTAGCGCACCTTCCCACTCCGTCAGCTCCTTCACAGCCGCTTCGATCCACTCCTGTGTGGTGTTCACCTTAAGACGGAGCACCCGCTGCTCGGCGGCCGTTCTTGCGAGAATCAACTCACTCAG
>CAYPUA010000069.1:0-8371 GCA_964413875.1 uncultured Bdellovibrionales bacterium
ATGGAGCAGGAACTTCTCACCGACCTGTATAGCAAGATGTTGCGCATCCGGCGCTTTGAGGAGGAGGCGGCCCGCCTCTACACCGAAAAGAAGATCGGAGGCTTCCTTCACCTCTACATCGGCCAGGAGGCCGTTGCGGTGGGGGCGATATCGGTGCTCAACGAGGAAGACTACGTCATGACCGCGTACCGTTGCCACGGGCACTATCTGGCGCGCGGCGGAGACACTCGCGCTGGCATGGCGGAGCTGCTCGGCAAAGAGACCGGCTGCGCCAAGGGCCGCGGCGGCTCGATGCACTTCTACGACATCCCGCGCCGTTTCATGGGCGGCTGGGGTATCGTTGGAGCGCAGGTCCCGGTGGCGGCGGGTCTCGCCTTCGCCGAGAAGTACAAGGGAACCGACAACATTGCGATCTGCTTCTTGGGAGACGGCGCGATCAACATCGGCTCGTTCCATGAGGGGCTTGCGCTCGCTGCCCTCTGGGAGATCCCGGTTATCTACGTAATCGAGAACAACTACTTCGCGATGGGGACGCCGCTTGAGAAGACGGCAGCAACAGACGATCTCTCGATCCGTGCTCTCGCGTACCCGATGGCGCGAGACACCGTAGACGGCCACGATGTATTCGCAGTTCGCTCGTGCATCCACGCTGCGGCGAAGCGCGCTCGTGAGCAGAAGCTTCCAACTCTGATCGAGGCCAAGACGTACCGCTACCGCGGTCACTCGATGGCCGACCCGGCTAAGTACCGCACGCAGCAGGATGTCGATCAGTGGAAGTCGCGCGATCCGATCAAGGTTCTCGGAGAGAAGATGGACGCGCTCGGAATGAAGGGGATCCGGGAACAGATTGAGCAGGAGATCGAGGACGAAGTTCAGGACGCGGTACGGTTCGCTGAAGAGTCGCCGTTCCCTGCCCCGGAAACTGCTTTGGATTACACATATGTCTAACGCCATGCTTACCGACACACAGAATCAGTCCGCAGTTCGAGAGATACAGATCCGTGACGCCCTCCAGGAGGCGATGACGGAAGAGATGCTGCGTGACGACCGCGTTTTCCTCGTTGGAGAGGAGGTCGGCGGCTACAACGGTGCCTACAAGTGTTCGCGCGGCATGCAGGAGCAGTTCGGCTCGAAGCGAGTCATCGATGCTCCGATCGCGGAGAACGGCTTCGCAGCTATCGGCATCGGAGCTGCGATGGCGGGTCTTCGCCCGATCGTTGAGTTCATGACGTTCAACTTCTCGCTGTGCGCGATCGACCAGATCCTCAATACAGCGGCGAAGTCACGCCTCATGTCGGCTGGCCAGATCTCGTGCCCAATCGTGTTCCGCGGCGCCGGCGGCGCGGCGTTCCAGCTGGGAGCCCAGCACGCAAACTCGTTTGAGCAGTTCTACGCGTACACGCCAGGCCTGATCGTTCTTGCTCCGGCAACTCCCTACGACATGAAGGGCCTCCTGAAGAGCGCCATCCGCAACGACAACCCGGTAGTGTTCTTTGAGTCAGAGCTGACATACGGAAAGCGCGGGCCGGTTCCAGAGGGCGAGTACCTCGTCCCGATCGGAAAAGCAGACATCAAGCGCGAGGGAACAGACGTCACTCTCGTCACGTGGTCGAAGAACCTCTTCCTCACCCTAGAAGTGGCTGAGGCGATGGCCCAGGAAGGTATTTCCTGCGAAGTAATCGACCTTTTGACGCTGCGCCCACTCGATCGGGAAACGCTCCTCACGTCGGTTGCCAAGACGCATCGATGCGTTGTGATTCAGGAGCAGCACGAGGTTGCGAGCTACGGTGCTTACCTAGCGCATCTCATCAACAGCTCCATCTTTGACGAACTCGATGCGCCAGTTAGCGTCGTTTCGTCGCTTGAGGCTCCGATGCCGTACTCTAAAGCGCTAGAAGTAGTCATCCTCCCGAGCAAGGAGAGGGTTATGCAGGCTATTCGCGACGTCTGTGCCTAAAGCGAACGCTCAAGATTTCGTATGCCGGTCATCCCGTTTGGCAGCGCCACACCGCTCATCGATCCGAGCTGCTTCGTGGCCCCGGATGCCTGGGTAATCGGCCAAGTCGAGATCGCTGCGCGCTGTTCTGTGTTCTTCAACGCAGTGCTGCGTGGTGATATCCAGAAGATCAAGATCGGCGAAGGCACGAACCTCCAAGAGCACGTGCTCGTGCATACCAGCCACGGCATGGCAGACGCAGTCATAGGGAAGAACGTAACAGTCGGGCACCGAGCAATCGTGCATGGCTGCTCTATCGGCGACAATTCGTTAATCGGCATGGGAGCTACCATTCTGGACAACGCCCAGATTGGGGAGCGCTGCATCATTGGCGCGCACGCTCTGGTGCCAAAAGGCACGATCATCCCTCCGGGCAGCCTCGTGATGGGAACTCCTGCCAAGGTCGTGCGTGCGATCACTCCAGAGGAGGAGCAGAGCCTTCTCGAATCAGCTCTTGGCTACCAGCGGCTTGGGGCCGCCTACCGGGCAGCCCTGCAACCAGCTTAACGCTCCCAAAAAAGATACTGATTCCGACAGATGTAGGCTGTTGCTGGCAGTAGCCTGCAACTCTAATTTTGACTTATCCTCGGCGGCAACGTAGTAACGCCGAATGACTCAGCAAGGGCCCGTAGGTCCCGGCAAACACGTCGAGCAAGTCCCCTCCCTGGCGAACCAAGCGCTTCCCCCGGCGCCCGAGCGCTGCACAGACCACATTCGAATTCAGCTTCCCGCTCGAGCCTCTGCGATGCTTTCGTGCTTCGCGACCACCGCGGCGGGCTGCGGCCCAGCCGAGACAGAGCACGTGATTAACCTGCCCCGTTCGTACGCAAAATCTCGGGCAGGCAAAGAGACTCTACAGTTAGCCCTGCTAGAGTCGGTAATCTCGGACTTGGCGTCGTTCGCCCGCACAGGTGCATTGCCAAAGGAGTCAAGCGAAAGGGCACTGCAGCTCGTCAGCACCGTGCTTCAAGTCGAGAAGGCGTCGGAAACGCAGGTCCGAGCGGCAATTGCCGATGCGGTCGCTGCAGCACGCTCAACGCTCCTGAGCCGCAGAGACCTGGCTGAAAAAGAGCTGCGGCGACTTGGCTCCACAGGCGCCTCAACGAGCCTCAGAGATGCCTCCTCGGTCACGACTCGGATGATTAACGCCCTTTGTGAGCTGCGTGCTCTGCACTGGCTCAGCCCAGAGTCCTTGCCTCACTCCCGTATCTGCGACCTGGGCAAGCCAGCCCTCGCGGCGCTTGTAGAGAAATTACGGAACGGCGCGGACGACTCGCTAGCACGCGCGAACTTCGATGCCGCTGAGTCTTTTACTGCGCTTCACGAGCAGATCTTTGCGCTGCTGCAGCACGGACGGCTCGACAGAAGTGGCCCATCCTTTCTGTTGCCCCTTCCCCGCGCTACCAAGCCCTGCAAGCCGGAGCTCAAGACAGGCCTCGCTGCCCTGCTTCGAGGAGCCGGCACGAGTAGTGGCTATGCCCCGCTTGCCTCCGCACTTGCCCAAGAGCTGCCGATCCTCATTCGAGAATCCCGCCACGCTGCTGAAGCGCTCAAGCAGCAAAAAGCATGGAGCACGCAGGACGAGAGTCCAACAGACGAGCTGCTTGAGGGGCTGGTCGATGCCCTCCCAGCCTCGGCCCACGAACTAGCTGCGCTCGATCCAGCCGCGGCAGGCCACATTCCCGCAGGCGTAGCCTCCTGCATGTCCTTGCTCTCACGACTTCGATACCACGGCACTCGCGAGGGGCTGATCACCTATGCTGTCATGTTAGGCTGCACCGCAACGCAAACTGAGCTTCAGCAGAGCGCCGAGTATCATGCAGATCTTGTCGCGCCGAGCTGGATTAAGCTCGTTAAGGCAACTGCCTCTTGGCCGCATCGTTCTCCCTCAGGACGGCAAGCGCTCTGGGCAGAAGCTGCCCCAGAACTAAAAGGAGCCGTTGCCCGAGGGTTGTGGGTTGTCTCCCACATGTTTGCAGCGCGGCTAGCCATGCTTCTCAGGGAGCGTACCTCCACCGTCACAGGCGGCCTTGATCGCCTGGTAACCGACTGCGAGAGCCTCTGCGCTGGGGCAGCGGTTCTTCGTCAGTGTCTGGCCCCCGGCCCGCTGGCTGACCTCATGGGACATCTCGAAACCGATGTAGGTCCCTCGCTGGTTCGGGGGTTCAAGGCGCTTGACCTGCCAGAGGGCTCGGCGGCTATGTTGCTTGAGAAGTCGCGGCAACTCCCGGCAACTTTCGGCGAGAGTGAGCTTGAGGTGGCGCTGAAGGATTTCTGCGAGCATATCCACCAAGAGGCAGCCGCCGCCCTGCAGGCCGAGACTGAATCGCTCCTCCTCCTCCTGAGAGAATCGTTCCACGACGGAGGGCATGCGCAGTTCGGAGCAGCCTTAGACAAGCTTCTTCTCCTTGCCGCAAAAGCTCCCGAGAATTCAGCCGTACGAAGAGAGGTGGTGGGGGTCCACAATCTCACCTTGGACTTCGTCAACCATTTCATGAATGCGTTCCGCGAGGAGCGCGGAGAGTCCGAGAAAGCGAAGCTCGATGCCCTGAAGTTTTTGCTTGAGGCCCTTGCCGACATCCGGGAAGGTTTCGCAAAACACACCACAGCCGACTGGCACGCTGCACGGGAAAATCACCTAAACGAGCAGGTCAGGACGGCGCTTGAAGCCGAGCCCCATGTCTCAGCCGCCATGCTTCGGAACCTATGCGAGAGACTCGCGGCTGGCGACAACGAGAGCGCCGCGAAGCTGGCGCAATTGCTGGCGCAGAGCCAGGGGTGCCTGCGCAGCATATCTAGAGAGGCTAGCGCCGAAGTCACTCGGTTCCGCCACCTGTACGATTCCCGGTTGCGGTAATGAGCAGCCCTTCCAAAAGAGACTAATAAGTACAGGTTCGGCCTGAGTAGCCCCTGAGCAACTTGATTATCAGCTATTTTGATTGCACCATGCCAAGTGGAAGAGGATTCAGATCGAGCCCGCTCGCCGAACCTCCCCTGAAATCAACATACGGGTAGAGACATCGAAGTCGATGGTTTTTTGTAGCTCTTGGCCGCCTTGGCTAGACACTCAATGTGTTGGCGATGGCGTCTAAGAGCTGCAGTGTTTGCGGTAAAACTAGACGTTTTCTCAAAACCCTAGAAAGGGGAACCAATGAAGAAGTGTGTTTTTATGGTGCTCGCCATGCTTTTGTCCTCCACCACCCTGCGTGCGCAGGAGACGGTGGAAGAGATCGGCTACCGACTCTATCAGCTTGGTGTCCAGGCAGCGAAAGCTGACCCAGAGACCAAGAAGAAGATGATGGCCCAGATTCAGTCTCTCCAGCAAAGGAGAGACGCTCTGATCAAGAAAGGGGAGCCCGCGCGAGCGGATCTTCCCGAACCCCCGGTGCCACGCTCCGGAGGTGTTTCTCGCCCCAACAGCAATACGGGCCCGGCGACCGACTGGTCCAGGGGGTCCTACAGCCAAGGGGGAAGCCGCGTCAGAGGCGGTGGCGGAAACCTACCCAACCAAGTTGGGTGGTTTCAGCAGTACGGCGGGTTGACGCCAGGTCAAAATGCCTTCGTCACCCATCGTGGGTCCTACAGGACAAACATGACGGCGCCGTACATCGGAAAGAACGGCACCGTCTCTTTCGCAGGGTTCCAGTTTGGTCCAAATGGATTTAACGGTCCAATGTTCCAAACGAACCGCTACGGTGGGAACTTCTTCGGAATTCCCATTCGTTTCAGGTAACTGTTGTCAGGAGATTCCATCTCCGGGGGCGGCATTACACTGCAAGGTTTCAAAACCTTCGATGTCCTCCCCTCCATTCTAATCTCACCTATTCAGTCATCAACCTACCGCGCTACCTATCCGTAGCCGTCGCCATCGCCGCGGCACCCCTTTTGTTTGAAACACCCCTCGTACTACCAATCGCCATAGACCCCAAAAGCCGGCAACGGTATAACCGAGGGAGTTTGAGAGGAGCTTATGGACGCATCAAAGATCGAAGCCTTTATGACTCTAGCGGGGCAGAAGACCCGCTCAAAGCTTGAGACCGGAGACCCTAAGACTCGTGCGCTTGGTGCCCAGCTTCTGCTCTCGGAGGTTCTTGAGTACGTCATTCACGGACTCGGTGTCACGCCGGTGGTGAACGGCACCCCGATTACGGCACCTGACAGCTTAACCTACGAGGCAAAAGCAGAACCCGATCCTGTCGAGATGGTCGACGGCCTCGCCGACGTCGCCTACACCATGTACTGGAACGCATGCGCTTTCGGCATCCCGCTGGAGGAGGCGTTTGACCTCGTGTGCGACAACAATCTCGAAAAATTTGTTCGGCTGGAAAAGTGGAGTGGCGCCGAGCGCGAGCTCGAGAGCCATGAGTGGCACTGCGAGCTTGAGGTGAGCTGGCCTGCCGAGGTAGTGAAAGTTGAAGTGCTCAAAGTCGACGGCGTTTTCTTCGCTGTCGGAAAAGACACTCGCGGAAAGGTTCGCAAGCCCTCGACGTACCAGCCTGTTGATCTCTCGAGCCTCGTTGCTGCCTAAGGGACCAAGCTGCCGCTCAACTAGCGAGCGTCTCTCCTCCATCAGGAATCCTGCCCATGAAACTATGCCGATTCGGGGAGATTGGTGATGAGAGGCCCGCCGTTTTGCTTGGCGCCGATGAGCGAGTCGATGTCTCTGCTGCTTTTCAGGACTTTGACGAAGCGTTCTTCGCCTCGGGCGGCCTTACGCTCCTTAAGGCTTGGCTCGCGCAGAACTCTGCTAGCGCGCCGAGAGTTGCCGCCGAGGCGCGCGTTGCACCTCCCATCGCTCGACCGAGCAAGATTATCTGCGTCGGGCTTAACTACAGTGACCACGCTGCTGAAACTGCATCGCCTCTGCCACCAGAGCCGATGCTCTTCGCAAAGGCGACGACCGCAATGTGTGGGGCGTTTGATCCGATAGTGCTGCCTCTCGGCGGAGAGAAAACTGATTGGGAGGTCGAGCTGGCGCTCGTCGTCAGCAAACGGGCATCTTGCATCAGTGAGGAGAGCGCACTCTCGCACCTAGCAGGCTTCTGCGTCATGAACGATGTTAGCGAGCGAGCCTTTCAAAAGGAGCGTGGTGGGCAGTTTATTAAGGGAAAGAGCTGCGACACGTTTGCCCCCTTCGGCCCCTTCCTCGCCACGACCGATGAGATCCCCGACTCAAGCCGTCTCTCTCTTCAGCTCTCCCTCAACGGCGAGAGGGTCCAAAATGGCAGCTCGGCTGACATGATCTTTAAGGCGCCCTTCCTCGTGTCGTACATCTCGCACTTTATGACGTTGCTGCCGGGAGACGTGATCAGCACGGGAACTCCGGCTGGCGTAGGTGCTGGGATGAAGCCACCGCGATTTCTCCGGGCCGGGGACGTTATCGAGTACTCTGTCTCTGGGCTCGGAGCGTGCCGTAACGAAATCAGTAGCCGGGGGTAGATGGAACGCTCACCCGTCGCACCTCACACAATCCTGGTTCACGGCCTCGCGCGCTCGCGACACGACATGTTTCTGCTCGCCCCGCGACTTCGTCGAGCCTTGCCCGAGACACAGCTGCACATCTTCGACTACCGCTCACGGCGCCTGACGCTTGAGCAGATAGTCGAGCAGCTCGCTCTCTTTGTTGGCGAAAAAGCCGGCGGCGAGCCCGTGTCTTTCGTAGGGCACTCGCTCGGCGGAATCGTCGTGCGTGCGCTCGACGCCCGTGGAGATGCCCCCGCACCGCTGCACCGGCTCGTGACTCTTGGCTCACCCCACGCAGGCGCCTCGATCGCCGCTCTCCTAAACCGAGCACGACCGTTCCGCGCTATCTTTGGTCCGGTGCTAGCGCAGCTCGCAGAACTCCAGTTGCCCGAGCAGCCGAAACAGATCTCCATAGGCTGCGTCGTAGGTTCGGGCGGCTCGCGCCTCGGCTTTATGCCGCTCTTCGGCGAGGACAACGATGGTGTTGTAACGGTTAGAGAAGCGACGCTCGGCAGCGCACAGGCTCATGCGAAGCGCTTCATGCTGCATGCGCTTTTTCCGTTTAGCAGCGAAGCCGCGAGGCTCTCGGCTTTATTCCTGCGGAAGGGGGATTTCTTGGACAGCTAGCGGGACACAAAAAGTTTCCGTGCTGCGATGTAAAAAACATGCGTTGCCTCGCGGCAGATTGCAGCGGGTAAGGAGTGTCGCGGCGAGTGTCCCACTAACCGGGAGCGGCCACGGCAACGCCTCCGGTTCCGGCTGCCGCTCCGCAGCGCTTAGCGGAACGTGCACGTTCACGCTTGGGGCTGGTATGGGCGGCAGGGGGGAGTTTTACAAAGAGAGCGGCGAGGCCGGAGAGAGGGAGAATTTATTCCCCACCCCTCGCTGTTCTCGCTGCTCTCTTTGTTCAAA
>CAYPUA010000070.1:0-5507 GCA_964413875.1 uncultured Bdellovibrionales bacterium
AACACAGAGTCCCTCTCCGAGCTTCAGTACGCCCTTGAGGAGTTCCAGAAGCCTGACCTCGGGTACACCGGGGTGTTCTGGGTTTCGTACCCGGGGCGCTCGCTCCTGATCAACCTGATTCCTACATTCTTCCTCGGCTGTACTCCCGTCGCGTACCGCATCGGTTTCGCATTCCCGGTTCTCTTCGGCGCGCTCTTCTTCTTCGCAGGCAGCCGGCGGTACCACGCTAAACATCGCTTCTCATCGGCAGTGTCCGGCCTGATGGCGACGGCGATGTTCGCCTACCCAACCTTCTGCACAATTAGCCGCTCGTTTGAGATGGCGGTCTCTTCATTGAGCTTCGGGCTTTGGGCGATCGGAGCCGTGATGCTCTTTGCAGCCCGCCCAACCAGCGTCGGCGGGGTCGTCGCCGCGTGGGCCGTGGCGCTGCTCGCAGCCTCCTTCACTTCCGGCATGGCGCTCGTGGCGCTGCTGGTCATGCTCCTGGCGCTGTGGGCTGTCCGGGCCTGGGCGCGCGGCGAAAGGTCTCTCTGCGCCCTTCTCGTGGCGGTGCTGATCAACTGCGTGGTGATCATTCTGGCCCTCAAGTTCGTTACGACCAACACCATCAAGCCGCGTCTCATCACCTTCTCGGAGATGATGTTCAACTTCCAGCAAGCGCTGGACATGACATTCTCAATATCGAAAACGATCTTTACGCCAAAAGAGTTCGTCATCCCAACAATCATCGCGATTGTGTTCGCCCTAACGCTCCGTGCCGGTCCGCTCCCTGTTCTGCTCGTCGCGTGGTGCCTTCCAGTCATCTGGGCGTCGATCAACATGCGCGGAAAGATATCGCCGGAGCTGCCGTTTGCCCTGTACCGCGCTCTCATCATCATCCCGGCACTCGTCCTCATGATGGGGCGCTTGATCTTCTGGCTTACGAGCCGCACCAAGCCGCGCGCAATCGTAGCGCGTGCCGTGTTGATTATGCTCGCAGTCGGAGTTTGCTACTCGGTTCGTGAGACCTACAGGACGCAGCCGATCTTCGCCCCCGGTCGGCCGGCTATGGGTCGTGAAGTTGTGGCAGAGAAGGTCATCAGCCTCGTTCAACAGTCCGGCCTAACTCCCTACACGTCGGGATGGCTGATGGATCGCGCCAACGAACCGCGAGTTGAAAGCTTCCTCCCATGCGCACAGTACTTCCTGCCGAATTGGCAGCGACTCCAGGCGAAGGATCCGATGCCAACCGCAGCCCAGCCCCGGCAGCCAGGTATCATCGTGGCCTCAGTCGGCGACCCCATCGCTACACAGGAGTTCCCCGGCTACACGAAAGAAGTCCGAACCGAGCCCCTCACACTAAACCTAAACTTCAAACTCGACTTCCTCTTCATCATCCTGCGCCCGACCTAACCCCCGAGCCCTTAATTCTCCTCCCATCATCCCCACGGGAACGGCCCCGGCACCGGCCCCGCCTCCGACCCCCACGCCACTGCGCCAAAACGTTTCCGGTGCCCTTCCCCTACAAGGCCCAACTCTAAACAGCGTTCGCCCTCATCCCCGGAGAAACCGTCGGAAACACCATCCCAAAATCCCCCGAAATACCCACTCTGTCCCCCGAAGCACTAAAACCTCGCCGTCATACCAGCTTTTTCTCCCGCTTTTACGCCCAGATAACCGTCAAAGGCGCATCCCGGCCAACACCTCGACTCATCTTACATAAGCGCGGAAAGACTCCGCTTTCGGGCCGAAACGCTGCATGCACGGCATGACTGCTGTAGGCTCCGATTCACGCATAGAGGCGCACACGTTATGAAAGAGAACATCCTGTCAGCATTCCCGAAGACTCGGCTCGACCTGCCAGACGAGTACAAAGCGATCTACGAGAAGCACTACTTCGCGAACCGTAACGGCCAGTACAAAACAACCTCGCTCTCCTCACGGCTTGAGTCGTGGATGCACCGACAGGTTGCCGCTGATCTTAAGCCCGGAGTGGAGGTATCAACTCTTGAGGTCGGAGCAGGCACGCTCAACCAGCTTCCGTACGAGCCGGTGTGCGGACCGTACGACATCGTCGAGCCCTTCCGCGCTCTCTGGGAAACCGCACCGGGGCGCGAGCGGATCCGCAATGCTTTCGACGACATTAGCGAAGCGAAGAACTGTGGCCCGTACGACCGCATAACAAACGTTGCCGTGTTCGAGCACATTATGGATCTCCCGATGGTTGTGGCGCAGTGCGCGCTGCTGCTCAAGCCAAACGGCACGCTGCGCGTCGGAATTCCCAACGAAGGGACTCCACTGTGGAAGCTCGGGACAAAGGTTACAGGGCGCGAGTTTAAGAAGCGCTACGGCCTGCAGTACGAGGTCCTGATGCGCTACGAGCACGTCAACACAGCTGCTGATATCGAGGGCGTCCTAAACGTCTTCTTTGAAACAGCGAAGTGCAAGGTGTTCGGGCTCTGCAAGGGGCTTGGCTTCTACCGCTTCTACGAGTGCAGCTCTCCGAAGCTCGACACTGCCAAGGATTTTCTCAAGCAGCGCGGGATGCACTGGTAGTTGCTCCTCGAATCGGCAGCAGGTATGGCTAGCTACGCATCAGGAATTACTGCAGCAAGAGCCGCGTTCCCTCCGCGGCGCGTTGTGTTTTTGTGCCTGATTGCCCTGCTCCTCTGGCTCTCTGCATCCGTGGCATCTGCCGAGACTGCCGAGATCCTCATAAAACCCTCGTTGCCTAACGCGCGGGGCAGAGTCGACCTGGTCGACTCATCCGGGGCCTCGATACTGCGCCTCAAGGGGCTCTCAAAGCCCCAAGCGATAACACTCAACGCCGATGGCTCCTTCTTCGTAGCAGACCAAGCTGCAAATGAGATCCTGCTGTTCGCCGACTCAGGAGGCGGGCTCGCTGCAGTGCAGTCGTGGAAGCTGCCCGAGTCTTTTCCGTACCTTCTTGCAGTTTTCCGGGAGCCCTCGGGCTCTCTGCTGCTGGCCGATGGCATCGCAGGATTTCTGCGCCTGAACCAAGACGGCACGATGACACGCTTCCCCTACCCCGGCGAAAAGAAGATCTTCTCGGCTGCTGGCGCATTGCCGGATGGTCGCTACGTCATCAACCGCCCCGACGCGAGCGACGCCAACGGCAGCATCTACGTCTTCAATCCTGCGGATGGCTCTTGGAAACCCGTGCAGATCGAGCAGCCTAAGGGCGAAGAGCCCTTCATCCCGAACGCCCTGAGCGCCTCAGGCAATTCCATCTACATCTGGCGCCTCGGACAAGCGGGTGTGGTCGAGGGCATGCTAACTGGGGAGGTCTTTAAGCCCGTGCGAGTTTTCCACGCCCCAGCGACACAGCTCGCTACCGCCAAACCTGAGGGTGGCATCGTGGCGGTTTCGATGGAGGGCACAGTCACCGAGCTATCCGCCGATGACAAAACACTTGCCTCATTCCCGTTCTACGTACAGCCAACTTCTCTAGCTTTTATCCCTGGAAGGAAGCTTATCGCGCTCTCCTACGAGCACCCCGCGACGTCGTCGTGGCCAGAGATTCAAGACCAGATCCTTGGGCAGCAGGAGCGCCCGTTCGACTGGGCAACCTTCGGCGTGTGGATCGGCGCGACCAGCGCCGCAGCGCTCGTTTGGTCTATTCTTGCCCTTCTCTTCGGCGCTTCGAGCCCCGGTGCTCCCGCTGCAGCACCGCTTGCAGCGCGCGGAACTCCCCGGCTTCGCGCGCTCGTGCTGCCAATCGCTCTTCTCACTAGTGCTGGCGGCCTGTGGATGGCGTGGAGAGGGCAACAGATCTTGCTCTCTGGTGAGCCTCGCTCCATTTGGCTCCCGTGGTACACGGCAGGCGCCATCCTCGTTGCGCTATCGGTTGAAGCCTGGCGCAGGCTATCGCCAAGCCAAGACGAGCCAGAGAATTTTACGCGGATGATGCGCGGGCCGATTCCTGCCTGCTCGTGGGTCTTCATGCTGCCCACCATCGCTATCGCAGCCCTAGCCGTGTACGTGTACCAAATGGGGATCGACCGCTCGTACTTCGGCGTGCGGGAGTCGGCTTTCTGCGCTGGGCTAGTGCTCGTTTTCGCAATCGTCGCAGTCGAAGCGATACAGTGCCGTGCAGAGCTGCTCCGGTTCGTAAAACGCGAGTGGCTGCTGTTCGGTTTCCCGCTTGCGGTTGGCGGCGTGACCTTCTTCTACAAGCTGCTCGAAGTGCCGTACAACTGCCACTTCGACTTCACCCTTAACTCCTTCTTCGCGGCCCAGCTCCTGCGCGGCAGAGTCGACGGAGGATGGGATTGGGGCTACGTCCCCGGCCCCGCTTTCGGCACCCTGCCCGAGATTATCGGGCTCCTGGTGGGAGGTTTTACCCCTCTCGGCTACCGGGTCGGCAACTCTATCTTTAACATCACCGGCCTCTTCGCTGCATACTTGCTGGGAAGGACCTACCGCAATTCACGCGTCGGTTTCTGGGCTGCCCTCGCCCTGGCCGGCAACATCCCCTTCATCCACTTCGGCAGGCTTCAGTCGAACGGCTCGTCAGCGACCATCGCCCTGTGGACCCTGGCGCTCTTTGCGCTTGCGCTCAAGCACAAGCGCGTCTCGCTTTGGACGTTGGCAGGGCTGGCATCCGGTTTCTCGTTCTACCAGTGGCCAGTCGCCCGCGTCGGTTTCACCGCCGTTGGCGCCGTGTACGCCCTGATCCTTCTCCGGTATCCCCTGACCCAACTGCGCCAGAGCCGACAGCTCCTCACCGGTCTCGTCACGTTCCTGCTCATGATCGCCCCGCTCATTATCATGTGGCAGGAGTACCCACAGCGTTTCATGCCACGCGCCGGCGCGTCGATTAGTGGCGTCACGTGGGAGGGAGGCTGGCTGCGGGCAGCGGCAGAGCACCCCACGTTACAGCTCCTCTACCGCAGCTTCGCCTGGCTCTTTAACGAAGGAGATCGCAGCTCTCAAGGCACTATTGGTCCCGGCTTTAATGCGATTGAGGCCGTGCTCTTTGCGTGCGGCTGTGTGGTGCTGCTGATAGAAGGGCTCTCCTTCAATGTTCTGCTCGGCACGTTCCTACTGATTACCTTCTTGGTATGCGGAGCGTTCGCTGTGGGACCGCCTTGGTACACCCGCCTCCTTCCGACCGCTCCGGTGGCGTGCATCCTGCTCGCGCGGGCGGTAGAAGGCCTGCACAATTTCACCGTCGGCCGGCGGTGGCTCTTCCGCTCTCTCCTGCCGCTCTCTGGCGTCGCGATGATAGCGCTCTCCACTGTCCCCAACTTCCAGAAGTACGTGGCGCACGAGACTCACACCGGCAATACCCGCTACCTCTCGCACCCCATGGTTGGCATCGCCCGCAAGATCCACGCGATCGGGCCCGAGCCGACGTACGTGCTCCTGGCGAGGGGTGAACGGCTCTGGATTCTGAAGGACATGTCCCAATTCGGGGTCATGCTGCCGTACGTGCACGGCTTCCGAATAAAAGAGGTGTACGACCTCCAAGACGAGCTGCAAGTTCCGCCAGGAACGAGCAAAGG
>CAYPUA010000070.1:5607-8340 GCA_964413875.1 uncultured Bdellovibrionales bacterium
TGGCGATCCACTCCTCGCGCTCCGGTGTCGGCTGGAACACGAAGATGTAGTGGTCCCACTTCTTGGTGCTGCGGATCTTCTCGCGCTGCGGCTCAAGCTCTGACAGGGTGTAGAACCACGAATCAACGATCGGAGTTGGATTGCGAAGCTGTGCGTCGAGCCGCACTAAGCTGTCGTCGGCGTTAGCGTACGCAATCGTTCCGCCAGAATCCCTCATCATGTCATAGATGCTGTAGAACATCTCACAGCGACGCTCTTCAGCTAGGTAGATCACCACCGTGTTCGGCTTCAGGAGGGCACGCACCGTGTCGCCAGTCTCTGCCTGCGCCGGACGCCCCTTCGGTCTCGAAAAGAACGACTGCGTCTGCACCACAAAGAGGCACGCGGTGACAGCCAACAGCGTTGCGCCCTTCAAGAGTCCTGACATCCACTTTGAGGCGCGGCCAACAACCGTGTCCATCAGCCACGAAAACTCGAGCACAGCCAGCACCAGGCAAAGCACGATGCTGACCGCTATGCGCCGATCCGCGAGCCCTGTCGCCATGCCCGGGATGAGCCCGCCAACGATCATGCCCATGAAGACGATCGACTCAGGACGGCGGAAGAGGAAAAGCAGCCGCACGAAGGCAGCCACCAGGAACACAACACAGAACGACGAGATCGATCGCACTGGAAGCACCGTCGCGTGGTTGGTCCAGTGCGTCACCTCTGCCGGAGAGTAGAAGAGCTCGTAGAAGAAGAGCAGCCCTTGGTAAAGCATCTGCTGTGCCCGCTCAATCGCCGGGATAGCCTGGTCGGCTGGGTACGGGTTCTCAAACGGCGGCATGATCCGGAGTTCCCCGTACAACAGTCCCCACACGGCCGTTCGCCCCGCCACGAACACAGCCAGCCCAAGGAATACAACCAGGGGCTTCAACAGGTGCCCGCGCCACTCCTTGCGCTGAAAGAGCAATACCCACAACACAGCCGCTAGTGGGCCAAACCAGATCAGCTTCGCCGATGGATACACAAATTTAGAAACAGGAATGAGAAGCGCAAGCAGCAGGAAGCTCCCGAAACTTCGCGTGCTGAGCGCATTGAGCGCTGCCCACGCCATTAGGATGCCGAGCAAAACTGGAACGTGGTGCAAGACCGGGAGCCGCGACCAATCAAGGTCGAGCGGACCAAACACGTACAATGACAGCGCAAGGACAGCCGCAAAGGAGCCACGCAGGTTTCGGACGAAGAAGAAGATCGTAAGGCAGCACGCGAGACTTATCCCAACCCCAAGCAGACGCTCATCGAGGTAGAAGAGGTTGAAGTGGTCGACGCGCGTAAAGAGGTTGTGAAGGGCGACCCACGACATGCCTGAAGATTGCTGTACAGCCTGGCCCACCTCCTGCTTTAGGATCTCGTGCCACGACGCTGCTACCAAACGATGCGGGCACGCTTCAGCGTCGTAGCCGGAAGGATTGCGGTTTAGCTCGTGGAAACGAGCCACGATGCCAGCCGCCATAATCGCGACAACGAGCACCACCTCAAGCAGGCGAATCGGAGCCGTCGTGCGCTTCGTCTCAAGCCAGCCCTCAGACAGCAGCGCCGGAGAGCGTCTCGACATAAGCCAGAACGAGACGAACGCCACAGCCGCCGCTGCAAGCCCGCTGTAGAAAACAAGCTGCTGCTTCTTCTCGAGAGCGAACATCTCGCCCACGCCCGTAATAGTGACAGCGAGGAGGTAGAGCAGTGCCCAAACCGTTAAGCTGCGCCGGAACAGTAGAGTGAGCAGAACCAGCCCGACGCCGACAGCACCCAGACCGAGCTCATACAAGTAGTAGTCGCGGTGATGATTGAGAATAAAGGTCCCGAACTCCACCACTGGGTCAAAGAGCGAAGCAGCCGGAGCAAGGCACCCAACCCCGCCGACCTCGGCACTCAAACATTCGTTGCGCAGAAACGCGAAGGCAGCCGCGACAACGAGCAGAGACAGCAGCTGAAAGATTCTTAGTCGCGAGATGTTAGGTGAGGACATGCTTGACGTATGGGTACAGACCGGCGACCGAGCAAAACACGCCCATCACCGGATAACTCCTTGGAATGGTATGCCAAATATCCCCCCCACGGTCGACCCCCAAAAACCCCTCTCTTGGTGAAATCCAGTTGGTAGAGTCGGTCTTACGCCGACGTGAACGTGCTCGTTTACGTTCACGTGTGTGAAGGTTAGAGGGGTAGAAAGACTGATGGCTCAATGGCTGGCTCAGAGTCGATGCGAAGAATGTTCACAAAGAGGTCAGCGAGAGCAGCGAGAGGGATTAAGCTCGTTCCACCTTCCCCTCTCTGCTCTCACCGCTCTCTTTGTGTTTAATAATTCCTCGGTCACTTTTATCCGGTTGGTGAACGGACACGTGCCCGTTCACGTGGGAAGGCGCGATTTAGGGGTTAAAACAATGGCTTATGTTGTCTCTGTGCTCATTATCCTCCACTCGATTCCACAGTCAGCGAAAAACCCAGCAACTCCCGCCCCGACTCCAACCCCGCCCCTCACCCCAAAGTTCTAGCCTTGAAAACCCCCCGCTTTGGTGTGACCATCCCCGAACTCGCCCCTCGCCGGAAAACTCAACCAGAAAAAAGTAACTATGCGCAATTTAAGCCACTCATTCACAAAGTTCGCAGTAGCAGCGCAGGTCCTAGCGGTCCTCTTTGCCCTCACCGGCTGCGCCGTCGAAAAACGCACCAATCCAGTCTCGAATCTCTTCC
>CAYPUA010000071.1:0-7927 GCA_964413875.1 uncultured Bdellovibrionales bacterium
CCCTATGTCAGACAGCGACTCTCGCGAGCGTTTCGAGCTCGTATCCGGCCTCACTTTGGCGCTACTTGCTGCGTTGACGGCTCTTAACGACCTGCAGGCCGGCAAGTATGGCGAGGACGAGATTATGGGGCATAACCAGCGCGCTTCTGCGTACGCCTGGTACCAATCTAAGAGCATTAAGGAAACTGCCGTGACCCAGGAGCTCTCACTCCTTAACTCCCTTCTTGCCGCCGGAGCTCTTGCCCCCGAAGTTAAGCCGTCGATGGAGAAGCGAACTGCAGCCCTGCAGGGGGAAGTAGAACGTTACAAGGCTGAAAAAAATGAGATTTTACGGGGATCTGCTGCCGTCGGAGCTGCAGGCCAGGTGCTGACTGACAAGAGCGGAAATAAGGGGAATATTATTGGAGCGCAGGAGTGGGAAGAAAAACTAACTGTGCTCGAAACGTCTGGGGACCTTTTTGATTGTGCCACGCTCTGGCTCCAACTCTCCCTGGTTTGTGGCGCAATCAGCCTAGTCTTAAAGCGCCCTGACCTAAAAAAAGGATTCTATATCGCGATGATTCTCCTCGGCATTCTTGGGGCATTCTATTCTCTGCGCGGTTGGAATTTAGCAGTCACGATCTAGGCGCACTGGACCGCGTCTCCCTGAGAGCCAATCCCTCAAGCCTTACTACAAGTTCTCAGAGACCCTGTAGAGGGGACCCTGTAGAGGGAACTCATCTTCCTGAGATGCCAATAACCTACAAGCCTTACTACAAGGTCTCAGAGACCTTGTAGTGCTTACTCGAAGAGCTCGATTTCGTTGAGGTGGACGAAGTTGTCGCGGGTTTTGCGGAGGACTTCGAACGAGACCTTCTTCGTTGCGACCGGCGCTGGCAAGATGATGACTGAGGCGACACCTTCTGGAATTGCCTCTACGACCAGGCGCTCGCCGCCTTCGGCTGTCATTGACCAGTTGTAGTCTGAGTACGTAGAGAGCACCCGCGCCCCGCGAAGCTTAATTGGCTCGGTGAAGGTGACGGTCAGCTTGAGAGGGTTGATTCCATCGGTGCGCACGAGGCTCTCGTCGCTGCCGTCGAAAAGCTGCTGTCGATCTCCGCCAACAGATGCGCTTTCAATCGTCGCCTTACCTGTTGCAACGAGGTCGAGCACGTTGACCTTCTTAAAGTCCTTTGGGGCAACCTCGTTCGACGCGACGAGCTTCCCTGGTGCAAGCTCAGGCCTCTCGCCCGATTCGTTTTTCTCAACTTCTTCCTCTGGAGCAACCTCACCTTCCGGCGGAACTTCCTCTTCGCCCTGGGTGGGAGGAGGCTCATCCTTAAACTCGTAGTCGCAGGCGAGAGAGCCAAGAGCAAAAACGGAGGCAAGGCAGAGGGTAAAGATTCGAGAACGCATGAGAGATCCCTAGAATAATGCCGAGGTGTCCCGCCAAAAGGTAACGCAGGGGAGAGTGGTTAGACCAGCCCCTTAGAAACAGCCGCTAGAGCTTTCCTGCCTTGGGAACGGAATGTGGTGTACTTAGTACTGAGCACCTCAGCGTAACGGCCCACGGTATGAATTCGTTCGTTTGCAACCAGCACCGGACCCTGAGGAGAATCGCTCTGCATCGGGAGAAGCCCCACATCTATCGATGTGACCTCTGAGCGGTGCACGTTGGCTCCCGGCAGTGCTGCGTTAAAAGCTGATACGAGCTCTTCAATCTCCTCTTCCGACACAGAGAGGGGGCCTGAACCATCGCCCCACGGGACGTACCACGTGCCGATCGCGGTGCCGCTGCCACGCGGAAGGCAGAAGAAGAGCCTGCCGGCGTCGCCTTGGACACCAACGCCGAATGAAGCCTCAAGCTGCCTCGATATCGTCACGTTAAAACCCTTAGCCCACAGTGGCCGGTCGCCCGCCAGCTGCTCCGGGACGGTAACCGACGAGAGAAATGGCCCCAGTGTCGACACAACCGCGCGTGCGTGGTGAAAGCTGCCGGAAGCGTCCTGGACCTCGTACATCCCTGACGCTACCGAAACACCGGTAACTTTTCGATTCTCAAAGACCGTCACCGTGCCCTGAGAGCACTCCTCGCGCAACGCTTCGACAAGCTTGTACGGCTGAAGCATCACCACATCATGCCAACAGAGTGCGCCGTAGGGCGCGAGGCCACGAAGCAGCGGAACTTGCAGGTCAACATTCCTGCCGCTCATAATTTTTGGTGCAGGCAGCTCTGAGCCACAAAGCTTCATTAGCAGCCGATACATAAGGGCTGCGCAGCTAGCAGGGAAGCGACTCTTGAGCCCGAAACGCGAGAGCGGCATTAAGCATGGTAGCGGAGCAACAGCATCGGCGAACTCATGCAGCACCGCGCGTTGATCCCGGATCGACTTCACGACGCGCGGGATGTCACCGTTCTGCAAGTAACGGAAGCCGCCGTGGATGATTCGCAGCGTGTTATCAGAAGTAGCCCGCCCACAGCTACCCGCATCGAGCACCGCCGTCTTGAGTTTGCGCCGAGCAGCCTCACGCGCTACGCCGAGCCCAGCTATGCCACCCCCAATAACGATTAGGTCAAACGGTTCCACGGCGTAGGTATATCCTAAAGAGGGCAAAGCTGGAACGCGCGACCCCATACCGGCGGGGGTGCGAGACATAAACCACCCCCGCGATTGTAGAAACTTTGCCCCAGGTCAACCGCGGCGGGAGCGTGTACAATAGGGAGGTATGTCCTCGCTCCCCAAGCTTTCCGATTTTGAAGGTGCGCGAGCCCGCATCGCTCCGCACCTCCCGGTAACGCCGGTATCCCAGGCGCTCTCGCTCTCAGAAGAGCTCGGTCGTGACGTGTACCTCAAGTGGGACAACAAGCTCCGTACAGGGTCGTTCAAAGAGCGAGGAGCGCTCAATTTCTTGCTGAGCATGGAGAAAAAAGCGCTGGCGCAGGGAGTGTGCACCGCAAGCGCCGGCAACCACGCACTCGGCCTAAGCTTCCACGCGCAACGGCTCGGCGCCCCATGCCACATCGTCATGCCATCAAGCGCCCCGATCGTGAAGAGCCAGTCGTGCCGCGCTTTCGGCGCAGAGATCATCTTCAAGCCAACATTCCAGGACTGTCTTGAGCACGCCCAAGAGCTGGCGCGCGAGCGAGGCTACACGTACGTGCCCCCCTTCGACCACGAGTGGATAGTGCACGGGCAGGGAGTAGCTGGTCTCGAGCTCATGGAACAGCTCCCGGATTTCGACTCAGTTGTGATCCCAGTTGGCGGTGGCGGGTATGCCGCAGGCGTAGCATCTGCAATCAAAGCCAAGCGTCCGGGCGTTTTCATCCTCGGAGTCTGTTCAGAGTGGGCACTCGAAGTCCGGCGCGATCCGAAAGCGCATCAAGGCGCCATTGCGCCCATGACGATAGCCGACGGAATCGCAGTAAAAACCATAGGAGCCGTGACAGGCCCTATACTTGAGCGCCGCGTTGACCAGATTGTGGGAGTCAGTGAATGGGCGATAGCGCGGGCCATCATCGCGCTTCTCGATCACGAGCACGTGGTGGTTGAGGGCGCTGGCGCGGCTGGGCTTGCGGCGCTCCTCGGGGGGCTCCTCCCAGAGCAGTGCAAAAAAACCGTTGTTATGATCTGTGGCAGCAACATAGACAGCAACCTCCTCTCGCGCCTGATCGAGCACGACATGGCAGAGAAGGGGCGGCTTCTGCGCACTACCATCACGCTGCCGGACAGGCCCGGGATGCTGCACACCATATCCGGGATTATCGCCAAAGAAGGCGCAAACATATTGCAGGTTACCCACGACAGGAGCTACGCAAAGATCCCAGGACACGTCGAGATCACAGTGCTCATGGAGGTTCGTGACCGTTCCCATGCCGAAGATGTAATCAAAGCCCTGGTCAGGGCCGGCTTGCCGACCGAGGAAGTCTAGGAAACCAGAGCCCTGTGTCACTGTTTGATAGCTGATCATCGGTTTCGGCTCTCCCTCGGTACTGCTAGGATCCGCCGCAGTGTTTGCGGACAGCTATCGCCGCGAAGCAGGGTGTCCTATGACCAAGCCAGTAGCCTATTTCTCCATGGAGATCGCAGTCGACCCAGCGATCCCCACCTACTCAGGTGGCTTAGGGGTCCTCGCCGGCGACACGATAAAAGCGGCAGCAGACCTCGGCGTTCCGATGGTCGCCGTAACGCTCTTGCACCGTAAAGGGTACGTGCGTCAGAGCTTCAGCCCGGAAGGCTGGCAGATGGAGGCCCCAGAGCACTGGGAGCCCGAACAGCTGCTCGCGCGCTGCCAACCCGTTGTTGACCTTCCGCTCAGGGACCGAATCGTCCGGGTGCAGGCATGGAAGCGGCTCGAAGTCGGCGTAAACGGACACGCCGTGCCGATCATCTACCTAGACACAGATGTCAGCGAGAACGCTGAGCCCGATCGCCACATCACAGACACCCTGTACGGCGGCGACCAGAACATGAGAGTGCTTCAGGAGCTTGTCCTGGGCATCGGTGGAGCGCGAATGATCCGGGCGCTCGGCTACCCAGACACCACGATTCACCACATGAACGAGGGCCATGCGGCGTTCCTGCTGCTTGAGCTGCTCCCGAATAAGTGGCAGGAGCATGAAGCCGGTGAAGTTGAGCGCATCCGCCAACGAACGGTCTTCACGACGCACACGCCAGTCGCAGCAGGGCACGACGTCTTCTCAGCGCAGATGCTCGAGGCGCACCTGAGCGACGAGCAGATGGCGAAAGCAGCGCCCCTGCTAGAAAACGGCGCTCTCAACATGACACGGCTTGCGATGCGTTTTGCGGGAACGATCAATGCAGTCGCCCGCAAGCACATGGACGTCACAAAGCGCATGTTCCCCGAGGCTGAAGTAATAGCGATTACCAACGGCGTTCACGCAGTGCGCTGGACATCCGCGCCCTTCGCGAAGCTCTTTGACCGCTACGTGCCAGGATGGCGGCAACGCAGCGAACAGCTGCGGCAGGTGGCGATCGTCCCGACAGAAGACATCGAGCAGGCGCACAAAGAAGCACGCGACTCGCTGCTCCACCTGATTCAGTCGCGCTACGGCATGCCATTCGGAGGCTCTGGAATCTTGATCGGCTTTGCGCGCCGCTCAACAGAGTACAAGCGCCCGATGCTCGTGTTCCGAGACCTGGCGCGGCTGCAGGCCCTTGCCGAGCGCTTCGGGCCGATAAACATCCTCTTCGCCGGCAAAGCTCACCCGCATGACGACTGGGGAAAACACCTCCTCAAGCAGGTACACGAAATCGTGCCGAAAGCTGGAGACCTGATCCGAATCGCAGTTCTCCCCAACTACGACGTTGAGCTCGCTGCCTCGCTCGTCTCAGGCGTTGACCTCTGGCTCAACACCCCGCGCGCGCCACTTGAAGCTTCCGGCACGAGCGGAATGAAGTGTGCGATGAACGGTGTGCCAAGCCTGAGCATCGCCGATGGATGGTGGCTTGAGGGAGGAGTTCAGGGCGTTACAGGCTGGGTAGTGCGCAGCCCGCTCAACGAAGGCGGCACCGGAGCGATCGAGCAGGACGATGCCGACGCAGCCGCACTGTACGAGCAGCTTGAGCAGCACGTCTTGCCCTGCTTCTTCGAGCAGCGTGGACGATGGGCAGAGATCATGCGCAGCTCCATCTCCCTCAACGGCTCTTTCTTTAACACGCATCGCATGGTCGACCAGTACCGGATGATTGCCTACGAGCGGTTTAAGTGAGTGATGAGCCGATACGACAGCACGAGCTTCTGCTGAAGCACCCCTCAGGGAGGGCAGTGCTCGCGAGCACCTTCGGTGCGCGAGATTTCAAGCGAGTCATCTTCTACAGCCACGGATTCCCGGCCAGCCGGTTAGAGGCAACAGTCGCGCACGGCGTCGCGCTCAAGCACGGACTAACCGTTGTGGCGATTGACCGCCCGGGATTCGGAGGCTCGGAGTGGTACCCAGGCCGGCAGTTCACCGACTGGGCTGCTGATGTCTCGCTCGTCGCGCAGCACGTCGGAGCAGCCCGATTCGGCATCCTGGGTGTCTCAGGCGGAACTCCGACCGCAATCGCGGCGGCTGGAGCGCTCGGAGAGAAAGTTGCCAAACTCACCATCGTGAGCGGTGTGGCCCCGATGTGCGCCCCGGGGGCGTTACAGGGCATGAACCCAGCCAATCGTGTCCTGATCCGGCTCGGACAGCGCTCCAAGACCCTTGGACGGCTCTCCATAACCTCGATTGCGGCCGTTTGGCGCGCCTTTCCGTCAACAGTCTCGATCTGGTTTGGGGCGCTCTTGCCAAAAGCCGATATCGACATCGTTCGCAGGCCCGAAGTGGCGGTTGTTCTCGCCCGGAACATGCGGGAGGCGCTGCGCCAAGGGATCCGCGGCGCCGTGAGCGAGTACATGCTGCTTCTCACCGACTGGAGAGAACTGCTCAGCCGTGTTACGGTGCAAACCTCTATTTGGCACGGTGATGCGGACACCTACGTTCCGATCGTCATGGCCGAGATCCTTGCAAAAGGCATTCAGGGAAGCTCTTTTCACACGGTTGAAGGTGGCGGACACTTTATGATCGTTGATAGACTGGAGCCCATTTTAGCGGGTTTTGACGTTTTATGATTTCGGCTCAGACAGTGCAGCAACAGATCAGGGAGCGCGACCTGCATGCGGTTCGCGACCTCTTGGTCGACGTTGCGCCAGTCGAAATCGCGGATCTCTTCCAGAGCCTCTCCGACGAAGAGCGCGTGCTCATCTTCCGCATCCTCCCCCGAAAGACAGCAGCAGAGATATTCGCTGAGCTAGACGTTGATGTTCAGAAGACTCTTCTGTCAGGGCTTGGAGACCGGCAGACGGCGCGGCTGCTCGATGAGATGGCCGCGGACGACCGCACAGCGCTGCTCGAAGAGATCCCAGCAGAGGCTGCGCGGCAGCTCTTAACGCTCCTGTCGAAGGACGAGCGAGACGTTGCCTTGACGCTGCTCGGCTACCCCGAGGGAAGCGTCGGGCGCCTGATGTCTCCCGACTACCTCACGATTCACGCCGATTGGAAGGTGCGTGAGGTGCTCGACCATATTCGCGCCAATGGACAGGAGAGCGCCTCGCTCGACACCCTGTACGTCGTCGATGCCAAAGGAAAGCTCGTCGATGAGATCTCCGCCCGGCAGCTTCTCCTCGCCTCGCCTGATGAGGAGGTCGCAGCGTTGATGAACTTTAAGTTCGACTCGCTCGACGTACACGCCGACCAGGAGCAGGCCGTAGAGCTATTCCGCAAGTACGACCGCCCAACGCTGCCCGTCGTGGATTCCGACGGAATGCTTCTCGGTATCGTCACTGTCGATGACATCCTCGACGTGCAGGAAGAGGAAGTAACCGAGGATATCCAGAAGCTCGGAGGTAGCGAGGCTCTCGAAGATCCGTACGTCAAAACACCAGTCATTACTCTTATCCGAAAGCGTGCTCACTGGCTCGTAGTGCTCTTTCTCGGTGAGATGCTCACCGCCTCAGCGATGGCGAGCTACGAAGATGAGATCCAGCGCGCGGTGGTGCTCGCTCTATTTGTGCCCTTAATCATCTCAAGCGGCGGCAACTCAGGCAGCCAGGCCTCGACCATCATCATCCGCGCCTTGGCAGTCGGCGAAATCCGAATAAAAGATTGGGTAAATGTCTTCCGCAGAGAGCTTATCACCGGCAGCGTGTTAGGGCTCCTGCTCGGCATGATTGGCTTCTTGAGAGTCGTAATCTGGTCGCAGTTTTCGGATATCTACGGCGAGCAATGGCTAGCTCTCGCCTTCACGGTTCTCTTTTCCCTTACTGGAGTAGTTGCGCTAGGCAGCCTCGCGGGCGCCATGCTCCCGTTTGCTCTCAAGAGCTTTAAGCTTGATCCTGCGACATCGTCGGCGCCCTTCGTCGCCACTATCGTAGACGTAGCAGGCCTGATCCTCTACTTCTCGGT
>CAYPUA010000072.1:0-7055 GCA_964413875.1 uncultured Bdellovibrionales bacterium
TGCGAGGTGTGGAAGCGTACGCCTATCACGAGGCGACCTTTTTAATCCTGGTATAAGGCCGTGTCCGTAGGGCCGCCCTGGCAGAACTGCCTGATCTCCGGGGGCGAGTAGACCCCGTTAGGGAAGGAGAATCGCCACTTCACAAGGAAGCAGGGGGCAGGTCCGGTTGTCTGGAAATCTCTCTGGGCTGCGCCAGCAGAGTTAAAGTTGAGAGCAGCCACTGTGTATGGAGGGAACACCTGTTGAGAAATGTCGCCGGCCACAGGGTTACTATTAACAACAGAGTACTCTACGTCTATCGGGCGCTCTCCGGCGGTGCCGTAAGGGGCATTGAAGAGGCCCCGGAGAACCCGACTGTTGGCCACTCCCCCGGAGTTGTTGGCGACTAGGGTCTCACAGCCGGAAGCGTTATAAATTTTTCCAGTATTTCCTGCCTGAAAATCTGGTGGGCCAGACAATTTAAGGCCAATTAACCACAAATCGAAGCAGGGATTTTGGTTGTTTTCGCCGGGACTGTCTAGTTTAAACTCTAGAATATTACTGGAATAACCGCCGTATGTACCCAAAACCCCATTGAGGTCAGACGTTGGATAGGACTTTAACAATTTATAATAAAACGCGAAGTAACCGTCGAGACTTTCCGAGGGGACAAACCGGCGTTGGACGATGCTAACGGGCTGGTTGGGGTTTGAAAGGATCGAAGCTCCCTTCAAAGTAATGCGCGTGAACTCTTGAGGTCCGAATTCTAGGGTGTTGCTCCGCGCAATCCGGGAAGAGGTAGGCGAACTTCTTACCAACACCGTGAAGGCCTGGTCTCGGCTAGAGGGATTGACCGTCGCCAGGTACGTGTTAGGTGCGCTTCCGTCAGCGCGCACGTTTGAAACGCTGCAGTTCTGGCAATCAAAATTTCGGGCATCGAAGGGCGCAACTGGCTTAGTCAGTATGATGCGGATCGTTCGTGAAAAAACGGACAGGGTTGCTGAGGAGTCAGCAAAGCTCAGGGTCGGCACGGCAGGGGATGGTATGGTAAAAGTACTCGATGCCTGATTTCCAATCTTCGGCGCGAGGAATCCGAGTGCCTTGTCAGCAGCCACCGCCAAGGTCACGTCGGAGGTTGCTACCGTTGGACGGAGCGTAACTGTGAAGATTGTGCCGACACCGTTTGAAGGAGTCATCGCCTGAAGCCAGGCGTTGGTTGCTTTGATGTCGGCGAAACCGAAGCCTGTTACCTGCCGGCTGAACCTGAATGTAGCCACAATAGGTGCAGTGGAGGCTACCGACGTCGTAGTTGATGCAATCGTCACCGTTGGCCCCCCGACCGCAGAGCTCCCCATCTTCTCGCCTCTGTCGGCTCCCTGCGTTCCGGCTCCCTCAGGGTCTTTGCCGCGCCCGTTGTTCGCCATAATTGTAAGCTCTTCACCTGAAGCGGGCTCGGGGCTCTTTAAGACATCGAGCCCGATGAAGAGATCTTTCAGAGATGCTCCAGCCGCGAGCTGCGAAGCGGTTGCGCTCTGCTCATCTTTGGTTGGAGCTCTTCCGAGCAGGAAGGGGAAGACGGTTTGAGCCACAGCCCGCAGCGCTTTTTCGTCCCCGGTGGCGCGTTGCTTCTCGGCGGTGCCGACGACGCACTTTGAGCGCTCCTGTTCGCTCAGCCCCTTGGCTGAGAAGGAGGCCTCAACGATTGCAGGCGCTCGCCCCTGAGCCTCAACCGATGCTCCGGTTAGTTTAGAGAACGGCGCTGAGGCGCGCTTGCCACAAGAAAAGCCGCCGGCTTTTGCCAGCGCTAGGTTGTCGTCTGCCTTAATGGTGGAAGCGAGCCCGAAGAAGAACCCTGCCAGCGCGTGCGACGCCACGTTGTTGCGGGCGGTGATCGTGGAGGCTTCTGCTCCGTTAGCTGCGGCCTTCTCGCCGCTCTTGCCGAAGAAGTAGGCCGCGTTACACCAGAAGACGTCGCAGTCGACATAGTTGTTGCGAACGGTGAGGGTATCTCCGACGGCACGAATAGCCACGATGGCGCTGGCTTTGCCGCTGCCGGACTGCCAAAGGACGTTCCTCTGCGCCTCGCAGTCGGCGCATCCTGAGATGTTGATGCCGAACTTTGAGCTGTCTTGAAGAAGGTTCTGGCTAAGCTTTACGCCCGAGCCACCCTTCACGTTGATGTGGCTTGTAAGAGAGGCCTGCGAGCCGTTGCTCCGGAAGCGAGATCCAACAACCGAGACATTTTTTGCGCCGACGAGAGAGAGAGCCGCATCGCCGTTCCAGTTGCGAAACTCTGAAGCGAGCACCGTCGTGCCTGTGGCGCCGGAGCCGATCGAGAGCAGGGAGCCGCTCTGCTTCGTTTCCGCGCTCCCCATCCCGTCAAACTCGATGTGGTGCAGGGCGACGTCCTTGCCGCTGATGCGAATGAGGGCAGGGGAGGAGCTCTTCCCTTTCTCCGAAGCGGGCTTTCCGGATGCGGAGAAGCCAGCGCCGGGAGCGAACACCGCGCACCGCACGCCGAGCTGTGCGCTGCAGGGTGGGCTATCGGGGCTTCTTCCCTTGGTCGAAATCGCCACTCCGGTTGCTGAGACAGAGACAGCTTTGTCGAAGGAGTAGATGCCGGGTTCAAGCTCGATCTCTTTGCTCTTCGAGACGCACTGCGAGAAGAGGTCGCTTGCGTCCTTGCCAGAGTCCTTGAGGCCCGAGAGTAGAGCACACGGGTCAGCGCCCTGGTCCTGTGCTGAGACCGGTGTTGCGCCAAGCGATACAAGAGCTGCGAGGCTTGCGGCGTGAAGAAGTTTTCTCATTGACTCTCCCCGAGTTTGCCAAACTGATAGATTAGTCGGCATCTTGCAGCGAGTCCTTGAGTGCTTGCGCCTTATCAATAACCTATTGAAAAAACGGGAGTATCGAGTTCTCTGAGAGTTTGTGGGGGGTATCCGGGGGCCGGAGCCGGGGCCGGAGCCGTTCCCGGGGCCGGTTTTGGTGGGGGTGGATTTCACCACGGAGGACAAAGAGGAACAGCCGGGGGCTCGCACGGAAATAATAGCAGCGAGCACTCACTCGAACGAGACACGACAAGCCCCGGGGTCATCGGTACATTCCGAGGAAGCGACGTATACTAATACTAACGAGGACTTGAGAAACGAAGACCCAAGCAGAGCGCCTCAAACTTGAGCATGAGAGCTAAATCTATAAACCTAACACAAAAAGGATAAGTCGCTACATGCGCAGAAGTACAATGGGGTTAAGAACAAGGATACGGGCAGCACGTTACCCACAAGTAGGTCTTCCTTTATCCTCGGCGGAATCTTAATTCGCAATCAAAAAAGTGAGTGCCACTCGTCCGCCATGTCGAGATCGCGCTCTTGACCGTTTCGGACCTCAATGAAATTTTCTGCGCCAGGCCTGAATACATTCATCTTCCCCACCCGCCGCGACTTTCGATCGCTCACGCCGATATCAGCGGTAGTTGCGGCGGAGAATATCGAATTGCCGTACATGACGAACGGAAATCTCAAAGTTCCGCCGCCGCCGAAGTTGATGCCCTGAAGGTGGGTGTAAATCCTATTGTTGCGGAAGATGCCCCCCATCGTTCTCCACCTTGCCCAATCGGTCGGGGGGAAAAACCAAGGGAAGACACCGATTTGTACGCAAATCTCCACTCTGGAGTTGCAATTGAACGTGTTATCGCTGATGTCAAATCCGCGGAAGTCTGCCCATTGCGCCGTTCCCGGCGAACTCCGAAGGCTCCAGTTGGTCAACATGAAACCTGCAAAAGAATGCCTGCTCAAGTGCCTGATTACATTCCCGCGGAAGGTCGAATTTGTGGCTCCGCCGATCACAACATCGACATCCGTGGAATCCTGAAACAGGTTGTCCGTGATCGTAGCACCCGAAACTTTGCCGATGGTCAGTCCGTCACTCCAGATTGTCCTTTTAGGAAAGCCCAATCCATTATTTGCGATGTAGTTTTTCGTAATAACCGAACCAATGCCAGTCTTGGCAACAGCCCAGCCGATTGCGGTCCCGCAAAGTGCATTTACTGAGGCAGAGTAACGCATCGTATTGTTAGCGCCGCCTGCTTCCATCACATTTCTACCATGTCCTCTTGAACCGCAATTCCTGGTGATGGCTTCATTTCTACTTCGAGCCTCCAAGGTGCCGTCCAATGCGATGTGATCGACCGTAATACGATTCACCGGCCTCGAATTTTTTCCAATTAAGAGCAGCGCCTTCTCGGCAAAGTCGTCAGCCGCACGGAGAACCGCACATGGTTTAGAGGCCGGCTCCTTCAAGCAAGTCGTTGTATCTTCGGAAAGGCCCTGCGTGGACAACGTGATGTCGTCGTGCAGAATTTCGATAGTCGAACGAATCAGGTAAACCCCGGGAGGTAGTGCCAACTCTGTGTTGGCTGCCTTCAAGCAGGAGTTGATGCCTGGTGCGGCATCGCACCCGCCACCCGTATCAACAACGGTTCCGTTACAAATAGTTGCCATGGGACCTATGCATCCGGACGGAACTGGCAGCTCCATTTCATTGACAACTGGTGGTGTTGCTTCGGCATGGGTCGCTGCAATCCAGGAATAAATGATTACCGTCGGCAGCGTGATGAGCGACAGACCTAGTCGGCGAGCGTGATGTGGCATGAGTGTTCCCCCCTACTAATGGCTCCTGTCGGCGCGATGGGGCTAAGGCTTTAGTGTGCCGGCCGAAAACAAGAAGAGTGGTAACTAGCTGAGATAAAGGGACAGTTGCTATTAAGGCGAGTGAACGCGCTTCTCCACAGAGAACAGTTGGTAGGTTGAGGCGATTCTTTGAGAGATTGCTCTTGCCCGCAAGTCGTCGAAATGAGGGAGTTGTCAGAGGATGGTTCCGCGGATGGCAACACAGAGAAACAGCCTGGGGGTCTCCCTCTGTGTACGTCTGTGTCCTCTGTGGTTAAGCCCCCAAGCTGCCGCTAGACGCGAAGCGTGCGACCATCACGAGCACGAGGCGAGCGTTTAAGGATTTCACCTCGCAGGAACCGGGGGAACACAAAGCACCAGCCCGGGGGCTCCCCCTCTGAGTCCCTCTGAGTCCCTCTGTGTCCCCTCTGGTGAAACTAGGTTGCCGAGTTCTCTGAGAGTTTGTGGGGGGTATCCGGGGGCCGGAGCCGGAGCCGTTCCCGGAGCCGTTCCCGGGGCCGGTTTTGGTGGGGGTGGGAGTATGGGATAGTTTGGAGAGGCACAATGAACTCGACCCGCCACCCAACTGGACTGCCATTCATCATCGCCAACGAGTTGGCCGAGCGCTTCAGCTACTACGGCATGAAGGCGATCTTGGTGGTGTTCATGACCTCCATGCTCCTGGACTCTTCGGGAGCGCCGGCGCCGATGACGGAGAGCGACGCGGTGTTCTGGTACCACGTGTTCGGGATGGCGAACTACTTTGTGCCGTTGTTCGGTGCGCTCGCTGCAGACCTGCTCTTTGGGAAGTACCGCACCATCATCGCACTGTCGTTTGTGTACTGTGCGGGTCACGGGGTGCTCGCGCTTGATGATACCCGCATTGGCCTGATGGCGGGGCTCTCCCTCATTGCGCTTGGCTCGGGCGGCATTAAGCCGTGCGTCTCGGCACACCTCGGGGACCAGTACCGCCAGAGTGGCTCGGGAAGGATCTCGGAGGGCTTTAGCCTATTCTACCTAGCGATTAACGTCGGCGCGCTCCTCTCAACGCTCCTTACGCCGTGGCTCCTTGCGCACTTCGGCCCGAAGGTCGCATTCGCTGTGCCGGGCGTTTTCATGGCGATGGCAACGCTCTTCTTCTGGAGCGGCCGGCGCCGCTACGTGGCTCTACCGCCCACGCCGTGGCGTGAGTACTGCGCAGAGCTTGGAGCCCCTCGCGCGCGGCGCTCGCTTCTGATGCTTGCGCTGCTCTTCATGTCTCTCTCAGCTTTCTGGGCGCTCTTTGACCAAACAGGTTCGTCGTGGGTGCTGCAAGCCGAGCGCATGGACCGCCAGATCGCGCTGCCGCTCCTGCCACATTTCACGATCCTGCCCTCGCAGGTGCAGGCGATAAATCCTGTGCTGATCTTAATCCTGACGCCGCTCATGATGTGGGTGGTCTACCCGGCACTCTCAAAGCGTAAGCCACTTCAGCCGCAGCACAAGCTCGCAGCAGGGATGGTGCTCGCTGCTGCTGCATTCATGCTGATTGCCTTCGCTCAAGCCAGGCTGGCAGGCGGATTGCAGGTCTCGATCGGGTGGCAGCTGCTTGCGTACTTCATCCTTACGGCCTCCGAGGTGATGGTCTCAATAACCGCCCTGGAGCTCGCCTACACGCACGCACCGAGCGTCAGCAAGTCGCTCGTCACCTCGTTCTACCTGCTCTCAGTTGCGCTTGGAAACGGCGTGACCGCGGGGGTGACGGCGATCTTTGAGCGGCTCGCGCTTGCTCCTGACTCGGCGCTCTACTTCACCGCTTTCGCCCTCCTGGCGCTCATCGCGACGGTTCCGGTAGGGCTTTTCTCGGCTCGGTCAAGTTGCCAGGGCACAGGCAGCTAGCCGCTGCCCGTGGCTACGAAGCGGATCTCTTCTCACTCGGAGAAGCTGACGGCCTGCTCCCAAGGAACAGCGCGCTCTCGTCCTTGAACGGATACTCGACGCGCTTGATAGTGCGCGGGTACGAGATGATGTTCACCGCATCGAGGTAGTCGCCGAACTCTCGCCAGAGCTGCCCGGTGAACGCGCGCTCCTCGTCAGCGCGTGAGGTGAAGATATTAAACTCAAAGTCCCACGCGCCAACGCACGCGAGTGCGAAGATGCAGTATTCAGACCGTCGCGCGAAATCCAGCAAGGAGGCATGCACCGCAGCGTCTATTGCCCGCAGGTTTACAACTATCTTGTACTGAATGAGCTGCAGCTTGCCCCACAGTGGCGTGTAGCAGTGCCCGGTTATGACTCCGGCGTCCTCCATTTTCTTTATTCGGTAGGTGACGGTATTGACTGCTGCACCGCAGGCCCGGGCGATTCCGGCATCTCCAGAGTAGGGGTCTTCTGCCTTGGCGCGCAGGATCTGGTGGTCAAGCCCGTCCA
>CAYPUA010000073.1:0-6830 GCA_964413875.1 uncultured Bdellovibrionales bacterium
CGGCTGATGTTCGAGTAGAACAGGTATCGGGTCTACCGCAGTTAGAGATCTCTCCTCGGCGTGATGTCATAGGGCCAATGGGCTTGAATGTCGCCGAGATCCAGAGCGCTGTGAGTATGGCGTATGCAGGTCGTGAGGTAAGTAGGTTGTACCAGGGGCCGCGTGGTGTTCCCGTTGTGGTACGTCTCGCGGAGCAGGACCGAAATGACGTAGAGGCTCTCAGGCGACTTCCGATCCCTCTGCCGATCACGGCCCTTGACGCGCATGATCCCTTTCAAGGAAAGGGCTCAGGGCTTGTCACGGAGCAAACCGAACGTCTGTACACTGAGCTGGGAGTGGTCGCGTCGATTGTTGAACAGGAGGGCCCGAACCAGATTAGTCATGAGAACGGTAGGCGCCGAATCGTGGTTACCGCGAACGTGCGGGGACGAGATGTGGGATCGTTTGTACAGGACGCTCAAGCAGCTATCAGCGCTGGTGTCGTGCTGCCGGCCGGATATTGGTCCCGTTGGGGTGGACAGTATGAGCACCTCTTGGCCGCCGAGAGACGCCTTATGATAGTGGTTCCAGTCGTGCTTCTCAGTGTGTTTTGCCTCATCGTCATCAGCTTTCGCTCTCTTCGATACTCATTACTGGTTTTTAGCGGCATCCCATTCGCGCTCTGTGGTGGTGTGCTCGCGTTATGGATTCTTGGAATTCCATTCTCGATATCCGCTGCTGTGGGATTCATAGCTCTTTCTGGTGTTTCGGTCTTGAATGGTCTCGTATTGGTAACGTTCGTGAGACAGCTTCTGGCGAATGGGATGGAGCCGATTGAGGCGATCGTCGAAGGAACAATAGCGCGGCTGAGGCCAGTATTGATGACCGCGCTCGTGGCGTCGTTAGGGTTCATTCCCATGGCGATTTCAACTGGTACTGGTTCCGAGGTCCAACGCCCACTGGCGACAGTAGTAATCGGTGGCATTGTCTCAGCGACCGCGTTAACACTCCTTGTTCTTCCGGTGCTGTTAGCGGTTTTTTCGCGAGAACGCCACAAAACGGTGTGCGTCGGCACGAATGACAGGAAGCTTACTACTTGTTGCGACGGCGATCCTCTGGAGCATGGGCGGACTGCTGATTAAATTGGTCGATGTATCGCCGATGGGTGTGTCCGCGTCGCGCAGCATAGTCGCGGCGCTTACCTTGATGGCTCTCGCAAGAAGAATCCCGCGCCGGCTCGATCTCTCAGTTCTATCCGGTGGTCTCCTCTACGCGCTTACCGTTACGACGTTCGTTATTGCCACTCGGTATACGACCGCCGCTAACGCGATTGTGCTTCAATACGCCGCGCCCGTATATGTGGCGCTACTGAGTGGAGCGATACTCAAGGAATCTGTTACAGGGCGTGATTGGGCGGCTGTGGGACTTATTGTGGTCGGCTTGCTTATCTTCTTTGTCGATGGGCTGAGTGTGGGAAATAATTTCGGAAACCTGATGGGCGTTCTTTCCGGGATCTGTTTCGCCTCGATGGTGGTCGTGTTGCGAGGGATGAAGGATGGCCATCCGGTTGATGCGGTAATAGTGGGTAACCTCTTGGCGGCTTTAATGGGAGCTCCGTGGATACTTGAGGGGCATTGGGATTCGAATTCGTTTCTTGGTATCGCGCTTCTGGGTTCGGTACAGCTAGGGTTATCGTACTTCCTTTATACGCGCGCGATTACCCTGGTCACGGCACTTCAGGCGGTGCTAATACCGGTGGTCGAACCGCTCCTTAATCCGCTCTGGGTTTATCTGTGGATGGGAGAGAAGCCATCTGGTGTGGCGCTTGGGGGAGCCGCGCTTGTGCTTGGCACCGTCACATGGCGGGCGGCAGCGACAGCTCGTACGGACGAGCGCTAGCGCTGGTACAGGTCATGCGATGAGACCAACTTGCTATGCGCCCTACCCAAGCATTCGACCAATTCTGGACAAAAATCCGGGAGGGCTTAGGGCGTCTCTTAGACCTGCTAGCGATTGAAGCCCTGGTAATGGAATGAACCCACCCTGTTTTTACCTGCCCCCGAATGGTGCAGGATTGAAGGTGCAAACTCTCAAACAAAACAGGGGGGCGTATGACATTACAACTAATTGGCATCGATTTGGCAAAGAATGTGTTTCATCTTCACGGGGTAGATGGCAGCGGGCGAGAAGTGTTCCGAAAGCGAGTGTATCGGGACGAACTTCTTGAATCTCTGAGAGGTGTAACTCCCTGTAGGGTGGTTATGGAAGCGTGCGGTGGAGCCAACTATTGGGCACGCTCGATAGAGAGCTTAGGGCATAAGCCTCAGTTGATAGCGCCTCAGTACGTAAAGCCTTTTGTTCAAAGAAATAAAACCGATTGGAAGGACGCTGAGGCGATCTGTACAGCGGCGAGGCAACCACATATGCGATTAGTGCCCCGCAAAAGCATAGAGCAACAAGACGTACAAAACCTGCATCGAGTTCGACAGCGGCTTGTGACAGCGCGGACCGCTCTTGTGAACGAGATGCGGGGACTCTTGCATGAGTACGGCATCATTATTCCTCGCGGACGAAGGGTATTTACCAAAGTGATTCCTGAGCTTCTTGTTGCACAGGGAGACGCGCTGTCATCATTAACTCGGGAAACGTTTTACGAGCTGCTTGATGAATACCGTAGCCTAGAGCTTCGCATTGACGCGCTTGAGCGAAAGATGAAAGTGCTGTGTGCCGCACATCCTATTTGCCGGCGTTTGATGGCGATTCCGGGTGTCGGCTACATCACCGCAAGCGCTATAGTCTCCGCGGTTGGGGATATTGGCGTCTTCAAGAACGGACGGGAATTCGCGGCTTGGCTTGGACTCACCCCACGAGAGCACTCTACGGGTGGCAAACAGAGACTCCACGGAATAAGCAAGCGAGGAGATGTCTATATCCGCACCCTCCTCATTCACGGAGCTCGCATCGCGTTACGGTACGCGCATCGCCATAACGACAGACAGAGTCGTTGGGCACTTGATCTCATGCAACGAAAAGGAACGAATCGCACAGTTGTAGCCATGGCAAACAAGAATGCCAGGGTCATCTGGGCACTCATCGCCAAAGACGACGAGTATAAGGCGTTTCCGCTCGCTGCGTGAGATTCACGGAGTGCTAAGGATTACATACTTTGATGGCGAATCGGTCGGACTGGCTCTTGTAAAACCTGAAGCCTGGCAAGGCTTTCTAAAAGCCGCACTGGTGATGAGGAATAAGAGCGCACATTCCATCAGGGCTCACTCAAGAAGCCGGATACATGCGTGCATCCCTCCCTTTCTATCCATCAAACCACTTTTCCTTGACTCCTCGGGGTGGGTTCATACATGCCAGGCTCCTTTTAAGCAACTCTTCTGACGTTACGCCGATTCTCACCACATGCGTAATCCACGATTCCTTGTCCCCGGTAAAATACACTTCATTACCTTTCGAACCGAGGAGGGTCTTCCATTTGTCCCTCTGCGATTCATGAACCTACTTATCTGCTCCGCACTTGCACGGGCTCAAAGACTCTATCCCGTTAGAATTATCTGCTTCGTAGTCCAAGCTAATCATGTACACCTTTTGGTAAGAGTCACCGATCCCGAGTATGTTTCGAGCTTTATTGGGTACTTCAAGGCAGAGAGCGCGCATTACCTCAACCGCCTTCTCAACCGAAGGCAGCGGACAGTTTGGGCTGAGCGTTTCGATAGTCCTGCTGTATTAGACATCGAAAAGGCTCTTGAGTTATTCGCCTACTGCTCCCTAAATCCGCTGAAGGACGGACTCGTTTCATCAATGCGAGAATATCCAGGGGTAAGCTCATATCCGTCGCTCATGAAGGGCGAAACTTCAATTCCAGCGAAATCAATCCCGAGAGGTAAAGTTTCTCCACTAGCGGATCCAGCAAATCCCCGACGAGAGAACAGAAGTCTGTCTGAATATTTCAGCTCTGAGGAACTTCAAGACCTTTCCATTACGCTCTGTCCTGAGGAGCTTCGACTCGCGTTCGCGTCAACCAAGGATTTCACCCCCGAGGAGTTTCGTCGTAGGCTTCTAGAAACCATCGCGAAGTACGAGGAGATCTACCTGTCCGACCAGGCCGGGGCACCGCCGCTGGGGGGCTCCAAGCTTCTTTCAAGCTCTCTCCTCACTCCGAGAAATCCTCCAATTAGAGGTAGGAAAACGATCTGTCTCTCGTGTAGTAAGGAGCTTCGTCAGGCGTTCATCCTGTCATTTAGACGAATACGGGCGCTGTGTCGTGAAGCCTTCAGGAAGTGGTGTGCCGGAGACGTAGTGCCGTATCCCGCAGGGATGTTTGCTCCACATCCGCCTCGGAGAACGAATTTTATTCCTCAGGCTAGTTTCCTATAAATTGTCCGCCTTAACGTTCGTAGAGAGTCTTTACACGCCCCTTCACTGTCCTGGTCGGTATCACATAACCATCGAGCAGACAGGCCTTATTTATGTCGCGAAGAGTGCGCGCATGGGCTGGCCACAGCTAAAGCGCCGCCAGCCGCAACCATGAAGCCTGGTGCTGGTGTGGTAGCAGTTATGGTGCAGCTGGTGCAGCTATGGAGCCTGGCACCAGTGTTGTCACCAGTGCCGTCAGGGGTTACCAGCCACGGAGCCTGGCAGTGGCTGAACATGGCGCTGTCGGGGATTGTTTCTCTTGTGACGATAGCGTTCGTGTTTCCGATCGTGGCGTTTAGAGTCTCGTGGTGGTGGGGGCTGCTCTGCTTTGTCTTCGCTGGGCCGGCCACGATCATATTTTCGATACTTCATTTCCAGCGGGCTAAGGTGCCGTCATTAGTCGCGGTCGTCTCGGGAGTAGTGGCTGTTGGGGTGTTACTGATGCGGTCGTTTATGGCTGCCTTCTTCCTGGCGCCGCAGTAGGTACACTAATGGAGCGAGGTAGGAGCGGCATTTCGCGCAAGGAGTGGTAAGTTCGCATACTTGGGTAGAACGTCGGAGAGACTGTCATATTAATTTCTAGCAAGAGCTGAATGAGTAAAAAGGGTGATGAGATTAACGCACTCATCAAGCGGACATAGTTTTCCCCACAACCATGTCGAGTAGATTAGAAGCATGGGATGCTCAAATTAAACGAGACTAGCTACGCGCTGCCTCAGAACCAGAGATGATTGCGCTGCGGATCTGGCTTTGCAAGTCCGACATTCCACCAGGGGAATGAGGAAGCAAAATCACGCGGCTTTCGTCTCCGATGCTCTTCAACGTGTCGAAGTACTGGGTCATCATGATCATGTTCATCACGTCACTGGGGTTTGACCCCTGAATCGCCTGCTGAAACTCCTCAACAGAGGATTTCAGGCCGGCGATAATCGCATGACGCTGATCCGCGATGCCTTTTCCTTCGAGTTTCATCTTCTCGGCTTCAGCTTCGGCGGCTTTCACCACCTTGATCTTCTCGGCTTCAGCCTCGGACTGAGCCGCAGCTTGTAGCCGTTGGGCAGCGTTGATTTTGTTCATCGCAGCCTTGACCGACGCCTCGGGCTCCACGTCCAAGATCTGGACGGAGAGGATCCGATAACCGAAGTCGTCCATGTGCTCTGCCAGGCTCGTCTTCAGAGCCGTGGCGACCTCTTCTTTACTCTCGAAAGCTTGATCGAGAGTGAGCTTTGGCACTTCAGATCGCACAACGTCAGCCACAAGGGCTGTGACCTGTCCTTCCACGTCTGAGAGCTTGTAGTAAGCCTCGTAGGCTTTTTCAGGCAAAACCTGATACTGCACCACGACCGGGAGTTGGACAAACACGTTGTCCTTCGTCTTTGTTTCGACGCCCACTTTGAGGGGTTCAATCCTCAACGAGAGCCTTGCGACAACCTGGTCCACGAATGGGATCTTGAACCCCAATCCAGGGTGACAAATTCTCTGAAATTTGCCGAACCGCTGGAGAACCCCGAGCGTGCCTGTTTCGACAGTGTAAATGGCCTTAGCGGCCGCCACGATCGCAACAACACTCGCAACCACGGACAGAACAGTCGTCGTCATCATCTCTGAGACTTCCCTTCTTCTACTCGAACCACACTGTTTCCCTAAGGTACATACCTTTGGGGATCAAGGAACAGCTCCTTGATATGTCAGAAGTGGTTATGTGGAGTAGTCATGTCCGTGTGCGGTATGCGAACGGCATATCGATATTGAGTTTATACAGTTGAAATCTCGGAGGAATTGTTTCTTTGACATCTGACAGGATGGGCCGTACGTGACCGCCTGCTACTCGGCGGCTCTTCGTTATCGGCGGTAGGGTTATATCGTCGATACAGCTACGCCACTGGATTCAGAGGTTTTAGTGTCAGCCAGCTACGGCTCATTTTGATGATGGAGCAGCATTTTTGTTCGAGCCAATGAGTGATGGAAACTACTCTTCTGTCCCCGCATAAGACTCCGGCCTATCCTCATTCGGCGGATTAAACGCCATCAAAACCCGATGCACTCCGATGTCAGCCGATACGAGGCTTCCATTCGGGCTAGTCGCAGAGAAGAATAGATTCGCTTCAAGGTCCTTTCGATCGATTCCTACTTCGCCGATGCGAGCTAACTGACCCATCAGCCGCCAGCGGGACACGAGCTCTCGCAGTGACGGGGAGTCGTCAAGAAACCGAACGCCAAAGGTCGGCACCGCGAAGTTGAAGAGTTCCGCGTGGTGAATGAGCGCCATGCCGTGAGGCTGCCCAGAGGAAAAGCATTCAAGTCGAAACTAGCCGAGGCTGTTAGAGAATAACTTTATGTTAACACTAGGGAAGCGAGGCAAAACACCGCATTCGCGTTGTTTTGCGAGGATTGATGGTGATTTTGGTCACGAAGATGAGGGAATC
>CAYPUA010000074.1:0-6676 GCA_964413875.1 uncultured Bdellovibrionales bacterium
TTCGAACCTACGACCTCCAGCTTCGGAGGCTGGCGCTCTATCCAAACTGAGCTACGGGCACGTACAGGAGGTGTGGGGCGAAATCTACCCGCCTTGGCTAGCGGATGCAAATGCCGCCGATAAGGGTGCGGATCCTCACTGAAGAGCACGTCTTTCGCCCCTAGTTCCAGTGGACACCCATCTCCCAT
Source organism: uncultured Bdellovibrionales bacterium (assembly GCA_964413875.1). Lineage (GTDB taxonomy): Bacteria > Bdellovibrionota_C > UBA2361 > UBA2361 > OMII01 > OMII01. Next base: position 189 of record CAYPUA010000074.1, read on the forward strand.
TCTCATCCTAATCCTGCTCTTCCTCTTTCTCCTGCACTTGCACTTAGTTCCTGCTCATAATCAAGAAGGTCCCGCAGCTCGCTGGTTGAGAGAGAGAGAGAGAGAGGAGTTCAGTGCAAGTGCAGGATGAGGAGCAGGAGAAAGATTAAGAGGGGATACGTCAGGCCGTGATAATTCTCTCTCTTGCTCCGCCTAGAAGTTGATAAGGTAAAGGACACCCAGCAACGCCACGCCAACCACGATCGTAAGCGGAAAGCCAACCCGCATGAAGTCTCGGGAGCGATATCCTCCAGCGCCGGACACAAGCAGGTTCGAGCGGCAGCTCGTGGGCAACATGAAGGCCAGCGAGCTGCCGAGCGTTACAGCCAACAGGAGCCCGTGCGGCGAGCTGCCAGGATTCGATCCAAGCGAGAGCGCGAGCGGACCAAGAAAGATAACTGCAACAGAGCTGTCGATCGCCTGGCTAATGAGGCTGCCCAGGATCAGCAGAATCGCTGCGATCCCCATCGGAGGAACTGCCTGCGCCAGATTATCGAGCCCCTGCGCCATGTGCTCTACGTCTGCCACGTGGTCGACTGCCCGACCGAGCGGAATCATGAGCGCCAGGAGGAAGACAACCCGCCAGTCGATCTCGCGGTAAGCCTGCTCCATCGTTATGGCGCCCGTAAAAACCACAACAGCCGCGGCAAAGAAGGCCGTTTCGTGCACCGGGAGTCCCGTCAGGATCGGCACAAGCATTAGCATCGCAAGCGCCAGTATCGAGAAGACTGACTTCCGGCTCAGCTTCGGCGCGATGCGGTGCTCGGAGAGGAGCAGAAAGTCTGGATCTTTCGCCATGAGCGGGAACGCCTGGCGCGGCCCCTGCACCAGGAGCGCATCGCCGTACACGAGCGGGAGTGCCGATGAGAGCGAGAGGAGAGGCTTTCCGTCACGCCACAGCGCGAGCACCTGAGCATCGTACTTCTCGCGGAAATGAAGATCGGCGATGGTCTTGCCGATCAGCTCAGAGCGCGGTGTCAGGATCAGCTCGATAATCCCCACGTCGGGGCTCTCGATCTCCGATGAAGCGGCCTCGGCCTCAAACACGAGCGTCCCAAGAGCGGCCCTGCGGCGGGCCTCCTCGACGCTGCCGCTCACGAGGAACAGCTCTCCTTCCTTGAGCACATGCTCGGCTGACAGCCTCGTTGGGCCAACCTCTCCGCTCGCCTCAAGCACCGGCACATCGAGCCACTGCACGTCGCCACCCTCGCCGATGCGGGCCAGGATCGGAAGCTTCGTCTCGTGCGCCAAGCGATGCAGCGGCGCGCCCTGCCAGGCTCCCTTCTCGATCCGTATCGTGAAGGTGGCGCTGCTCAACAAGCGCTGCGGGTCTTCAACCTCGAGCATGTCCATGTCGACGAGCGGCGAGTCCTCACGGAAGCGCCCCGAGATGCAGCCGATTATCACGTCGCCGTCGTGCACGCTTGAGTCGAGGAACCACGACGGCGGCCGAGACTCCCAAGCGTGCTCGCGAGTTGCGCGCTCAACTGAGACAGGAACAACTCCTGTGCTCTTGAGCAGCTCACGCAGCAGCATCACGCGGCTCTCGGTGTGCACCTCACGCAGGGAGAGCTTGAGGACGTCCGAACCTTGCGAGATGCGCGCCAAGAGCTCGGTGCTCGGCTCGTTGAGGGCGAGCCCTTGAAGCGCTTGCAGCTCGGCGAAGCTCTCCGGATTGCCGCGCACCAGAAGAACGTCACGCTCTTGAAGCTGCTCGCTAGGCTTCGGCGAGAGCAGCTTCTTGCCTCCGCGGATAATCGTTACCACTACTCCGGAAACAAGAGATCCGAAGCGCAGCTCGGCTAGCGACTTCCCAAGAACCGCTGAGCCCTCTGGCACTCGCACCGAGAAGATCCTGTCTTGCAGGCGGTACAGGACTCGCAAGTCGGTTATGCGACGCGTGACCCCGTGGGTCTTTCGTACCGGCAGGAGCTTTACTCCGTACAGCATCATGAAAGCAGTGCCGACGAGGAGCGCCGTGATGCCGTAGGGGAAGAACTGGAAGAGCGAGAGAGGGGTCATGTCGTGATTGCTCATCAGGTCCGCCGCGAGGATGTTGGGAGGAGAGCCGATCAGGGTCAGCATTCCGCCGAGTGAGACTGCGAATGCGAGCGGGATGAAGAGGCGCGAGGGCGGGATGTCGCTTTCATGCGAAAGCATCGCTACTGCCGGCATAAGAAGCGCCGCAGCCGACACGTTGTTCATGAACGCGGATAGGCAGCCTGAGACGAGCATGATGATGCCGATTGCCACACGCTCGTTTGAGCCGGCGTAGCCCCGGATCCAACGCGCAACGGCATCACTCACCCCGGTCACTCGAAGCGCGCCTGCAACGAAGAGCGTCGAGACCATCACAATCACCACCGGTGAGGAGAATCCGCTGAAGGCTTCCTCCGGCGTCACGTACTTGCCCAGCAGCAAGAAGACGAGAACGGCCATCGCAGTGATGTCAACTGGGATTTTCTCTGTTACAAAGAGAGTGATCATGACAACCATCACGATCACAAGCCCCCAGGAGTGCGCCGCAGCGCCAAGCAGCTCGAAATTCATCCTGGATTACCGCCCCCTGCTACGCATTGTCTCACACCGTTCCGCTACGCTGCCGAAAAGAGATCATCATAGGGACGAGCCGCGCGCCGGACCTCAAGCCGCCCATTCGCCGCAAGGTGCCTGGCGATGGAGAAGATCGTCTCGGCCGAGTCTGCGTCTCCGATCGCCTGGGCTATCTCATCTGCTGACATCGGCTTGCCTGCTTGTTTCAGGCAGGCCTCGACTCGGCCCTGGAGCTGCAACACTGCTGCTGCTGCCTTTTTGCCAGCTTCAACTCCCGGCTGGTGGTACGCATTGATGTTAATCAGTGATGCGTAGAGGCCAACTGCTCGCTCGAAGAGCGCGATGAGCATCCCGACCGACTCTTCGTTGACCTCAGTCACAGTAACGGTGACACTCTCGCGCCCCTTCTCGTACAGCGCTGTGCGCGTGCCGAGCTGGAACCCTAGCAGGTAGTCACCGCTGGTGAAGCCTGGCTCAACGCTGAGCGTCTCCGGCGCAAAACCCTTTAGGCGGTCGACCTGCAGTGTCCTCTCTGACCGATCACGCAACACTTCGATAAAAACCGCAAAGAAGTTGTTGAGCCCCTCTCTGAGCTGCTGCACGTAGGCGTGCTGGTCGGTGGAGCCCTTGTTGCCGTAGACGGCTATCCCTTGGTTGACGACTTTTCCGTCGAGATCGAGTTCCTTGCCGAGGCTCTCCATCACGAGCTGCTGCAAGTAGCGGCTGAAGAGTTCAAGCCGATCCTTGTAGGGCAGGACAACCATGTCCTTCATCCCCTTCCCGCATCCACAGTGGAACCAGGCAAGCGCGAGCAGCGCCGCTGGGTTCTTCGCAACCTCGCGCGAGCGCGTCAGCTCGTCCATCTGCGCTGCACCCTTGAGAACCCGATCGATATCAACGCCTTGCAAGGCGAGCGCCAGGAGCCCAACAGCACTGAACTCGCTCGTTCGCCCTCCGACCCAGTCCCACATCGGGAATCGCTCAAGCCAGCCTTCTGAGACTGCAGTTTTATCGAGCTCGCTCCCCTCACCGGTCACAGCTACGAAGTGCTTCCTGAAGTCTAGTCCTGCCGCCTCGAACGCGCTCTTGGCAACAAGCTGCCCGTTGCGAGTCTCCTTTGTGCCGCCGGACTTTGAGATTACGATTACGAGGGTTTGCTCAAGCTTTGGCAGCGAAAGCACAACGTTTGCCATCCCGTCGGGGTCGGTATTGTCGAAGAACGAGATGCCCATCGGGTCTCTCGGTGTCCCGAGAGCCTGATTCGCGAACTGCGGCCCAAGCGCGGAACCGCCGATGCCGACCAGCAAGATGTGAGTGAACTTCGTCCCAGGCTGCGGAGCGACCGCGCCGGAGTGCACCTGTGACGCGAAGCTCTTGATGCGAGTGAGCGTGCTCGTGATCGCCGAGGAGATCTCCGGTGACGGGGCACGCTGCGGGGCGCGCAGCCAGTAGTGCCCAACCATGCGCCCCTCGTCAGGGTTCGCAATCTCTCCAGCCTCAAGCCGAGCCATAGCCTCGAAGGCAGCCTGCATTTTCGGCTCCATCTTGGCGATGTACGACTCGTCGTAGTTTAGCCGGCTCGTGTCGAGCGAGAATCCACTGGATGGATCGAAGAAGAGACGATCCTTAAACCGCTTCCAGAGTGATTGAGCTTGCATCAACGCTCCTCGTAAAATCCGGCAGACTGCGCATACGCAAATGCCGTACCTTGACCTGATGGACGGAGCCTCTCGCCTCGGCGAGGGGTGCTCTTCAGGCGCTTTTCAATTTTTGAGCTGTGCCGAGAGTCCGCGCGTATCCCTTTGAATACAGGTGCGGGGCGTGCCACCTCAGAAACTAAATTGCGGTCGCTTCTCTACCCGCCCATGCGGGCCGGCTTCGACCGGGCTACCTAGCCTTTTCTTTTACCCTTTTAGCTCTGTTTTATGAAGCTACTAGTGTGACATGCCGACTCTTTCGATGGGGGTTGGGGGTGTAAAACCACCCGCCAGCAAGTGCCTGATGGTTCACATGTTGCGGCGACACAGCTCTGGTACTAGTAGGACCGTCGTTTGGAAAAGGCGGCGCCTCGCTCTGCGGCCGGAGCGACAGGCGAAATTTCTTGTTGCCGGAGGCTGGACCGAAGGCGGCTGGATCATTACATTATGCAGCCTTGCGCTGGGCGGTCGGTGCTCTCCCTCGCAAAAAGTAGGTGTGCGCTGCTACGCGCGCCCGCTTTTGAGCCATAACACCCTATCGGCTGCAGGGGTCGGGAGGACTTATGGGTCTTAGGCTCACCGATCCGGTCTACGGGGAATCATTCGTTGGTATGATCAAAGAGAATCTCGTCTTTCTGCGTGAGTTCCTCCTTGAGTTTAAGACGACAGGAGCCTGCTTTCCTACCTCGCGCTGGGCTGCGCAGGCGCTCATAGCTCCCCTCCGTGAAGCTGAAAGGAAGCCGAAGAACATCCTTGAGCTGGGACCAGGAACCGGCTCGGTAACGATGCCGATGCTGCGTGAGATGCGCGACGGCGACACCCTCACCGTCTGCGAAATCAACCCTCGGTTTATGAAATTGCTCCAGGACCGCTTGGAGCAGAACCAAGACTTCCAGAGACACCGCGACCGGGTGACTTTCTTCGAAGGTCCTGCCCAGGAAATTCCGTTAGGGGTTCGCTACGACATGATCGTCTGCGCCCTCCCCTTCGTGAACTTTGACCTCAACACTGTCCAGGAGATCTTCCAACGACTGCGAGAGGTAAGCTCACCCGAAACGCTTATGACGTATTACGAGTACATAGGCATGCGCACATTCAACGGCGCGCTTGCTCCTGCCGACCGCGCTGAGCGTATTCGCGAGGTAAACGACTACCTGAAGCGCTCAGGGTCGATAAACTACCTGGCGCGGGAGCGGGTCTGGCTCAATCTTCTGCCGGTTAATATCTACACGGTTAAGCCGACAGCGGCCTAGCGCCGAAGCCACCGCTACAACTAAGCAGCCCTGCGGTCGAAGCGACCTCAAGAGGAGGCTCTACGCGCTCTGCGCGGGCGGTGTGTCGTGCCACTTTGCCGCGCGCATTCCGCCCAGCCATGTTGGCAGCTTACTGCGCACTTTCATGAAGGGCCCGCTCGCGGCGTAGCCGCCGCCAAGGGCCAAAAGCCCAAGGCGCGGGTCGTACCACGCCAGAGCTATTAGCAGACCCAGCGCGATGTGCCACCGCACCTTGACCCCTGAGAGCTTGAACTGCTTGATGCTGAAGAACTCGATCGTAGAGACCATCAGATACCCGATACTGAGCATCGCGAGCGCGCCTACGATCGTCATCGGGTACGAGTTCTGCTCGTACGGGAGCGCGTGCACGAGCGCGACGACGAAGATCGCAGCACCCGGAGTCGGAAGCCCGGTGAAGTTCTTCAAGTTCTCTGCTGAAATATTGAAGCGCGCGAGGCGGCTTGCGGCACACAGCGCGTAGAAGAACGTCAACGCCACGCCAAAGTCTGGGGCGAGCCGATGGAACGCCCAGTGGTAGATCATAACCGCTGGCGCCACACCGAACGAAACGAGATCGGAAAGTGAATCGAACTCAATGCCGAACTTGGAAGTAGCATTCAAGCGCCGAGCAACCCTGCCGTCGAGACCATCGAGGAGGATCGCGATCAGCACCGCGATCGACGCCTTTTCGAAGCGTCCCGTCGAGGAATACATAATCGCAAGGAATCCGCAGAACATGTTGCCTACGGTAACGGCATTCGGAATAGCGTACCGCCGTCGGTAGAGGAGCTCCTTGAGCTCTTCGCGAGAGATCGCCTTGTCAGAGAGTCGTATTCCCATCATCGCTTCACCACCTCAGCACGAACAGCACGAGAGTGCCGAACGTCGTACATGCGGTGGCCTATCCGTTCAGCGGCCACCACGC
>CAYPUA010000075.1:0-6668 GCA_964413875.1 uncultured Bdellovibrionales bacterium
ATTCGATTGGCCACGACAGCGCCTCCCAATAGTCAAATGCTTGAGATATCGGGAGTCCGCGTCAAATGTTTCGTGATAAGATAACAAAGGTACCAAGCGGAGGCGGGAACCCCCGCTTATAGCAACGTTATGCTGCTCTTTAAAAAAACTATGCGACTCCCCACCTACGTCCTCATCTTGGCATCAGCCCTCAGTTTGAGGCGCAGTACAAGGAGAGATATAAGAATGATTACCAAATCGCTTATGCAGGTAACGCATACGACTTGGCGGTTATGCTTGGAACTTTGTTCAACTCATCTTCGTCTGGACTCGGCTCTGAGAAGATTCTCGAGATACTTAAGAGCGACAAGTCTTCGCTTGTTGGAGTCACTGGCGCTGCGAAGTATCAACATAGCAACGATGGAGATTCATACTTTGAGTTTCCAATTCAACTGAAGCGAGTTGAAAATGGTGGATTTCTTCCTATTCCGGAATAAGAGCTTTTGAGTCAGTTCTGTGTCAGTTCAAAAGTTAGCTGCTTCTGACGTTGCAAGATGCTGATGTTTAGGCTGTTTTTTACGCAGAATCGGACAAGCACTTAATTCGTAATGAAGGGGTCGTGGGCTTCACTCCCATCAACGATTCCACTTTTTCTTTTCACAACACGCCAACGCAGCTTAATTCTCTTAAAATGTGAGTTGCTGGTTTGTCGTCCCAGACCACCCTATCCTTTCCAGCAGTCGATCAACATCACAATGTCCTGACAAGAGCAGCATGTCGACGCACTTTAATTTCTCCGTCGAGTAGCAGATGAGCTATCAGCTCTGGAGAAAGTAAACGATTATGTTTCGAGAGCAAAGGTTGGAGCGAATATGGGCTGAAATGCCCGCCAGCTATCACAAAACACGGCGCAACCACAGCTGTGAGAGCGCCATAGTGATGCCTTTCTTGTGGCTACGCTATGGCGCGTTCACGTTTAAGGAACTCAGACGCCAGGCGCCCCATCAGTCCGAAGGAGAATCCTGAATGTCCCTTGCTTATCCCCGGCACAGCTTGCATTTGCTCCTCGCGCTCAAGCGTAGACCAGTCCTTAATAGCTTCAGGGGTCTTGAGAGTCTTGGCTACGAGATGTGCATCTTTTGCTAGGCCGATATTAAGCTCCCTGCCGTAATTGCCATCCCCGGACTCGGATATCCAATTTTGAAAGAACTTTGGAAGCTTCTCGAAAGCTGCTTCCATTGCACCTTCTCTTGCCTCTTTCTCAGCGATACGTTCAGGCGTCCAGTACGCTTTACGTTCCGCCTCAATTGGGGCGATGTACGCCTGCACGACACTCTCAGCAGAATCACCGTGCAACACCACCATCACGGAATCGTTAAACTTAAATACGACAGGACATCCTGAGAGTTTTACTAACTGTACTGCATCGGCCGCAGTTTTGTTTATGATAGCTCCACAGTCGAGCTGTAAAATTTTTACATTAAGATCCGGCACCTTCCCAGCAATCGTTTTTATATCGTCTTCCGAAAACCACGCCTTAGTTAATTCTGCCTTCATCGCTGCCACACGAGCATCAGCCCCTACTGAGGAACCGAGCCCTGCCTCAGTGGATGCCGGTCCAGCAGAGCGACGATTTTCTCCTCTGTTATCTGATGATACTCCACGGCTCATATAATGTTCCTTGCGATACAAACTCAATTCAATCCAGTCGGCACGCAAACCAACTGCCATGACCAGTTATGGCGAGCTTCGAGACACATGTGTCACAACCCGTGCTACTATCCTATCTACACGGAATGCTCCCGTTTTAGGTCGTCTCAGTCGATTTTCTATAGTCGAGGCGACGTCTCAGGATTAGGGGCACGCATACAGGCCCGGGAAGTTCACCCGGCCCCAGCTATTTGTCACAAGATTGCTCGTAATGACCTGGTCCTCTACAGAGCCGTAGCGTCCTCTTTTCACCCTGTATGGCGCCACTCTGTTTTACCTCTGTTCCGACACAAGCAGGTGGGAGTGAAACCACAGAGGAACACAGAGGTGAAGAGTCATTGGTGCGGCGCTACCCCACGGAGAACTCCATGTGGTGCCGACTCTGATAGAACGCGGCCCGGCCTCTAGTACACAGTAGATTCCACACCCCAAACCTACCTTAAGCCTGCCCGCTTGCCCCACGAGACTTCTCGGCAACACCTACGGGTATAGAGGTATATCGGCCGAGAGATTCGCGTTGTGCTGGAGTGATTTCTAGTGAGTACCAGAAAGCGAGACTTCCTCCCGCGTCATAACCTCAGGAACTCTCTGCTTGCGGCGAGCCCACATGATACCCTTGAATTCGCCGATGTCCCGATTGAGAACGTGACGAAAGAGAAATACGAGCGCATTAAGCGCCTGATTCTGCGTGCCCGGCGAGCAGTGTCTGCGAACGGCCAGATCTGAGAGAAATGCGACGATATGCTCCTCGCCCATCTCCTGTGGATGTTTCTTTCCATGGAACAAGATGAACCTTCGAATCCATCCGATATAGCTCTTCTCTGTGGTGTAGCTAAGGTGTCTGAGCCGAATACGCTCCCGCACGAGATCAAGAAACTTTGTGGGTCGTCCGCTTGAGTTCATGGGAGATAGATCGCGACAGACCACAAAAAAGTTTCGTGTGCTGCCATCCCGGATCTGGAGATCTACGCCTTGCGGGAGACAACCCGGAAGCGCCAAAAAGGGGAGCTTTGTCTATCAAGTTATATTTATCAGGCTTCTGTTCAGCTTGAGTAGGAATTGATGGGAGGAGTACGATTCGGGGGGATGTGTGCAGATTAGATCATCAGAACTGCACAATACTTATGTTATGCCACTAGCTCACCGGCTATCTTCATAATCCAGGTATGATCGACCAGACTGGAGACCGTCCTGTAGCGGCCGCGGCAGATGCTCGAGCAAAGGTAGATGAACCAAAGGAAGGAGCTCAGAGTAGGGTATTTGACCACGGCGACTTTGTGCTGAAAGTGCCGGTACCTCCTGAGAAAATGCTTGCGAACGCACGGCGCCATCCCTGGTTCCAAGAAATGACCCTCGAAGAGGCCAAGGGTCAACACGCGTGTGGCATCGAGCATCATCGGATAGTAGAACGTTACCTAGCCAACTGCCCCGAGCTGCGCAGGCTCTGCGCCGATTTTACGTTGTTAGGAGATGATAAGGTAAGACAGCGAAAAGTTGAAGTGCTTGATCCTCTAGGAGACAGAGATAGATTGCATGAACGTGAGGGAGAGCTTAGCCGACTGATCGATGATTTCGCGGCTCTCCATCTGGCACTCTGGCGGCACGGTGCTTGCGAACTTGAATGCTCGGCACTTACCAACTGCGGTCGTGATCCGAGGACTGGCGAATTGCTACTCATCGACGTAGGTAATCTCTCTTTTAGGCTCGATGAGGCGCTTGAATCAGTTGGTGACCCCCTATCCCTAGAACGCGCGAGAGAGTACATGACTACCGATCGGCAGGCCCAAGAAAGTGAGAGGCTACCGGACTGGTTCAAAAGGGGGCAATTAAGGGAGTTTTTTTTTAACGGCTCCACCGCTCTTTTCGATTACTATGTTACTAAAATGTCGTCTACCCTTACACAAGAAGCCCTCAAAACCGCTTGGAACTCGGCTTCTCAGGTGGCATAACAAAACAGCGCAGGGGAGTCTCGGACGCCGGCGCGCCGAGACCTCCTGGCAGAAACGTTGTCATGTTCAGGTCGTTGGGTGTGTATGGTAAGGAAATATACGATGCCTCAATTGGTTGAGATTAGTTGGTGCAAGGTGCGTACAAGTGCACCCTATCTGCTGTTCATAGCTCTCATTTTCTCCACCGGCTGCACACAGCGGGTTGTTACAGTGCCTGTGCAAATTGACAGCGTACCGCAAGGATGCCCAGTGGATGTAGATGGAATAAATCGCGGAAATACGCCAACTACCGTATCCTTCACCGTGTCCCAGGCATACTCGGGGCTTCTAAAAGGCGATTATTGGTACTCAACAAACACAGTGCCCAACGTAGTAACAGTTTATCCACCTCCCGGTAGTGGTGCAGGTTTAATGTCTCAAACGAAGACCATCATGCCTGGTAATCTTACTGACGGGGCAGGGAAAGTTTTTTTTGATCTAAGGCTCGATTCAGTGCAACCAAAGCAGCGAATTGACCTGACAGTTAAGAATCAATGATAACAATTGAGCCCAGGTGGAGTCTCGTACGCTGGCGCGCCGAGACCTCCTGGCTGCAACGTTATGCGCTTGTGAAATTTGATTAGGATTCTCAGAACCAATAGAACAGGCCTACATGTCTATTTTAAAGAACTAAGGTTAAGAAGTCGTATGGCTGCACCACAACAATCGAATTCGCTACGTCAAGAGCAAATTGATCGAATTAAGCAGGCTATATCTAGACAATCACCAGGTAGTGGTCTAACTGTTTTATATATGTGGGGTGACGAAAGTGTCTTGGTATCATTAGAGGATCATCCCTTGAAAGTAGGGCGATTCTCCGTTAACCAAGCCGAGATACCTAAATCAGGGGAGACGGGTTATATCTGCTGCCGCCGGGAAGACGGCAGAAACGTCCAACTAGCAGCTAGGCCAAGCCAGATTAAAGAATTGTGGGACTTTGCAATATCCAGGGTAAGAATGTGCAGTCAGAGTGGCGCATAACCAACCCGCGAAACGCACCTTCGGGCGTTTGCGGGAACGTTATCTTGCCAAAGCGATGCCCCAGATGATCCCAACCCGCGCCACTATCAGACCTTTCTGCCCTGACGATTGCGCCGCCGTTTCGAATGTTATTCACCGCTGTCTGCGGGAGGTAAACATCCGGGATTACGGGGAGGAACACATCGCTCGAATGCTACCCACTTTCGCCTCAGATAACCTCCCACGTTGGTTCGACGGTGCTGAACCATACGTGCTGGTTGCCGAGAACCAGATCGTGGCCACCGGGACGGTCCGTGGTCGTGATATCCAGACTGTGTTTGTTCTCCCTGATTGCCAGGGGAAGGGATACGGCAAACAGCTCATGGCATTTCTGGAGCAGAGCATCAAAACCAAGGGCTTTGCTGAAGCTACCCTCAACTCGAGCCTGACATCTAAGGATTTTTATATAGCGCTCGGATACGAACTTGTAGTCGAAACGTATGGCGGCGTTGGCGGTCAAATGCTGGCGATGATCAAAAGGCTGTAAGGTGGTAAGATAACAATCAGAGGCAGCCGGACCGCCTCACGCTCGCGCTCCAGGCGTCGGCTGCTCGAAACGTTATCTTCCCCTCATGAGGGGACCATTATGGCCACAGACCGCAAAGGCAAAGCCACATTGCCTCTGTCTGGGTGCCTACGCGGCGATGCGCAGGGGGAGAGAGATATGAGCGAGCGGGCGAATTCACGGATTATCTGTGATCGGTCAGCGGTTACGGCGAAAGATGTCATCCTGACCGGTGATCGCCCAACGGGGCCGCTGCACCTCGGGCACTACGTGGGGTCGCTTAAGTCCCGTGTTGAGCTGCAGGACGTATGCCGCCAGTTTGTCCTGATCGCTGATGTCCAGGCACTCACCGACAACGCTGACAAGCCCGAGAAGGTCCGCACGAACGTGCTTGAGGTGATGCTCGATTATCTCGCAGTGGGCATCTCGCCTGAGAAGTCGACGATCTATCTGCAGTCGTCTATCACAGAGACAGCAGAGCTAACGATGTACTTCCTTAATCTCGTCGGCGTTGGGAGGCTTTCGCGAAATCCAACCGTAAAGAATGAGATCCAGCAGCGTGGCTTCGGAGATGAAGTTCCAGCCGGATTTTGGATCTACCCAGTCAGCCAGGCCGCGGATATAGCGCAGTTTAAGGCTACCATCGTGCCAGTGGGCCAGGACCAAGTGCCGATCCTAGAGCTCGGCAACGACATCGTGCGCTCGTTCAATCGAACCTACTCGCGCGACCTCTTTCGCGAGTGCAAGGCGCTGACTCCATCGGCCGGATTGCTTCCAGGGATCGACGGAAACTCGAAGATGAGCAAATCACTCGGCAATGCCATCTACCTCTCCGATCCAAGCAGCGTCGTGGCCAAGAAAGTAAAGGGCATGTACACCGATCCGAAGCACCTTCGCGTGGAGGATCCTGGGCACATCGATGGAAATGTTGTGTTCTCGTACCTCGACGTGTTCGACCCAGATACCGACGAGGTGGCGCGACTCAAGGAGCACTACCAGAGGGGCGGCTTAGCTGATGGCGTCGTCAAGGCTCGGCTGACTGAGGTGCTTGAAGCGTTCCTGGCGCCGATACGGGCGCGGCGCGCCCAGTTTGAGCAGGACAAGGGTGAGGTGCTGCGCATCCTTCGTGATGGCACGGAGCGGGCCCGGGAGGTGGTGCGAGAGACGCTGCGCGAGGCTCGGGCGGCGATGCAGATCGTGGAGCTCGGGTAATTAAGGCGGCCTCTCCTTGTTTCAGAATTGGGTAGGAGTGCGGATAGGGATTCAGGTCAGGCTTCTGGAAGAGCTATGCGCCTGCGGTCATCAGGGTTGTATGTGCGTGCCGGGACTTCGGATTTGCTGGGAGACGGGTGGCTCGCTCTGGGATAACATGGCACTCGAGCGGAGGGCTTACGCGCCCGCTCACTGAAATGTTATCTTTGTCACCATGAAACGATTTGTAATCAAAGTATTTCTAGCCAGTTTAG
>CAYPUA010000076.1:0-6275 GCA_964413875.1 uncultured Bdellovibrionales bacterium
GACAAGGATAAGGATATACGCCGAAGGGTCAGGGCAAAAGCAAGCGAAAGAGGAGCGCCTCTTCGGCCTACCGCCGACGCAGGAGTGTGCGGAACTTCTCTGCCATGCGGTACCCCCAGGAGCTCTTGACCTCCTGAAGTTCGGTCTCGGCCTCCGCGACACGATCGGCGAGCGCGGACCCCCACTCTTCAGATGCGAGATAGCGGCGGCGGATCTCTTCCACCATCCCCTGGAGCTTGCGGCCCTCCTCTCTCATCTCTTGGCACATAGCGCCAACTGAGTGGTACTGCTTCAGCACGAGGTCGAGCTCAGCTTCGCGAACGCGCAGCGCCTCTTTGCCTTCCTGAAGCTGGCTCTTGAAAATGTCCTCTGCGTTCGAAAGCTCAACGCGGGCTTGGCGCTCGCGATCCGCCAGCTCGGCGATCTTGCCGTCGGCAGCGACGAGCGAGTACTTGTAGTCTTTGACCGAGTTGACGTACGGCTGAGAAGCTTCAAGCAAGGCTGGGAGGATCTCGTGCTTCACAACGCGCATCGAGTGAACGCCGCACCCCTTCTCGCTCACTCGCTCCCCTGCTGGCTGCTCGTCGCTCGTGAGGCAGAACTGCTTGACGGGAGCCCCCTTCCAGAGAACGGCGTGAACTGCGTGGGCGTGAGCGAGCACGAGCCAGCCCGGCGCGAGCACGTGCTCAAGCTGCTCGGAGTGCACAGCTCTCCACCACGAATCGAGCTCCGTAGTTGCAAGCTCTGAACAGCGGTAGAGCTCCTTCACAAGCGGGAGCCACTGAACGCGCTGCTCACGAGCCACCCGAGCATCAACCAACATGCGCGGTGCGGCGTGGTGCGGGAACGAGAGGTAGCTCTCGAAGCTTGAGAAGCCTGAGCTAGTGAGGGCGTGCTTCAGCTGGTCAAGCGAAGCGCCCTTGCCGCGGATCTGGTCGGCTGACGGCTCAAGGTGCGAGCCTCCGGGGCTGTGCAGCGTGTTGCCAACCGCCAGCACAAGGGTGCCGGTGGGCTTGAGCATCTTCTTGCACATCGAGAGGAGCTGAACCCCCGGGTCGAAGTACTCGCTCTGAACGAGCACCGGGTCGATGCAGATAACGAAATCGAAACGCTTGTCGTCGACGACGTTCTCAAGGAAGCCCGACACGACTTCAACGTTTGACATCCCCTTGCAGCGGGTGCGAGCGCACTCGGCTAGCTCTTCGGAGGTCTCAAGGGCCACGACGTGAAAGCCGCGCTCACCGAGGTAGCGGGTCAGAGCACCGCCTCCGCACCCTACTTCGAGGATACGCGCTGCGGGCGGGATATCGAGGGCACGCACGATGGCGCTGCGAAACGGCGTTATATGATACCAACACCGCTCATGGAGCGCGCGCTCAAGGAGTTCCGGGGAGAGAGCGCTCAGGTCTTCGACCCCTTTGAGCAGGGCCTCGAGGGTAGCTCCCTCGCCGTGTGGGCGCTTCGAAATAAGGAGTTTCTCGGGATTTGACTGGTCCGGAGCTACTCCAGCTCTCTTCCCAGCATCAATTATCCCCGGAAACTGCGCGTACGCCACACTCATGCGCGCGACTATAAACAACCAAACAGATTGTAGAAATCGGGAAAATCATACTCTCGATATTTTTTCTTTCGACAGTCGGGCGGCAGGTCCGCACTGCGGGCCTGAAGGCGCGCGAACGCATACCCACCGACGGGCTCAGGCCGGGTCCAATACCCACCCGGCGAAATCGCTTTTCACCAGATCCGCCAGCACGAAACAGCTTTGAGACGCCTCGCTTCACAGAGGATTTGCCCCCAATCTCCATCTGAATTCTCTTCCGTAGTCCAGCCGCAGCCAAAACCTGTTTCAGGCGCAGGGGTTATAGTATCTCCCGGTTAGAGCAATCCTTATCTGGCGCCTTATCGCTATGGCTGAGCCGGAGAGATCCCGTACCTTAAGAGAGTGAGAGCGACACCGCACAGCAGCCGAGACATGGAATGACCGGGCAGCAAGAAAACCTCGATGTGTACCGCGATCTTCATCGAGGATTTCTCGTGCTTCAGCGGCGGATGCGCTCCCTGCGCTCGCAGCTCGACTTCCCGCTCGACTCTATCTCAGCAATCGTCCTGCTCTGGATCGGCTACAAGCCGGTGCTGCACTTCGGCGAGCTGCAGCGCACGCTGCACATTCCTAAGGCGAACCTCTCTCGGCTCATGCAGAGCTTAGTCGAGCGCGGCTACGTTGAGTCGAGCGTCACAGAGTCTGACACACGCAAGAAGCAGTTCCAGTACACGACTAAGGGCGCGAAGCTCCTGGCGCAGCTCGACACGATCAACAACCGGCTCGTGCGGCTTGGCACCTACCCATTGTCTCGTGAACAGATTGCGTCTGCCACAGCCGCGGTTGCGGCGATCGCTACGGGGCTCGGCGCGCCCGCCGACGCTGGGCACCCGGGCGAAGAGCCGCTCTTCACCCAGATCCGTCGACTGCTGCGCGTCAGCGGGATGATCGGCTCAGACTACCTGGGGTGTGGACACGAGATCATGCTCTACCACGTCTTCTCTGAGCTTGGCCGCAAAGCACAGCCGATCCCGCTCAAGTTTTTCCTGAAGGCGCTCCAGATTCCGCCAAGCTCTCTCTCGCGCGACATCTCAAAGCTCGTGACGAAGGGCTGGATTGAGAAGGTCTACTCGCGCTCTGACCGCAAGCAGCTCCTCTTGCGTCTCACCGAGAAGGGCATGAAGCACTACGAGCAGTGCGAGGCGTTAATGGCAGAGAAGTATCGCGGCGCCCTGCAAGGGATCCCGCTTGAGACGATTCAGGAGTGGATCACGGCGCTCGCCCCGCTCGAAGGGCTTGAGCCGCCGATGATCGACGAGGCGCCAATCGTCGCCGAGCGCTGTGAGTCCGATATGGCGCTGCACGCCGCGCGGACCTTTGTCGTTCAGGAGCTGGTGCGCGCCGGGCAGCGCGCGCCCGCCCCCGATGCGATTATTCCAGCCGACCAGGAGTGTATTGCTGTGCGCGAAGCAGGCTGCCTGATGGCGATCGCCTTCGCGCCGAAGGAGCAGAGAGGCGCAGAAGCGATCTTCTCCTCGGTAGTGCTCTCGCACGAGGTCTCAACGGAGAAGTTCGCGCGCGCAATCGTCGCGAAGGCCTCCGAGCTGCTGCGTGGGTCGCCCCTGTCAGCGAAAGTCGAAAAGTCAGTTTCAGGCCACCCATTTCTGCCCAAGCTCACCTTCGGGCGCAGCGATAGCCGCAAGGGCAGCGCGAAGAGTGTGGCGAAGCGCTCTCAAGAGAGGCCCGGTCATTCGGCCTGAGCGACGGAAAAGAGAGGTTGTCTAGGAGCCTCGCCTCTAGCCCTGCCCCACCGTAAAATACCTTGGTATTCGTTGAGCTTGCGCTTAAAGAGCTGCGCGCTCACAGCTAGCTTTAGGCGCCTGTTACCCTAAAAAACCGGGGGGATGGCTGAGCTGGAGAAAGCCCCCCGTTTTGCGCTATTCTCTCCAGAATGTCGTCTGACCCTAACTCGTGGAGGCAGCGTCGCCCAGAGCACGTTGCGCCGAACAGAAACTACCGAAACCGCTACGGAGCAGCCCAGCTCGCCGACCAGCAGGTCGAAGCGGCTATGCGTGAGCTGCGCGAGCGTCTGGAGCGGGTCGAAGCAACACCGCACGACCGCAAGCTCGCGACCGACGCGGTCGGTTACGCGTGGCGAATCCTGACCTACCTCGGCTACCCCGACTTTGACGCCATCCGCTCGCTTCACACAGAGGATTGGCCAACCGCGTTCGAGCCGAACCTGCACGGACTCGTCTCTCTGGCCCTCGAGACGATCGGCTGGCACCACTACGGCCTCAGGCGCTACGACATCGACCGCACCGCACGCGTCTTCGACCGCGTCGCAGAGCTGACGCCTCACAACCAGCGCGCCCTTGAGCGCTTCGCAATCGTCGCCAACGAGATCCAGCCGGAGCACATCGGCGGGCTGGCGAAGTTCCCGAAGAAGCAGAAGGAAACCGCGCTCGGGTACAAGCTGCAGTGCAAGCGCAAGGTGGACGAGATACTGCAAGACGTGTTCGGCATCGGCGAAGGGCACCTGATGGGACAGAGCGAGCCATCAGTAGCCGCGATGCTCCCCTCTCTCAAGGAGC
The DNA here is from genome assembly GCA_964413875.1 of uncultured Bdellovibrionales bacterium. Lineage (GTDB taxonomy): Bacteria > Bdellovibrionota_C > UBA2361 > UBA2361 > OMII01 > OMII01. Next base: position 4,135 of record CAYPUA010000076.1, read on the forward strand.
GCGACCGCCGCTTCGTGTTCAATATCCTCGGGCATCTCTCGCGGATGAACAGCGTGATCGGCGACTTCTTCGAGAACGGCACGATGCTCAGCCTCGGTATGGGAGCAGCCTGCTGCCAGCTCGAGATCCTCGGCTTCCCACGCGACGTGCACAACGTGATCCCGATCTGCCTGAGCCGCCTTGACGAAGACTCCTCCGGACAGGTCGCAGGCGAAGAGACCCAGATCCTGTGCGAGATTCTAAAAGTCATCGCCACCATCTCTGCCTCAAAAGCGCGGATGTTCAACAACCAAGGCGCCGCGCGACGGGTGAAAGAGGTGCTGGATCTTGTGGCGAAGATCGAGCAGAGATTGGCTGAGGGCTGAGGTTGTTTCGAGGACTACCGGCTACCGCCGGTAGCGGTTTTTTCTTCCGAGGCCGGGGCCGGAACCGGGGCCGTTCCCGTTCCCGCACGCCGTTTTGCAAGTCGGGCATCGACTGGGAAAAGATCTCTCGGCGCGAACAACGGGCGCGGTGGCAGTTCTGAGCTGTCAAACGCTGCAGCTCTCCCCAATCTAGAATGTTCCGCTCCGCACGGGCGCAACTTCAAGCCATCAATTCAATCCCTTAGCTCAAGAGAGCCGCAGTCGTTCAAGTTACCGGCCTGACATGCCGATACCCCAAGGGGAACTTAGGAAGTTCTCACGATACGGAAGGGGTTGGTTTGGGTGCTTCGCGCGGTATTACCTCCGGCACACAAAGGCACTTCGGATGGACGAGGGGGCTAGCGCTGTATCTCCTCGCCCTCGCCTTCTTAGCTTCGCAGGTCGCTCACGCCGAGCAGAACTCAACTGAATTTCAGCCCGACCAGAGCTGGCTCGCCACAATCCAGAAAAACATCGAAGAGCAAGAGTACCGGCCGTCGAAGCAGCTGGTGGGGCTCCAAGGTGAGAAGCTGAAAGAGCCTAAGTGGCACATCAACAACCGCGCGCAGGGCTTTAAGTCAGCAGTCAGCAAAGATGGCTGGGAGATTGCGCCGCGGCCGCCAGCGAAGAGGATCGACCCGAAGGATCCTACCAAGCACCTCAAAGAAACTGCTGCAAAAAAAGATGAAGCTCCGAAGTGGCACTGGCGCTACCGCTTCTCGGCACTCTCGCGCGGAGGCGAGCGCACGAAGCTCTCTGCTCCGGGGGTGAGCGACAAAGACGAAACGGTCTATCTCAGGTATTCGCCTTCAGTCAGTGAATGGTACAAGAACTCCAAAGCCGGCATCGAGCAGGGGTTTGAGCTAAAAGAGAAGCCGCATACTAAGAGCAAAGGTGAGCTGGTACTTGTTGGAGACGTAACGACCGATCTCTCGGTTCTCAATCCAACGAGAGAGAAGATCAGCTTCTCGAAGGGCGGCGCAGAGGTCGTTCAATACGCGGGACTCAAAGTCATCGACGCCTCGGGTAAGACTCTCCCGAGCTGGCTCTCCTATTCAGCAAAGGGAAGATCGAAGCAACTTTTGATTCACATCGATGATTCTAAGGCCGTGTATCCAGTTGTGGTGGATCCGCTTGCTTCCTCTGCTGCTTGGACGGGGGAGTCAAATCAAGCAGATGCCGAATACGGCTTCAGCGTTAGCAGCGCCGGCGACGTAAACGGGGATGGATATTCGGATGTATTGGTGGGAGCTCATTATTATGACAACGGCGAGACAGATGAGGGCCGAGCCTACCTCTACCTAGGCTCTGCCTCGGGGCTCTCTACCACGGCTGCCTGGACGGGGGAGGAGAATCAAGCAAATGCCGATTACGGCTGGAGCGTTAGCAGCGCCGGTGATGTAAACGGGGATGGGTACTCTGATGTTTTGGTGGGGGCTGACACATACGACAACGGACAGACAGATGAGGGCCGAGCTTACCTCTACCTAGGCTCCGCCTCTGGGCTCTCTACCACGGCTGCCTGGACAGGGGAGTCGAATCAGGTAGATGCTTTCTATGGCACAAGCGTTAGCAGCGCCGGCGACGTAAACGGGGATGGGTACTCTGATGTTTTGGTGGGAGCTAATTACTACAGCAACGGGGAGACATATGAGGGCCGAGCCTACCTCTACCACGGCTCCGCCTCTGGGCTCTCTACCACAGCTGCCTGGACGGGGGAGTCGAATCAAAACACTG
>CAYPUA010000077.1:0-6189 GCA_964413875.1 uncultured Bdellovibrionales bacterium
AATAGGCTGGAGGGTCGGGCGGATGGTGGGCACAAAGAGGGCGGCGAGGACAGAGAGGTGTTTTCCCCTCTTCTTCCCCTCCCCCTCGTTGTTCTCGCCGTTCTCTTTGTTCAATTATCCCCCCGGGCACGGGGACGTTCACGTTTACGTGCACGGCTGAATACGTTAACGGGTTAAGCGGATAATGGGCACAAAGAGAAAAGGGCGCGACACCTCTCGGTGCCGCGCCCTAAACCTCAGCGAGGTCTCTCTGTGCGACCGCCCTAGAACAGCCCCTGGAGACTCTCAAGGGAGGTTGGACCAACCTTGTAGCTCTCCTGAGCCTTCTTCTGCTCGAGCTCCTCACCCTCAACGCGAACCTGACGGGCCGCGTAGGTCTCTACTCCCGAACCAGCTGGGATGAGACGACCCATGATGACGTTCTCCTTGAGACCGCGCAGGTGGTCGACCTTGCCCGACACCGCGGCCTCGGTGAGAACCTTGGTCGTCTCCTGGAAGCTCGCTGCCGAGATGAACGACTCGGTCGAGAGCGCCGCCTTGGTGATACCGAGGAGGAGCGGCTCGTAGTTAGCCGGCTTGCCGCCGTTCGCTACTACGCGCTGGTTGTCCTCGAGCACGCGGAAGCGCTCAACGTTGTCGCCAACGAGGAAGTTGCTGTCGCCGAACTCGCTGATCTTAACGCGCTTCAGCATCTGGCGAACGATCACCTCGATGTGCTTGTCGTTAATACGCACGCCCTGGAGACGGTAGATTTCCTGCACTTCATTCACGAGGTACGCAGCGAGCGCCTTGACGCCTTCGATGCGCAGAATGTCGTGCGGGTTGACCGAGCCGTCGGTGAGCACTTCGCCCGCCTTGACACGATCGCCCTTCTGCACCGACACGTGCTTGGTCTTCGCGACCAGGTACTCGCGCGGCTCTCCGACATCCGGAGTGACGACGATCTTGCGCTTGCCGCGGGAATCCTCTCCGAAGTCAACAACGCCATCGACGTCGCTGACGATCGCTGGATCCTTCGGCTTGCGGGCCTCAAGAAGCTCAACAACTCGCGGCAGACCGCCGGTGATGTCCTTGGTCTTCGTCGTGGCACGCTCTCTCTTCGCGATGACGTCTCCGGCATCGATGTCAGAGTTGTGCTCGACTACGAGACGAACGCCAACCGGGAGGTTGTACACGCGGGTGTCGCCGTTCTCGCCGTGGATAACGATACGAGGACGGAGGTCGCTGCTCTTATCCTTAGCTTGAACGATTTCGCGCTCTACGAATCCGGTGCGCTCGTCTGTGCGCTCCTCCATCGTGTACTCGCTGACATCAACCCACTCAACGCGGCCGGCAAGCTCGCTCAAGATTGGAATCGTGAACGGATCCCACTCTGCGAGCAGGCTGCCTGGCTTAACTTCCTGGCCCTCTTCGACACGCAAGCGCGCGCCGTACACGAGCTGGTGACGCTCACGCTCACGGCCATCGGCCTTGTCGACGATCAGGACGTCGCTCTTGCGGCTCATCACCACCGAGGTTCCGTCACGACGGCGAGCGATACGAACGCCCTCGAACTTGACCTGTCCGCCGTAGCGCGACTCAAGCGAGGTTGACTCCGCACGTCCGAGCGCCGCTCCTCCGATGTGGAACGTTCTCATCGTGAGCTGCGTTCCTGGCTCACCGATCGACTGGGCAGCGATAACGCCAACAGCCTCTCCGATGTTGACCAGGTGTCCGCGCGCTAGGTCACGGCCGTAGCAGTACGCGCACACGCCGCGCTGCGACTCACAGGTGAGCACGGAGCGGATGTACACGGTGTCGAGGCCGGCTGCGGTAATCTTGGCAGCGAGGTCCTCGTCGATCTGCTGGTTGCGCTCAACCAGGATGTCGTTGGAGATCGGGTCGCGAATATCCTCTGCCGCAACGCGGCCGAGGATGCGGTTCGCCAGTGACTCGATCTCTTCGCCGCCTTCCACCAGCGCTGAAACTTCGAGCGCCTCGGCAGTGCCGCAGTCGATCTCCGAAACGATACTGTCCTGGGCGACGTCCACGAGCTTACGGGTAAGGTAACCGGAGGACGCCGTCTTGAGAGCGGTGTCCGCGAGACCCTTACGCGCGCCGTGCGTCGATACGAAGTACTGGAGAACGGTAAGACCCTCACGGAGGTTAGCCTTAATCGGCTGCTCAATGATGGATCCGTCCGGCTTCGCCATGAGACCTCGCATTCCGCCGAGCTGACGGATCTGCTGGCTCGAACCACGGGCTCCGGAGTCGGCCATGATGAAGATCGGGTTGAAGGACGGTCCGCGCTTCGTTTCGCCAGACTCGCTCTTGAACTCGGTCGACGAGATCGTCTCCATCATGTCCTCGGCGATCTTGTCGCCCACGTCGGACCAGATGTCGATGACCTTGTTGTAGCGCTCACCGGCGGTAACGAGACCTTCACGGTACTGGTTGTCGATCTCGGTGACCTTCGAGTCAGCGTCTCCGAGGAGCAACTTCTTCCCTTCTGGGATAACCATGTCCTGCACGCCAATCGAGATGCCCGAGAGCGTTGCGAAGAAGTAGCCGTTGTCCTTGAGCTTGTCAGCGAGGAGCACGGTCGCCTTGTTGCCGGCGACACGGAAGCACTCGTCGATAAGCTGCGAGATCTCCTTCTTCTTCATCACCTTGTTGAAGTTAGAGAACGGAAGAACACGTGGGCAGAGGTGGAACAGGAGCACACGGCCTACCGTAGTAGCGTGCAGCTCGCCGTCGATTCTGCAGCGGATCTTCGCCTGCAGGTGTGTCTCACCCGACTGCCAAGCGAGCCAAACCTCGTCGGTGTTCGAGTACGCCTTGTTCTCGCCAAGCGCAAACGGACGCTCACGGGTCATGTAGTACAGGCCGAGAACGATGTCCTGCGACGGAACGATGATCGGCTTGCCGTTGGCCGGGCTCAGGATGTTGTTTGTCGACATCATGAGCACTCGCGACTCAACCTGCGCCTCAATCGAGAGCGGAACGTGAACCGCCATCTGGTCGCCGTCGAAGTCGGCGTTGAACGCCGTACAAACGAGCGGGTGCAGCTGGATGGCCTTGCCTTCAATCAGGATCGGCTCGAACGCCTGGATACCGAGACGGTGGAGGGTCGGAGCGCGGTTCAGGAGAACCGGGTGCTCACGGATTACCTCGTCCAGGATATCCCAAACGACTGGCTTCTCCTTCTCAACCATCTTCTTGGCGCTCTTGATCGTGGTTACGTAACCACGCTCTTCGAGCTTGTTGTAGATGAACGGCTTGAAGAGCTCGAGAGCCATCTTCTTCGGAAGACCGCACTGGTGGAGACGGAGCTCCGGACCAACGACGATTACCGAACGACCTGAGTAGTCAACGCGCTTTCCGAGCAGGTTCTGACGGAAGCGGCCGCCCTTGCCCTTGAGCATGTCGCTGAGCGACTTGAGCGGACGCTTGTTCGGGCCGGTGATCGTGCGACCACGACGGCCGTTGTCGAACAGGGCATCAACCGACTCCTGAAGCATGCGCTTCTCGTTTCGGATGATGATGTCCGGTGCGTTGAGCTCAAGCAGCCGCTTCAAGCGGTTGTTGCGGTTGATAACGCGGCGGTACAGGTCGTTCAGGTCCGAGGTTGCGAAACGGCCGCCATCGAGCGGGACGAGCGGGCGGAGATCCGGCGGAATGACTGGGATGACCTGAAGGATCATCCACTCCGGACGGTTGCCGCTCTGCTTAAACGATGTGAGAACCTTCAGGCGCTTAGCGAGCTTCTTCTTCTTCGCTTCCGAGGTAACTTCAACCATCTGCTCGCGCAGCTCAGCACAGAGCGGGTCAACCTCGATAGCCTTCAGCAGGGTAAAGATAGCCTCTGCTCCCATGCCCGCCTCGAAAGCGGAGCCGAACTCTTCGCGCGCAGCGCGGTACTCACGCTCAGTGAGCAGCTCGCCCATCTTGAGGTTAGTCTTGCCGCCCTCTGTCACAACGTAGCTCTCGAAGTAGAGAACCTTCTCGAGGTCACGGAGGGTCAGGTCGAGGATGTTACCGATTCGGCTCGGAAGGCTCTTTAGGAACCAGATGTGCGCTACCGGGCACGCGAGCTCGATGTGGCCCATGCGCTCACGGCGCACCTTAGACTGGATGACCTCCACGCCGCACTTCTCGCACACGACGCCGCGGTGGCGCAGACGCTTGTACTTTCCGCAGATGCACTCGTAGTCCTTTACGGGACCGAAGATCTTCGCGCAGAAGAGTCCGTCACGCTCCGGCTTAAGGGTGCGGTAGTTGATCGTCTCCGGCTTGGTAACCTCGCCGAACGACCAGCCACGGATGCGCTCCGGGCTCGCCAACGCAATCTTGAGCGCGTTGAACTTGATCGGGTTCTTGGGGCGTTCAAATAAGCTAAATAAGTCGTCCATGTGTCTCCCTCACATTGAAATCTGTGGCGGCTGCCACCGTGCGTTACACGGCGGCAGCTGCTGTTGAGCCGTTGTCGGATGCTGATGTCGAATCGGTCGAAGCCTCGGTCTCGGCCGCCTGCTGCTCCTCGACGAGTTCTACGTCGAGACAGAGCGACTGAAGCTCCTTCATCATAACGTTGAAGGACTCCGGCAGACCCGGCTCAAGAACGTGCTCACCCTTGACGATCGACTCGTACATGCGGGTTCTTCCGGCCACGTCGTCTGACTTAACCGTGAGGAACTCCTGCAGCGTGTACGCAGCGCCGTACGCCTCAAGTGCCCACACCTCCATTTCTCCGAGTCTCTGGCCTCCGAACTGCGCCTTTCCTCCGAGCGGCTGCTGGGTAACGAGCGAGTAGGGTCCAATCGAACGGGCGTGGATCTTGTCGTCAACCAAGTGGTCGAGCTTCAGCATGTACATGACACCGACAGTTGCCTTCTCAGCGAAAGCCTCTCCAGTGCGGCCGTCGTACAGCTGAACCTTGCCCTCCGTCGGCATGCCGGCGAAATGCAACAGCTCCTGGATATCCGACTCACGCGCGGCATCGAACACCGGCGTTGCAAGACGAACACCCGTCATCTCGCGGCGAGCGAGATCGAGCAGGTCCTGGTCAGAGAGTCCGCCAACAAAATCAGCGTGTGGGCTGTTCTTGTACGCAACGCCAAGGATCTCGCGGATCTTGCCAACGGCTGCCTTCTTGCTCTCCGGAGTCGTATCGACACGATCGACTCCTGTGAGCGGGTCTACCACTGACTCTACGAGGTCACGGATGCGGCGACCGAGCATGTAGCTCGCCCAGCCGAGGTGCGTCTCGAGGATCTGCCCCACGTTCATTCGGGAAGGAACGCCGAGCGGGTTGAGCACCATGTCGACTGGTGTTCCGTCCGCGAGGTACGGCATGTCCTCCTGCGGGAGCACTCGTGAGAGCACGCCCTTGTTTCCGTGACGGCCTGCGACCTTGTCGCCGACCTGAATCTTGCGCTTCGATGCGATGAACACCTTGACCATCTTGATGATGCCAGGTGCGAGCTCATCGCCTTCCTTGAGGCGCTTAATCTTCTCGTTGAGGTGCGCGCGCTTGTTGTTGATCAGCTGGCCAGTGCGAACAACAGTCTTGTTGATCTGCTCCTGGATAGCCTCATCGCCAACCTGCACGTCGCGCAGGTACTCGAACGGAACCGAGTTGAGCAGCTCCGGCGTGAGCGTCTCATCCTTTGCGATGAGCTGCGCGCGCTTGTCGTCAACGAGGCGGGCCGTCGTCGCCTTGCCCTTGAGGAGGCTTACGATCTCCTTCATGGCAGCGTCGCGGAGCACGTTGATCTCGTCGCGGTGATCCTGCTCGAGAGCAGCGATCTCGCGCTTCTCGAGCTCAATCGTGCGCTCATCCTTGTCTGTTCCCTTGCGGGAGAAGACCTGTGCGTTGATGATCGTCCCTTCGACGCCTGGCGGGAGCTTGAGGCTGCTGTCGCGAACCTCGCCTGCCTTCTCGCCGAAGATGGCTCTGAGGAGCTTCTCTTCTGGGCTGAGCTGCGTCTCGCTCTTCGGGGTGATCTTGCCGACGAGGATATCGCCAGGCTTGACCTCTGCACCGATGCGGATGATGCCAGACTCGTCGAGATTCTTGAGCGCTTCCTCACCGACGTTCGGAATGTCGCGCGTGATCTCCTCTTTGCCGAGCTTCGTGTCGCGGGCGATACACTCGAACTCCTCGATGTGCACCGACGTGAACACGTCGTTCTTCACAAGGTTCTCGTT
>CAYPUA010000078.1:0-6036 GCA_964413875.1 uncultured Bdellovibrionales bacterium
CCCCTCAGTCGCATCCAGGATTCAGTTAGGGCGATAGTTGTCGCGCAGAGACTGAATGGCCGGGGAGGGCCCAACATGCAAGGGAATAGATTCACAATGTACTTTGAGGGGATTGAGAGACTCGAGCTCGTTCGCTCTGAGTTCCGGGCCTCCGGTGCCACGGAGCCGCTGGTTGTTATCCGGGGCAAGACATCGGGGGCCTTTACCCGCTACGGTTCCTTCCAGTGGACCTCAGGGGTGCGGGCGGTCTGCTCGGCGTTTCTGCGGTTTGCGATGTCTGAGGTTAGTCCAGGAGTCGACTACTGCTTGATCGGGACGAAGGGAAGCTTGGCTGCATCCTTGGATTACGCCCTCAGCAAGGGGCCGGCCTGGATCGGGGAGATGTTCGGCGCCACCCCGGGCGGCGGCCTGTACGCAAAGCGCCTCTTTAAGATTACAAACCCGAACCGGAAGAGGCCTGGACCGGTCGCGCTCTCAGTCAATAAGAGCCTGATCGCGGGCAGCGGCATCGATGTTCACTGGAATGGGCAAAAGGTGTCCGATCTGAGCGAACTTTCTACTATCCTCCAGAGCATCGAGAGCCAGGATGCTGACCTGAACGACTCGGACGAGGCGGCGAGCGCCGGGACGCAGCGCACAGCCAATAGCTAGAGGCTGGCAAGAGACGCTGGTCGAACTTGCTAACCGTTCGACCAGCGCTCTATCGCAGCGGCCTTCTGCCGATAGGAACAGTGGAGGCATCCGGGCGTAGGCTCAGGTAGCGCGTCAGAACTTAGGCACCGACTCAACTCGCGAAGGGCGGGCTCGATCCACTCCGTTCTTCCTTCGTATGGAAGAAGTCTGATCGCAAAATCAAGTCGGGCTCCGAACTTGTCACCGGACTTGTCGCCGTTGCAGTATACAAAGTAAGCCGTGCTGTTGACCTTGAAGCCGTTTTGCCTAAAGAGCCACTGGTACACCTCCACCTGGCGCTTGTAGGCAATCTGCCAATCCGCATCCAGGTTCACCTCCTCATTTTTCGAAGTCGCCTTGTAGTCAGCAATTATCAGCTCTCCTGCTGAAGTCACCCACACATCGTCGATGCCGCCTGTAATGACGAGCGTGGTGCCTGGAAGTGGGGCCGCGATTCCCTTGTGCAGAGCGTCGCGCCAAAGCTCGAGATCCTTGTGCCGGAACGGCACGGCCTCTATTCCGTTCTCGACAAGTAAGGGGTGGGGCTTCTGGATCTCGCGGTAGTGGTCAAACTCGCGTTTAAGCAGCTCGTCGACGGCGTTGTTGAGGCTAAACGGCGGGCTAGGAGGCTGCCCGATGCCGTGGCGGCGGTCGAGGTAAAAGCAGCGCTTGCACTTCATGTACAGGTCGATCTTCGAACGGCTGAGGCGAAAGGGCTCTGTGCTCATCGGGTCGAATCGGCTGCTTCTGCGGGCCATGGTGATGCTCCAGACCTAATGCTGTTGGTACAGCGGCTATCAATTCAGTGTGTACTCTGAGAGCGTTTGCGCGCAATGGAGAAATTGGAGAGCTCCGGCCCCGCGGGACAGGCGACTCAAGTGTAATCCTCACGACCCATAAGGCTCTAACCCTTGGCAGATGCGTGAACAACGATCCAACCCGAGTAGGGGGGGGGGCAGTCCTGGAACCGCTCTAGCAGCCCGAATGCAGAAACGAGGACCCTCTTCTCTTCTGAAACCCGCTCCGACGTTAACTCCGGCCTGCCATAGCAGAAAAACAGAGTACGTATCTCACAGGCCGCAACGCGGCAGCCAAATAGAAGGAGATGACACCCTATGATTCCTGATAATCGCCCACGCAAGGACTCGCAGAAGCTCGAAGACGAGAACACTCAGGAAGAAAATGCGGGGCCCCGCGCTGGCTCTCGCATAAGTGCTAGCCTGACTCCTGAGCAGGTCGACCCAAAAGAGATGGCACGAATGCTCTACGAACTCTCGATGGACTACCAAACCGGCAACGGAGTGGACAAAGACTGGGAGGTCGCTAACCAAATATTGCACCGCGCGGCGTGGTGCGGCAGTGAGGAGGCTGCGCAGCTCCTCGCAGAGAAAGCGCTGTGTTCGGTCTACGACGATCCCTGTGATGTCTCGTTCGAGTTAATTGAGGCTTTGGCCGACCGCGGGAACGCCCCGTGCCAGTACGTGCTGGGCCGCCTACAGTACGACAGCTGGTGCATCGACACCACCAGGACAGCCTCGGATGAGCTAAAGCGAGCATTAGGGCTGCTCACCAAAGCGGCAGACCAGAACTATTCCGACGCACAGGTTGATCTGGGAAGGATTCTTCTCTTCGAGCAACCCTGCGTTAAAGACGAATCCCGCGGCATGCGGTACCTGGTACAGGCCGCGGAGGGCGGAAATGTCGAGGCAGCGGAGACTCTTGGGTTCTTTTTCAATTCCTATGGGCAGCCACCCGAGCGGCTCCAGCTGGCATCTCACTACCTGCGCATGGCGGCGGACAGAGGCTCGCGCAGCGCACTAGTCGAGCTTGCAATCACCAGGGAGTCGGGGCGGGCCTTTCCGAGAACCGATTCAGACTCTCTCTCGATCTTGATGAGAGAGGCCAAGAATAAGTACCCACCCGCCATGCGCGCGCACGGACTTGCCATCGAGCATGGGTTGGGTCTGCCCGCTGATAAGAGGGCTGCGTTCAATTGGTACCTAAAGGCTGCAATTGAGCACGATCTCGACTCCCAGGTGGATGTAGCGGGCGCATATCTGCATGGGCAGCACGGTAAACCCCGAGACCTGGCGCAGGCGTTACGTTGGTATACGGCCGCGGCGAGCCAGGGGCACTCGCAGTCGATGTACATCCTCGCGCAGTTGCATCTCGGGTCTGACGAAATGATGCGCGAGCCGAAGCGCGCGATAGGCCTACTGATCAGCGCCGCAAAAGCTGGTCACTCTGAGGCCCAGGTCCTGCTTGCGGGCATCTTCATCGAGGGAAAATACGTAAAGGAGAACAAATTCGCCGCCGCCAGGTGGCTCCGTGCTGCCTCCGAGCAGTGCCATCCGAAGGCGGAGTTTGCACTCGCACAGATGTATCTGTCGGGCGAGGGGGTGGCGCGCGATCCTGAGAAGGCTCAGGCGCTGTTGGTCCGTGCTGCTAGTCACGGACACCAAGATGCCTGACCCCAGGCAAGCAATACCGGACCGGCGGGGACTCTTGGGTAACAAGAGCCCCTCATGTTGCCGAAGTTTACCGGGCTCTCCATTGTTTAGGCTCAACTAGTGGTCAGGGGAGGAAGGGTCAAGGCTCGGGCATACACCCGACAGCCAAAAGAGCCGCTGTGCCTATCCCTAAGAATGCAGGCAGAGCGCTGCGTCCGCTCGAAGGGGCGAAGCGAAGCGCTTGGTGCCGATTGCGAAGCAACGGTTACGGCCGCCTTTTAGGATAGCGCTGCCCTGCTGCCTCGTGCGGCCTTGGCCGGCACCCCGAGCCCGTCTTCGACCGCTAATGCGTATGCCCTCATAGGAGATGGATGACCCTCTGATGTCGTCACTTAGGGACCGTCTTTCCAGCTACTCTGCTCATGGCAAGCTCAGCCTGCGCGTTGCGCGAGCCGCCCCTCGCCGCCATTCGCAAGTATCGTTCGGCCCGCTCGAGGTCAGCCTGGTCGCGTGCATGTGCGCGAAGGTGGAACCCGAGTGATGTGGCAGCTTCGACGCTGCCAAGCTCGGCGGCATCGGCTAGGTGACGGCACGCACGAGGCTCGTCTATCACGGCAGCGGGGCTCGTCAATAGCCACTGGCCTAAATCTGTTTTGGCTTGGATGTGCCCCTGATTTGCAGCCGATTCAAGTAGGTCGAGTCCGCGCTTCAGCACGGCCTCCTGCGCCACAGATGCCGGCTCAATCCAGAGGAGAAGGAGGAGGTCGTACCCAATCGCATACTGACACTCAGCGTTACCCCGGTTTGCTAGCTCGACAATCAGCTCTGCAGAGACGGGACAGTGTCTATTGTACCCTCGGCAGTGTAGGCGTTGCGCGAGCAGGGTTGCCGCCGCATCACTACCGAGTAATGCTGCTCGGTGGAGGACCTTGTTTGCGACCATGTCGTCGCTGAGTCCACCTGACCCGGTTTCAAGTTCAATCGCTAGGTGGTAGAGCTCCTGAGCCACCGCACTGCGGATTGTTTGCTCCCTCCGTAGAGCAGGGCCGATGACTGGCGCGATAGCGGATTCCGCAGCGTGGTTGGCCAGATTAGCGTCCGTAGTTGCACCGGATGTATCATGCGGGGTGTTTTCGGGGTTCATACGTTGCTCTTGGTCGATACTTTCGGACTAATCCATTCTCATTCTCGCGATGGTAGCACGGTTGAAATCAAGCAGCCGGCTGCGCACGCGGCCGAGCACGAATCAGAGCTGCTGGTGTCATCACTCAGCAGCGGTTGCGGCGCTGGGAGTTACTGAGTGTTTACGCATGTGCCACCGCCCGGTGACAGTCCTACCAACCGAGCGAATACAGTGCGAGGGTCGTCTCAGGACCGCCTGGGTCCGTCGCTACAAGCGGTTTTGGTTAGCTTTTCTCGACTGGCTGAAAAGTTTGTCGATTCCGCTCTCTAGCCATGTCTTGACCGCAATCGCTGATACACCACACCGGCAACAAATCCGACCGTGAGCCAAACCCGCGGGTCACTCATGCGCCCAGGGATGCTTATCGCTTCGTAGATGAAGCCCCGCGAAGTGCTAGCTGCCTGGTGGAGAGAGTCTGGTTGCGTAAAGCATGCCCCTGTCCCAGGAGCGGGAGCAATAGGGTTATCGGTCGGCGGCGTCTTCGCGGGGTCCTCTCTCCGAACGAATACCAGTGCCCCGTCCTGCCCTTTTTTAAATGGTAAACTCGTAGCTTCCGCCCCTGCAGAAGGCACCTGGCCCGGGTGAAGTCGGTGAAGTGGCTGCTGGTCGGTATCCGGAACCACGGGAGGTGCCGTGGGCTCACCATTCGCGGCAAGTGCCCGGTCTGCTGTTGGTGGCCGAAGTTGCAGCTCATCTTCCCAACAACGACCGGAAGTAGGTACGGTGCGGTCAGGTCTTGGATTTCCGGGCTCATTTTCTACAGCTGGAATCGCTCCCGCCGTAGCCAGAGCTAGCCCTGCGGACGCGAGAACGTCGCGAGTTGTTTTAGATAAATTCATGTGAACACGCTCCCCAGTTTCATTGCTGCTCCGATGTTACCAAAAGGTTTCGAGACGGTGCTCCTCGGAGAATTCAGACAGCCTAGAGGTGGTCGCAGCGAAGATCCTGTTCCTGCACGATAAGGCCCGACCGACGGGACGGGTTGCTCGTGCACGATTGAAGGGAGTGTCGGACGGCCGCGGACGCCGGAGTTGCCCCTAGCGCAGCAACCCCAGCTACTGCTGGTCACCGAAAAGAACACAACGAGGCGCTACTGAGTGCCCCTTAGACGGAGGAACCCTGGACTGCGAGCGCGTCGAGAGTCGCGAGCTGTTTCTACCAGAGCTGGTGGACGAATCGCTAAGTGTCCATTTTTTATTCTAACCGTATTTGGGTTCCTTATCGGGACGTTTCTCGGTTAGCCTTCCGTTCGACTCTGTCGACGCGCCTCCCTGCAAGTCGACAGTAGGGACATTGCCGGCGAGGATTGGTGTATACGACAACGTTGGTCGGGTCTATGAACGTGCAGGCTCCACTAGAATCCGGAGGCTACGACTGAAAGAGCCTGGTCCACCATCTTCTCCACGAACTCCTGACGCACGAAGCCATCGCCGAAGATGTAATCGGAGCGCTCCCATCGCTGCGAAACTTCAGCCTTGCCGCGCTTAACGGCGACCTTGACCATGACGATATCAAACTTCTTCACCGTGAAGGAATACGTCAGCAACAACGCATCGCCATCGAACTTGCAGGAGAGGTTTAGCTCCTCAAGCATCGAGAACCGCTTAGCGTCCGGCGCTTTGAGCTTGGCGATCGTCTCACCTGCCTTCCAGGTCTCGCCCTTGTTTACGAAGCTGAAAACTGTAGTGAGTGAGTCGAAGACGCTCCGCACGAAGGGGTGGGGGCTCACGG
>CAYPUA010000079.1:0-6014 GCA_964413875.1 uncultured Bdellovibrionales bacterium
TGAGCTCATAGTATTGGCCGTTGGCGGAGGTTTTTGAGAAGGGGGCGTTGGGGACGGGTTTGGGGGGCTCAATTTTCCAAGTCCAGGTCGTATTTGGCTGTGTTTGAGGTACGGGCTGGCCTTCCGCGATAGCTTCAACAGTCTGTTTAAACTTCAGGGCTGCTTCGCGACTTTGCGAATCCTTGGCAAAGGCTTTTATGGCATCCCAAAGGAGATATCTGTGCGGCAAATGAGGCGGCATATTATCTATGGCCTGGGCAAAATTTCGAATCGTGTCGGTTGCACCACTAGGAGAGTCAAAGTCGATTTTCGGCGCAAGGGAACTGCCCCTATCGAAGAGTATGTCGCTTACAACTTCGAAGCTTGGTTTAAGTACATCTCCGTTCGGTACTTCGACTACTGTAGCTGGGCCGAGGCTAGGCAACGCTCGGGAATCGCCGGCAGGAATCGCTGGATTTTCTCTCAGGAGAGCCGGCAGCTTAACGTGTGTCAAGTTATCGATGAAGTTAGCTACCGGAACCGATTCGGGCTTGGGTTGCCAGGGAGCCTTGCCTATTGCCTCAAGACCAACGGCTCCGCCCACTAGCGTCGCACAGTAGCCGACCACCTTGACTAAAGAGTTCGGAGTAAGTTTTGCCGCAATAGATCCGAAAGTTCCGGAGGAACCAGGTTGGGAAGTCTTTGTAGGGTTACTTGGTGGCAACGGGCGGGTAACTCCGCCTTGGTTTTGGAGTTGCAGATGTGGAAGATTTTGCTGAGCTGGGGGCATAGAGGATTTCCTGGTTGTTGTCTTAGTTAGTTGCCGGGCGATCCCGTTCGAAATGCATCTATCGTTGTACCGAACTCTTTCACAGCGTCGGGGTTGCTAAGTTCGTTTTTGAGTTTAACGATTGCCGCGCGAAGCTTGGGCTTCATCCGATAGGTAACGCTGAGTTGATCTACAGCTTTGTAGTATGCGTCGAGCGTCTCAGCTGTTTTGGTTTTTGAGCTAACGTCAATTTGGGGAGGTACCACTTTTGCTGCATTGAGCAACTCGTCGAGGTGTTGCAGGTTCTCACGAATTAACAACCCGCTAGAACCGGTGGGTATTAACGTTGAGTTGGGTGCCGTGCTGACTTGCGCCGGCGGCGTGACAATCTGGGCCGACTGTTGCTGTTTGATGTCAGGCTCGCTGGCAGCAAACCAGGCGCCAAAATTCGGCAACGGAATCCGCGCTAACATCGATGGGTCATTCAGGACATCAGTAACAGGGGTTCCTGACCAGAGCTGATTTTCGGTGCGTTCCAACTCCCTTGCGCCAAAAACCGCGCCCACCGCGCCCGTCGAGAGCAACCCGAATGTTGCCCAGCCGTAAACCGATAGAGGGTTCACGAAGCTCCACAGAGACTTTGGCCACCACGAAGACGTCTTTACTTGATGGGCATTCACGGTAGCGTCATCAACCAGGAACTCTCTGATGTTCTTTTTGAATTCGGCCAGAGTCATCGACTGGTAACCTGTCGCGTCGTCCTCAATTCTGTGCTCTGGGCCGTTAAGCGTAACTGTGGTCCCATTAGCTTGACCCGAGGGCCCCTGTGGGTTGCTGAAGTATACGCGACCGCTTTTTACCTCTTTGAGCACTACGGCATGGAGTTCATGCGGTTGACCCGGTTGAGCCCACTTGAGCACCGTGTAGACAGGCTTGGAAGGATTCACCTGCTTCAGGATGTAATCGAGCAGCCCCTTTTCGGAGAGTTTAGGGTTTGCAACCATGGTGTGCGAATAGCCAAAGAAGTTGTTAGCTACCTTCTGTGCTGCTTGATCGCTAAACCCGCTTTCTCTCTCCTGACCTGTTTGCTTGTCCACAAACTTGTCTCTCTCGTTCGAGTAGTATTCATGTGGTAGCGCGTCTGCCCGCAGTAACGCTGATTGAATCAACGCGTCGAGGCAGTGGCGATTCTTTGAGATGTCCGGTTTGAGCCAGTCATCAGGTGGTCGGAGCTCTAATCCTCCTCGCAGTGTGGAGCGTTGTAGGATAATCAGGTCGGCGGCAACTCTTGACCATTCTCCAAGGTCTTTGATGTTCATCACTCGGGCCAAGCTCTCGGCTCCGCAGGCGCCGTGGGCATCTTGGGTTGAAGTGCCTGGATGGTAGACGCGCTCGAGAAAAGCCTGCACGTAGTGTGCCTGCGTCTCAGGCTCATGCGCCAACGCTTGCAGAACGCGGTCCAAGTGATGTGCGACTGAGAGCCCATCTTTATCGACTTGATCGAGGGAGAAATCAGCCACGAGGCTGCCTTTCCCCGGTGTAAGGTTAACTAGGTCTCGTGGGTTAAAGCCACTAGGGTGAGGAATGAGCCGGCCCTGCGTCTCGGCATTTTGGAGGGAGCGGTCGAGATCGGCTTTCACTTCGTCCCTGCTTTTCAGGAGCTTCGCCCCAGGGAGGCAGATTTGCCGCAAAGACGAAAGAAAAGAGGATTCAGGCATCTTCTCAAGCCGCTGCTCTTCAGATACCAAGATACGTTCTGGTGATGAGCCAGGTATGACTTTGTTCACGGGGGAGGGATCTTTGGGAGATCTTGCAATCTGGGGTGAGTCTGGATTGTAGAAATAAGTAAAGCCGTCCTGGCTTTTTGTTAGCAGCACGGGAGCGGGCGTGGAGTTGAGTTCAAGATAAGCAATTACGCCGATGGGTTCGCGGCAGTCGGCGATTCTTGTGCGGAGGGCTGCGACTTCTTGAGGGGTGCGTAGAGTTGAAGAGTCAACGGTGGTGAACATGCCGTCGAGTAGTAAGCGACTCACGGAAGTTGTCATCGGTGCTGACATTGTCTCTTGATTTGGGCCACCAGTAGTCGATTTAAAGCGATCACGGTCTGAGTCGTACGAGTGTGTTCCAACCAACGTCCCCGCCGCGTTTTTGATGGCGGCGCGGAGAAGCTTATTTAACTCCGAACTATCGGCTAGCATGCCAGAATTGCGATTTGAGATAGGCACTGTAAAGCAGTAGGAAGTTGTAGTGTAGCTCGTGTAGATGTTGGCCATTGCTGGAGATGAGGTAGCAAGCTCCGTCATTACTCTAACCCACTCTGCCGTGCGCTGGTCAAAGAACTGCCGAGCGAGTACCTCATCAGAGCCATTGCACTGTCGCAAATCACCGAAGGTGGACACACCTGTAAGTCGACTGAGCATCTCCTTCAAGACTTCGCGGTGGCGAGATTCCGTATCCAGTCGAGCTGGTGATGCGGAGGTGTCGTGAGTGCTGAGTTCTTTGAGATGCTCCAGAAAAGTCTTCCCCAAAGCATCCGATGTTTTTAGAGCATCTCGAAATGCCATTCCATCTTCGTGCTCTATGGCTGACCGAAAATCAAAGATGACATCAGCTATGCTCCTGGCAGTTTTTTTATCATTCGCATTGATCTTGTTCTGGTAGGCATCACGTAACGAGAGAAACGCTTCTTGAGCCTGGTCAATAACGGCGTCGGCTACCCCCAAACGAGTAAGCTTGCCGATGATTAGTTGCTCAACGGCGCCCGACTCTCTGAGGACATCTTGGGGCTTTGGCCCATTTGATTTATCCGGTTTCATCTCCTACTTCTCCGCGGTTAGGACGAAGTGGTTATTGTCGGTTCCGGTCCTTCTGTTTCTTAAGAGCGTTTGGAAAGAAGGCGAGTGAGAGCTGGTGGCACGAGGCTAAGCACTAGGGCTTTTTCTGATCGAGGAAGGTCAGATTCCGGCAGTTAAGAGCAGATAGTTGCCTTAAGCGACAGGGAGGCTGTTCGAATACGTACAATTTAGGCTCCTGAGACCTGAATCAAACCCATAACAGAGGCAGATAAGGGGTCTGATACCCCCGAAAGGGTTTTATCTTCGGTGTGCTCCGAATGAGAGTTGTTCTTAAGAGCTTTGTCCTGTTGGCTGCCATGGTGGCGCCGATGGCCTCGTCTGCTCAGGCAGCTTCGGAGGACATCAAGGGTTTCTGGCAGAAAGGCGATGCAACTAACTGGAGAGGGACGGTAACCGAGACATCTTCAGCTAGCGTTGTGTACCGCGATTATCCCCTTGTCGTTGACATGGTGAAGGAGCAGCAACCAGCGCCGGCAACAGCCCAAAACACGGAAAATACCCCGCAAAATCAGCCTCAGGCACAGCAGCCCCCGGTACACGAGCCCGCGCTGTCGCGTGAGCAGATCATCGCTCGTTACGGCTCTCCAGAGCAGTTCACCCCGATTCGGGCGCAGAAGGATGCTCCTCTTGAGATGCAGGGGCTCTTTGCTGCTCTGAACGCAGGGGATAAGGAGCTCGCCTGGCAGTACTCGGTCGCGCTGGCCCGCCGAAATACCGAGATGCAAAACATGGTGGCCAAGGCTACTGACTACCAGCTCCTGGCGATGGAGTCGCTTGGGATGAGGGCGCCTTCTTCCCTCGATGAGGGTAAAGATGACCTTAATCAGAACCGTGTCGAGCTTAGGGAGCTGATGGCGAAGACCCAACAGCAGGAGCTCCAGCGGAAACTCGACATCGAACAGATGCTTGAGCAGCAGGGGGAACTGGCGGCCAACGAGACCGCTGTCGGAAAAATTCGCACACTTGCACCCAAGATCCCCGTAGACCCTGAGGGTAAAGTTAAAGTCCTGATATTCTTTGACGAGAAGGACGCAGGTGCTCTGGAGCTAGTTAAGTCGTTGACGCCTCTCAAGACCTCGTTCAAGGAGAACCAGCTTGTCACCTTCGTGGGTCTAACCAAGCGATCTTACGCACTTCCTGCGCTGAAAAAAATAAGCGCAGCGAGCTCTTTCCCATTCCCGCTCCTGAATGGAGAAGCACTCGCCCAGGAGCTGCGGATACAGAGTTATCCAACAATTGTCTTCTTGGCCGTTACCACCAAGGAGACGTACCGGCTGGAGGGTCTTAAGACGCCGGCTGAGGTTGAGCAGGTTGTACGGTTAATGCAGGGGCAGCGGTAGGGCAGGTATGGCACGGGTAGGACAAAGTTCATTTATCCGGCGGGCTGTTTTGGGGTGCATCAGTCTCACACTGAGCGCTGCGCCAACGGTGTCATTCGCCGCACCGGAAGGTGCCATCAATGGACCAGCTAGCAAGCTGATGGAGGCATTGATCCCCGACGCAAAAGACAAAGGACAGGGATTACACGACAAGCTTGCTGCCGAGATGAGCTCTCTCGATCCGCTGCCTGGTGGATACCGCAATAAGGGTGGACAGGAACAGGGTGGATCAACGGAGAGTCAGGAGGACCTGGGCCCGGAGCCCAAGCCCGCTACAGGTCTCCACCTTCCAGCGATGAAAGGCTTTCGCGAGCTCGCCGATGCCAAGCCGGTGCGGGATATGTTTAAAGGGCTGGTAACGAAGGAGGTACCAGTGCTCTTCCAAACGATGATGATGGTCGAAAACGGCGCCGGCACGGGTTTTAGTCACTCGATGCAGGCTGTTTCCAATCTGTTATCAAACCAGGTCGAGACGACTCAACTCTCCTTCCAGCTCGACGACATGCTCGATCCGAGTGGGCAGCTCAAGTACAACCACGGCGGAGCGATAGTCAACTCATTGCAAAATCCGCAGGTCACTACTTGGCCCCATGCGCTTTGGGATGCGAGCGGCGACGACCCAGTTGGGAGCAAGATCGGCACCATCGAGACGGTTCAGCCAGACAAGCCGCCGCACGACCACGGAGACAATCCGGGAGACAAGAGCGAAGGGAAGCAGGAAAAAGATACACTCAACTTCGCAGAAGATATTCTCTTCCCAAAGCGCCCCAGCGACTTCGATACCGGGCAAGGAGAAGTTGGTGAGAATGGAACCAAGTACGACGACAGCGAGATTCCACAGCTCAAAGAGGAGTTCATTAAAGCGGTTGGTAACATTGTCCAGACGCAAACCAAGGTCGGAGACGGAAAGTTAGCTGTGAAGAACTCCGAGACGATCTCGAAGGGAGAAGCGCGCGAAGGTCGTTGGGGTCTTGAGCGGCGCTCGTATGAGGAGAGCAAGCTGGTCTGGAAGAACATGGCGAAGCTGCTCAA
>CAYPUA010000080.1:0-5607 GCA_964413875.1 uncultured Bdellovibrionales bacterium
CCCTCCTGCTCGTATGCGGCGATCTTCTGCTGGAGCTTTGCGAGCGTCATGAGGGGCAGAGTGCCTATGGTTTGGGGGGTACACAAGTTTTTGGCTTCTGGAGAACTGATGGGTGCTTTTAGGGGCTGAAACGGAGAGGGCTTCCCCTGTAGTTAGGTTGCAGCCAGACGCAGATAACAAAAAAGGCGGTCTCGAGAGACCGCCTGTGCGTTGCTGAAGGCTGGAACCACGCAAGCGCACTACTTGCAAACTACATTTGCCTCGCGTGGCGAGTACAACGCGTACGTGAGGGCGCTTACAAGCCCGGTCAAAAAGGAGTTTTCAGTCTCAACCGCTGACCACTCCTTTCCTGAGCAGTACCTCTTCAGATCTACTGGCTCGCTGAACTCAACCAGACCTATCACACCAATGTGGTGCCACTCGTTGACGGTAGCGGCTGACTTGTTTGCGACCATCGGACCGCCGTTATGGTAATAAATTTTGTGGCATCCCGTTGCCATAGAAGCTACGAAGAGAGCTCCGAGAATAAGAATTGATCTCATAGTTTTTCCTCAGTAAATCCTGCCGTGGTCCTACACGTTGAAATGGGGGTCCTGCTTAGCTGCACCAGACTCGAGCCGACTCAGGTGCGTAAATGCCCAGAGTCACTAACCCGAGCAGGCCGTCTACGAAGGTACGCTGCGATTGCATCTGAACGACCTTCTTTCCGCCGCAGACAGCCTTTGTGTCGATGTGGCTCTCGCCAACGAGACCCCAAAGGAAGAAATCCTGGCGTTGTTCGAAGGTTGGCTTGCCCGCGGTCTTAAAGCCACCGTCAGGTCGGCTTGTAACGCTGAAGCATCCCGAGGCGAAGACCATGAGTGCCAAGAGGCACACTGTACTGAGTTTGGTTGCGCGGTTTACCATGAAGGGGCTCCGTAATAATCACACTTGGTGGGTAACCTAGCAGTAGCGGCACAGTTGGGAAAGCCACCACTAGAATATCGCTAAGACCCACTACGAGGTCTCTGAGCTCCCCGTAGTTGGGGTGTGTGATTAGAGGGAATAAGCGCTTTGCAAGCGACTGAAAAGTGGGGCTCCAGTACATAGGCGGTACGAGGAACGCCCCCTACATTGGGCACCGTCACGGAATAGCGAGAGCCGGCCACGAGCCCGCCATCAAAACTCACCTTGTGACTCTACTACAGGCTTGAATCTCGAAGATGCGAGAGCCAAAGAGTAATCGCTACACCCTGCGCGGATTCCCTACTGGTGTGAGTTGCTGAATCGGCGTCTGTTGGAGAGAGCGAGGCTGCTGTTTCCAGTGACGAAAGCGAGGGCAGGTTTTTTGACTGCGTTATTGCCGTTACTGCAGCTTTGGTGATCAAGGTTTCATCCAGGTCCAGTGAGATGAGCGCCTTTAGGTTTTTTGCCCGCGCTATCGCCGCTCCTCAGCCCGGAGACTCCTCTCGGCGGGGCCTCCCGTCTGGCAATTGGTAAGCGCGACTTGTACTCGAATGAAGCTAGCTCGCTCTGGATCTCCGTTTCCTTCCAGGTAGTCAGCGTACACGAGTCGTGGAAGATTGTCGGCCGGAGCTGCCTTGATGGCGGCGATAAGTGCGTCGCGGGTGGTGACCTCGGGGAGGCTCAACTGCTGGAGAGTAATTTGTGCCGGTGCTAGCTGAGTCATTCACGCCTCTACATCTCAGAAGGATTTTCGAGCACTGTCGTGACTTGGAAACCCCTTCGGTCCTCCTGGTATTACTAGAAAGGGCTTTGGTATGACCTGGACTTAGCCTGGCCCCCTGCCCCCTTTTTGGACGAAGACAGAGATGCGCTTTAGCGTCCCGAATGAGCTCAAAGCACCCCATGATATTTTTTGCTTTAGATCGGCAAAACGGGAATAATTCCTGCGTTGTAGGTGGGTAGAAGAGTCTCCTTAACGAACAGACCCCCTCACAAGATGGGAGCCTTCCCCTCTCGTGAGGCAGAGCGGTTCTGCTTGTTGGGTTTTGCTGAATGCGGAGGATGCACTTATGGATCTCCTCTCGATGTTCGTGATGATGGTTATTCCCGGGGGAATTCTTTTTCTCTATTTGACGAGAGAGCCCCCGATCCTTCAGGAGTTTGAGTCGCTAGAGGTTAGTCAAAACCTCGGCGACCAGACTGCGCCGAAGAAGGGTGGATTCTTGAGCTGGGGTTCGCCGGTATCCCTTCCCATCGTAATCAGCGAAGGGAAGTCCCCCATCGTTGAGAACATCCTGATCTTTGAGGAATACCCACTGGTACCGCTGCGGGTTATCTCTTCTTGGATTGAGCCCGGAAGAAGCATCGATGTAATTGTCTACAAAGATGCACAAGGCAAGGTCCTGGATATCAGGCTCGCCTCGTAATTAATGTTTTTGAGAGACAGACCCCGCTCTGCCTCTCCCTCTTCGCGCAAGGAGGGAGATGGTCCCAACTGCTTCCCATGTAGTCGGGCTACTTTTGCAGCAATGTCGAGGCACCTAGCTCATTGCGACTGGTACACACCAACTGGGACAAGTCGCTTTTAGTAAGGAGCCCTTGCTTGTGAGTAAAGTGCTACGATGTTCAAGGCCTCGTACTACTTCTGCGCATGTAGCGACTTGTCACTTTTGTAGGAGGCTTCTGATTTCAATTCTCAGGCTGGGGTTTGAGGCGTTCCACTTGAGTCTTCTGGCCTTCGTTTCTCAAGTCCCCGTTACTATACGTCTCTTCCTTGATATTCACCGATGGTCCTGGGGCTCGTCGTCTCTCCTTCGAGCGAGTACTCGACGCTATTATTTCACGGTCCTCAAAGTCGATCGCAACACAGCGACCAACGATTGGAAAACCTTGTCAGTCACGACTTTTCCTCTACGGAATCTGCACCCTGATCGACTGCACCGCGGAGCTCTCGCCCCCAGTGACGGTCTCTCCGGCAGCCCGCAGGCTGATGGAGTACTCGCCTGCGGCCAGGCCGGCGCGGGTCGCGCAGCTCTTCAGGTCTACAGTGAAGGTGAAAGTGTTTGCCGCGTTTGCGGCGCGGTCTAGCTGTTGGTCGCGCAGCGGAGAGAGCTTAGCACCCTGGTTTGCAAACGGGGTGCCTCCCGGTCCGAGGGCGTTCGGATCCTCCACGAGGTCGCTCGGCAGCCCCGAGTAGAAGCCAGCGCAGGTCGCTTGCGCCTGGTCGAAGACGAGGCCGTAGTTGAGGTTACCCCAATCGTAGTAGCCCGACTCATCGCTCCTGAGCGCCTGCCGTTGCGGGCGCCAAAAGGTGAGCGTAAGGGTTCCTGTACCCGAGAGAACAATCGGGTTGCCGTGCAGGCCTGGAATCGAGCCGGAGCTTTCATCGACGGAAGCGTAGTCCACGGGGACGGTTCCGAAGCCCGCGTCGTACTCCTTCATCGCGGGCACCGAAACGAAGTAGGGTGCGAGAGCTAAAGAGCGTGTACTGACGACGCGCGAGCCGCTGGTGAGATTTAGTCGGTACACGTCACCCGGGCGAAACACGGAGCGCCCGACGCGCGGCTGAATACTGGCGACAATCGCCGAGAAGCCGCTCAGCAGCACCTTCTCCATGCGCGGGTAGCCCTGGCTATTGAGCAGCTCGCTCCAGGGCTTGTTCCTGAATTCGTCGGTGCTCTCGGAGATGCCTCCGTAGAAGCCGAGCGGATTGTTGCGCCGGCAGTAGGTCAGGGAGTCGTCGCACTCTACGTATCCGCCGTCGGTGGTAGAGCCAGGAGGGAGCGAGAGGAAGAACGTGAGCGCAAAGACGTTCTCGCCGCCGATCACGGCATCGATTACCTCATCGGAGAGCCCCGCCCGAACGTGCGAGTTGAGGGTGCGGCGGAAATCGAAATTCAGTCCTGTGTATGGCGTGTCGGTGCCGGCTGAGTCCGAGTCCGAAGCGTCCAAGATCAGGTCGCCGTCGTCATCTGCGTCAAAAGCGGAGGGGATTCCGTCGTTGTCTGGATCTGCTCCTGGGTTCTCCTCGTCAGCAAGCGGAATAGCGCCGCTGCTGAGGGCCGTTCCGGCAGCTGCGCTGCCGGGCACGGAGCTTGCGACTAGTCCCAGCTCGCCAGCACCGGACGGCTTTCCGCCAGCGGCTGGGATGCGGGGCACGTTGTACACGGAGCTCTTGACCTGGTTCTTCTTTACCGAAGCGTATCCGGAGCGAAGCGTGATTCGGCCGAGGTTGAGGCTCGAGGAGCTCTGTGATTTCCCGCTAAAGGTAATTGAGGCGGAGCTGCCCTTGGTTGCGAGCACTATCGGCCCAGCGTAGCGGCCGTTTGAGTCGATGAGCTGCAGGGATGCTCCCTTGAGCTGCGCTAGCTTTAGGTTCTTGAAGGAGAAGGCTCCAGATTGCTTCAGTGACACAGACCTGGTGGTGCCGTTTTTGAGCACGAGCAGGATCGCGTATCCGTTAGCGCCGGGGATCGACCCAGAGAGTGTGTACGAGCTTGGCGCTGCCATGGCAGGCGCGGAGTGCGCCGCCGCAAGAAGTATCACGCAGAAAATTATTCGAGATAGTGAACGTAGTGTCATAATACCCCCGTTTATTGCACTATAACTATCGGAGCTTTCGCTCCGGGACTTGAGCTTGGCCAAGGGCGTTTCGGCCTCAAATAACCTGTGGCTTTGCAGTACGCTGCGGGCTGCCAGGGGCTAGCCGCAAGAGCCAAATTTGAAAAAGCTGTTTGTTTACCTGGGGGCGTCCCGGCTCTTGGCGCATGAGTGCTGCTGTCTTCGAGCGAGGTCTCCCAAAAGCATGCCGCGGATCAGCAGCTTACGGAGGCTCTGCCAAGCCCGCCTAGGCGCAGCGTTATTTTAGCCCCACGAGTTCTCTGAGACCCGGTAGTAAGTCGGGGCTGATGCGGGCTTCCCTGCGAGAAACTCGCACCGACATCCCCAGCACACCCCTCTTCTGAAGCAAGCTGCATTTTCGGGCAGATATGGGTACGGAGCGCCTCGCGCACTCGCGAGCTCGCACAGAAACGTACGCGTATGTTCGAGAGAAAAAACACCACCGCGACAAAGCAGCAAGAGCCTGATTTGGCGCGGATTACTCCTGAAGAGTTGGCAACGAAGCTGCATGGGGCCGGCAGCCTGCCGTCCGTTGCCGAAATGCGCGCGCATCTTGCGACTGTCTCTCACGCAAACCACACGGAGTGGCTCAACCTCATCAATAATCCAGAGCGGAGAGTTTTTGAGATACTCACCAAGGAGTACGTCGATGCGCTCGCAGGCTACCTCTCCCAACGGGCGCGCGAGCTTGGTGGAACGCCAGATAGGCCGATCACGGTTCTTGAAGTTGGCGCCGGCAACGGCCGACTGGCACATTTTTTAAACGAGAGCCTCTCCCGAAAGCCCGAGAGCTGCGCCACGGTGGTGGCAACGGACTCAGGAGAATGGGGTATTAAGCCTGACTTCCCCGTTGAGCGGACTGAGCACAAGCAGGCAATCGCAAAGCACCAGCCGTCAATCGTCATCTTCTCCTGGATGCCGGCTGACACAGACTGCACGAGCGACTTTCGACAAGCCGAGTGTGTCAAAGAGTATCTCCTGATCGGCGAGAAGGATGAGAGCACCTGCGGCGAGCCGTGGGAGACGTGGGGAGTCGGGGCA
>CAYPUA010000081.1:0-5260 GCA_964413875.1 uncultured Bdellovibrionales bacterium
GCAGAACACGCTGATGGTGGAAGCCTTGCTCCACACAACTCCGGGTGGCGGATTGGACGGATAGTCCTGGAGCTTTACGTAGAGTCGCGAAAAGGATGCGCTTGTAGCGCGAACCGTGAGCTCCACAAGTGAGCCCGCAGGCTTCTCCAACACCGGCTTGACATCGTCAATTCCCCACCACCAGCAATTCAGCATATGGCAGCGCCCGAGCACGGTTTGGTTTGGAGACCCCTCAGAGCGCTCATCTGGAACATCAAAGGTCACGCTTGGCTCCAATTCGTAGATGCGCTTGGCATACATGCCGCGTAGGCATGGCACATCTGCGCACCGGTCGCGCGACTCACGAATCCAGCGTCGCTGGTCGTTCCTGAGGCTCTCCATGCCGGCCCCCTCCGCCTGGGCTGCCTTGTATGCGTCACTCAACCACACATCGAGCTCGGCAAGGCTCGCATCAGAGCAAATTAGCTTTTCAATTCGTGAGACGGCCTTGCTGCAATCGAAGCTCGCTTGCACCTCTTGTGCGATAGACGGCACGGCTGGAATCATTCCCAGGGTCAAAACCAAGATGGTTACAGCCCGCACTTTTGCGCTAATAGGGATTCGCCACAAATGAAGCTCGAACATTCCTTCCTCTTTGGGATGCAAACGACTCCAACCAGCTAGTGCCGTCAATCGTCGCTGTTCGGATATTCGGAGGCAAGGGATCTTTGTATTGCAGTATGAGCATGTTTTGCTTTGCTTCTACCCGGGGTACTCACCGCTGCGCCGGCGCCCGTGATCGACTGGTGCTAGGCACGCCGCGGTCGTAGTAAGCGCGGGGCAATCGGTGGCCGAGCTCGGTGCTTTTTTCCGTTGCAGCAGGGTCACCGCCTCAGATCCCGACACAGATAGGCGTGCCGGCGTGTATCCCAACCGCCGGGTCAAAAAGCCCCCCTACCGAAAAACCCCTTGGTACGGGGCTACTTTTCACAAGTACGGAGCCGGAGTAGCCCACAAAAGGGCAGGCCCGCCGAGAAGACGCCCCGTACCACTTTGAAACTTCCCGCCCTCCACGCCTCTCATAAAGACCGCCCTCTTGAACGGCAGTGGCTCCAGACTCCCCCCGCGGGGCGCCTTGGGCTTGCGGTCTAGCCCTGGCAAGCCGTGGCTACTGAACTACTTTCGGGTGGGGTGGCCTAGTATATGCTGGGAAGAAAAGTAACCCCGTACCAGGAATGCGAATGTGCGATATCACGCAGGATTCGCTGTAACCACACCCCTTGCCAGTGCCAAGGTAGTCCATTAAGAACAGGAAGCAGCGATGTATCAACAATCTTGAAGAGAAGGACCTTCTGAAGCTCCTCACTCACCTGGTCGGGAAGTCTCAAGTACGCGGAGGGCGAAATCTCTGGGGGGTACGCAAATTTGGGTCCAACAAGTTTTCTAGCCAACGGGGGTCTAGCTTCTCATCCGTGGTATCACGAAGAATCCGCGCCCACACGTCCTCACGCCAGCTCCAAGGTAGTTGCTGGAGAACCGGAAGTATAGGTGTTTCACCAATCTTGGAAAGAAGGAACTCCGTAAGCCCCTTTTGCACCTGGGAGGGAAGTCGCGAGTACCAGTCGCCGGAAATCTCTGAGGCGCGCGTCAATATAAAATCACAAATTTTTGGCAGCAGGCGCTCGACGTCGTCACGTTTAAGGCTCGAAATGGTTGCGAGCACCTGTTCCGGAGTCCTAGCTCCGACAGAGATCTCGAAAGAGCGAACCTCCCTCTGGTAAACGATCTCCGCGCATTCCCCCAGGCGTTTCCGCATCCAATTACTGCGGAACGCAGGTTCGATTTTCATTCGCTGCAACGCCCTTCTCGCCGCCCCTACTGCGATATCCGGGTTGACCTGGTGCCCGTAAATGAATTCATCCAACACACGTATGACAGCTTCTTTTACCTCACCCTCTCGGTTAATGTACCGCGAACGCGGCGCGCAGAAAGGGCGGAGCTCAGCGGCTAGGCGAGCGGAGATTCGCTCCTGCGCCTCTGTGATATCGGTAATCAATATCGGAATAACTACACCAAGCCTCAAATGTCCGAACTTGCGGAGCATTCGCGTTCGGTTCCCGTCAGCGTCTCCTGCTAGTTCCATCAAAGCGTCCCAATACCGTTGCCCGAGAGCCCTACAAGTAGTTTGTTCCTGTGTTGATAATGGATCTGTTCTCCTGAGCGCGCCCCTGATGACATTTATGACAGCATTCGCAAGATTCGTGTCACGCATTTCTAAAGCGTGGTCGATAGCCTGCGGAAGATGTTCAACCTTCTGAGGTAAATTCCCCGGCTCCGCGAGGAATCGCTTGAGCTCAATGAGGGACAACTTGTCGGTACTCCGATGGTCAGTGTTTCTTGCCCAATAGATCTCAGAGGTTCCCTCAGCAAACCGCATCGACACCGGGACAAGAAAGCGCACGTTGGGGGGGATAATTTTATGAGCTCGACGGGCCTCTACCTCACCATTTGCTCGGCTCGGGAGCTTGCTGAACCAGGTCTCAATCGCCGCGACCCCTTCGAGCTTCTCCGAAAGGAGACGGATCGCTGACGCATAAGCCTCCGGAAGGGGCTCTTGAGGTATGGCGCTGAGCAACATCGTCATAAAAAATCTGGGATCCTGTTCCGCACGTTTAAGCCAAACCTCCCCCACTTCTTTATTTTCATGACGTAAGAGCTCACACGAAAGAAGGCGATGCCTGTCAGGCTTGCTTGTTATCGCCTCCAACGCGAACGGAGCAACGCGCATCACGCCTTCATGACGAACGCCACAAAAGTAGGCTCCGAACAACGCGTGGGCCCCTGGAGTGTCAAGCTCTCCCGCTACCCTCTGAAGGGCGACAATTAGCTGCTTCTCGGTAAGATATTTGTTATCTAAGAGGCGTCGTGGAACGCAGCACAACTGCAAGAGGGTGTTATAGTCCAAGGAAATATCGCCGTTATCTGCCTGCTTCTGTACGGACGTAGCGGTCCTCCCGAGTGTAATCCGATTTCGACGTTCAAAAATCTCTTTTCGCTCTAGGTCGACTCGTAGTTTGTTCTCCTCAACGCTCTTAGGAGCGACGAGTAGCGAATATTTATGACGATTTAATTTTTGCAAACATCGGGCAAGAACCTCTTCCCCACTTCCGCTTCGGATTTTGTCTTTCGCTTCTTTTCTTAGGCCGAACTGCTGGTTTTTTGCGAGGAAGCGAAATCCGTACCCTTCGAGAGTCGCCACGGCCTCCTGCGAAAAGGGCTCGCCGTGCGCGAATCGCAGCACTCCCTGGGGGCGAAGGAGAGTTGCCATGTTGGCGAGCGATTTGGCGAGATCGGCGTTCGTCCGTAAGTTATCAAACGAGGAGCACTCAACCATGTCGAATGTGCCGCGAGGAACATCTTGAGGAGCGTCAAGCATATTCGCTACTACATCTCGCCCCGACCCTTGAAGCTCGGACGGAAGCTGCTCACGACTCAATCCTAGTACTAAGTTATTTTTATCAAGTGACCAGACTTCGGGCAGGTCGTACCCTGGAACTATCTTTGTCAAAGCCCATTGCGCTCGCAGCTCCTCGTGCGGGCCGGAGGCTACTGAGGCAATACGTTTGATTTTTCCCGTAATCTCACCTTCTGTAACGCGCCTCTCGACATCCAGAGCGCCGAGGCGATGTTCCATATGTTGAGGCATGCAATCCAGATACTCTAGGTAAAGTTTAAAGACTGCTTCGGTCCACTCACCAGTGTCTGTTGCCCTGCTAACTGAAAGAAACGTTTGCTGCCATTTATTCATCTCGCTAGGATCGCGACCTATCCTCGCGTCGCTCCATCGTGGCGTATCATGCATCGGTCGCGAATCGGAAAACGCTGGGGAGTCAGGGCCCAAGTGTTCGTCTACGGGCGAAAGATGAATTACCGGTGGCGGCGAATGTAATCCTGGAGATTGCTCGTCGGAATAATTGCTGTTCAGGGACTTCGCTGCGACGTCTAGTAAATCACGAAGAGCTTGACTGTTCTCTTTTATGGTGGAGAGGATGCTGGGCCCGCCCCTTTTGTATTGAGAAAATACCACCGTAGCCGCTGACTCAGGGTGTAGCGCGACGCCCTCGTGGAGAGCAAGGACAGTCTGAAGGGGACGGCGCATGAGTTTGTCAAACTCCCTCTGCATTCCATTCTTGTGGTCGCTCTGCTCTGTCGATTCATGTTCCAGATCTTGCGACTTAGTCACCGTATGGCCGCTGCTGTCTTTCGCTCTCTGCGAAATTATCTGAATGGCTTTTTCGGCATGAATCAAGAGGAACGAGGTTGCCCCTGTAGAGACTTGAAGCTGCCTCTCTCCTGAGCCAGGAATATTATAGATTACTCTAGCATCGGCGGGTTCAAGTCCCCCCATTAATTTGTTAGTGATAAAGGTAGCTAGGTGCGGCAGGGCTCGGGGGGCAAGACTCCCTCGGCTGATTGTACGCTCAGCTGTATCGCGCCTGTCTGTCTGGTCAGTTTCCTCCGGCCTTTCCAACCGGTGGGGCGTCCCCCGTTCACGCCCTCCAAGCGCTATGAGCAGGTGTTCACTTTGTTCATTTGTGAAGGGGAGCGCCGAAATGGCGTACCACATCCGAGTTTTGTCCTGAGCCGACTGCCGTTCGATAACCTTCAACAGGTTCTCGAAGCCAGCGTCATCTTTTAGGTATTCAACAAGCTCAACAGGGCTCACGTTAAGAAAAAACCGTGTCGCAAGCACGCCGAAACATGGAAGAACTTTCCCATTGACGGTGAGCGCTGTGCTGACCTGGTCATGAGAGAGCCCCTCAAGCTCTGGCAGTTCCGCGCGCAGAAGTTCAGCTTCGGCGGAGGTGTAGCCATTAGACGTGAGAGACCGTTCCGACGAAGGTTGAACCAACTCCTGCGTGCAGTCAGCTATTGTGGTAAGGTCCGTTTTCTCAGCAGACATACAGCCATCGCTGCCTAGGCTCTAAATTTCCATGCGACCCGAAATCCGGCGCACTCAGAGACAGTTTCATTACTGGTCAGAACCTGTAGGGGTCCCATGCCTGACC
This sequence comes from uncultured Bdellovibrionales bacterium, assembly GCA_964413875.1. Classification (GTDB taxonomy): domain Bacteria; phylum Bdellovibrionota_C; class UBA2361; order UBA2361; family OMII01; genus OMII01. The sequence goes on from CAYPUA010000081.1 coordinate 5,049, forward strand.
TGATAGTTATGGTTGTTTGTGGCGAGACGTGACACACCGAATCTAAGAATAAGACCGCTGTAACTGGGCTAAAGGATGGGACGATCGATCGTTTTTCTGTAAAACTCCCTTGGTAACCGCCTTGGTACGGGGCTACTTTCTCCACGCCTCTCATAAGGACCGCCCTCTTGAACGGCAGTGGCTCCAGACTCCCCCCGCGGGGCGCCTTGGGC
>CAYPUA010000082.1:0-5097 GCA_964413875.1 uncultured Bdellovibrionales bacterium
TGGCCGCGGCGTGCCCGACGCCAAGGAACTAGATAGCGTAAAGGCTTGGTGCGTTGAACACTCCTCGACTAATTGGCAGAAACTCTTCGCCTCCGTTTGCCTGATGCAGCATGGCTGCGGCGTCCCTGAACCTTCGACGTTAGTGAAGCTAAAAGAGCTTTACACCCTTCTTCGACGCCCCGACCTTCAGTCATGGCTTATCAATCACCTACTGAAGTTCCCAATCAACGAGCGCCTCGTAGAACTAAGGGAGAAGCTGCACGAGTGTGGGTTTTTAACTTCCAGCTTCGCTCAGCTATACGCTGCTTTGCCGCCTGAGCTCTGTCCGGGCTTTACAAAAAAAGACCTCAGTACGGCATGCGTGCGGCTTGAGCTTCCGGATCAAACAGTTTTCTTAAGCTCAGGTCATGAGCGCGTTGTAGCGCACTTGCTGCACAAGTACGGGCTCATAAAGCAGTTTGTGGAGGGTGACAATCTGCATGTGCGGACCGGCACCTCCCACCGAATCGACCTCGACTTTCTACTAGATGAAATGAATATCTTTATTGAATACCATCCACTGAGCCAGGACGATCGAAGCGCGGGGCGGAGCATTGAAGAGGCTGGTGCACGGAAAATTGAGAGCGTCATTGGGGGTAAATACCACCACTATCAAGTTCTGCACATCACAGAGCTAGCCGAACTACTACAGATAGTTACTCAGCACCCTCTTATCGCACCCCGTGTCAGGCGACACCTCGGAGAGACGCTTTCCAGAGAGCAGTTCAAACAGGATCTAAAGGATGCCAAGAGATATGGTCACGAGATCAATAAGCAGATGGCAGAGGCGCGCGCTCTCTACCCAATCGAGAGCGCTGCCGCTGGCGTGCCCACTGACGCTACTCATCCACAAATTACTCTTGCACTGTAGCCACGGAAAACTCGTGTCAGTCATGACTTTCCGAGTTTTTTACTCTTAGCGCAGCCGGGTCCGTCGGGGCGTAAGCCAGAGAAAGTCAGGAAGTCATGACTGACACGAGTTTTCCACAGCGCTTTCAGACCTAGCGGCATTTCAGTAATACGGGGCCCGCTGCGCGCGGGTCGTCGGTGCCTGCCAAGCGTGCCTAGAGAATCGGCTTCGAGACTAACCCTTGGCACAGCCGATAGGCCTGAACATTGGGCGTCAGCGTCCGCTGCGTCCCGGTCTGAATTACCTTCGTGCTAAACTTCGCCTTGAGCGTTTCAAACGAAACGCTGATGTACGGGAAGTACTTCGCCTCCGCCGGCAGCGAGATCTGAACCGTGCGAGATCCCTTCGGAAGAGACACGATGGTAGCGCCCTGGCACGCGTACGAGGTGCCATACAGGTCATCCACCAACCACTTGAGGGCAATGCTAGAGGATGTGGTTTTTCCCACAGAGATCTTGAGCGTCAACGGGCTCCCCGATGCGATTACGCTTGGCTCTGCGATAAGGTAGCCGCCCGTTGGAAGCGGTGTCGCTGTTGGAGTCGGCGTGATGGTTGGGGTGGGCGTAGTCGTTGGTGTGCTGGTTGGCAGGGGTGTTGGAGCATTCGGATCTGGCGTGGGCGTCGGCGACGGAGTCGTGCTTGAGCAGAGCAGCTTCGCGGTCAGAACCGTCCCTGCGGCGTTTGCTATTGAGCCTGTCGAAATTTTGCTGGCTAGAGAGGATTTCTTAACGCCGTTGGAGAGAATGACTCCCTTAAGTTGCTTCATCGTCATGCCGGGGCAGGCCGCGTAGGCGAGAGCAGCGAGCCCCGCCACATGTGGGCAAGCCATCGAGGTGCCGGACATGGTCCCATAGTTCCAGTTGAGGGTCGTGCTGTAGATCCCCGAGCCAGGGGCAGCGATGTGGACCGAGTTCGGCCCGTAGTTCGAGAAGTAGGAAAGTGCGCCGGTGGAGTCGACTGAGGCGACCGAGACGATGTTGTCGGCGCTGTAGCTCGCCGGGTACGACGGCGACACGTCGTTGTTCCGAGAGCTGTTTCCCGCAGCAGCGACGAAGAGGATCCCCGCCGACCCCGCGCTGAGAATCGCGTCCAGCAGCGGCCTGCTGTAGGAAGGTCCGCCCCACGAGTTGTTCATGGCGACTACGTTGTGACCATTCTGCTTGGCTGTTACGACGTACTGAATGGCCCTGATTGCATCGGCTGTGCTTCCAGAGCCACTTGCGCTCAGAAACTTCACCGACATCAGCCGCACGTTCCAGTTCAGTCCAACCACACCCTCGGCGTTGTCACCGGTGGCGCCAATCGTGCCCGCGACATGGCTGCCGTGGCTGTTGTCGTCCGAGCCGCTCCCCATGCGGTTTATGGCGTTTGCGCCGTACACGTCGTCGACGAAGCCGTTCACGTCGTCGTCCCGTCCGTTAAGAGGCGTCTCGCGCGGATTGACCCAAAGGTTGCCCCGTAGATCGATGTGTGAGTGTGAGATGCCTGTGTCAACCACGGCAACGATGGCGTCTCGCGTCCCAGTCGTGACGTCCCACGCCGCCGGTGCGGCCATCATCTGTGGGCCCCACATGTAGCTGGAGTAGCCTGGGTCATTGGGCACCTTGGAGATCGTCAGCTCGTAGTTTCTCGAGCAGTTCACGTGCCCCTGCGCCTGGCTCATGATTCTTCGGACGCGCGCCGTCCGGCACAGGTTTCGCCGGCCGGCGACCGGGCCCTCTTCTGCTGCAGAGAGAGCTTTCTCCCGCACATGCACCGAACCCGATCTCAGGCGCTCGGATGAGAGCCCAGCAAAACGGAGGCTCGTAGCAGCGGCTTCAAGCGAAGCCTCTTTTTCTGATGAGCTGCGGTGGCTGAGAATTACTCCTGGGTAGGTGTTGGCCGCTTCGGCGAAAGACTCGGTCAGAGAAACAGTGAACGTGATTGCTCCCGCGAGCGCTTGGCCGAGCACGCCCCAAAGAAGCCTGCTCGGAATTGCTCTGTGAACTACAACGTTGCTGCTCATACGAAAAACCCCTAGGTGCATCCAGCCAAAGGGAAGGAGGCATTTGGCATGCCACTCCAGGAAAAGGCGAGCAGGACGGGGCGTTAGGGTGAGCCGCAAACTTGAATGGGAATAGCAGCAGAGTTGAAGTGCGCAAAAAGGTGGAAACTCGTGTCAGTCATGATTTTCCGCTTTTTGGGCCTGCTTACTACAAGGTCTCTGAGAACTTGTAGCGAGCTGTCCTACGGTTTGGTGTTTGTGGGGCCCGCGCAGGTGGACGGTCGCCGGCAGTGTCCGCCGTCTGGCGCACAAGCGAGCGACCTTCGCCGCTACGGATAATTAACGCTTGCAATGTACGTCAGTGACTGCGCTCCTAAGCAAGTGTTCGGAGTTTGACAGTCTAGGTTGACCTGCAAACAGCTCGGGTTTGAGTTGTCGCCGGTAACCGGGCATCGAAAGAGGGAGTTGCACGATGCGCAGTTGGTATTTCCAGTTCCTATCCAAAGATTGTCCTGTGCGTAGATCAAAGCCTGTGCTGGGAGCATTGAGAACAGTTTGTTGGGGATGACGCCCTCGCCTAAGGAGCCAAGGTTAGCGAAAGTCGTTGGCGCATCATCTGAGCTAGCATTAACGCTCCGTATCAGGCCGGGCGATGAGCTGTCGTTAGAGTGGCCGACCTGTCCGGCGAATATCAGATTGTGGTCGGAGTCATACGTTACGCCCCAGTACGGAGCGCCGGCATCTACCATCGTGCAAGAGCCTGACTTGCACGCAATGAGCTGGCCTGTGTATCGGTAGGTCGTTATTACATTATCGTCGCTGTCGGTCGACTGCTGACACTCTGCAGCGTTCGTTGCCCACAGCTGCCCGCCTCCAAACTCCATATCCTCGATAGAAATGTTACATTCATTGAAATCCCCGCCCGCTTCGTAGATTTGAGTCGGGGCCGGAGAGAGGTTGGGAAACTGATAGATTTTTGCGGTAGGACAATTTCTACAACCCGTCCCTGCGAAGAGGGTGTTAGAGCCTGCATCGTACGCGAGAGATATCACGGAGTCCGAAAGGGTAGCGAATGAGGTGCAGCTGTTCGCAGAGCTAGTAGGACACTGCCAAATCTCACCACTCTTTAGGCCGACAAACATGAGCCCCTGTTCGTTGGAGATAATGCTATTGGGGAGGGATGACGCCGTGTTCCACGTGCCGCAGCTATTTGCCGCATCTGAAGAGCACTGCCACAAAATATTGTTGGTGAGCGCTGAGTACAGAACGTTGGTGTACCCATTCGCTATATCAGAATCGGATACGGCGAGGGATCTGGGGTAGTTACTCACGGAGTTTCCGCTCTGGTCCAGGTAAATGGAATCAAGCGAAGCAGGATCGTACATCTTTATGCTCGAGCCAGTCCTCTCTGATACCCCGAGGTACAAGCCGCCGGTGTACTCCGAGGTGCTAACCTTGAGGTAGGTGCCCGTGTTGGTCGCAGTCGCAGAGTCGCCCAAAGTCGTCAACACCGGGACGCATTCACCTAGTGCGTAGCTTGGATCACTCGGCGTGCTGTTTTGACACGAGCTGCACGAGCTGTCACAACCTCCGCGCCATTCGACCGTCGCGCCATCGTTAATTCCGCAGCTCGCTGAATTAGCTGGGTCGCACGAGATAGCCGTAGGGTCAACTGAGAGGGCTACATGCCCGTAGCTGCTGTGCTGATTGCATGAGCTTTCGCCCGAGCTCGTGATCGCAAAGCGAGAGCCAGCCAACGGCAGCTCCGAGTTGCATCCCGAGTCAGAGTAGTACTTAACGACCAGGGTAGACCCGTACGGCGATGTTGAACCGCCACCGCCACCGCAGCCGATCATGGCGGCAGCAGAAAGCGCTATGAAGGCAAAAAGGGCATGGGTCCAGTTGAGCGACGAGCGCTGTATGCGGGGCATGGTTTCATCTATAGTTAGGTTGTTCGGCTCATTCCGCTATCGCGGTAGTAGCATGGAAACTCGTGTCAGTCATGACTTTCCGCCTTTTTAGGCCTACTCACCACTCGGCCTCTGAGACCTCGTGGTTCCCTACTGCAAGGTCCTACTACAAGGTCTCTGAGAAGTTGTAGCGGCTATTACCTCTCCACCCCCGGCAGAAACCGCGGCCGAATAACCACCGACCCGTCATCGCC
>CAYPUA010000083.1:0-5067 GCA_964413875.1 uncultured Bdellovibrionales bacterium
CTGTTACTGGGCAGCTCGTTCTGGGTGCGAAGTCAGGACTAGGAGGGCTGCTCACCAACGCCCTCGGCGACGGAGCAAAAGACATATCAGGAGCTGCGAAGAGCGGAATTCAGGGCGAGAAGTCGAACCAAGCGGTGTTGGGTAGGGAGACTGTACGGCAGGCGGCAGTTGCCAAAGCATACAAATCACCGACAGGAGCTTTTTTGAGCAGTCTCCAGGCCTCAAATGATGTCCTCCAGAAGGGTCTTCAGGCAGCAAGAAACTCAGCGACCAAAGAGGCGTTGGGTGACCGGGGTAGGACTGCGGGGCTCACGAGCCAATCGTTTGATCGACAGCTCGGTGCTATGAACGCTGTTCTTAATGCAGGTGCAGATGGGGCAGGCTTTGCTGCGCAGTCAGGCATTCTTAGCCCGAAACTGAGTAATTTCCTCGGGGGTGCTAATCAGGGTGGAAATGGTGGTGCTGGCGGTGGAAGGGGGCGTAGTCCCGGCTGGACGGCACTGGGATCGGGTTTGAATGCTCTTGGTAGCGTGGCTGGTAACAAAGTTGCTCAAGATAGTTATAACGTGCAGGCTGATGCAGCAATCAGGGGCGCTAACCTAACCTGGGATACTACCGGAGCGCAGCAGCAAGCGCAGGGGCTTAGTACATACTCTCGTAATTTGGCCGATCAGGCGCGGTTCGAGGCGGACTACGCCGCATGGGAGGCAGGAACTTCATTTGCAAACCAAACAGCAGGTATCGGCGCAGTGTATGGAGTTAACAACGGATCCATGGCTCCTGGGAATAAGCCGAGCGATCCGATGGGAATGGCAATGACTGGTATGTTGGGAGAGCAGGGGAAGACTCTGGCCAACTTCTCAGGTGGTCAATTCCTAAGCCAAGTTGGGCGAACACAAATTGGGGGCCAGCGAAACTTGGGCTCTGCGTGGGTATCGTCTGCTTGGGAACCGATGAATACGGCCAAAGTAGTCAAGAAAGGCAGTATGGCTGTCACTGAGGTACAGCCAATGATCGAGGGAATAGTGCAAGAGATGCTTCCTCAGATGAATTCGAGGCCCGCCCCGAAAAAGTAATTTAGTGAGGTTGAGAAATAGGTCATGAACGCATTAGTCGTCAGAAAAACACCGCCCCGCAACGACACTGGTAGCCAACTCTACCAAACGGGTCAACCCTCTTCAACACCACCAAAGTCGAACGATACCGCGCTGACGGTATCGGATAAATCATCGACGGGGAGCCCTCTGATTCCGCAGCAAGCCGCACACTTGTCGGGAGCCGAGCTCACCGGAAATTTCCCGCGCAGTTTGCAGCCGATGGTGCTGGAGTACCGTCTGCACGTCCTCGAGGTAACTGGGAGACTGGGCCGAGGCTCGGCATTTCAAGAATCAGGAATCGCAGGTGAGGCCGCTCCCATCGGTACTACGGCAAAAAGTCCGGACTTCGTAGCCATTCCCTCTGCTGAGCTTGATGCTTTGCGTAGGGATGCGAATAGGTGGAGAGCATTCCAGGCTGAGGCCGCAGAGGAATCTGCAAACCACGATTACTTAAAACGACTGTCCCTGCCATCTCCGGATCTTGCTGGAGCAAAGCCTGGGTCATGGGCCTGGGATTACCGGACTACGGAGATAGGCAACGCACTTCGCGTTTCCGGTATCGGCAAGGAAGCAGCGATAATTCAAAGAGATGAGGCTAAGGACCAAGAGAATCTATCCAGCTCAGACGCAAACCCGCAAGGGGACAGCGGGAAGTCCGCAGGGGGCCGATTGAATAAGCAAGAGGGGCCCCTTTGGAATCTATCGGATTTCTTGAAAGCGCTAGCTGGGCAGCGGCCGATAGATCGACCGGATGTAGAAGACCCAAGGCGCCGCCCAACAAACCCCGTAAGTGCGTTACCACAGCACGAGCTACGACGTGACAATTCCGATGAAGCTAGAGCTACAAATACAGCTCCTCCGTCTAAAAGCGCGGGTGAAGCTGAAGTAGCTGAGGAAAACAGAAAAAGAGCGCAACGAAGACAAGATGAGGACTAAAGGAAATTAAGTTAAAGTGAGAGCGTAGAAGAAATATGGCGCAGTCATTTGGAAACAACCATCGACCGAGGAATAGTGGGCGAGGAGCCGGGAACGATGATAATTTGCTCGGTCAAATTCTTGAACAGCAGAAGCGAGCGAATGACTTGGCAGAACAGAGAGCGGCGAAGGAAGATAGGAGACAGGGAAGAAGTTTAACTGCCGAGCAGCTCCAGCAAGAACTAAGAGAGTACTACCCTTGGACGCTGATGAAAGTCTCCGAGGATGACAATGTCGCACGAGAGGGTGGCATAAATAAGGTAATTAATGCGCGTGATTGGCTCAACTCGGTTTTTGAGCGAAAAGTACGCGAAGTTGTGACCCAGGATATGGAGAGACTCGGCTTTAGGCAAGCTGAGGAACCGTGGGCTTTCCGGTTGGAGCTTAAGAGACGGACTGAAGAAATGCTCTCCAGTACTCCGCAGACCGACAGAGACAGATGGGAAGCCTTGCAAAGGATCCGAAGTAGTTTTGTGCAACAGGTCGGCGGTGCTCCCCTGGAGGTAGAGCCGCTCAAAACCGAGCACTGGGGTTTTGTTAAAAAGATGGGTGCTAGCAACGTAATGTCGGGTGTAGCTGCAGGTGCTATCGCGATTGGTTGCCAAGAGCTTTTGGTTCCTTATTTTTTTGAGGGTCTTTCAATCCTGGGCGTCAGCCTTGTGAACCTTTATGTAAACAGTCATCATCATGAGCGGCAAAAAAATCATTTCATGCAGAGAGTTAATAAATTGTACGAGGACGCCTTATCGAAGGACACGTTTGAGCAGAAATTGCTTTGCGCTGGAGCGCTCTTTCACATCGCTCAACAGTACAAATTTCAGTATCTCGTTCCCTGGAGGAAAGACCGCATAGATCGGCTGCAAAAGGAGCAGATAAATAGCATTGATGAGGGACTTCGCGAGTTAAGAGCAGCTGGCAAGAATGCTGCCACGAAGTTGATCACGCAGGGGACTAGCCTAGAGGGTGAGTACGGCAAGGATCAAATCTTTGAGCAGTGTCTTAAAAGATTCCATGGATACCTTGAAGCCATGAAGGACCGCTGGGCCGACTACCCTGATGGCATGATGACCCTAGCCAGGCTGGGAGTGGTAGGCGCTGGTGGCTACCTCGTCTGGATGCTAAATCTTGGCTGGAGCTAGATTTACGTGGAGTGAGCAGTCACCTCTTACTCTCTACAACTTCCAAGCTACAACTTCTCAGAGACCTTGTAGTAGAAGGTCTTTTCGGACAAGAACCAGTCTTCGCGATAGGTTAGGGCTTTTGAGTTCCCTCGACAAGTTATCAGCGCTCTACAAGTTCCCCCCTTAAGTTCTCAGATACCTTGTAGTAGAGCCATGTTGTAGTAGGCTTCGTGGCGGGTTTACGCCCAAGAGCACAACCCTAAGTAGCGGCCTATAGGAACTCGGGGCACAGCGAGATGCTGAGTCGTGAATTTTCCTTTCGCGAAATAGCCAAGTTTCAGGAGTAGCAACATGACGTCATTCGATAGACCTGAAAAGGATAGGGGTCATCATTCGGCGGGAAATGCGGAAAGTAGCAAACCGGCGAGTTCGGGGGCGGATGCGTTTCGGGCGTGGCAAGCAGCCGAGCGAGCTAGGTACAGTCAAAGCAGTTCATGGTCTTCCGAGGGAGGCAACGCTGATGGCTCGTCGGGACCGACAGCCGGGGGCAAAGGCAGTGCTCAAGGAGGGGGACGACACCCTTATCGCCAACAAGCTCGCGGACACACCTCTAGCCAAGAGAGCTCAGGGGGTTCAGGAAGTCAGCAGGGCAAAGATGCGGTGCAACTTGATGAGCGACAAGTTCAAACATTTCTTGAAGCGTACTACCCCTGGGCTCTGCAGAAGGTTAGAGAGAGCGACTCTCGCTTGGGGTTGATTCCGAAAATTCTTAACACGAAAGAGTGGCTAGATGCTCCCCTAGACCGTGCGATGAGAGCCGAAATAGGAACAGAGATGCATCGTCAAGGGATCAGTGAAAAAAATGATCCGGAAGGCTTTCATTCGGAACTTCAGGCTCGTTTGGCTGCAAAGATGCCTGATACCGCTTGGCGCGAAGCAGTAAAAGAACAGCTGCTAAGACGACTGGGCTCTGCGCCGACAAGAGAGAGCTTGGAAAGCGACCCCATTAAGCATTGGTCTTACGTAACCAAGATGTTGACCTCAAGTGTCGTTGCCTTCAGTGTAGCCATCTCAGCTCCTTGGGTGTGTGGCGCTTTCGAGTTAGTAAACGGAGTGATGGTTGCTAGCGTCCTGGGAGCGACATTTTTGAACTGGCGATTGTGCGAGATTTGGCACCACCGTCGGGAGGCAAACGAGCATCAAAACCTTGATATTCTCTTCAACGAGGCGAAAAAAGCGGATACGCTCGAGAAGAAGCTGGCTTTTACTGGCGCCTTGTACCACATAATTAGCAAGCATGGTCTCGAAAAGGGGTGGCTCGGGGAGATCCTCCCTCAGTACAAGGAGAAGTTCGATTGGCGAGGTGTAGAGCGTTTTGAGTACCTGACGAGCTCTCTGCAGAAGCTACAAGAAGCGGGCAGGTATGTTGCAGAGGAATTGATCCGAACAGGAACCTCGGTTATCACCGAGCGCGGCGTTGATCAGAGGTTCAACAAGAAATTGACTGATTTCGAGAACGACCTGAAAGAAATCAAGAATCACTGGGCCGCGTACCCAGATGACGCCCTCTCGGTCGCGAAGTTAGGATGGGTCGGGGGCATCGTCTATACGGCTTACACCGTCGCCAGTTTTTTTGCCGAGGCCGGCTTCTAAGAACCCCCTTCTACCCTTGTCTACGCACCCCCTACAAGCTTTCAGAGACCTTGAAGCAGGACCTTGCAGTAGGCGTGGCACCTCAGACTATCGTTGCATGAGCCTCCGTAACTGTATCTTGAGTCAGTGAGAGCTCTCGGCTAGCTTCGTATCGATTGGAGGAAGCCCCTATGTCAGACAGCGACTCTCGCGAGCGTTTCGAGCTCGTATCCGGCCTCACT
>CAYPUA010000084.1:0-5022 GCA_964413875.1 uncultured Bdellovibrionales bacterium
TCAGTCTCTGCGCGACAACTATCGCCCTAACTGAATCCTGGATGCGACTGAGGGGGTTTCAGCGGTGAATTCCGAAGGCGATTCCCGACCGCTAGTATCGGCGGGCTCTAGCGCCCATCCACAAGCCGAGAAAGGTGCGCCACGTCTTCACTCACGATTTCGAGCACCGACGCCGGGCTGATGCTCAGGACGTGCCGCCCGAGGCTTAGCACTCGTCGCGCCAGCTCTGGGGAGGGAATTCCGGGGAAGCGGCGGATAAGCGTCTCTCCCTCCCACCGGTCCTCCTGCTCGGAGTGCCAGGTCTGGGCTGCGTAGTAGCGGGAAGCAGGGGCTGCTATGGCGATCTCTATCGTCTCGGGCTTCGCTCCCGACCAAATCCCGTATCCCTCAAGCCAGTACTCCTTGGCTGCCTTTTCAACCGCTGCGCTCTCGGCTTTTGGGGGAAGCCCGTCAAGGTCGACTACCTCCCGCAGAAACGAAACGTTGAGGACTATCTTCCTGCGCGCACAGTCATCGAAGAGCGCGTACAGTATCCCGTCGGAGTAGTGCAGCCGCTCGAAGGTGCCGAGATACTCCCGGTCCTCGTCGTGGCGCCAGGGGCTCCGGTACCTTACCGAGACTGGTTGTCCGCGATGACAGAGCGACAAGAGCCTGAGCAGATCAACATCCGCAAGCTTTGCGATTGAGGTAGTCTCCGATGAAAACTTCTTCCGAAGATGCTCCAAGTCGTGATCGATATCCGAGCGGCCAATGGTGAGCTGAGCCCACAGAGATGAAATTGCATGCTGCAGCCCTGTGTCGTCGACCAGGGTGGCAAGCTCGCTCAAGAGCACCATCGCTACGAGCTCATCCCTGCCCGGCGGCAGGAGCGCGAACGAGTAGTCTGGGTTAGTAAGGTAGTAGCCCCGGCTCGACTCGTCGTACTCGATCGGAACGCCGAACTCGTACCGCAACCGATCTATTGTGCGCACCGCGGTGCTGCGGGAACAGCCACACGCTTCTGCAAGAGTGAACGCATTTGGAAACGAGTTCTTCTTCAGCTCAGCCTGAAAGGTGAGCGCGCGCCTGAGAAAAGTCGATGTGTCCATACCCCTCCGAGGGGGGCCGCTGCGTGAACGCCTACGCGGGCGGACTCCCTTCTGTAAAGTATGGGGCATTGGAGAATTACCTGGCGACAGTCGTTTTCGTTACCGGGAGCAAGTATCTCGCCTAACGTATTGATACAACGATGTGTGCCAAGGTGTGACACAGGTAACAGCCGCTCCATCGCTGTTTAAGGAGAGGCGCGATGCCTAGCGAGGCGAAGAACAGACAAAGAACAGCTCCTCGGTTTCCGCCGCAGGTCGGCGTCTGTCCGGGTCAAGCAGAGTAACACGCCGAAACAGCCTAGAGAGCTCGCGCAGAATCTTGTCGGTCGGAACTATCAGCTCCGGAAGGCTCATCTGGTAGCGCTTAAACGAGTCGCGACGCACCTCCCGAAACAGCGTAAGGTCCACCTGGTACTGCCAACGCCTGAGCCGTCTGACCGATACGGTCGAAAATGCCCCGGAATGAAAATCGACAGTGACAGGGTCCGCGCGGTACATCTCCATCTTATGCTCTGTGTTTACATCGAAGATGAAAATGCCCCGGGGGCTTAGGTGAGCGTGCGCATTCTCAAAGACCCGCTGCCAGGCCTTAAACGACGTGATGTGGTTGATCGTGTCAAACGGACAGACCACAGCGTCGAATCGCCGGCCAAGCGAGAACTCGGAGATATCTCCGTAGATAAGCTCCGAACGCGGCGCCTTCTGCCGCGCTAGCCGCAGCATCGACCGGGAGTTGTCGATTCCTGTTGTGCGATACCGTCGAGATAGATCCTTGAGCATCGTCCCAGACCCGCACCCAAGCTCAAGCACTGAGCGGGCACGCGGAGCGTGGCGCCGAATCAGGCGCATGAGGAGCTTCGCAACCTCAGAGCGGTCGCCGATAACCTGGTCGTAGTACTTCGCGAAGGGGTCGTAACGTGACACGCGGAACCTCGTTTGTGACGGCGGTTATACCCACCGGTCCGTCTGCTTGAAATACCCCTCCTGCATGACGGGCTAGCTGACCTAACCCTTAGAAGCGAGCGAGGCTTGCGGCGACCCCTGATCCGCGGCTCCCAGCGGGATTTTCTCCTTTCCAAAAGCCCCATCTCAAGGTAAACCCACGCAGTCATGGGCTGGTCGAGGGTACTCCTTTGTCTAGCTTTCACCACAGGAGACTACTATGCGTATACTTCGTGCTTTTGCCATCGCGCTCGTTGCAGTTGTTGCTGCGAGCTCCACCCTCGCCCACGCTATTCCAAACTGCCGGAAGTGCCCCTACTCGTGCAATGACCTTGGGCTTGGCAAAAAAGACTGCAGCTTTCAGAGCGAGACAGCGGGTGTTTGCTGCGTCGACCTCTCCCAGAAGGGGCTCTCAGTTGCAGAAGCTCAGCAGCAGGTGCTGAACCAGCGCCCAAGCGCAGCCCAAGATCGCTGCCCGCCGGGCTTCGTCGCCAGCGAGCAGAAGTGCACCGACCGCGAGCGCCGCAACGGCTGTAAGGACGTGCGCCTGCCGAGCGGACTGGGGTGCGTGAAGCGCTAGTCGCAACGCAGTCAGAAAGGTGAAGAGGCGCCTCCTGGCGCCTCTTTTTTTTCTCCGTGCGGAGCCTCACTCTCTAGAGCTCTACGTCCGGACGAAGCAGTCGTTCAGCGTACGGCTGGTCGCTCTGCTTTGCGGCAGCGTTCCAGAGCGCGACTGGATCGGCGATCTCTCCGTCCAGCGCCAAGGCAGCGGCGAGACGCACAATTGGCGCCTGCCAACTTGCCCGGCTCGTTTCGTGCAGCACGCCCACGCTCCGATTGACGAGTCGCCGCGAGGCGGCATCGTCCTGGGATGCGAGGCCGCGCCTAATCGCCCCAAGCCTCGCAAGCGCTTCGACGCGCTCGAAATCACGATCTGTGTTCAGCTTTTCCGCTTTTCGGAAGGAAGCGATAGCCCGGCTGCCGAGCACCAGCCCCGAAGAGAGGATGGCGATCGAAGCATTTGAGATAGCCTTCGGCAGCGAGAGGTACGCGCAGAGCTGTCGCGTTGCGACCGTGGCCACAGTTGACGTAAGGGCAAGGTCGTGTGCGGCGAGCTGTATCCGCTTAGCCAGCTCCCAAAGTGTCTCGCGGCCAGCGCTCGGGACCCGCCCCAAGGCTATCCTCCTAAGAAGCTCAACGCCTCCCCTAGTTGGCGCGTCCTCAATCAACTTAAGCCACGGATTTTTCGCCGGGTTGCGGCTCACGAACCACGCGCGAGCATGTTCGCATACGAGGTGCGCCTCGCTTGTCGCCGCGGGGGTTGCGGGAAGAAGCCTTAGAGCCGCAGCGGCGCCCATGTCCCCGCCACCTGGCGCGTAGCGCGCCGCGACATCAATCAGCCGCAGGGCTACAGTTCGGTCGTTCGCCGCTGAGCGGTTACAGGACCTGAAAAGTATCTTAATCGCGCTCGAAATCGGAGCGTCGCTGTTTTTGAGTGCCGGATTCTCAAGCGTCTTGAGCGCAAGCTCCAACACGCCGGGCTCGTTGCTAAAGGGAAGGAGTGAGCGCAGCAGGGCGCCTCTGCGCGCTACATCGCTAAAAAGCGAGGGCTCCTGGACGCACGCCGCCACCACCTGATCACGGTACGATTGCTCACTTCGCACTGCGTCGCGGAGCATGGCCATTTCAATTTTCCCGCCCCGTGAGAGCTGTCGCAACAGCTCGACGGTACGATCGAGCCTCGGCAGCTCGCTCGGCGCGAGTGATGACGTCTGGGCCGCTCGCCGCTCGCTTCGCGGCGCAGGGCTTGAGTTAGAATCGGGGAGGAACGGTTGGTAAAACATACAGCAGAACGAGTCAGTCCCGGATTTAGCTTACGGGGCAGGCCGACGAGCGCGCTAGCATTTCGGTCCGGAAGGTTCTCGCCCAAAAAGGGGTCCGACTCAAGTTTCCGGCTATCCGTGGCGTAAGATCGCGACAGCGACCTGCAGTTCCGCACCAAAAGCGCAAAGGAGGACGTGCTCAAACTTGTTGGTAAGCCCCCTCTTCTGCGCGTCCTCTAGCCCGAGGAAGCAAGCGGCGCCGGAGATGTTGCCGATGCGGGTAATGCCGTCGCGGTAGAGCTGATCCTCCTTGATTCCGAGGTTCGGCACGAGCTCGTTCAGCATACGAATGTTAGCCTGATGCGGAATAATGTAGCAGTCATCAAAAGTCGGGAAGCCTGTCAGATGCTTGACCCGCGGCGCGATCCTTGTTCCAAACTCGAACACGCCTCTACCACGCATGTGGAGCAGCGTCGCTGAACGGGGAACCCCCGCATCGAGCGCTAGGCAATTGGGAAGGTTGATCACGTCTACGCTTTCCCCGGCGTACGTCTCTGAGCTGACTCGCTCCACGATGAAGCCCTTTGAAGCCGCCGGGTCGTTCGTAATAACAGCAGCCGAGACGCCGTCGCTGAAGAGAATCGCCGTCTTCCAGCTCTCCTTGTCGAGCATTCGGCTGGTGTGGTCACCCGCTACAACGAGGTAGTACGAAGTCTTTCCTGCGACAGAATCAACGACGCACTGGTTGTACGCGGCCTGAAGCGCCTGAACGCCACCGGCGCACCCCATGCCGATATTGATCGCCATGACGTGCGTTATGTCGAGCTTCTGGGCAACAAGCGGTGCCAACGATGGAATGAGGTAGTCTGTAGTCGGGTTGCAGGAAGTGAAGATGCCGTTGACGCGGGAGAGAGGGACCTCCGCGCGCTGCAGCGCGTCGATGCAGGCCTCGCGGCTTAGGATGACTAGGTCCTCGTGCTCCGCGATCCGGTGCAGCCTCGACACGCCAGAGAGCGCCGCAATGGTGCCGGGATCACGCTTGAAATGCTGCTCGATTGACTCGGCTTCTATGACGGTCGAGCCCAAGCGGTGGGCAAGGCCTATGATACGGATCTGCATGACAACGCCTAGTAAGTAAGTGGCCAGGCAGGAGCCTACACCAGTGGGCT
>CAYPUA010000085.1:0-4842 GCA_964413875.1 uncultured Bdellovibrionales bacterium
CAGACGGCACCTCCATAACTGTTCCGAGAGCTAACGTAGAGCTGCTGGAGTAGGCTTCGAATGACCAAGAAAGGTGCCTTTGTTGCGGTCGCAGCGGGAGTTGTCTTAACGCTCGTCGCGCTGCTCACCCTCAGAAGCCCCGAGGTAAAGCTCCCCTCTGGCTTGGAGCTGACTTTGCCCGAAGGCGAGCGGCCAGGGAGTCTTAAGATCCCAATCGTCCACTACCAGCGCTACGCCTCCAACGGCTCCCGGCAGCGGGTGGACTTTGTAGGCGCTATCCACCTGGGCGAAGCGGGGTACTACGACGCACTCAATACCCGCTTCAAGGGGTACGACGCGGTCTTGTTTGAGCTCGTCGCCGACCCGGAGGCGTTCAAGCACCGCGGCGGATCGAAGGAGCAGTCTCCGATCGGCTTCATCCAACAGGCTCTGGCAGACCTGCTCGGGCTGAAGTTCCAGCTCCAGGGGATAAACTACGACGCTGCGAACTTTGTGCATGCCGACCTTTCGCCGCAGCAGCTCGGTGAGGCGATGACCGCGCGCGGAGAGAGTGTGGCGTCTATGCTGTTAAAGCTAATACTCATCTCCTTTGACCCGAAGGTGAAGGAGGAGATGAACCGCTCGGGCTATGAGGAGCCGGAGCTTGAGGGGATCAACCCCGTCTTGGTGGTGTTGCGGGGACCAACGCCAGAAGAGCGCAGAAAATTGCGGCTTTTCTTCGCTAAAGGGCTAGTTTCATCCGACGTAATTATCAAGCAAATTCAGGGAGAAACCGGCACATCGCTGATCGACGACCGGAATGCCGCTGCAGTTGCGGTTGCCAGGAGGCAGCTCGACGCCGGCCGAGACAATCTCGCAGTGTTCTACGGGGTCGGCCACCTCGCGGATCTCCACAAGCGACTCGTTGATGAGCTCGGGTTTCGCATAGTTGAGGTTGAATGGGTGGAGGCCTGGAAGTTATAACGCTAGGATTTAGTAATGCCTGTCGCGTCCTAACCGGTTGTACTGAAGAGCTGGGTGCTCTCTACGCGCTATCCAGCCACGTGCTGGGGCAAATAAGACAATAAGTATTCAACGCGCACACTATGAAGCGCCTTTCTCCGATTCAGCAACCGGTTGGAATAACGTGTCGGTAAACAGCTCTGTCGCGGTAATCCAGCCTCCGGGAACGGCTTGGGCCCCAGCCCCAAGCGAGGACCGTTTAGGTGGCAGCCCCAGCCACCACTCCCGGTTCGAAACGACTTGCTGCCAGAGCTACTTCTGTAAGATTGAGGTCAGCCAGCTGCTTCGGTAGAGCGCCGCTTGCTATAATACCCGCCAGAGCTTGGGCGACTGCCGGTGCCGTCATGAGGCCAATTCCACCATGGCCGGTGAGCCAATAGAAGCCGGGATGATCGTTGGTTAGCCCGATGACGAGCTCCCGATCTGGCGCAAAGGTTCGCAAGCCTGCCCATCGGTTCTTCAAACTACGGATGTCCAGAGTGGTAACAGAGAGAATCCTGTCGATAGCGGCTGCAATGTCGTAGTCATCCGGCCATGCATCGCAGGGAGGACTTTCGATTTCATCAAACGCCGAGGCGAGAATAATGCCGTTCTCAAGCTTGAAGTAGAATTGCTCTGCCGTGTCGTACACAAATGGCCATGAGTTTGGTGCAGCTCCTTCTGGCGCCTCGAATGTGAAGACAGTTCTGCGGAGGGGGCGGATGTTGAGCGGCTTCACACCGGCTTTCAGGGCGATAGTATCTCCCCAAGCCCCTGCGGCATTGATTAGCACAGGCGCTGAGAACACGCGTTCACCTGAGCGCACTAGCCACAGAGATCCATCCCATTCGATTCGTTCTACTTCAGTGTTTGCTTCGATTATCCCGCCACGAGCTCGCAAGCCCCTGATGTAGCCTTGCATCATCCCATGCACATCCAGATCCAGGGTGTCTTCCTCAAGGAGCCCCATTGCGACTTTGTCGCGACGAAGAACTGGACATAGGGAAACGACCTGGTCGGCAGTTAGCTCGCGCACTCGATAGTTTCGCTCCAGAGCCTCAAGGCGCATGGCGTTGTGGGCGTCCGCTTGATGTGGTTGCGTCACCCAGAGTGACTGCCGCAGGGTTGTGAGAGGATGAGTCCCGAAACACTGGGGTGGATTCGAAAGGAACTCGCGACTGACAATAGTCAATGCTTGTGTCGTTGGGCTTATGAAGTTGAGGGAGCTAATTGCTGCGGACCGCCCGGTGGTGTGGTATCCAGGGACCCGTTCTTGCTCAAGAACCGTTACTTTCCCGAGAGCGCTCAGCTCGTAGGCTGCTGAAACTCCCGCGATACCGGCGCCAACTACGATAAAGTCGGATGTCATGACACTACTCCTTATGGGTCGGAAGCTAGTTTCTTAGGGGCCGCGACTCTGTGAGGAGCCGCCTCGAGAAGATAGGGGTATTATTTACGCAGAGCGCCCTCTTTACACCAAGAGGGGCATCTCCAACTCCGCGAAATAGAAAACTCTGATTTTCGACTAAGAGCTTCGAGATCTGTTTGCTGTATGTCGCTGCCGACTCCTGCATCATGTACATCATCGGCCAGCCCCATAGAGCGGAGAAGAAGACCCCTGATTTTTCAAAGAATGGAGCGTCCAGGAACGTGCAGCCAGGTATGCTCTCAATAGCGCTGGGCTCGAGCTTGCTGCCACCCACCAAGTCGATAATAACAGCCCCCTTGCCAACTACGTTTTGGTTGATGTGGGCTGTAGTGACGATGTGTACGCGACCTTTCTCCGCTCCGAGGTCTATACCGTTGATGATAAGGTCCGCTGAGCGCAGATATGGTTCGATACGAGACGAGACCGATTGCTCGCGACCCACGATGTGCACTCGGGGTGCTCCCTGCCGCAGCGTCTCTATGATCGCACCCTCCGCAACATTGCCGTATCCGAGTATGACGACGGAGGCGTCCGAGGCCTGCCGTGCCCTGGGGCTGACCTCCCGTAGCAGCGCAAAACCGTATCGTGCGCCACACATCCCCGTCTCAGTGAGGCATTGAACTCGTCGGATGCCGAACGGGGCCGCGGGGTAGCGAAGTAAGTACCTAGCCGCGAGCGCGTCACGTGATTCCTCGAATGATTTAAAATCTAGAAGGGTCGCTTGCTGGGCTCGAAATTGGTCGAGAACGTCCGGAGGGGGCACAGAGCGGGCGGAATCCCATAAGAATAGCTGCTTGGCTGCTCCGGAAACGATGGAGATAGGCCCACTGTCGTCATTGAGAAAAGACACTCTTGTTCCAAACCTTGCGGATTGCTGTGCGAATGCGAATAGCTCCTTGGAAAATCCGTAACACAGCACTTCAAGTTCATCGCCCGACAAAGAAGGGGTTTCTAAGATGAGGCGCGGAACTACTTTCGACGCAAGCTGTCTGGCAAAAGCGACCTCTCGCGGTATGAGCGCAGGGCTTTCAAGAACCTCCTCAAGTGACAGGACATTTACCTGGGCATCTCGAGCTGCTTGCGCTCGTTCAGGAAACGAGGCCAGGTGTGCGAAGCAGCTGAGGAGAGCCCCAGGCTTCATGGTTCGTATGTCATCATCTGCTGGACCTTTAAGCTTTAGGATTACATCGCTCTCTGCGTAGAGAGTGCTACTGGAAACGATCTTAGCTCCAACTTTTTTGTAATCTAAAGGCGAGAAAGAGATGCCCGAGCCCGCCCCTTCTTCGACCAACACCTGCAACCGGCCGGTCGGCAGTTGAGAGAGTAGGCGCTCCGCGTCTGCAGGGATGAGAGCGACTCTTAAGTCAGTTGCGGCCTGTTTTCCGCAGGGATTCTCGGGCGAGAGTCCTTCCCGAGCAACGCCTATTTTAAGTGCATGAGCATGCATTTTCGCGGTCTGCTAACAAAATGTAGAATCTGCTTATCGTCGGCCGTCCGAATCCCCGGAGGCCGGTTCGTGTTGGTTTCGGAGGTCCGTCGAGCCTCTTGTCACGGACCGGCAGGCTTCCTTTTCGCCATACAATCGCGGCCCAAACCGAGTCACTGATATTTGCAAGTAAGGCAAATGGTCCGGCTAGTCAAGTACTCGGCGAAATTAAGGAGGCCGCGGCTTTTTTCACGGCACCGAGTGTTCGTTGTGCCAGATCGTCTCAGGGCCGGTGCTGCGCAGTCGGCGCTCGCTACTGCGGCTAGTCCGGAGTAGCCCAGACGTCGGACTTCGGGTGTGTTTGCGAGAATCGTCATGAAGTGTGACCGGAAGTCACGAGAGCGCCTTGCTGGTACGCGATGAGCTGGTGTCGGTCAGGATTGGCGCGGGCCGGCGAAAGCAAGACGAGAGCATGCAGGACCCAATCAACGCTGTAGGGTGACTCAACGAGGCCTGCTTTACGCATGGCAAAAATTCTGAAAAAACAGTTTCTTATGTGTGGGGGAGGTAGTTGACCGAGGAAAAGAATCAACCCTGCGAGCAGTAGCGAGTTCTTGAAGGAGTGTGGTGCTAGACTCTGTCTGACGCCACGTCGATTTGAGCCTCGCATTGCGGCCTTCCTATTGTGAAGATGCCTCGGGCCGTAGTCTGAGGGGGATGACCTCTCTCGTCGAGCCCCTTGGGGGCTACGCTGCAAACGCGTAAGCTTCTGCAACGATTTTATTTGGGCACAGGAGATAGGAAGCCATGTCAGCTACGATCCTCACCAGCCACGAAGGCCTGTACGGGATTCAAGGAACGATCGATGGGTTAAGCGCCGGCACATCGGCGTTAGACTCACTTGAGCGCGGCATCAAGATGGTCGAGGACGACCTGCGCGCGCGGACCGTCGGCTTCGGCGGAGCGCCGAACGCCCTCGGAGTGATGCAGCTCGATGCCTCAGTCA
>CAYPUA010000086.1:0-4435 GCA_964413875.1 uncultured Bdellovibrionales bacterium
ATGGCTCAATTCAGGAGATCGAGAGGATCCCGGACGAGCTCAAGAAGATCTACCTGACGGCGTTCGAGATCGAGCCTGAGTGGCTCGTCGAGTGCGGAAGCCGTCGCCAGAAGTGGATCGACATGGGCCAGTCGCTGAACCTCTACATCGCCGAGCCAAGCGGAAAGAAGCTTCATGACATGTACATGAACGCTTGGAGGAAGGGGCTCAAGACGACCTACTACCTCCGCTCGCTTGGCGCGACGCAGATCGAGAAGTCGACTACCGACATCAACCGCCGCGGCCTGCAGCCACGCTGGATGAAGAACAAGTCGGCGTCGAGCGAGGTCGTCGTCGACCGTGCAGCGCAGGCCACACAGCCAACGCCAACTCCGACGGACACGAAGCCGTCGGTTCCGAAGGTGTGCGGCCTGGACGGAGACTGCGAGAGCTGCCAGTAAGAGATTTAGTGAGTTCGTAACGAGTAAGGTTAGGAGAGAGAGGGAATATGCTTACGTTTGAGGGAATGGACAGTGTCGGCTCGTCAGGAAGCGCCAACGATGACGGCGGTAAGGAAAAGCGCGTAAAGAGCGCTGACAAGCGCCTCATCAACTGCAACACAGTTGACGTGAACCAGCTCATGCCGCTCAAGTACAAGTGGGCATGGGAGCACTACATCAACGGCTGCGCCAACAACTGGTTGCCGAGCGAAGTTCCGATGGGGAAAGACATCGAGCTTTGGAAGTCGGATCGCCTGAGCGCAGACGAGCGCCGCGTAATCATGCGCAACCTCGGCTTCTTCAGCACCGCTGAGAGCCTCGTTGGCAACAACATCACGCTTGCGATCTTCAAGCATGTGACCAACCCGGAGTGCCGCCAGTACCTGCTGCGCCAGGCGTTCGAGGAAGCGGTGCACACTCACACCTTCCACTACATCGTTGAGTCGCTCTCGCTCGACCAGGGCGAGATCTTCAACATGTACAACGAGGTGAACTCAATCCACTCGAAGGACCAGTTCGAGATGGAGCTCACGAGCGCCATCCTGGACCCGAAGTTCTCAACGGACACCTTCGAGGGGAAGCAGAAGTTCCTTGAGAACCTGATTGGGTTCTACGTCATCATGGAAGGCCTCTTCTTCTACTCCGGCTTCGTCATGATTCTGTCGTTCCACCGGCAGAACAAGATGACCGGCATCGGAGAGCAGTTCCAGTACATCCTGCGCGACGAGAGCATCCACCTGAACTTCGGCATCGACCTGATTAACGGAATCAGGTCTGAGAACCCGGAGCTGTGGACGCCTGAGTTCCAGGAGCACATCACGAATAAGATTCGCCAGGCTGTGGAGCTTGAGTACAACTACGCGGTTGACTGCTTGCCGCGCGGCATCTTGGGCTTGAGCGCCCCGATGTTCCGTGACTACGTTCAGTACATCGCGGACCGCCGCCTCGAGCGAATCGGGCTCAAGACCCAGTATGGGTCGAAGAACCCGTTCCCGTGGATGAGCGAGACGATCGATCTCGGCAAGGAGAAGAACTTCTTCGAGACGCGCGTCACTGAGTACCAGACAGCGGCTTCGCTCGCCTGGTAAGCGCGGAAGCGCAGCAAGCGAACGGGCGCCTGCACACCGCGTTGCGGATCGTGCAGGCGCCCGTTCTTTTTTTGCCTGCTGCCGCCAAGGCGGATCTCTGCCTCACATGCACGTGCATGCAAAAGTCTGGAGCCGCGGCCGGAAACGGAGCCGTTGCCGTGGCCGCTCCCGGTTACTGGGGCACACGCCGCGATACTTCCTGCCCGGGCACGGCACCAGGAAAGGCACCGGTTCCGGTACCGAACAGCCCGTGCGCGGGCAACTCGAACACTCATTACGGGTAGAGACTATTTGGGTAGTGACCCACCTATGAGCCACCCCAAAACCGACCCAAACCACCAGAACCCGACATGGAACAGCGTAGCTTAGGAGCGTAGGTGTCTATATTGTTACGTCTCGCGCGCCGAAGCAGCCTTCCTGCTAAGGCGCGCGACCAACAATCGCGAGGCAGTTGAGCATGTCTATTCAGCAAAGCTCTGGAAATCCTGCCCAGGGCTCCAAGCCAGCATCGAAGTACACTGAAACTGACTTCCGTGGCGTTGTGGCATCGTTTGATCTCGCTGCTGAAATAATCATCCGTGGGAAAGTCCCGAAAGAGCGCGAGCAGTTTGAGATCTTAGACCGGTCCTTCCACAGCAACACCATGGTCATGAAGGCATACCGGGCGGTCGTGCAGCAGGCATTCGAGAAGCCGGACTCGTTCCTCGATCCGCTCTTGCCCTTCATCCAAGACGCGATGGATGCCTTGCCAGCAGTTCTGACTGGCCCAGCCGACCCGTATTCGCCGATGCCTGGGAAGAGCGACATGCAGTCAAAGCTAGAAGGGCAGATACGGGAAGGCCAGCTCCAGCGGCTGTACCAGATGCGGGGTGACGTTGAAAATTGGGTGCGTGGCACGGTAGCGGAAGTATTTGAGACTCTCGAGAAGCACTCCTTCTTTAGCGGAATGACCGGACGGCAGTTGACGCACGCCACTATCGCGCTCCGTTTTGTGTACGGGGAGATCCTGACAGGACTCAATCAGTACGTCATTTCGAATACGGAGAGATTGGCTAACGAGGCGGTAGCCACCTTTGCTGGCACCGCGATAGGCGACGTTCGAGACGCAATGATGATCGAGACGTTCCGGCGTTTTGATGACGACCCGAGGCTTGCGGGTGTCGTGACTGACTTTATTGAGCAGCTGGTTGAAGTCGGCAAAAACCGAATCCAACTTGGGGCTATCAGTTCCCGCTCCCAATTCGATTTCGTCAGAAGCAAGGTGATGCGATTCGAGGAGAATCGAGAGCAGCTTGCGATGGCTATCACGGAGTACTGTGCCTGGGACTTCTTCACAGACTACGGACTCCCGCACATTGCTGAGTTTGGCCGCAGGGCTGCCAGCACGCAGCCGCACTCGGCATTTTTCATTCCGGGGCAGGTTATCTTTGTGGAGATTCCCAAGGATGCTAGCGAGCAAGTTATCTATGGGGCTTTCGACACGCACTCTGGCACTCGCAGCGTAGCGGCCGCTTGCGAGCGGGCTTCAAACGGGACAGAGCTGGGATTCCAGCTTTCCGGATTTGGGCTGGCGGTGCGCCTCGCCGTCAGCGCCCGTCATGCCGCTGGAATGCGGCTCGATGATAGCGGGAAGATCTACCCCTCGTGGTCTCACCGGCTGGCGCCGGTTCCGGACGCTCGGCTCGCTGGAGAGGTTTCCGGAGCAGTTCGGGCTGCGCTCAATGTGCAGGAGCACATGCTCGCGAGCCTGTGGAGCACCGAGCCAGAGCTGCTCAAGATTCTGAGCGAAGACGAGGCAACAGTGATTGCTTTCGAGTCAGGTCGAGTGACTGTTCTGGGAACTTGTTTGCCAGGAAACGAAGCTCGCCAGGCGTTCTTCTCTTCAGGAGAGAGGGTGAGCGCCACCGACTACGCCGCCCGCGCGAAGCTTGACCTTGAGGAGCCCGCCCTGTGGTTCGGTCGTGTTCTTCGTTCGGAAGAAGCTCCGGTTCCGCTCACGGCAGGGCAAGAGCTCACAGCCGAGCAGCAGCGCGAGCGGGATCGACGGGCATTCCGCGAGCAAGTAGGCCGAAACGGGGCGATGAACTACCGCACCTTCGTGAGCACGCTCTCTAACTGGGATGTGATTGAGACAAACGATGGCCGGGGCGGCCACGGCTCGCTCCTGCGCACGGTCGACGGCTCCGAGCTGCGCGCCGGCACGTGGGGGAAGCTGCGTGACCCAGAGCGCAACATGAACTTCGCCCGCATGTACGAGATTCTTGACAGGCTGCGGATACCGGTGGGCGAGTATACCCACTGGCTGTCGAAGAATCGGTAGCGTTCCGGCTACAAGTACTCTACCTGTGCGGTGTAGCCGACAAGCCACTCATCAAAATTCGAGACTCCATCACCGTTACTGTCTCCCAGCGGGTCGCTCGGGACTCGAAGGAGCCGACGCGTGGTACGAGTCGAGGGGACTCGCCCAGCCGGGCGGCTGCATCCCGAGAGGCAGTCCTTGATGCTTCCAGCACGGTTCACGACATCGTTCACGATACGTTTGTCGATCGACGAGCGCTGCTTCGGGCGCGAGCCGACGTTTGCAAGCACGTAGCTCTCGGTTGCAGCGGCGGAGAGTCCTGCTGTACAGCCTGTCGCAAAGGGGCAGGTGGTAGACAGCACCGAGGGATCAACAAGCGAGGTGATGGCCGAGTTCGGCAGGCTGTCGTTTGGCCTTCCGGGCCCGTAGTTGTCGTCTACGTACACGAGGCTCGTGGGCGCGATGATCCCAGCGTAAATGGAGCCGTCTAGCTGGTAGCTGAAGCTGGCGGGGATCCAGAGATTGCCGATGAAAGCGCCGACTACTGGCGAGAGGTTGCCGAAGTTGTT
>CAYPUA010000087.1:0-4411 GCA_964413875.1 uncultured Bdellovibrionales bacterium
TTTTAAAGTAACGCCCGAGCGGGCTTCTAGTATATTTCTATACTAGAACAAGAATGGGGAATCATCAATAGGATAGCTTTTAGTGGCAAAAACAGAGGCACTGCTATTGGTTAGTAGGTGAAATAACGGACTCCTCAAGACAGACCTAGCTTTTGAGGGGGCAGGGCGAGAGAGGGTCTTCTTAAGAATTTCTCTTCTCGGATTGGGTCTGAGGCACCGCTCGAATGGTCACAACAGACTTCACCAAGATGTTGTTGACCATAGCCTCTTCCGGCCGAGCGAGCTGTAGGCGCTCTGATGCCCGGTCTGAGTAGTATTGATTGCGTACGTGCAGGAAAACGTAGGGTCTGTTCGTTAGCGAGAGACCCCAGCCGACTTCTTGAGGAGCCACAATCTTTTTCGCGCCGAGCGCCTGCGCAATCGGGACGAGGTAGTCAGCAAATGCTTCGAATATCTCCTGAGCACGAATGCTCTTGAAGAGGCTTGGAGCTGGATTGAACCCGCGAATCATGAGCGCTCGCTCAGTGGTTCCGTCGCTGTTTCGGACCTCTGTGTTCAGAACCAGACTTCCTCCAGCAAGGCGAGGCACCTGTCCGTTTTTTCCTGTGAAGCTTGGATTCTTAACGAACGGGACGAAAGTCAGGTCGGGATGGGTAGCAGCGAGACGCGGGACCCGACTGATGCAGGTGTCGCAGATGTCACCGACAAATTCCGAGAGGATTCCGCGCGTGGGCCTAAAGGCTACCTCGAGCGATGAAGACCCAGATTTAAGTTCGTGACGCTTGAACTCTTCTTCCACAGCCTTAATGAGAGAGTCGAGTTCAAGGAGGTGTTGAATCTGAGCAAGAAACTCCGGGTTCTGGACGCAAGTGACGTTGTTCGACTTTCCGCCGTTGCAGAGATCGCAGAGGAGCTCGGTTAGTCTGAGGAATTCGAGGCGGTTTACGGGCTTTGGATTCCCCGTTTCCTTTGTTGACAGCCTTGCCCGCGTCCAACTCCTAACACCATCGTCAGGAGAAACTATCGACGATATCTTGTTGTCATAGAGAACATCACTGCTCGCCTCATTAAAAAAAGTGAAGAGCGGAGTCTGGATAAATTGCGACTCTTCTTCGGTCAGTCGCTGATTACGAGACCTCTTGTGATTAACCTCTCGGAAGATCTCAATCTCACGTAATCGCTTCTTGTACGTGGTCGATATCTCGGCTGTCGTGGCGGTTTCGCTCAGGGCAACTGCTCGAGGGATTTGTACTATCGCCGGCTCCCACCGTTTTGAGAGACAGGCTAACGCGCCATCTCTAAGATCCTGGTCGAATCGCTTGATAGTTCGCAGCAGTGGCCGTTGTAGCGCGGATGAAGGAACATCGAGAGAAACGGCGCGCGCGAAGAGCATTAAGTCGAGAGGATCGAGGGGCTCAAAGAGCTGCGGTATAGTTGCTACTTGAGAAAAGATCCCGTTCTGAAACTCTAACAGCTTCTTGTTTGCCTCGGGAGATGCCAGTAGCTTAGGAGTGCGCTGGTTTGGCTCCCACCAGCCCGGCGGCATTTCAGAAGATCCAGAGAACATATGCATAAAGGGCGCATCACTGGAGTTTCCATCTTCAAAAGTGGTAGCCGAAAGGATGAAGAGCCTAGAGAGCGAGGAGAATGGCAGGCGGTTTTGCCACTTGAGATAGTTAAATTGCTCTGTAACTGGACCATGGCGATTGCTGCTATCGGACGCTGCTCGAGTATCAGCCAGTACCGCCTCATAGAACCGATCCGGCAAGGTCAGGTACCCGGGATAATTCCGCTTCGGCACCTCTCCGCAAATGAAGTGATAGAGGGCAAGCCCGATATCTTCGGCGTGGCGAGCAACATCGTCTCTCCCCACGATTAGTTCAGCCAGACAGAAAAATCCGGTTAATTTATCTCGAGGAAAATCCGTTACCCCCGAGGGCACAGCAGGCTCTATGATGTCTCGAGCGGTGCGGTAGGAATGGGGGATTCGGTGCTGGCCGGTCAGTGCCTCGGGATCGAGAAAGTCTATCTTGCCAAACTCCCACAAGGAACACTGAAGAAATAAATCGTTCCAGAAAAAACGGCTGAAGAGTATTTGAGAGCTCCATGCTCGAAGCGGTGCAGAATGCCGCTCTGTGATGAGATTATCTAGAAGAAGGTACATTCGGAATGCTTGCGACAACTGATCAGGAGTGTCGTTCCACGAGCGAGCGTCTCGCAGTGAACGCTTGTCCAAGAAGGCGTCATGCACGAGGAGATGTACGCCTAGGAGGGCTTCATCAAGTGCTAACTGTGAAACTCCTTCAGCGAGCGGAATGGCAGCATCGATTCGCCCCAAAAATGCTAGCGCGTCGTCGACATAATCGGGGAATTGAGAAGCGATCAGCCAGTAGCGGGGGTGAAGCGTGATTGCGAGACCTACGTCCGAGGGGAGAGCTTCTAACGGTCGATTGATTGCCCGGTAGAAGTCCTCTGATCTCGTTCGAGCTGGAAAAACAAACTCGGAGCCGAGCTCCGAACCAAGAGCTTTAAGGATTTCTTTTTTACTGCTGTCGACCCATTGCCCAAGTACTCTCGATATCTCCGTTGGGAGCTCTTGGTATTGATTAAAGATGAGTTTGAATATCTCCCTGCGCGTCTCATAAAAGGAGTGGCAACCTGGACTCATTGAGATAGCGAGGTCTAATACCCAGAGGTGTGGGTTGCCGACAATTGGCACGGAGGAGTTTCGAATTGGTTTGCACCAACTGGGGACCGTTCCATCGGTCTCAGGATCGACGGATGCGTGCGGTCCCATCAAAGTTGCGATGAAGGACCGATCTGCTGCCGCTATAACTTCAGGATGAAACAGTAAAGATGCAGCGTTGGCGTAGCCAGCTATCAGGTCCTGGAGTACATCGAGGCACCACCAGTATGGAGCAACTGCCACGGAAAAATCAGGGTCTTGTCTTAGCCGAGAGACGACTGCGATAGCTTCCGGCCCTATCTCAGAGGCGAGCGTCATCGGCAGGTCGCTTGCTGTATTGATGCTCTTTTCAATAGTGGTTGGATCTACCAAGGAGGCTTCAGACAACGGATTGCGCTGCCCGATCGCTAAACAACCCTGTCGAATGAAATTGACCAGTCGAAGAATCGGAATTTTGCCGAACCGCTCCTGCAACGCTGGTGCCATTAGGGAGTTGTTCAGTGCTAGGCATTCCGCGAAAGACAGACTTACCGTACGGTCTTGCGAAGAACTCTTCATGTAGGAAGGAGAGCAGGCCGACACGAAGTTGTGCATGTCAGATAGCAGCGGGGAGACGGTGCTTTTCTCCATTTCCCATCCATCTTCTGCTACGAGGACGGCGATGGACCGAAGGTGATTGTAGGCAGGCAAGGCTTCTTCCAATATCTGCGGAGCGGATAGGTAGAAAATCGATTCCTTAACGTCCTGAATGTTACACGCGCTACCGATGGCAGTCGCATGCTTCCTAATCAGCAGGCTATCAGGCGAAAGCTTGCTTGGATCTCCAAGCAGTAGTTCCAGCGCCTGGTCCTGACCAGAGGAAAGGGGGTTTTGTTTGTGTGCTCGGTGGTAGTAACCAGAATCTTCGACCAGTTGTTTGAGAGCCCGTACGCAGCTGTCCCCATATTCCTGACACAGCTCAGCTTGAGCTTGTTCCGCAAGCGCCGTGCAACGAGAGAGTAGTCCTGCATCATTGAGTATCGACTGAGTAGCTGCCGAAAACGCCTCTCGGGTAAAGTGCACTATCGTTTCGGCTAAAATCTTCGCTTCCTGGAAGTAGTCGCTGGCCGAATGAGTGCCGATGCCTTGGGACGCCCGAGAGAGGAGAGCTTCAGCTTTTTCAGCAGCGGCTTCCAAAGTTCCGTCGAAGCTGACGTCATTACCCGGGAAAGAGTGCGCAGCGGCAGGCAGTTGGGTTCGAATATCGAGCTGGAGGTGCAGAAGCGTTGTGAGCAAATCGCAGGAGTGGGAGAGCAGCTCCTGCGAGATGTGCTGGTGTGGCTTAGGGAGAGGGTGGTTGTCGGTGCCCGACGAGTCACGCTCCGGCTGGTTGTCGGGTTGGATGTGCATGCGGACCTCTAGGTGGTCGCAGAGAATAGAAAAGGAGCTCTTACAACGCAAAGGGTTGGATCGGGAGGCGTGGTTGGGGAGGCAAAGCACGAAGGGAGTTCAGGCCGAGGGCCCAACCGGCTGTTTTGGCTAAAGAAGCTTCTCTCAGTGTGAGAGTCGCTAGGTGCTGGATAGCTGCCACCCATGACGGAATCTGATTACACCTGTCTGTTTCAGATCTGTCCTTCTCGCTACAAGAGTCGGTTTAAAAATTCAGAAATGGATGCCCGGCAGGGATTAAAGCTACAGCCCCAACTCCTTAAGCAGCGCATCGGTCGACTCCTGGTCGACGCTCTG
>CAYPUA010000088.1:0-4253 GCA_964413875.1 uncultured Bdellovibrionales bacterium
ACTTCGTCGAGCATCGTCGAGAGTGAATCGCTGTGCGGGATAAAGCTGTGGCGATGCTGCCAGGACTTA
The DNA here is from genome assembly GCA_964413875.1 of uncultured Bdellovibrionales bacterium. Classification (GTDB taxonomy): domain Bacteria; phylum Bdellovibrionota_C; class UBA2361; order UBA2361; family OMII01; genus OMII01. The sequence continues at coordinate 70 of CAYPUA010000088.1, forward strand.
AAGGGCCCCTTCACCTGCTCGTCGGTGAAGAGCTCGTTCTTGAGCAGCTCTCCGTGTCGCAGGAGCCAGCGCAGGCGAATAGGCCCGAAGACTCGCAGGAGGAGCTCGACCTCAGAGCCTGGCGCAATCGAGCCTGACGATCGAAATACTTCGACGTCTCTCCACGGCGGAGAGAGGCGCTGGAAGGCGCCAGGGCGGGTGTGCCACGCGAAAACCTCGTCGGCTGGACACGTAATCGTGCTCTTCCGAGTGAAGGTTGGCACGGCAAGCTATCCGAGGACTCGTTTTGCGATCTCGCTGGCGCTCTTTCCGTCGTACTGGCCGGCGAAGTTCTCTTTTAGGTGCTTCATGACGAGCGGAAGTGCTGCGCCGGGGGTTGAAGCCTTGAACTCGGTGATGATCTTCTCGAGCTCTTGCGCCGACATCTGCTTCGGCAGGAACTCTTCGATGATTGCGATCTCTTGGGTGAGCTTCGCCTTCTGCTCGGCGCGCCCTGCCTGCTCTTCGAACTGAATCGACTCTGCGCGCTTCTTCACCTCACGCTGCAGCACTGTGGTGCACTCAGCAGGCGCCAGGTCGTTTACTGATTTCTGCATCTCCTCGTACTGGATCTCTGAGAGGAGCGCTCGGATGGTGTCGAGGCGCAGGCGATCCTGCGCCTTCATCGCGGTCTTAAGGGCTTCTTTGAGCTGTGCTTTCATGCCCCCACTCATACTCGCGGGGAACAAAAAGGGCAACGCCCGTGAATAGGGTGCCGGCTACGCAGCGCGCGAAAACTTTTCGGTAAACTCCTGCAGCTTCTTTGCGGTCTCGGCGCTGATCAGGTGCTCGGTCTTGCACGCGTCGATCTCAGCCTGCTCAGGAGTGACCTTGAGGATGTTCTGCAGGAAGTCCTGCAGGATGTTCTTGCGCATGTGCACAGCGCGCGCGATCTCTTCTCCCTCTGATGAGAGCGAGAGGAACTTGTTCTCGTCTTCGATCACGAGCCCCTTGCTCTTGAGCGCCTTGAGGTTGATTGATGCGCTGCCGGTGGTGATGTTGAGCTCCTTGGCGACGTCGGTGACGCGCGCGTAGCCGCGCTTCTCACGCAGCTCATGTATTGCCTGCAGGTGGTGGGCGGCGCTGTGGGTGATGTTGTTCTCTTCAAACTTCTTCCAAATATCCATCCCGTCCTCCGTGTTGCTTAAAAGAGTACTTGCACCGATTCTTCAACTATTCGGGGGACATTACTAACGCTTGTTATGTATGTCAAACCTTCGCTAGTCGAGGACAAAGGTTTGGTGTGCTAAAAAGGTAGGAGTGTTTGCAACATACTCGTTTTTGGAGCATGCTCGCATTTCTGGGGCTAATAAGACCCGGCTGCAACGTTGTATGCGTAAAGATTCCAGTAGTTTAGCAAGTCTTTCGTCGGCTGTTGTCCGATTGCTCTCAGCGGTTCTCTTCTCGCTGCCGCTCATTATTACTACCGCACATGCGATAGAGCGACCGGAGGAAGTTGAGAAGAAGGTTGGGGTTTTCACCCAACTTGGCGCAAAGGTTGATCTTTCCAGGAAGTTCACGGACTCAACAGGCGAGACTAAGAGCCTGCGGGAGTTTGCTCCGGAAGGAAAGCCTATCGTCATCGCCCCGGTCTACTACCGTTGCCCGCGCCTGTGCGGACTCTTGCTCGACGGCGCCTACAGCCTCCTCAATGAGCTCTCGCTCAAGCTCTCGCATGACTACACGGTGCTCGTAGTCGGTTTCAATCCGGTTGAGACTCCTGCTGACGCGCGCAAGGTGATGGATAAGTTCAACTCGCGGCTGCAGGGCGAAGCCACAGCCGATCGAAGCGGCGTAAAATACTTGGTGGGCAGCGAAGAGAATATCGCGGGCCTGATGAGCGAGATCGGCTTCCAGTACATGAAAGATGGCGACGATTTTGCCCACTCAGCGGCTCTTATGATATTGACGCCTAGCGGTGAAATCTCGCAGTATTTCACCGGCATAGATTTTCCCGCCTGGGATGTTCGATTGTCTCTTATTGAGGCCTCAAGGGGCGCAGTAGGGACGGCGATAGATCACTTGCTCCTCTACTGCTTCAGATTCGATCCGCTGCAAGGACGGTACACGTGGGCGGTTGTCGGCTTGTTACGAGTCGGGGGCGTGCTGACGCTGTTGGGCCTGGCAGCGGTAATCTTCTTTTTCGGAAGGAAGCGGCGTAGCAACGGCGAGACGGCTGCGTAGAGGGAACAGGGCTCGTAGAGGGAAAGGGAAGTTTTAAGGGTACGTGGGTCAGTTATGTTGGGATTGTTAGGCGAGCAGGGGTCAGATTTTGCGCACAAGGTGGATTACGCCCACGACGTCGTAACGATCATCTCGGTCGTGTGCACCGTGCTCATCGTTGGCGTGATGCTCTACTTCGCAGTGATTTACCGCCAGAGAGACGGCAAGGATCACGAGACTCCGCACATCCACGGGAACAACGCTCTTGAGGTAATTTGGACGACGTTCCCGACTCTCGTGTGCATCTGGGTTGCGTGGCTCGGCTACGATTCGTTCGTAGATATGCGCACCGCTCCAGAAGGCGCAATGGAGGTCAACGTCACTGCCCGCAAGTGGGCTTGGGACTTCCAGTACAAGAACGGCAAGCGCACGACGGGCGAGCTCGTGGTGCCGGTAGACGAGCCAGTGAAGCTCATCATGCGCTCGCAAGATGTTCTCCACTCCTTCTTCGTTCCGGTGATGCGCACCAAGATGGACGTCATCCCGGGCCGCTACACCTACGAGTGGTTCCGCCCAATCAAGACCGGTGACTTCCAAGTTTTCTGCACTGAGTACTGCGGCAACGACCACTCGCGCATGCGCGCGCGCCTGAAGGTTCTCCCGAAGGCGGAGTTCGAGCGCTGGCTCGCCGACAACAGCGAAGCGATGAAGCTCGCGTCGATGAAGCCCTCTGACCGCGGCAAAGAGATCTACGCCGGCAAGTGCGTAGCGTGCCACAGCCTCGACGGCTCACCGCGCGTAGGCCCGTCGTGGCTCAAGCTGTTCGGCAAGAAGGGCGAGCTTTCCGACGGCAAGACGTACGTCGCTGACGAGAACTATATCCGCGAGTCGATCCTCAACCCGGCAGCGAAGGTCGTGAAGGGCTACCCGCCACAGGGCATGCCGAGCTTCCAGGGCCAGCTCTCCGATGAGGACATCACGGGAGTTATCGAGTTTATCAAGACGATCGATGGCACGACCAAGGTCGAGGTCTCTGCGCCAACGCCGAAGAAGTCAGCGGCAGCCGCTGGCGCAACTCCGGCTGAGCGAGGCAAAGCGCTCGTGAACGACGCTGGCAACCTGTGCTCTACCTGCCACAGCATCGACGGCTCGAAGCTTGTAGGGCCATCCTTCAAAGGCATCTGGGGCCGCAAGGAGAAGATGTCCGACGGAACTGAGATCACTGTGGACGCAGACTACATCAAGGAGTCGATCTACAAGCCACAGGCGAAGATCGTCGAAGGCTACGGTCCAGTCATGCCGGCGATGTACGAAGGCAAGCTATCAGAGCAGGACATCAACGACATCATCGAGTACTTAAAGACTTTAAGCTAAGCGTAAGAGGTACCACGTTATGGCAGCACACTCTGCATCAACAACCGCAGGCCACGAGGAGCTAAACTACCTCAATTGGAAGACAGGGCTCTGGTCCTGGCTCTCGTCGACAGACCACAAGCGAATCTGCTTCCTGTACCTGTACGCGATCATGATCTTCTTCGTGCTCGGCGGTCTCGCTGCGCTCATCATGCGCACAGAGCTGGCTACGGCCGGACCCACCATCCCGAGCATCGTCAAAGACTCGCACACCTACAACGTGTTCTTCACGATGCACGGCGTGTTCATGATCTTCCTCTTCGTGGTGCCGGGCATCCCAGCAACACTCGGAAACTTCCTCATCCCGCTCATGATCGGAGCGAAGGACGTTGCCTTCCCTCGCCTCAACCTCTTTAGCTGGTACCTGTACGTGTTTGGCGCGCTCATCGGCGCGATTGCCATGATGAACCCGGTCGACACTGGCTGGACGTTCTACGCTCCGTACAGCACCACGACAGACACCAACGTTAGCCTGATGGTGTTCGCTGCGTTTGTCCTCGGCTTCTCGTCGATTCTGACGGGCCTCAACTTTATCGTTACGATCCACCAGCTCCGCGCCCCGGGGCTTA
>CAYPUA010000089.1:0-4028 GCA_964413875.1 uncultured Bdellovibrionales bacterium
GCTTCCCGGAGCCGGTGCGGAGCGCGATCTCCGTTGCGCCGAGCGCCTTGAGCCCTTCTTCCGCCAGGATGCGCGCCTCAGGGATGACCTCAACCGGAACGGGGCAGCCGACTCCGAGCTGCGCGACGACCTTTGAGTCGTCAACGATGATGATGAACTTCTTGCAGCGCTTGGCGAGAATCTTCTCTTGCAGCATCGCGCCGCCCTTCCCCTTGATCGCCCAGCGCTCTTTGGTGACCTGGTCAGCGCCGTCGAAGCCCCACGCGAGGTGCCCGCAGTAAGCTGCATGGAGCACGGTGAGCCCGAGCTCCTGGCAGCGCCAGGCGCTCTGAAGCGAGGTGGGGACAACGGCGACCTCAAGACGCTCCTGCTGCACACGCTTCCCGATCTCAGCCAGGGCAGCGTCGACCGTGGTGCCTGTACCAACTCCGATCACGTCGCCGCTCTTGATGCGGCGGGCTATCTCTTGGGCTACCTTCTCTTTCATGGGGGGTAGGCTACCGCGCGAGCGGGCTTGCTGGAAAGTGGCTGGAACAGGGGGGCGAGCCTTTTCGCTATTGCCCTCGTCATCTTCCTGCACTTGCACCCAATTCCTCGTCCTAATCTTTCTCTTCCTCCTGCTCTTGCTCTTGCTCCTGCTCACGGTCAAGGAATTTTCCCGGACCACCCCGGGGTCTTCTCATCGAGAACACCAGATGATGACCAAGAATGGAGTGCAGGTGCACGAGAATGAGGAGGATTAGGATGAAGATGAGAGCCGACGCTACTCCGCCAAAACGCTCTTAAACACCGCGCGCAAAACGTCCGGCGAAGCTCCCTTCACCAGCCTCCCGTTAACCCATATAGACGGCGTAGAGGCGAGCCCGAGTCGACGGCCCTCTTTTATGTCGTCCTGAATCTTTGTCAGGTAGCGCTGCGAGCGCACGCACTCTTTGAGCGCCTCGGCGTCGAGCCCAAACTGGCTCGCCGCAGCGTCGCTCAGGGCGTCGCGCACCTCAGGGTTTGAGAGGCCGTTGGGCTCCTCAATCAGCTTCGAGGTGAAGACCAGGTCGATTCCTTCCTTGAGCTTCCCCTGCTCTCCGGCGCAGCGAGCAAACAGCGCGGCGGTGCAGGCGAACATGTGGAAGCGCTGCGGGATGTAAGGATTGCAGTCGTTGTCGAGCGGGTAGTTCTTGAACACGAAGGTGTACTGCCCCTTAAACTCTTCCAGCACGCCGTGCAGCACCGGGTACATCTTGCGGCAGCCACCGCACTCAAAGTCTGCGAACTCAACAACTGAGATCGGAGCGTTGGCAGGGCCCTCGCGGTAGTCGGCGAGATTCGGGGGCGAATCCACCACCGTCGGCAGATCAATCGGCGCCTCTTTCCAGCGCTGAACTGCTTCCTGCACGAGCTTCATCCTTGTTGCGTCCATTGCCCCGCCCGAGAGCGACTCGAGCATGGCGCCAGGGAGCTTGATCGTCCCGTACGCGAGCGCCGCAACCAGCAGAAAACCAACGCGCGCCGCGGCAGCGCCGCCCGCTCCCCTGCCCGGCATAAGGAGCAGCGTCATCCCGAGGAACGAGAGCACCGAGTCGAATCCGTGCGCCAGCCCCTCTCCTACCCTGCCCCGCCACGCACCAAGCGCTGTGGTGCCTAGCAGCAAGAAGTTCACCAGGTAGATCCCCAAACAGATGATGCACAGTGCGCCGATCAAAAAGTGCGAGATGCCGAGCAGCACGATCGAGCCGAGCGACGCGAAGAGCGCTGCTAGAAGCGACACAGCCAATGCATCTTCTTTTGACACGAAGCTGGTGAAAGCGGCTGTGAGTGAAAGCCCTAGTAAGACGGTGTAGAAGAACACGCCGTAGGCGCCGATCGGGAGCCCGAAGATCTTCGACCACTGGCTCGTGTTGACCTTAGTGCAGTCGATGTAGGCGTTGATGCTGCAGAAGGATGGATCGGCTGCCAGGCCGTTGGCGTACACCACGTGCTCGTACAGCGCCACCGAAGCGGCTGCCAGGCCGAGGAGGGAGAGAAGGACGACGAGCCAGAGGGTTGTGCTTAGGCGCTTGCTACTCATAGAAAGGGGCGGATGATATCCGCCCCATTTGTAGCAGCATTTGGGGGTGTCTTGGTAGCCGGGGAGAACGCCCGGCTACAGCCCTACTTCGCAGCGGCAGCGTCGGCGTCGCCGAACAGCAGCGGCGGACGGCGCAGGTGAAGCCCCGACTGGGACAGCTTGACCCAGATCTCCTGGAGGATCTCCTTGTTCTGGCTGTCGAGCAGGTCGTAGATGTTGTCGAGGCTCATGACCTGCTGCATCACGGCCATGGCAAAGATCGGCGCAGCTTGGTCTTTGAGGAGCTTGTCGTGAACGTCGGTGATGAAGGCGCGCAGGTCTGCCTTAGTGGAGATGCTGCTCAACTCTTTTACGCTCTCAGCAGCCTCTTTGCTCTTTGCCTCTTTCTTGCCTTTCATAGTTTTCACCGATCAATAGGGATTATCTCGATAGCCTGGTCGTACCTCGTCGGATCATCGAAGGGGTCGATCAGCACCGGGGCATCTACAACTATCACCCTGGTCTCAAGCCTACGCGGCTCAATTCCCGCCCTCACGAGCTGATTCACGAACTCCTTCGCCCGCTCCTCTGTGAGGTGCGCAGCGTAGGCCGACTCGGGATTCACAGCCTTAGCATACGAGGCTATCACGATCCGCGAGTAGGGCAAACGAAACTCGTTCATGCGCGCGATCTCTTCAACGACGCTGACCCCCGTGGGGCACATCTTGACAGCATCACCAGGGAAGAAAACGTCCGCGGGAAAGATGTCACGCGAGGGGTGAATTGCGGCGCGACGCTTGTAGTGCTCGGCAAGAACCTGCTGCGCAAACTGGCGCTTCTGCTCCCTTTTGAGTCCGGCTTTAAGCTTGATGTCGACCTCTTCTGACGAGTCCGCCATGGCGCCGTTGATCAACCCGACCACTGCGCCAAATCCGGCGCCAACCGCAACGCCTGGTCCAGCACCCGCAGAAAGCTGCGCGCCGGTAACGGCACCTGCGCCCGCGCCCTGCAGCGCGCCCATATGCATCCCTGTGAAGGTCTTGTCCGGTCCCGGAACTGGCTCCTTCGCCGGCGAACAGCCGGCGACGGTAGCGATCGCTAAGCCAGCGAGCGCCACAACGTGTGCAGTGGGAGACGACGATAGCTTGCTCTTGAGCAACATAAGTAGATACCCGTGGAGATGGGTTACACGACCACCACTGTCTTTCTAGGATGAGCCCTATTGCTGGATTGACCCGCAGAACTACTCGGGCTTTCTAGCCGCCGTGCGGCTACAGCGCAGAGAATGCCGGTGGGCGTGAAGAGACGCCGGCGAACGACTTTCGTAGAAATGCGCTAAGAATCTAATAAATCAGACTAAATCAGCTGGTTTCTGACGCGGTATCGGCCCTGGAACAGCGCTCGCTGTTTTCCTTTATCAACGACCAACCAGGGCGCTTTCAAAACCAAGTTTCTTTAGCTCAAACGCTCCCAGCGGGCTCCCCTCCTGCTTCATCTGCTGCGCGAGGCTCTGGTAGGCCTTCTCGCTGCCCACGACGACGACCACGAACTGCGAGGGATCCCAGCGCTTCCTTGCAACTTCGGATACCTCCTGCGGCGTGACCGCCTCGATCTTCGGCAGGTACGTCTGGTCGTAGTCGCTCGGGTACTTGAGCAGCTCAAGCCGCGCCTGTCGCCCGGCGACCTCCTCCGGAGAGTCGAAGTTGAAAACGAACGAGTTGCGGATCGCGGCTTTCTTCTCCTGGACCTCTTGCTCCGTCGGCGGAGCATCTTGCAGCCCTTCCAAGACGCCAAGCGACGCCTCGATCGCTGGCGCTACCGACTCGGCCTTCGTCTGCACGAAGATGTAGTTCGTCCCCTTCACAACCGCTGGCGAGATCGCTCCGTAGATTCCGTACGAGAGGCCAAGCTCGGTGCGAACGCGCGCCATGAGACGCGAGCCGAACCCGGAAGAGCCAAAGACTTCGTTGAAGATATCGATCTGCGG
>CAYPUA010000090.1:0-3347 GCA_964413875.1 uncultured Bdellovibrionales bacterium
TGCGGTGTATTCTTTGATGTAGCCGGCGCCCCCTAAAAGTTGAACAGCGTCGGTAGTGATAGACATCGCCGCGTCTGTCGCGAAACACTTCGCGGTCGACGAGGAGAGTTTGCTATTAACCCCTGTGTCTCCGCTCTTGGCGGCGTCTATATCGGAGGCAGCCTTGTTCGTGAGTAGGCGCGCTGCCTCAAGCTTCTGGTACATATCCGCCACCATGAATTGCAGGCCCTGAAATTCCTTCAGTATCTTGCCAAACTGCGAGCGCTCTCGCAGGTGAGCGATAGCTATATCAAGCGCGTTACGAGAGATCCCATTGGCGCACGCGGCTATATTCACGCGTCCACCGGCTAAACCAGAAAGGGCGACTTTAAAGCCCTCGTGCAGGGGGCCGAGGAGGGAGCTCGTGGGCACAAAGGCGTCTTCAAAAAACAGTGAGGCGATCGGTGAGAGTTCGGCGCCCATCTTCTTCTCGGGCTTGCCGATTGAGAGCCCTTTTGTGTCGGCTGGAACTACGAAGGCGGAAACTCCCGCTCCACTCGAATCGCTTGTGTGAGCGAAGACGAGGTAGAGATCCGCGAAGCCAGCGCTCGTGATGTAGCATTTGTTACCCTTAAGGATGAAGCCCCCTTCGACGATCTTCGCCTCGGTCTTGAGCGCTTGGGCATCCGAGCCTGCTTGCGGCTCGGTCAAAGCGAACGCGCCGAGTGCCTGGCCGGAGGCGAGAGCGGGAAGAATGCGTCGTTTTTGGTCGGCATCGCCGAATCGAGATATCAATCCCGACACCATCGCGTGAACTGAGATAAAGATAGCCGGGCTAACATCGAATCTAGAAATCGCCTCAAACACAGCGGCGGTAGTCGAAGCGCTCGTCTCTATCCCACCAAACTCCTCAGGAATTGAGAGACCAGCCAGTCCGATAGCCGCGAGCGACTCGAATAGTCCTCGAGGAACTGTGTTGTAGTATTGCTCGGTTTGATATTTTCCGAACTCCGACGCGCACATGCGCTCTACCGTTTCAAGGATCAGTTGCTGGCTTGTAAGGTCGTTCATGACGTACAGGAGATAAAAGAAGTATCTTATCCTAAATAGTGTATTGCTTTCACGAGGAGGTTGTCACCTGCGAATTGAGTGGCGGTGGCGCGGTAGTCCCGAGTGCTTGTACCAATTTCACAATAAACGCCTTCCTAATCTTAATCTTTATCCTAATCCTGCACCTGCACCTGCACCTGCACCTGCACCTGCGCATAGCGGCGCGCGGGAGGTGCAATCGAATTGTGTCAGCACGGTTTGGCGAGTTTGGCTTACGACGCTCCTGGAGTCTCGCCGAGGATGAAGAGGAAGCCGGTGCAGGTGTAGGAGGAAGATTAGGACGAGGAGGAATAGAAAGGGGGCGGGAGCGTGCGACGGCTAGTGAGGAGACGCTCATTCCTCAGCATCAGGCTCCTTGCGCCTAAGATCAAACGGGAGGGTCACCGCCACTCGGGAGGCGGAATCCGGTGACAACTCTAAGCGTATGCTCTCGCTGGCATGACTCAGTGTCTCGGCGTGTCTGAAGATTATGTCGATCATCTCCTCGACGTGGTCCAAGTACTGTTTCTCAATTTGAGTTCCCTGCTCGTCGTGCGTTCCGGCGCCGATCATGGAATTAATAAATGGGTTAAACCCGGAGCTTCGCTGAAGCTGCAAACGTCGCTTCACGATTAACGCTCGAATGTCGACCCAAAATATGAAGCGAGAGCGGTCGTCCAGGCTCTTGCCGCTGCGCCACAAGAAAACGTTCCTTTCTGTCTCCGCGATAAACCAAAGGGGAGTAGCCTCCTGCCTCGGGTCGCCAACAAACTCACGTGTTAGGAGCTCCTGCTCCACGGATCTGAGGATCCCAAGCAGGACGACCCCAGACCCTTGCTTAGGAACAATTTTGTGCGCCTCGTCACGCACATTTTGCGGGGTTTGGGGCTCTGTTTCGCTCGAGAATGTGTCCAAAGTAGTTGATTCCGCGTGGAAAAGGGTTACCAGCGTCCGTTTATCAAGACCTCGCGAATCACTGCCGATTGCAATCCTCAGACCAGGGTATCGGTTGGGGGCTACGGAATGGCCCTCGGAGCGGGGGTAACATGGTAGTTGGCGGTGGTATGACCAAGAAGACGCAGGCGATACTTGTAGTTGATAGTTGCGCGGATAGTCGAAGTGCTTTGGTAGGGGAGTTGGCTAACGCGGGATACGCGGTAGAGGAAGCATCATCGCCAGTGCAGTGTCTCGACTACGCCGACCGAGATTTTCCCGCCGTAATCATCCTCGACCCATACATGACTGGTGTGGACGGATTCTCTCTGATAACTCAGATCCGAGAGCGATACTCAGCGGCGATCATGCCGATACTTATCACCTCAGCGGACTGTAATCCGCAGACGATCGCGCGCTGCCTTACGATGGGAGCGAATGACTACATCGCGAAGCCATTCGACAGCACTGTCTTTATGGCGCGGGTGTATACACAGATTCAGCTTGGACAAACTCGCAGGCAGATCGTTGAGCAGCAGGAGCGACTCAATCACGTGCTAGCCGTGCAGCGCGTGCTCGGCAATATGACCTCTGAGGGACTGGTTGTTACCGATAGCGAGGGGCATATTATCTATCGCAACGATGTAGTCAGCGGATTGTGCGCGGGCAAAAATCCAGGATTTGTGACAGACCTCTTCTCTCTGATGTTTCCAAAAGAGGTGATAGGAGCGCTTGAGTTGTTGCGACAGCACCACGGCGAGGAGGGCATCTTCGAGCAGGAATTTCATTGGGGCTCCCCCTACGATAAGCACATGATAGTGCGCTCGTGTCCGGTAGTCGTCGGAGAGGGGGAGCGACTCAGGAATAATGAGGCGCAGCTCCTCCTCCAGCATGTCCACGCGCACCTTGTCCTCCGGGTAGGGGATGCCCAGCCGCGCGTGCTCGAGCGCGTTCCAGCCCGCCCCGAGGCCCGCCTCGATCCGGCCGCCGCTCATCTCGTCGACCGTGGCGACGGTCTTCGCGAAGGCCCCGGGGACGCGGAAGGTCACCGGCGAGACGAGCGAGCCGAGCCGGATGCGCGAGGTCTCCCGGGCGAGGCCCGCGAGCGTCGCCCAGCAGTCGGTCGTTCGGCGGTCGTCCGTGCCGGGGAAGCTCGTGTAGTGGTCGGAGCGGAAGAACGCCTCGAAGCCCTCCTCCTCCGCGGCCTGGGCCATCGCGAGGAGATCGGGGTAGCTCATCCCCTGCTGGGGCTCGACCATGATCGCGAAGCGCATCGTGCCTCCCTCGGGGCAGGACCCCGACATTCGTTCAGGTTGACGGAACCATTCAGGCAAGGATAATGGTTC
>CAYPUA010000090.1:3357-3826 GCA_964413875.1 uncultured Bdellovibrionales bacterium
GGACCGCCGCCTCTGCGACCCCCGCGGCGACCGACGAGAGCGCGGCGCTCATCGAGCGCATCCTCGCAGAGTACGAGCCCGTGGTGGCGCGTACCCGGCGCGTCATGGCGGGCGTCTGGCAGGACCGCAAGATCGGCAAGACGACGCTCGCGGCGCTCCTCCTCCTCGAGCAGCACGGACCGGTGCCGATGAGCGGGCTCGCCGCGCTCCTCGACGCGTCGCTGCCGAACGCGACCGGGATCGTCGCGCGGATGGTCGACCTCGGCCTTGCGGAGCGGGTGCGCGACAGCGCCGACCGCCGGGTGGTGCGCGTCCGGGCGACGGAGCGCGGCTGCGCGGCGGTGGCGGAGATGGAGGCGCTCCGGCGCGACCACGTCCGGCGCCTTCTCGCGACGATGGACGCGGCAGAGCTCGACGCCTGCCTGCGCGCCTTCCGGGCGCTGCGTGCGGCGTCGGAGCGGATCGATCC
>CAYPUA010000091.1:0-3820 GCA_964413875.1 uncultured Bdellovibrionales bacterium
TGACTGAGGCATCGAGCTGCATCACTCCGAGGGCGTTCGGCGCTCCGCCGAAGCCTACCGTCCGCGCGCGAATATCATCCTCAATGCGCTTGATGCCCCGTTCGAGGGAGTCTAATGCTGACGCACCCGACCTTAGGCCGTCTATAGTCTCCTGGATCCCGTAGAGCCCTTCATGGCTGGTCAGAATTGTCGCCGTCATCTCGATTCCCTCTGGTTGCCGGAAGGCATATCTCACCCACAGCTTACGCGCTCACGCGGCAAGCACCAAGCGGATAGGATCGGGGTAATCTCGCTTAAGGGACTCTAGGTCCCGGCTGTGCCCGTAGCCATCGAGGCTACGGTACGCGTCTGCCTCGTGGCGAGGCACCGCTCCCCGGGCGAGAAGCTGCACGTGGAGGTGCGGAAACCAGTAGCCATTGAAAGGAGGCGGAGCGACTTCAGCCAAAATCTGGCCCGTTAACACCGGCTCTCCGACTTTGAACCTAAGGGGAGTTAGATGTCCCAAAACGATGTACGGCGCAGACTCATCGCACGGCCTAAGGATTAGCCGCGGCCCCCAGCCTTGTTGCTCGTCGCCATCGTCGAAAATATTCGCCACGGTGGCATCGCACGGGGCCGCAATTGGGGTCCCGGGGGGCACGTTGACGTCAACTCCGAGGTGAATGTGCCCTCCTGAGTCATCGAGGTATGAGCCTCTCAGCAGCGTCGAGCGGTCCTCAAGGTAACTTCCGTACGACCAGCTCACCCCTAGCTTCGCGTGCAGCTCATCGAGCATTTGCTGAGTGACGGCTGGCTGCAGGAGCTCGTTTTCATTTCCTGCTCCGTGTCGAGCGACCCATTCGATAGCCGCTGCATCGAGGCTTACCTCGCACGCGCGTTGCAGATCCATGGTTGGGAGCAGCTTGGACGGCATCAGTACAGACCCTCAAGGTTCTATGACTAGCGGGAAGAAATTGCTCGCAAAATGCCTGATGCCCTCAACAAAAACATGGTACTTCGAAGTTCGGTAGATCTTTTGGGCGATCACATCGTCTGAATCCGATGGAGAGACCTGCGTCAGCTCACCATCACAAAGCACCGGCCCGAGGTCAATACCAGCAGTTATAAAGTGAAAGGAAGCTCCCGCTATGTCTCGCGGCGGCACCGGCACCAGAGAGGCATCCGCGGCCCGGCGAAAGCCCTGTGCATGGAGCCTCATAAGCTCGTAGGTGTCCTTGCCAAGCGTGGTGTAAGGATGGTCGTGCCTTGTAATACCCGGGTGGGTGTTAAGCACCCGCCCCAGGAGCCCGAAGTATTCTTGCCTGATGAGAAAGTCGACCCGAGCAAGAAAATGGTCAGAGAGGATGATATCCGCACCGCTCTGGCAGAAGACTTCATGGACCTTGGTCTCAAACTCAAGCTTTTTCTCTCGCCTACCTGCTACATCCCTCCGTGGAAGGGCCCGGAACGTGGACGGAATATTCACCGTGCAGGTGCTTGCAAGCTCACCTCGGGCATTTCTCGCGTGCCGCGGAAAGATCCAAGTCCCTGGCCTTGAGGGATCCGCGGTATACTCACTCCCAGCCAGATCCTCCTTCATGTCATCGGTAATGATAGCGACAACCTCGGCGAATCCTCCGAGTCGACTATCTTTGCTGGCTTCAAGCGCGGTCTCAATGGTACCGCGAATGTACGATGACGGTTTGGAGGGGCTGCAGCTTCCAACGTGCTCTGCGACTCCAACATCTCGAATTGACGTTAGAAACGCGATCTTAAGCGGGCGACTCGGTGCCGCGAAAGAAGTTGTGCGGCCAGGCGCGTTGTACAGTATGGCTCCCGAGCGACACAGGTGGCTGGGAACAAACTTGCTGCGCAGCATAGCCTGTATGCGCTCCAGGCCGGCGAGGCTGCCAGCTGCGGCATCCGCCGGAGCAGCAAGAGAAGCCCCCGTGAGACGCGCCTCTGAGAGCTTCTCTTGTTCCTCCCTCGTGCCCGACCTCTCGTCGAGGGGGACCGAGCCCTTTAGCTTCTTGTTAAAGTACGGCACTGCCGCAGAGAACAACTGAGAGAACAACTACCTGCCTACTCCTCTTAAGGTGTCAGACGGCAGGGACGCAGCAAAAGGGTGCGTGCCCACGGTCAAACCACCGAACCACGGGGGCGGGCACATGAAGATTCCCGTCATCGGCGGGAATCGCCTTCGTCCGTCACCCCGGAAGATTTTTTACACGGCCCTCGGCGAGAGCCCGAATGGCTCTCACTGTAGCTCTGCAAAGCTCGAGCGTGTCCTCAAAATCGCCCCGGCCTAAGCTGGGTCCAGTGACTGGAGAGGCAACTGACCTCGACTGACTATCAACAACTCATCAATCGCGCAGCCGTAAAACGTCTGCAATAAACGCTCTAAGGCAAAACAAGATCTCAGTCAAGACTCTCGCGCTGCTGCCAGAGATCGCGGCATGCCTGCTCGACGGCTGCACAGCAGGCGCCACGCGCAGACCTTCTCATGTCAGCAGTGCAACAGGGGCCAGCACTCACACCAAAAACAACGGTTTTTCTGCGGAAAGATGGCTTTTTTGGCGAAGCTGGGTGAAATGCGGGCGATTTCATTCATCGGCCAGCAGACACTCTTCGGGCCGAAAGGGTTCGCTGGCGGTGCTGGAAGGGACTGCACAAAAAATTTCAGTGATGCGCGTGTGGCCGGAATTTCATCCAGCCTCGGCTACGCCTTCGCTCGCCACGGCTCACTCTCTGTTTCTGGCGTTCCGCAACCATCGCCCAGGGGCTCACTGCTGACAGCATCGAGACGAGATTGGGGCGAGGCCGATTTCTGATTCCGACAGATTGCTACTGCGCGGGAACCTCTCTACAGTCAGGCTTCTTAAAGGCTCCAAGCCTGTACCCATTCAACCCCAACAAGAGAGAGCCCCAACTCATCTCGGAAGCGCTTGTCTAGGTCCTGCATGTGCCCGACTCCGTAGAACACAGCGAGGCTCTTCCGGCCCCCGTCGAGCTGCTCTTTTGTCACCCGAACCGCAGCGGCGTTCCTGTCGTCGATCAACGAAGTGCCATTTTCGCCCTGAATCTGCTTGATAAGGACGTCTGAGGAAACGAGCCCTTTTGCGAAGAATAGCTTCATTTTCCGGCGCTCCTCCGGGGTTGGCCCTCGCAGCACCACCATCAAGGGATTTATGCCCTCAAGCTCCGGCTCCTCGTAACCAGACGCCTCAAGCTCCTCCTTCACCTTGGGATCAAAAGAGATAAGCAGCATTTTGAGCAGCAGCGATGCCACGCTCTCGCCACGTGCTGTCATGGCGCTGTTAAGCTGCTGGAGCGAGAGATCGGCATGCACAAAGTTTGGCGCGCTATAGTTCACCCCCTGAAGCTGGAACTGGAGGCCAAGCAGATCTGCGAGCCCCTGTTGAACAAATCCGATCGGGGACTGGTCCTGTGATTCATCTCGGAGCTTGAACTCCTCCGGATCGCCGACCAGCTCAAAAAGCACCGCGTCGTATTGGGCAAATCTCTTATTGAGTCCATCGTAGTAGCTCGGCTCGCCGAGATGCACCGCTCCGATGAAATCAACCTTCTGCAGAGAGCCTTCTGCGGAGTATCGCTCGTAGTGGACTATCGGCACCTTAAGGCTGCCAGCCTTGTCGCCTGTGGGGAGTGTCAGCTCCAAGCCAGAGGGGAGCTTTACCCCCGAACTCCTTGAGGCAAACAGCGCGACAGCCACCACAACAACTACCGCTGCAATTGCTGCTACAAACCCTTTCTTGGTCATGCTTTGCCTACTCCAGCAGCTCTACGTTAGCTCTCGGAACAGTTATGGAGGTGCCGTCTG
>CAYPUA010000092.1:0-1795 GCA_964413875.1 uncultured Bdellovibrionales bacterium
CCGGTGCCGGTGCCGGTGCCGGTGCCGGTGCCGGTGCCGGTGCCGGTGCCGGTGCCGAAAAGGATTGGAGCGTTAGCTGAGTGCAGCGCAACGGGCAAACTTTGGAGACTGCGAGAGCCCCGCTCCTAGTGTAAGGTACCGGCATGTTTCTGTTCGACTGGATTCCTCAGCAGCCGCAGGCAGTGATCGCGCGTGGTCTTGAACTGGCTAGGCCGGATGCTCCTGGCTTTGCGCTCGCCTGTCTGCCGCTCGTTATTCTCTGCCTCCTAAGTCTCTCGTCTCGTTGGGCGCGCTTCACCGACAGGCCCATTATCTTCGCGCTTACCCATTCCCTGCCGTTCTTCCTCTTTACCATCCAAGACTCCCTTGGAGACTCCGGCCAGGTTCTCGACGGAGTTCGCGCCCGCTACCACATGAGCGAGCCGCTTGCGACCTGGAGTCATTACTGGTTCTTCCGATTCCTGCACGAGCCCTTCAACATCGGCGCAAAGGATGCCGTGGCGCTCACGAGCCGCGTCGCTGGATTCTTCTACCTGCTCTTCGTTGCCAAGATCTCGCTCGTGCTGTACCCCGACCTCTCGCCCACCCGCCGTCTCTTGCACCGGCTGGCGTTCCTGACGGCGGGCGTAGCGTTCCTCTTTTACGGCTACATAGAAAACCCACCACTCTCGCTCCCGGCTGAGCAGCTCTGGGTACTGCTCTCGATCTCCTTCCTTCAGCGCCCGACGATGGCAAACGTTGTGAAGTGCTCGGTTGCCCTCGCGCTCGCCGCACTGCTGCACGGCAGAGCCTCATTCCTATTTCCTGCACTCGCCTTCGGCTGCCTCCTGCCAGCCGGAACGGTGCTACAGCGCCTCGGGCGCGCTAGCGTTGGAGCTCTCGCATTCTTCGGGTTCATTGCTGCGGTTGTGGCCTACATCTTCATCTTTGACTTCAACATGATCAGCGGCGGGCACCTTGGCAACGTGACCGGCGGTGGAAACCGCCAGATGTTCGTCCCCCTCGACCAGATGTTCGGTGCAGAGCACTGGCAGCCGATCGTTCGCTCCCTGCTCATATTTGGCGGCTTTATCGCTCCGCTCGGCCTGGTGCGCGTCTTCACGATGTGGCTCAAGCCGACCACTTTCGCGGTTTGGTGCCTAGGCTACCTAGCCGCAGACATCGGCTACCTCTTCCTGTGGGAATTCGACTACGGTCCATACATCGACTGGGATCTCGTAGGCTCTGGCGTGTGCTCGCTGCTGCTCATGGGCACGATGCTCTTGGTGCGCAGCAGGGTGCCTTCGCTCGTTATTGTTGCGCTGCTCCTCGCCACGACCTACCTCAGCAACGTCTGGGTAGTGTTGGTGAACGGGGCTCCCCTCGCCCTAAACTTTACGCCGAGTGCCTCTGCACCCCGCACCGACATCGCGTGCGCAACGAAGGGGGTAAAGCGAACCTACTTCACTGATTCGGCGCTCTCCGTTCAGGCTGGAGCACCCCAAGCGGATATCCCCTTCCACGAGTTCAGCCCTCCCATCCTCGCTCAGATAGCTCCCGGCAACAAAGATGGGTTCGGAGGTATCTATGAAGGCTTCGTCTCGATACCGAAAGAGGGGCGCTACAGGTTCTTCGTGCTCGGTCAGGGTAACGTGCGCTTCCTGGTTGACGGAAAGCTGCTCGTCAACAAGTGGATCGGGCACGAGTGGCGGGTGTCATCTGAGCGGGAAGTCTCTTTCCCTGCGCCTGGCCGCTACCCCATCCGCATCGAATTCTTTACGGTCAATTCCAACTTCCCGATGATGCTAGAGATGGA
>CAYPUA010000092.1:1895-3730 GCA_964413875.1 uncultured Bdellovibrionales bacterium
TTATCGGATTGCAGCCTGCAATCGTTCGTGTTTTAGTTTTACCGTCCGCCCTCGCCGGCTTTCAAACCAGCGTTTTATGGGCGGGTTCTTCGTACTTTGCTCCCGAAGGGAAACTCTGCTCATGCCCAACTTCTTCACCAGGCACCGTCGCGCAATCGAGAACATCGCTCTCTACCTGCTCTTCTTCTGCGTCTACTGCATCTCGCTCAACTCCCTCCCAGCCAAGCTGGAGCTGTTCGAGGAGTGGGTAAACTTCTACCTCCCGAACTTCGAGCGAGAGTGGAGCTTCATCATCCACGAAACCCTGAGCATGCGGCCAAACGACAGCAACCAGTCGGTCAATGCGCCGTTCTGGTTCCTTCTGATCAAGGCGAGCCACGCAATCTTCGGCACGAGCTTCTTCGGCTATCGCTTCCCGTGCGTGCTGCTGACAGCACTCGCGCCTGTGCTCATGGCCGAGATCGTGCGGAGGTTCTTCCGCCCAGACCTGGCCTTCGTCTCCGGCATCCTGCTCGGTGCTAGCCAGTACACGATGACGTTCGGCCGAACTGGCGGATACATCGGGCCCACGCTCTCGCTTGAGCTTGCGATCGTCTTGTTCGGCTTCTCGGTAGCATTTGAGGGTCGCCGCCGTTCCTGGATCCCCCTCGCAATCTGCCTGCTCATGGTGCCGTTCTTCTACTCCACCGTGCGCTACCTGTGTGTCGTCGGGCTGATTCCGATCGCCTACCGTTTCCTGTTCCGGAAAGAGTTCAGGAAGCCCAACCTGCTGCCGGCTGCGGCAACCGCCGCGCTGCTGATTGGGCTCGGGTTGGCACTCACCAAGGGAGGCAAACTCGAAGAGGCCCTCGTGTTCATCTCCGCACGTGGCGAGCAGTTCCTGATCACGGACAAGACCGTTGGCGAAGGATTTGAGGCAGAGTCGATACAGCCCCAGCACCGGCTTAGCGGCGTGATGGGCGAGATGATTCCGCAGCGATTGGGTGAGCTGTCTGAGTTCTACTCGCGCGGAACACGATTCTACAACCACCGCTACTTCGTGCGGGAGCGCAAAGGCTTCCTGCATCCGATGCACCACGTGCTCCTTGTTTGCATGGCGCTTGGTGTCTTGAGCTGTCTCTTCAACGCCCGCTCGAGGCAGCGCTACCTCATGCTGCCGCTGTGGTCGATCATGGCCTGGCTGCCGCTGCTCGTCACCACCGGCATTACACGTAACCGCATGCTGCTCGGCATTCCAGCCGACCTCTTCATCGCAATTCTTGGCGCGTGCGTCCCGCTCGACTTTGTGTCGCGCTACCTCCCAGAGAAGCTCAAGTGGCTTCCCTACATCATTTTGTGGCTCGGAGTGGCAATCATCTCGTATGACTCGATGAGCGCGTACTTCCAAGACTACACCGACTTCCCGAACCTGTAGACGGCCTAGCGCGGGCGCGCAAAGCCCGAGAGTGGAGCGCTTCTCATGAGAAAACTTCTGGCTCGCCCGTTGCTGCCTTTTGAGCAAGGAGGGGGCGCCCCTGCCCTCGTGCGACTAAAAGAATCGGTCATTCTGCTGATCGCTGTAGCGCTGCTTGAGGTGCTGGCGTTCACCGTGGGCGGGATCGCTGCAATCGTCGCCTGTTACCTCTGGATCGCTCTTAGCGTCTTCTGTTTCGTGTACCTCTGCCGCGAGTACCTGATTGCCGTGGTCGAAGACGCGCGGCACGGGGCGTTTTGGGGGCTTCTGCCCCTCGCCGCAGCGATACCGCTCTGCTTCTTCCAGCTTGGCTCCTACGGCATGCTCAACACAGAGTCCCTCTCCGAGCTTCAGTACGCCCTTGAGGAGTTCCAGAAGCCTG
>CAYPUA010000093.1:0-3674 GCA_964413875.1 uncultured Bdellovibrionales bacterium
CGGGATGAACGCGCGGCGTTGGGTGTAGCTGTCGGCATGAAGAGTCCTACGAAAACAATCGTTTCTCTTCATTGTTCGGTCGTAATAGCTGTTTGTTGCGCGGTACGTCGTTGCTTGAAAAAACCGATTGCCATTGGTAGGTGGCGTCGGGTTTTTGACCGGGTCAGTCGGGCAGCAGGTTGCGCCCAACCTTTGGCCCCTTGAATCGGATTTTACGACGGCAGCTACCGACGTTCGTCCTTTAGGGAGACTACTTTTCTGATATCCTCTTGCGAGGATTCCCGGCGCTTGATGCCCACGCGCTCGAAATTAGCGAATTTTTTCGCCAGCTCCGCTGCGTCGCAGTTGAACAGATTGCCCTTTAGCTCGCCGTTCAGGACGATATTGACCTTTGTAAGGCCTCGCCAACTAATTTCGACAGACTCCCAAGATTTGTCTTTTCGTTGACGGTAGAGAACGAGCCGTTCGTTGGATGGGCTATGGAGTTTTATGCGATCATTCGACGCCTTTGCCATCTCAAGGATCTGATCCTTCAATTTTTGAAAAGAGAGATGTTCCTTGTCTATCGGAATCGAGACATCCAGAAGAATTTTCGGGGTTGTCTGTGGAGATTTCTTGTCTACGGCGAATACCCCGCCTTCGCATCTCTTAGAGACCCTTTTCGCCTCATCAAGAATCGATGTTTTTACCTCTTTAGTCCCATCCTTGCCTCTTACAAAGACTTTTAGCTGCTCTACTGATTTGGCCCGAGCCTCCTGAAGCTTTCTGCTTATGGCGAGGTCCGCTTTGGTTTGGCTATCACTCAGGCCGCATGTTGCGGCTAGCCAGGAAATGGCACGACTGAAGAGAGACTTAGCCGGGGGAGCTATTGGCGCAGATGGGCGCTGGGCGTAGAGATCTCCCACTGCTTTCAGGATCTCTCGCTGCTCCCGCAGGTCCCCTCTTACGCGGTGGTCGGCTCTGCGCGCGTACTGTAGTTCGGATTCGGTGAGAGGTTTAAGCCCGGGCGCACGATGAAGGGCTACCGCCGCGGATCGGGATTCGCCGCCCAAGACTGCCTCGTGGAACGGCACCTCAGACGGATCCCCTGGAACTAAGGCGTACGGATCAACTTCGGTGCGCCGAGTGGAAGGTAGAACTCGTGTAGGAGAGTTGCCTGGCCTAATTGGAGGTGTCCGGGGATTTCTCTCTGAATGAATGGTCATAAGCACCTTGCGCCACGATGGTAGCCCCACAGAGACAGCTAATCAAATTCCCTTAAACTGCCGGTTTGCTGGTGTCTGTAGAAGGGGCCTAATTGCCGTAATTTGCCACAAATTTCCCCGGAAAACCCCAAAAAACCTATCACAGGAAAGAGCGGGCTACGCGGCCCAAGGAGGCTACTCGAAGCCCTAGTAAGGAACCGTCGCGAACTACGCAGTTGCCACCGTATGCACTCAAGAATACTGATTTTATCGACATGTGATTACTTTGTAAGGCCTAGTCTCTCCGGGCGATATAAACCGTCCGAGAGGGGGTCCCCTCGGGCGGGCAGTGATTTGGAGTAGCGAGCTAGCCCTAGTGGTAGGGGGGTCTCTTCCTTGAAAAGGTTCGGATTTGACGCCATCTCACCGCTCTCAGAGTAGGGGGCTCAGGCCTCGGGGGTGTTTCTGCTGGAGCGACCTACAACTGCTAAAGGGGTCGCTGGTCGTTGACTGATAGTGCCGGATTGGTCCGGCGCTGCAACGATTTCGAACCACTGGTTTACTGTCGTGGCTCAAGCAACGGCCTGGTACCCTTTGATTCGGTAATCTCGTAAAGAAACTCGGCGAAAATCGAACCTCTGCGACAGGACCTGGATTAGCATTTTTTGACGAAACTAATCCCCACTCATCAGCAGTCACCTTGTAGCCGCCCCGCGCTCCTAGAATCCCGAGTCAACAACCAAATAAGGCGCAGCAGCGTATCTTTTCTCCTCCCGGCTGTGATACAGACTTCGGCGTTTCCAGGCACGTAGCTTTCACAAAGAACGCGCCAGGCGAGACCTGATTGAGGGGGGACAAGGAGATGCTTCAGCGTTGGATACCTGTCGTGATTGCTCTCGGTACGTTCGCTGCGTGCGGTGACTCGTCGGCTCCCGCGGCGCCGCCACCCCTTGAGCTTCAGGTTGCTCGCGTCCAGAAGCGAGACCTCCCCTTAAGTAGAGAATTCGTCGGAAGAACGGTTGGATCTATCGATGCTGCCGTTCGCGCGCGCGTTGACGGCACCCTGATCGGTATGCACTTTGAGGAGGGTACTGAGGTAAAAGAGGGACAGCTCCTCTACGAGATCGACCCCGCCCCATTTATCGCGGCCCTCGCTGCTGCGCAGGGTCAGTTAGCGGAGGCGGAGACGAGCCTCGCTGAGGCCATAGCGGATTATAAGCGTGTCGTGCCGCTGGCGAAGATCGATGCCGTGAGCCAGCGCGACCTCGACCTGGCAGTCGCCAAGAAGGGAGTGGCTGAGGGCGCGGTCGAGGCAGCGCAGGCAAATGTAGACGCCAAGAAGATTGAGCTCAGCTACTGCACGATCACCTCGCCCGCGAGCGGAACGATCGGCTTCACTAAGGCCAAGGTCGGTGAGTTCGTCGGACGCCCCCCAAATGCAACCATCCTCAACACCGTCTCGAAGCTTGAGCCGATCGATGTCCAGTTTAACTTAAGCGAGCGGGACTATCTGTATTTTGCGCGCCTGGCGGCAGAGGGCGATAGCCAGAAGGGGCAGCGAGACCTGCAGCTCATTCTGGCTGACGGCAGCATCAGCCCCGGAACCGGCAAGCTCGTAAAGCTCGACCGCGGGATCGATGCTCAGTCTGGAGCGATCCAGGCCGAAGCCGCGTTCCCAAATCCGGGCAAGATTCTGAGGCCGGGACTTTTCGCAAAGGTGCGCACCATCGCTGAGGTGCGCAAGGATGCGGTGCTGGTGCCGAAGCGTGCGATTAAGGAGCTGCAGGGGCGCTACTTCGTGTTCGTCGTGAATGACGCCGGTGTCGTCGAGCAGCGCAGCATCGAAGTTGGGCCGCTCTCGGGCGACCAGCAAGTTGTTGAGCTGGGGCTTCAGAGTGACGAGATGATAGCGATAGATGGCATACAGCGCCTGCGCTCCGGCATGACGATTAAGCCGAAGCTCGTGAACCTTCCGGAGTAAGAGCCTCGCATGGAGACCAAGCGCGACTTCATCTTCGTTCGGCGCCCGACGGTTGCGATCGTGCTCTCGATTGTGCTCGTGATTTTCGGGCTCGTCACGCTCGGCGGGCTACCGATTTCCCAGTATCCGAACGTCGTGCCCCCAGAGATTCAGGTAAGCGCAACGTACTCAGGCGCCAACGCCCTGGCGGTTGAGCAGTCTGTCACTACTCCGCTAGAGCAGCAGATCAACGGCGTTGAGCGCATGATCTACATGCGCAGCATTAACGCCAACGACGGCTCGACCTCGGTGCGGGTGTCGTTTGAGACCGGCTCGAACCTCGACATGTCGAACGTGCTTGTGCAGAACCGCGTCTCCCAGGCACAGCCGAGCCTCCCTGATTCAGTGAAGCGGCTCGGCGTCACCGTGAAGAAGTCGCTCTCATTTCCGCTGCTTCTTGTGACGCTGCGCAGTCCGCACGGCACATACGACAACGTCTTCCTCAACAACTACGCCACCATCAACATCGT
>CAYPUA010000094.1:0-3540 GCA_964413875.1 uncultured Bdellovibrionales bacterium
CCTGGCCGTTTGCGTCGAACAGCATGCCGAGCTTGGTTTCGCCATCGGGCGACTTACCGAGCAGGCGCCGGTAGCAGATCTCCTTGATGTCGCTGGACTCAAGGTCGATCTGGATCGGGAAGCGGTCCTTGAGCTTGTAGAGCTTGTCCGAGTTTAGGGCTGCTCGAGAATCGTCATCGGTGAGCGTTTGCTGTGCCGTGGAGATGATCCAGACCTTGCCGTCGCCCAGGCGCTTGAGGTTCTTAGCCAGGCCGTCGAGATTGAGGATCAGGTTATCTCGGGAGGCGACGTACTGGCCAACCTCGTCGACGATGAAGATGATGTTCTGCTTGCCACTCTTCTTCCGAACGATGTCGATCATCTCCTGCACGCGCTGATCTTCGAATTGAAAGAATCCATCGGTGCTGGACGAGAAAGACTTGGCCTCCGGGAAGAATTCCGGGTACATATCGTGGGCGATCTTCGGGATCAGCCCATCGATGGCCAGAGGATTGTTTTGAACCCGATCCCAAGTCGCACCGGGCATTGCCTTGGCAATGCGATCGTGCAGTTCCGCCGTGCGGCTGTCCTTCTCCACCATCTGCTCAAAGGCGGCAACCTTGAGGTTGCGGGAGTAGCCGGCCCACTGCAGCACCTTGAAATAAAGGACGGTAGAGACCTCTTCCATCGTGGCGCCGGCGAGCATTTCGCTGGCAAGGTCAAGCATGACCACGGCGGCAGGGAACCGTTGCGCCACAGTGCCGAGAAGCGCTTTGGTCTGTGGATTGTGCAGGCGATCCTGGAGGTAATTGATGAAAGGGGTGCCGTCGATCGTGCACTGATAATCGAAAGCCAAGCCCAGGTACTTGGTGAACGAACTCTTACCGGAACCATAGAATCCCGACACCCAGACGCCAATCTCGTTTTCGCCACCAGACTCCATCGCCAGTTGCATCTGGTCGAGGAGCTTGAGGAACTGCTCCTCGATGCCTTCGGTGACCACGTACTCGGAGATCTCTGCCTTGAGGCGGGCTTCTTGCGAGACGCTATAGGTGATGACTTTCTCGATGGTGCGGTAGATGTCTCTGTTGGTGTCGAAGAGTGAGCGGATGGTCATTGTGGGAATCCTTTCGTTCTTAGTTTGATTAGCCGCCGACATGGACGGACCGGTAATTGCCGTCCTCCGGGTAGAAGCCGAGGAACTTAAGACGCGTCTGTCCAGTGCGCACGCCGGGGTAGAGGAAGATGGTCGGTACATGGAACATGCCCTGGAGCTGGCTCTCGATGGCACCGATGCGCATGAACGGGTGCAGCGCCTCTAAGTCGGTAACGAACAGTAGAGCGTTCTCACGACCCTCAAGAGATTGCAGCTTGGCTTCAAGGCGCTTTAAAAGGGCATTATTGGAGGTAAGGATGTCCGCCAGCGATTTGTTGGTGCGAAGCCAATTAAGGGGCGCAGCCCTATCCTCCATCACGCAGAGGGACCATAACGGGTCCTCCTTCAGCAGGGTCCAGACGTGCTCGGCAATAGAGAAGGTGTGAACATCCCAATCTTCTTGGCGCAGCTTTGCCAACCATGCGGGTGTCTGGCGTTTAACTTCGAGGATCTGTTCTGGCCGGAACACCAGATAGTAAATCGGCTCGAAACTCGCATGGCCGAGTTCACGCCCGCTCCGAATACGCTCGCGCAGTTCGTCAAAATTAGCTTTGAGCGAGGACATCGCAGAATGCCTCCATTTCTAAATAATTCCAGCTGATGCGGATAATATCGCCCGCTGCCTGGACGATGAGCAGACCCTTCCGAGAGAGTCGCTTGATTTCTTCCAGCACGTCTTCGCGCGCCAGGCCGAAAAGCTGCCAGTCTTCATGAATGAGCAAAGCGTTGTCACCGACGCCTGCAAGGTGCAGTTCGTAAGCGAGATACCCTGCCACCGTGGGCGAGATCCGAAACGAAAGAATGCGGCGGTTGGATCGCAATCCGCGCTCGAGCATCCCGTAGTCGGCACAGCATCCTGTCAGGTAGGCAGAAACACGACACACAGTTGTTTCAGACCAGCGTTTAACCGTCTTGCCTTCATCGATGCCACGTTCTACAAAGCCGCGTGCATCTTCGTTGTTGACATGCGTGTATCCGCCAGCATAGCGCGGCCAGTAAACCTGGCGCACGAAGTCGCCAAAGATGGGATTGGCCCGGCTTGTGAACAGGAGCATTAGCTGAGCTATATCAGCCGTGGAGATCGCTGCCGCCAGGCACTTAAGATGCATTGCGGGTGCTCCGTTAGCAATCAGATACCGTGGAGCAAAGCACTCAACGACTATGTTGCGCAGCCGCCGTGCTGTGACATTAGGGAACCGACCCGACTCCAGCGAAACCTGATAAAGCTGATTTGCCGACATACCACGCTCCCACAATTCCAGGAGCGTCATTGTCTCATTGACGAGCCCGAGACCTGCCTGCAGTTGTGTTGTGTAGGGTTTGCTTTCAGTCACGATCATCCCACTAGATACGGATAAGTTTTAGTGTCATTGCTGAAGGCTGACAAGTAACAAGCGGCTATGGCCTTGATAGTGTTGTGGGTATTAAGTTCGCCAATTTTTCCTATTTTCGTGGGGCCTACATACTTGACTGAAACCGAACCGGCCAAATCCTCAAGGGTATTTAGCGCGGAGTCCTTGCTAAGCAAATCTAGCACCGAGGGTTCGTCTGCCATAGGACGCTGGACAAGGTTGTGAAGATCCTGTTCGATTTCCTCAGGTAGGCGGAAAAGGTGGTAGCTGCCAACGCTAAGGTGCTCGTCATGCAGTCTACGCGCGGCCTCAAGGACACCATGATACTGGGCAAGCTTAGAGGTTTTGGAAAAGACTGGTTCCAGAAACAGCCGGCTGGAGTTCTCATAAAAAGTTGTTGGCCACCAAGCATATTGAGTGCGTTCTCCGAGGAAACTAACGAGCACCCGTAATTGAAGAATTTTTTTAAGAAGAAGGATAGTCATTTTTCTATCTTTCTTAATCAAAAATAGAAATAGAATTTGTAAAATTTTGTCTAATCAAAAATTTATCATCAATAACTTTATTGATAACAGTATAAGATAACATTAAAAACAATCTTATAGTAAAATTCATTATAAAATTTTTGCCGATAAAAACCACTATTAACTAGATTCTTTGTAAAAACAAATTATCTAGGACAAAATTTAGTATTTAATCTCTGATAAATTCTAATTATTTGCCTAATAATTTTTACCAGGTTATGAAAATAATTATTTTATGTCTGCTTACTGTTTTTTTACACATCGTTTTGATCATTCAAAACCAACAAAATTCCAAAGTATAGTTTTGTTTAGTATTTAAATTAACCTTTACATTGTCTTAAATTAATTAAAAAACCCTTAAAAATTTGGATAAATCTGGAATGATTAGAAATGATTTCTTAACTCATTTTTCGGAAATTCCTGCATATGCAAACGAATTATTTGTTTTCAGCGCATCGATAGCCTGCTGGCCAGCGGTAGTGACTTCACGGCCGGAGACCTTGAGCTTGATCTCGCCGGCCATGAGCAT
>CAYPUA010000095.1:0-3086 GCA_964413875.1 uncultured Bdellovibrionales bacterium
CGATGTGCGATTTCGTTGGCTACGGCCGGTCAGGAAACACCAATACCACCTTTACTCCGTGCTTTTTTCAACGCTACGAGGGCGTGGCAACGATGGCCGACCGGAAGTCGAGTGCGGAGATGCGAGCGGTCAAGATAGCCTCGAAAAAAGCGCTCAGAGATTGTGGTAAAAACAACCGTGCACTTGGCTCTCGCAAGATTGCCCAGTGTGTTCACAAGAGCATGGTTAAGAGTATGGCTGCGAGCAGAAATCGGTAAGGGCTGCAGGGAGAGTAGCCAAATGAACGAGAAAAAACGGAGCGACCGCGAGCTCCGTTTTTTCTTTTTCTGTAGCCTAGCTCTGGCCGACGCGGCCACCTAAGGCCAATCGGATCTGCGTCCTTAGTCAGCACCAGCCCTGATTTGACTTTCCTCATTTGTACATTAAAAGTCTCCGTTTTCTTGAGGACGGTCACATCGTTCTTGGTAGCCACGCCGGAGCAGCGTTGTGTTTGCCGGAGTGAGAGTAGCCGTTCGGCTACTAGGGCCCTAGGGAGTCTGAGCTCAATTTCGCTTGCGACGATTGGGCAGCCTCCGGTATGAGGTTTGCGCAGAATCCACACGCCGCCTCAACAAACACGCGATAGCCGAACAGGCTCGTGGCTGTGCAATAGTGCTGGTTTCTCGGCTGCTTGCTCGTTGGGATAACGCAGAAAATTGCCAGTGGAGTGTCCCGCGAATCTACCGCCCCTTATACCTCGCAGGCTGTGCCCTCATCTCGATACGTTGGCTCTGCATTCAAGCGCCTGCCCAGGCCTCATGAACGCCACTCGTTGATAATTTCGGCGGGAGCCTGCTCGACTGCCGCACGCGTTAGGGGTGGGCCTGTTCAAGGATTCTCTGCTTCTGCGTTGCGTACTCGTCGGCCGAGAGCGCTCCCTTCTGATGTAGATAAGCGAGGCGCTCCAGGTCCTGAATGTAATCGCGTGAGTGATCAGCGGGGACGGCGGGCTCCTGTTGTGCTGATGGGCAATCGGCTGCCAGAGCCACTGACGCGGATGAGTCCTGAACTACTTGGCGTACCGACCGGTTAAAGCGGCACGCGGCACCCCACGAGACTGCGAGGTAGATGACAGCTAATGGGAAGAAAAGCAGAAAGCCACATAAAATTAGGCCCGTCCTAGTCCAGTAGCCCCTGCCCACGACGGTGGTCTGACCCGCGGGTTTCTGCTTAACCTCAAGGAGGAAGCGTAGTACCCGACCAGCGACAAGGACCCTCCCTTTTTGGTCCAGTGAGATGCTTTGTAGATCGGGATCTTTAAGCTGCTGTTCAAGATAAAGCTTAACTTGTTCCGGTGTTCTCTGGGCAGGAATGATCGTTTTAAAGTACTGAGGATTTAGCATGCGGTTTCTTCCCTCCGAGTTCCCTGTCGCAAAAGCTTTTCGGCAGCTAGGGCTGGTGCTTTTAGGCTTTGTGGCAAGATCTTTCAGCTTATCTCAGATTTTGGTCCCAGGTAGTTCTAACCCACTAAAAGTACGCCGAAACATGCCTAGCTGTCGGCACTGCTGTGAGCAGGGCGGTGCTGCCACGTTGATGGTGGCTGGACCAGGCGAAAAGTATCGCCATGCTAGGCGGAGGCTGATAGAGCGGATTCAAAAACGCTCTTTGCCCTCGCACTACTCAGAGAAACACGCGATAGCCGGGTATGCTCGTGGCTGATACCATATAAGAGTCCTCTGCGCGGGGTGCGCGTGAGGGTTAACCTAGAGCATCGCCAGCAGAGTCCCATGCGTATTTCCCGCCTATCATGGCTTGTCGCCTACGCTCTCGTTTCGGTTTGTGCTCAAGCGCACGCCCAAGCGAATAGATCGCCAATCGTGGATAAGCCAACGATGCTGGAGTTATCAGGTAGCAACTCTTCGTACGTTCAGTCCCAGCTTAATACCAACCTCAAGATCCGTCCCTCGCGACGAAGCCGCTTCAATCCGCCCCTTACTGACTCCTCTCGCGGCGAAGGTCAGCTCTACCCGTATCCGATAATCCGGAATGGCAACAGCCTGCTGCGCATGAGAGACACGAGCCTTACCACTATCCCGACGCGAATTAATCTTTGGCAGCGGGTAGGCTTGAAGGGAGTTGGGGTAACGACTTCGGTAGACACGTCCCTTGATGCGCGAGGAGATATCCAGCGAATTCTTCTTGGAACTCGCGCAGGCGGGCTCTTCCTTAAGAGCAACGGCGTGGGAAGCGCGTGGACAGAGCTTTCGTATCCGCGAAGGAGTGCTGCTGCTGTGCAGATCGATGATAATGACAGTGAGCACTTCTTGGTAGCGCACCAGTACAATCTTGGCCGTGACCCGGGGAGCGTTTATCAGTCATGCAATTCCGGACAGAGTTGGCTTGACTCTGGGAGCCTCTCTCTAGTCGATTCTGGCGGCGTTCAGCGCAGCATTATCGTTCGGGACATGGAGCTAGTGGGAAACAGCGCAGTGGTGCTCGGCCAAGACGCCGACCTCCAGAAAGTCTTCATTCTGAGGGCAAACGTTGGCTGCCGTTCGGTGACACGAAACGGCAAAACCTTCCGGGAGCCGATCTTTAATACCGTTCGGAGAGTTCTCGAGGTGAATTCGAGCGTTGCTCCGGGATACCTTAAGCGGAATGGAAATCGCCTCTTTGTCAGCATTCGAGAAGGAGCGGGGGATAGCCTCTACCGCTCTACAAACTCAGGGGCAACGTGGCAGACGGTCGTTGCCGCAGCTTCGGGAGCTACTCACTTCATCTCAGCGTACGAGAATGTTGGAGCTCGCCTGGTGGTCGCGTACCTCCCTCAACAGTCAGGAGTTGGCAAGACGCTTCTTAAGCGCTCGGTGGACAATGGCGCGACATTTCAGGTCTTCGAGCCGAGTCGATTGGTAATGCGGTGGACAAATGGACGCGACCAGAATCGAAACCTCTCGCAGTTGCCCGTGGACATTCAAGACATCGTCCTGGACGCTGACCGACCAAATTTTGTGGGGCTCTTCATTTACGTGATGGGGTACGCCGAATCCGGGAACAACGGAGTGGCATTGCTGCAGGAGATCGATCAGCTTGAGGACGTCGTGCAC
>CAYPUA010000096.1:0-2826 GCA_964413875.1 uncultured Bdellovibrionales bacterium
ACGAAGCCTTTCGCAATGTGGCGATAGACCAGATTACTATTGGGCACCAGCTTCGCCTGCCGTCTTGTAACTGAACCTTATTGGTGCGGGGCTACTTCCCATTCCAACTTCCCATTCAAAGCCAGATCATGGGGAGACACGGCCAGCCCCACCCCCGTATCATGTGGAGTCAGTCAGTCTTTTGCTATGTGAGGAACTATGCGCTGCCCCGCCTCCCTGCTCTCACTCATCCTCCTGCCATCCTTATCGACAGGCTGCGCGATCTCTGTAGACGAGTACCGAGACGAGAAGCCAGCGCTCATCGTCGAGCAGTTCTTCTCCGGAGACCTTGAGGCGCATGGGGTTGTGGCAGAGCGCAGCGGCAAGGTCGTCAAGCGCTTCTCCTGCGACATGCACGGCACATGGGATGGCAAAACGCTCGAGCTCGATGAAGACTTCACGTGGTCCGACGGCACCCGGCAGAAGCGGCTCTGGCGCCTTACGAAGCAGCCTGATGGCACCTTCTCAGGAACAGCCGGCGACGTCGTCGGCACGGCCTTTGGTGAAGCATCTGGGAACACTCTCCACCTAGTGTACGATCTTTCAGTCCCGGTGGACGGCTCTACGACGGTGCTGCACGTTGACGACTGGCTCTACCTCGTCACTGATGATGTCCTAATTAACCACTCCGAGCTCACGAAAGTTGGGCTCTCCGCGGCTGAGGTCTTCCTGACTATACGGAAGAAAGGTAGTTAGGCAGTCAGCCTTCACATACTTATGGTCCGAGAGCCCACTTGCGAGCCGCGTCGTTCGCGTCGCTCATTTGCTTACCAAAAACACCCAACAAACCGCCCTGCCACTCGCTGTAGGCTCGGTCTCCCTTCACATTCAAAAGCCTTTCCGGCAACGTGCGAATGAGGTAGACAGGATTTTGCCCGGCCGAGAATTCACGACCAATCTGGGAAAAGTCCTTTCCGGTTAGAAGGAAGGCAGGTCTTCCTGATCTCGCTAGCACCACCCATTCAAAGACTCTATCTGAGGAGCTTAACGCTTCAGCGCATTGAAAAATTCCGCGGAAGAGATCGGCCGGGGATGCGTTGTCGGAGCGCGTTAGATCAAGAATCAAGGTTCCTGTGTTCACGTAATACGAGTAGTGGGCGGAGATAGAGAAAGCCTTATTCCTGGGATCAGCCTCCAATTTCGAGGCTACCGGATAGCCGACAGAGAAGTAGTTCCATATTCTTAATCCGAAATGGGCAGAAACACTCAAAACCACTGCAAAAATTATTCGGTTTCGTTTAGATCTCCGTCGATGTCCGTTAAGATTCTCTTCTGTGATTGGGCCGTTGGAGTGTTCCATCGGATTATGCCTAGTTAAAATTCCACGATTTAATCAAAACGTATTTACCAGAGCGCACCTGATCCAAAGAAAGATCCTGTTTGATATCTTCGCAGCCCCCTCTGTAAGAAACCGGCGGGTTTGTAAACCTATCATATGACCGCTCTTTGCATGGAGCTCGAGCGGCAAGTATCAAAACCGGTTTTTGCAAATTCCCCTTAGAGATCTCAGCCCCAAGGGTAAACGATATGGTAGCCGTGTGCGCGAAGTCGTTTTTGAAGTCCGCTTCGTTTCCCAAATAACTTCCGTAATCATCCCAGCGGTCAAATCGGTAATCCATTGAGCCGAGAAGGATAAGCTTCTTAGCAGATACCGTATAGACACCAAAGCCCGGCAGTCGTGGGTTATTATTCCCCACGTCCGCGGTGATTGAGACTCGAGCTAACACGAAACGATTGTCTCGGGTAGCATCACGATAAAAATAAGCGTCGCCATAGTCATCGAAAGTCCATCTGTTGGCAATTTGAGCTTGGGTCAATGTAAGTTTGATTCCTGAAGCTTCAAACGTCTTTTCCTCTTTTAAGGCTTTAAACCCCAAGCGCTCTTGGCGTTCAGCGACTTCTCTCTCCTCACGTAACTTTGCTTGTAGTGCTGACAGCAAGGCCGCCGCCGAGATGACTTCAGCGGAGGCTGGATACGTTTTCTGTAGGGATTCAACCGCAGCTTTCGCGGCTACTTCGTCTCGCCTGCCTATTAGGTCACTGATTTCAGATAGTCGTCGTGCTGGGGTCCTCGCGAGCTCCTGATTTTCGGTTGTAAGGTTTGAGATCTGACTTGTAAGAGCCGCAATTTGCGCTGTCAGTTGCGTATTTGAGTCGGACAGCTCAGCAGTCTTTTTTGTACATTCGGCTAATTGCAGCCTTGCTTCTTGGTCACAGGCACTTACCGTTAGTATGCAGCAGATAGTCCAAAATGCCTGGACTGTTATGCCTCGTCGCTTCATTTGCACTTCTGCCTCTTCATATCGTCGAAAAAACGATGCCCGCCGCCCCTGCTCACAACGTTATCGAAGAATCTCTATCCTGCTCAAGGTTATTATCTCCTCTGGTACGGCGCTACTTCTATTTCGTTCGTGGTACGCTGGTAAGTGGAACGCTGGTTACGCTGGTACGGGGCTACTTTTTGGCCTTCGCCCTTGGTTTTGAGCTGCTTACCCCCAGCGCAATTCAAAGTAGCCCCGTAACCCCGCATACCAAGCCCCCGGCTATCCCACTGGTACGGGGTAACTTCCCCCCCCTCTCCGATTAACAGGAATTAAAAGTAGCTCCGTACCACCGAAGCGGAGCGGGCATCTGGTACGGGGCTACTTTTCACAAGCTCAAGCCCGGAGTAGCCGCCGGAAACGCAAGCAAGCCGAGAAGTAGCCCCGTACCAAGGGCAAGAGCAACAACGGACCTGTTTGAAAGTGTCCGAAAACGCCCCTTCCAGGCATCATCGGTCCCCCTGGC
>CAYPUA010000097.1:0-2798 GCA_964413875.1 uncultured Bdellovibrionales bacterium
GCACCCCGGCCGAATCAACCATCCCTTGCAGGCTCGCTGCCACCTCAGCCGAACAGAGCGGCTCGCGCCTCGGCGCCCCCTGCCCTGGGTAGCAAAGCGCGAAGAATCGCTGCCATTCGAAGCACCGGCCCGGGTCGCACTTTCCCCGAAAGCCTGCCACCTGCTCATGCCCCACAACAGCTTCTGGACTCGCCAGCGCCGGGTAGCAGCCCTTGAGCCGCTCCATGACGGCACACAGCGAAGAGTACTGCGCCTCCGTGTACGGAAAGATGTTCCCATTCAGGTTCACGAGCTCTATCCCGAGAGAGAAGTCGTTGAACCCTTCACGCACAGAGCCGTTTGCCTCAATCCGGCTAACCCCTGCATGCCAAGCGCGCAGCGGCTGACCATCGAAACACGGCACGACTTCGTACACAGCTCCATCGATGTCTATGACGATGTGCGAGGACACCTCACGCTTCGGATCGAGGAAGATCTCAAGGGTGCGCTGCAGCGAACCCGCCGTGAAATGCAGCACAACGAACTCAACCGGGATCTGACGATCGGTAAAGTTGGGCGAGCGGTATGAGGAATTAATATTCATCGGCTCGGAGGTTTCGCGTGAGCAGCGCACCGACGAACTTCGCCAGAACGCTGGCGCCCATTCTCGCGGCGCTCGCCGAGTCTACCCCAGCGAATAAAACCGCAACAGGAGCACTTTGGGATTGCCAGGAGGGGGGAGCTGTAAAATCATCAACCCGGCGGGGCACTGCTCCAGCTACCCTTCCCTAAGCCGCCTCAAGCCTGAACTATGAACGACCGAACACGATGGCTCCTGCTCCCCCTGCTCCTCTCTCTTGGGGTGTGGAGCAGCTCTCTCTCAAACGGCTTCGTTTGGGATGACCACGTGCTGATCGAGAAGAACGTCGCCAACCTCTCCTCGTTCTCCCTCAGCTCTATCTTCGGGCAAGATTTCTGGACAACCGAGACTGACGCAGGAAGCTCAAACTACTACCGCCCACTGGTCACCCTCTCGTACGTAATCGACTACGCCCTCTTCGGACTCTCCAGCTCCGGGTTCCACGTCACCAACGTTGTCCTGCACTCCCTCAACGTAGCCCTGCTCTTTTTCCTGCTAACCGAGCTAGCCTTGCCCCTAGCCGTGTGCGCCGCCGGAGCAGCGCTCTTCGCTGTGCACCCCGCGCTCGCTGAATCAGTCGCCTGGGTCTCAGGGCGCACGGACCTTCTCGCAACGACCTGGATCCTGCTCTCCATCTTGGCGCTGCTCGCTGCCTGCAAAACGAAGAAGCCGAACGTGCCAGGGCTTCTCGTCGCCGGCCTGTGCTGCCTAGGAGGCTTGCTCTCCAAGGAGTCGGCGATCCTCGCCCCGCTCCTGGCGCTCGGATTCGCTGGATTCGTGCGTGGCAGCCGCGCAGTCACAACGCTCACGATCTCTCCGTTCCTCGCTGCTGGAGCGGTCTGGATCGCAGCGCGCTCGCAGGTCTTAAGCAACGCAGTCGGAGCCTCACTCAGCAACGGGGTGTCAAATGAGATTGGGCTGCTCTCTCTCCTGCACGTGTGGGGAGCGCTGCTCTGGCCGCCGTTCTTCCGTATTGAGTACGGTTCGCCCCTTACCATGCCAACGCTCGCCCCCGGAGCCGCCTGCGGCGCGCTGGCAGTGGCTGGGCTTGTGCTGTGGACACTTCGCTCACGCACGCCGAAAGCAGCTCGAGCGCTCAGCGCCGCAGCGCTCGTGGCCTTCATCCCCTCCGTTATGGCCGTGATGCTCAAGTCGATGATCGGCGTGCGCCTCGTCTACACCTCAGCGGCTTTTGCCCTGCCTGCGGTAGCAGTCGTGCTGTCGCGCCGCCTTCCGGCGCGCGCAGCGACAGCGGTGCTTGCCTGCGCGATATCGGCGCTCGCCGCGCTCTCGTTTGTTCGGATTCCGCTCTGGACGTCAGATCAGGTGCTCTTCCTCGCCGCGCTGGAAGCCCCCGATGCATCAAGCAGAAGCCACCTCAATCTCGGCATCGCCCTCTACAACACCGGCGATCTCCGCGGCGCGTACGAGCACCTCTCGATGCCGATAGACCCGGCAGCCGCTGACCAGCAACACTACATGCTCGGTCTGCTCTACACCGGCGCGCAGTGCGAGACGAAAGCCGAAGCGGAGTACCGCCTGGCCGCCGCCGCTAAGCCAAGCAGCTACTCTGCAGCGCACAACCTAGCCGGACTGCTCTTCGTGCAGGGGAAGAAAGACGCCGCAAAGCAGGTGCTGAACCAGTTCGCCGCCAAGAACTACACCCAAGCCCCCGCCGCCCGTCGCCAACTCGCGCTCTTCGGTACCCTCACAGCAGCCCCCGAGCGCGCCCCGCTTGACCGGAGTTGGTGCGCCTCCCCCGAGGCGCTGCGCGAACTGTTCGGGGCCGCCATCCCTCTCAACCGCCAGGCATCTGAGCTGCTGCGTGCGCGACAGACCGAGATGGCCGAAGTCTTTATCAGGGCCGCCATGCGGGCTGACCCGAATCTCGTCGCTGCCCAGCTTAACTTCGCTCAACTCTTGATGCTGCGCGGTGAAATGGACGAAGCAAGCGAGCTGCTCCGTAAGCTCATCCGAGAAAACCCAGGCGACGATCGCCCTGCCCAGCTCCTGCTGCGCTCCAGCCAAGGTGCTGCGCCACAGCTCCAACCGACCCCTAACTAACCCTTTTCTATGGCAAACTTGACTTGGCCCTACGCCTTAACTAATCTCCCGACCTGCAAGGCAGCCCCCGGCCGTCTTTGCGTGTTCCGAGAAGATGGTGGCTATAGCTCAGTTG
>CAYPUA010000098.1:0-2781 GCA_964413875.1 uncultured Bdellovibrionales bacterium
AGTTGTAGCTGAGCAAGAGCGCAAGGAGAGCGATCGCGCATGCAAGTGCGCGAGCGATATGCCCCCCATTCGGCGAAAAGCCGTTTCGAGGCGCAGACGTAGCTGTGGCGTGGCCGTTGGCCCGCTTCCAGGCGCTCATCTTAAATCTTCAAGTCGGCTGCCACCGGCGTAAAATTGAAACATTTCTCAAAAAATTAAGTGCACTAGCTAAAGTGCGGCCGGACTCCCCGTTGCTGCCGATTTCCCTAAAGTCCGCGGGTGAAACTGCCGTTACTCCCGATCGGGCTTCAGGGACTCCCCTGGCGCAGGCAAAAAATGCCCACCCCAGGCGGTAGACCTGGAAATCCGAGGGTCGGAGTGCAGGAATCGCACCAAGGCAGGTCTAGTCAGAAAGCCGTTTGAAAGCCCTATTACTGGTAGTGAGCGGATCGAAGCTGTCGCGCGCCGGTGTTGGATTGTTGACACGGTCTGCGCGCCGTCAGCACGCGGCGACGCTACGAAGAAGCCCCATGTCAATAAAAAGAGCGGCGCTGTATTGTCTCACCTGCAACAGCTTGCCCCGCGTACTCATCTAACTCTATGCAGCGAGCGGCTGATTCACCGATGTACTGTATGCCGGCCCGAAGCTGCACGCCCAACGTTCGGCGATCTGTCGAACGCGATCTGAGCCGTGAGCGAAGGGCGCGACACTAAGCTGCGAGGCTTCTCTCTATGTGTGGAATCGTTGGTTACGTTGGAAGCCGTGATGCACTGCCGATCTTGCTCGGTGGGCTAGAGACGCTCGAGTACCGCGGCTACGACTCATCTGGAATCGCCGTGTGTGTTGATGGCGGAATCGAGATCACTCGTGCCACCGGAAAATTGGCGGAGCTCAAGAAGGCGCTCGCAGCGAAGAGCAAAGTGCCAGAATCCCGCCTCGGTATTGGGCACACACGCTGGGCAACTCATGGCCGCCCCACGGAAACAAATGCCCACCCACATTCCGCCGGTCGAGTGAGCCTGATTCACAACGGGATCATCGAGAACTACCTCGAGCTTCGCGCAATGCTCGAGAGCGAAGGGTGCGTCTTTAAGTCAGAGACAGACACCGAGGTCGCAGCGCACCTCCTCAACCGTCACCTTGAGCAAGGCTTCAAGCCACTCGAGGCGATGCGGCTCATGTGCGGTGAGGTGAGGGGAAGCTACGCCTTCCTTGCAATCGACTCACAGAGCCCGGACCGCATTCTCGTCGCAAAGAACTCGACACCGATCATCCTCGGGCGCGGAGAAGGGGAGAACTTCATCGCCAGCGACATTCCAGCCCTCTTGCCCCACACCCGGCGCATCGTGGTGCTGGAAGACGGCGACCTGGCTGAGGTCACCGCTGACTCTATATATATAGAGAACCGTGGCAGCATCGTAAGCCGCAAGGAACAGGTAGTTACCTGGGATCCCATTACAGCCCAGAAGGGCGGCTTCAAGCACTTCATGCTCAAAGAGATCTACGACCAGGCTCGGGTCTTAAGCGACACGCTGCGCTCGCGATTCAACGAGCACGACGGCGAAGTGGTGCTGCCCGAGCTCGACGCGCTCGGCGCGAAAGCCAACAGCATTAAGCGAGTGGTGCTCGTCGCTTGCGGAACCGCATGGCACGCCTGCCTCGAAGGAAAGTTCTTTATCGAGAGCTTCGCTCGAATCCCGTGTGAAGTCGACTACGCATCCGAGTTCCGCTACCGCACTCAGCTTATCGACTCAAGCACGCTGGTGATCGCAGTCTCGCAGTCAGGCGAAACTCTCGATACCCTCGGCGCGCTCGAGTGCGCGAGCGGGAAGGGGATAACGCTCGCGGTGTGCAACGTCGTGGGCGCATCGATTTGCCGCAAAGCAGAGATGGTGCTCTACACCCACGCCGGCCCAGAGATCAGTGTTGCGTCGACAAAGGCATTTACCACGCAGCTCGTAGCGCTCGAGCTTCTGGCGCTCTACCTCGCCGAGAAGCGCGGCACGATGACTGCAGAAGCGCGTCGCGCGATGTTCCAGTCTCTCGTACGATTGCCGAGCGCAGTTGGGCAGGCGCTACGCACCGACAGCGCCGTTGCCACAGCAGCCAAGCAGCTCGCCAGCGCGCGTGACTTCCTCTTCCTCGGCCGCGGGACGTGCTACCCAATCGCGCTTGAAGGCGCGCTTAAGCTAAAGGAGATCTCGTACATCCACGCCGAAGGGTATCCTGCCGGCGAGATGAAGCACGGCCCGATCGCCCTGATCGACGAGAAGATGCCGGTCGTGATGATCCTCCAGCGTGAAAAGCAGACCTTTGAGAAGAGCCTCTCTAACCTCAAGGAGGTCGAAGCGCGCGGCGCCCGAGTGGTCGTTGTGACCGACGCCCCTCCGGAGCAGTCGCTCGGCGTAACCCCCGAAGCGATCATCCATGTCCCGTACATCTCACCCGAACTGAGCCCGCTTCTGCTCAATATCCCGCTGCAGCTCCTGGCCTACCATGTGGCGGTAATGAACGGCACGGATGTCGACCTGCCGCGCAACCTTGCTAAGTCTGTGACTGTCGAATAGCCCGCAGGGAATGCACAAAAAGAGACTCTCTCTGTTAGAAACGAGGGGGAATATTAACAAAGAGAGCGGCGAGGGCAGAGAGGGGGGTGCAGCGTTTCCTTCCTCCCCCTCGCCGTTCTCGCCGCTCTCTTTGTGAACAAAAAAGAGACTCTCTTTGTTCGAAGCGAAGGGGGAATATTAACAAAGAGAGCGGCGAGGGCAGAGAGGGGGGAGCAGGGTTTCCTTCCCCCCCCC
>CAYPUA010000099.1:0-2440 GCA_964413875.1 uncultured Bdellovibrionales bacterium
ACTTTAATGTGTTCGGGGTGCGCCAAGA
Source organism: uncultured Bdellovibrionales bacterium (assembly GCA_964413875.1). Lineage (GTDB taxonomy): Bacteria > Bdellovibrionota_C > UBA2361 > UBA2361 > OMII01 > OMII01. The sequence goes on from CAYPUA010000099.1 coordinate 29, forward strand.
TCCGAATGGACCCTACGCAGCCGTTATCCCTCGCTGGTTAGCCGCGATGAAGAGAGGGGAGGCATCCACGATCTTCGGTGATGGGAGCACCTCTCGCGACTTCTGCTTCGTAGCGAATGTTGTGCAAGCGAACCTCTTGGCGGCGTCGGCGGCAGGAGGCAACCCCGTCATCAACAATGTGGTAAACATTGCGTGTGGAGCCACGACATCCTTGCTGGAGCTTCACGAGATGTTGCGCAATGAAGTCGCTCGGCAGAAGGGGATGGATGTAGCGAGCATTCCTGCACCGATCATGGAGCCCTTCAGGAAGGGCGACATCAAGCATTCCCTGGCGGACATCTCGCGTGCCCAGGAGGCGTTGGGCTACCACCCCTCACACACCGTCAGAGAGGGGGTAGAGGAGCTCGTGCGGGCTGACCTTAGCTCCTAGAGCCCCCCCGTTGGTGAAGACCCTCGGATTAGGAGTTTTTGAGGGCGTTCTTCCCCGATTTTCGCAAAAATAGCAAAAAGCCAATATATATCAGATAGTTGGAGTGCGCCTGAAAGCCTCTCTCCTTTGCTCGGGGTGCCGGTTTCTGCTAGGGTTAAGGGATGCGCTTTAGCCAAAGCGCGAACTTTTTGTTGTTTGGTTTCGATACTCATTCCTAGGACTTTTATCCGCACGAGGGAACTGTGAGTGGCACGTTGAGCACGTTTAAGAACCCGTCCGATACTCAGGACGGCACGCAATCAATCTCCCCATTTAGCAACCCGATGGTGGCCTTCGCGATTGTGTCCGAAAAGGACGCAGAGGGCTTCACCCTGCACCCACTTGAGGAGCAGGCTCTCGGTGAGGCTGTGTCGCCGAAGCGGCGCAAGGATTTTACGCTCGGTCGCGCCGCTGCGCGACAGGCTCTTGAGCGTGTTGGATTCCCGGTAGTCACGCCAGTTCTTCGCGGCGAGCACCGCGAGCCGCTTTGGCCAGTCGGCGTCGTCGGGTCGATCGCGCACGGCGGAGGGTACGGTGTCGCAGTTGCCGCTTGGCAGCAGGACATCCCAGCCATCGGCGTCGATATTCAGCAGGTCGAAGAGCGCTACACTGACGAGCTCATCGCCCGCTTCGCGGACCCAGACGAGTTTGATTGGGTTCTCTCTGACCCAGCTCTCCGCACCGAGCGAGCAGTTCGCCTCTTCTCAGCGAAAGAGAGCGTGTTCAAGGCGCTCTATCCGCTGCGCCGAGTTTGGTTTGCCTTTGATGTGGCGCACCTCACTCCGAAAGAGGGGGAGCTAGGCTTCTCGGCCGCTGTGCGCCTTCCTGCGCTCTCAAGCGGCATCATCCACATGGATGTCGGCATCTCGCTCTTTGACGGCCACGTCGTCTCCGGCGCTTGGCTGTCCAAGCCGATTGCGATGTAGGCGGAGCCAAGCGAAGGGTGATCGAGTAGCACTGGAGTTAGAGGTATCCGGTGGCTGGTCATGTGCTTCTTCTGAGAGAGCCTCTGTCGTTGCTAAGAAGTTCCCGATAGCGCAGTCGTTACCTCCTCCTAATCTTTATCCTCCTCGTTCTCCTGCACCTGCACTGAGCTCCTAATCTTCATCCGGGTATATCTCAACAGGGAGGCCGTAGGCAGCCCGAGGCAATTTCTTGATTATGAGCGGGAGGTACGTGCAAGTGCAGGAGTAAGAGGAGGATCAAGAGCAGGACCTCCGGCCGCTTTCAGGTAGGGGAGCGTGTCCCTGAAATAAAGTTGCGGTTTCTGTCGGCTGTTGTTCGGAGCCGCCTCAAGACTACCCTTGAACGACTCGCCGAATCTTTCCGCTGTCGGTTCGCTCTATTGTGTCAACGAGGCGCAGAGCGCTTGGCAGCTTGTACCGAGAGAGCTTCTCCGAGAGGTATGTGGCGAGCGCCGTAACGTCTATCGTTGCGCCCTGTTGCGGCACAGCCTCTGCGACCACCATCTCTCCGGACTGGGTGTGCTCAAGGCCGTAAACGCGGGAAGCCTGGATTCCGGGGTAAGAATTTATGACGCCCTCCACTTCCTCCGGAAAGACCTTGTTGCCAGCCACGTTGATCACCGACTTCTCGCGACCCTTCACCGTGATCGAGCCGTCGTAGCCCTGCACAGCCAGGTCGCCCGTGAGAAACCAGCCGTGCAGCAGGACGTCGGCAGCAGGGCGGTAGGGGGCGAGGTATGCATCGAACATGCCCGGACCACGCACGGCGAGGCTCCCCATGTGGCCAGCGGGCAGCTGCTGGCCGGCTGGGTCGAGGATCGCTGCTTCGTAGCGCGGGAGCGCCTTCCCGACCGAAGCTCCATCCCCACCCGAAACTAAGCCGGAGCCGAGCGGAAGCCCCACCTCAAAAAGCCCGTAGAGCTGCTCAACGCTCGTGCCGAAGCGCTGCTCGAACGCCCGCGCATGTTGCGGGTAGAG
>CAYPUA010000100.1:0-2407 GCA_964413875.1 uncultured Bdellovibrionales bacterium
GCCCTGCTTCGTCTCCCATCCGCCGCCGAGCGCCTTGTAGAGCTGCACGATCGATTCGAGGTAGAGCCGCTGCGCATCGGAGCGGGCAAGCGAGGACGAGAAGAGCGTGGCTTGGGTGTTTAAGACCTCAAGGAACGAGGCGATGCCGTTGTCGTAGCGGGCGCGGGAGAGAACGTCGCCGCTGCTTGCAGCAGCGACCTGCTTGTCGCGCACCTTGTACTCCTCGTTGTAGGTGCGGATCGAGATCATGGCGTCTTCAACTTCGCGCACCGAGGTGAGAACTACCTGCTCGTAGGCTTTGAGGACGGCCTCGGCGTTTGCTTCAGCCGCGCTTGTGCGCGACCAGCTCTTTCCGAGGTCGATTAGCGGCCCCAAGAACTGCCCGCCTACGCTCCAGGTCTTGCCGTCTGCACTGAAGAGCGTTGAGCTCTCGCCTGAGTTAAGCCCAAGGATCCCGAGCACGCTTACCTGTGGATACTGAAGCGATCGCGCGATGCCGACCTCCATCAGGGCGGCGCGCGCGCGCTCCTCAGCCGCACGCACGTCGGGACGGCGCTCGAGGAGCATGGCTGGGGCTCCCGCTGGAATCGCAGAGATCGAGATCGGGTTTGTGTCCGGAGACGATCTCGGAATGGCGTGTGGCGTGTGCCCGAGAAGCACACTCATGGCGTTCTCAAGGAGGCGCTGCTTACGCTGCAGGGCAATGAGAGCCGCTACCGCCTCCTGCTGCTGGACCTGCGTTTGGTTAAGGTCGAGCTTGTTGGTGTAGCCCCCCTTCCACCTCTCGTAGATTGTGTTTGTAATCTGGTTTCGGACTTTGATGGTGCGGTCTGCGATAATGATCTGCCGGTCGACGTTGAGGAGATCGAGGTAGGTCAACGCTACTTCCGCAACGAGTGTGAGCGTTACTGCACGGTAGGTCTCGTCGGAAGCAAGCATCTCGGCGCGCTTGGACTCTGTGGCGCTGGCGTACCTGCCCCAGATGTCGACCTCAAAGTTAAGGGGAGCAAGGAGCGAGTACTCGTTGAAGATCGGAAATGGAACCGGCGACGCGGGAGCCGTAGCTGTGCGGCTCGCCTCTCCGGCAGCGTCGATACGCGGAAACTGGTCGGGGCGCACGACTCCAACTATGGCGCGGGCCTGCTCGACGCGAGCCATGGCGACCTTGAGGTCTCGGTTCTCGTTGAGCGCTCCCTGAATCAGGTCAAGGAGCGGCTTGTCGCTGAAGAGCTCCCACCACTTGAGGTTGGCGATCGTTTCCGCAGAGATTGGGGTGTCGCGGTAGTTGTTGTCAGTGATCACAACTGGCCGGCTGAAGTCGGGCTTAAAGATACACCCCGTCAGCATGGCAGCCGCTGCCAAGCAGCATCCTAGGACACGAATGTGGCGCGCCGGGTTAGCCATGGGCCTCCATTCGAGGAGTCTCAGGGCTGGCACTCTGAGCTTTCTTCTTGCGGCCTCCTGTGAGGCGCTCGATCACAACGAAGAGGAACGGCACGAGACACACTCCGGCGAGGGTCGCCATGAGCATCCCGCTGAATACCGACATGCCCATGACTTTTCGCCCCTCAGCACCTGCACCACTGGCGATAACGAGCGGTACTACGCCGAGGATGAAGGCGAAGGCGGTCATCAAAATAGGACGGAAGCGGAGCTTGGCCGCCTCAAGGGTTGCCTCAATGAGGGGCTCTCCCTCGTGAACCTTGGCGCGCGCGAACTCAACGATCAATATCGCGTTCTTGGCGGCGAGTCCTACCAGCGTGAGGATGCCGATCTGCGCGAAAATATTGTTGAGGTACGAGGGGCTCACGAGACGCGAGAGCCAGATCCCTAGCAAGGCTCCAAAGACCGCAAATGGCGTCCCAAGCAGAACGCTAAACGGCAGCCCCCAGCTCTCGTACTGCGCGGCGAGGATCAGGAACACGAAGAGCATGCCGAGGAAGAACACCTTTGCTCCTGACCCGGCTGCCTTCTCCTCTTGGTACGACATTGCGTTCCAGTCGTACCCCATGTCAGACGGCAGCACCTTGGCAGCAACCTCCTTGAGCGCCTGGAGCGCCTGCGACGAGCTGTAGCCCGGCGCGGGGCCGCCCATCAGCTCCGCAGAGCGGTAGAGATTAAAGCGGTTGGTGAACTCAGGCCCCGAAGTCGGAGATGTCGACACGAGCGTGCCAAGAGAGACCATCTCGCCGTTCCGGTTTCGCACGTAGTAGTCGCTTATGTCTTCTACGCTGTCGCGGTACTCGGCTTCTGCTTGGAGGTACACCTTATAGAGGCGCCCGAAGCGGTTAAAGTCGTTCACGTAGGCGCTTCCGAGGAAGGTGCCGAGCGTATTGTTGACGTCTGAAACGGACACGCCTGATGCAAGCGCTTTCTGCTCATCCACCTGGGCGAAGATCTGCGGCAC
>CAYPUA010000101.1:0-2366 GCA_964413875.1 uncultured Bdellovibrionales bacterium
AAACCTTGAACCCTTTCGATTTTGTGTCGACGACGAAAGTCGTGAAGCCGCCGTATCCTGCTGCTGGGTCGGTCTTTGTAAGGACGAGGATGAAGTCAGCGCGTGCGCCGTTCGTAATAAAGGTCTTTGAGCCATTGATGACCCAGCGAGAGCCGCGTCGTGTCGCAACTGTACGAATTCGGGCCAGGTCGCTTCCGGCTCCTGGCTCAGTAAAGGCGTAGGCGCCAATCGCCTCTCCGACCACAGCTTTGGGCAGCCAGGCAGCCTTAGCTTCAGGAGTGCCGAAGCGCTCCAGGGCGTGACTTATGACGAGCGAATGCATGTTGACTGCCACGGTGAGCCCAACGGACGGCACTTCGCCGAAGGCTTCACACCAGGCGCCAGCCAGCTTGTAGTCGCCACCAGAACCGCCGTGCTCCTCAGAGATGAGCAGGCCAAGATACCCTTGGGCTCCCAGCGTCTTGAAAACTTCATTAGGAAAGTGCTCCGCTTTCTCCCAAGCGCTCACGTGTGGAACCAGCTCCTGCCGGACCAGCTTCGTCACCGCATCGATAAAGTTTTCGTGCTCCGCGTAGTAGGGGAACGCTTTCACTGTAGCCTCTCGGCGATGACCTCAGCGATATCGCGGACGTCAAGTTTCGCCTCGTTATGAGTAAGTTTAACCCCATCCTCCATCATCTGCATGCAAAAAGGGCAGGCTGTGGCGACTGTCGACGCCCCGGTATCGGCCGCTTCCTTGGCGCGAACGGAGTTAACCCGCTCTCCTATCTTGAGATCCATCCAGAAATGGCCGCCACCAGCGCCGCAGCACAGACCCTTCTCCCGGCTGCGCTCCATCTCGATGATGTTCAGCCCCTTCACCTTCTTGAGGGTGCTGCGTGGGGCATCGTACTCGTCGTTGTAACGACCGAGGTAGCACGGGTCATGGAACGTCACGTCTTTGAGGTCTCCGTCGCGCAGCGGGAGCTTGTCTTCGGCAAGCAGCCGCTTCAGCAAGACCGAGTGGTGAATAATCTCCGGCTGCCTTCCTTCACCGAGGTTTCCGAACTGCGGATACTCGTTCTTGATTGTGTTGAAGCAGTGAGGGCAATTCGCCACGAGGAACTTAAACGATACCGACTTGAGCAGCTCGATGTTCTGCTTCGCCATCGATTGAAAGAGGTTCTCTTCGCCGAGCCGGCGGGCAGGGTCTCCGGTGCATCCTTCAAGGGAGCCAAGGACTCCGAACGACAGTCCGGCCTTCTGCATAATCGACACGAGAGACTTCGCAATCTTCTGCTTCCGTGGGTCGAACGCTGAGACGCAGCCAACCCAGTACAGGTAGTCAACAGCGTCTCCAGGCTCAAGGATCTTGACGTTTAAGCCATCGAGCCACTTGATGCGGTCTTCCTGGGGGCCGTACGGATTCGATCGGCTCTCAAGAGAGCGCAGGGTGGCCTGCGCTTCGTGCGGCAACTGGCCCTGCATCATCGTCATGTGCCTTCGATTGCCGACGATCTGGTCAACTTGGTTGATTCCGACCGGGCACGCCTCAACACACGCCATGCAGGTGTTGCAGCTCCAAAACGCCATCGGGTCGATCACGTCGCCGGCGATGGTAGCATCTGCGGAGCCGCCGACTGTGCGCACGGCAGACTGCACCAGCGGATTCTGCGCCCGGAATTCGCCGGCGCTTGAGTAGCCTTCAGCCGACTTTGCGAGTCCATTGAAGGGCAGAAGGACACCCTTAGAGAGCGATGCATCGAGCGCCCTAGCAGCGGCGGGCATGCGCGAGGAGCCAAGTTCGCCACTCGCATGCAGCGCCAGGGCGTGATTTCGGGTGTCGAGCACTATCCACTTCGGCGAGAGCGGCTTGCCGGTTAGGTACGCAGGGCAGGCGTCCTGGCAGCGGCCACACTGCGTACATGCGTCGAGGTCCAGCAGGTTCTTCCAGGAGTAATCCTTGATCGAGCCGAGCCCGAGCGTGAATTCCTCGCCGCTCTCCATCATCTTCTCAAGGTCGCCGACAAACTCAAGCGCCCCCTTCGGCCTAGGCGTGCGCGCGAAAAAGAGATTGAGGGGGCTTGTCAGCATGTGGAAGAACTTAGTGTACGGGAAGAGTGCCACGAATGCGTACACGGTGAGGGTATGGAACCACCAGGTGGCGAAGTGAACGTGCCGAGCCTGGTCGTCGGGCAGGAACCAAACCGACTTGGCAAACAGCCATCCGATCGGGGAGTAGAGGGCCCACGGATCGTTTGTCACGTGGATTCTCAACCCCTCAAGAACGAATCCTTGCACACACAGAATAGCCAACATCGCCAGGATGAACGTGTCGTTTGGCGTGTTGTGCACCATGTCCGCGTTTTGGATGAACCTTCGGTATC
>CAYPUA010000102.1:0-2107 GCA_964413875.1 uncultured Bdellovibrionales bacterium
GCATCCGCCGGCTCGCTAATCAGCCCTGCGTCGTAGCGGCCCTCACTCGTCGGCGTCAGCCAGGCGTACGAGAGGCTTTCCGCGGGCATAAGCATATCGTCGATCCAGGAGTACTCACCCTTGTAGGAGAACGTTCCCTGGTATGTAGCCACCTCTTGGTTTGAAGTGAGAATACTGAAGAGCCGTTGCGGCATCTGCTTGCCGGGCTTGCACACAGGAAAGCCTCGCTTGCTGACTCGACAGCCTCCGTCGGTGCGGAAGTTTTCAATTGTCAGAGAGCCCTCGAGGATCTTCGCGCTGGCGACATCGAAGTTACTGTTTCGGTCTCCGAGAACCATCAGGATCTGCTCATTTGACGCGAACGACTTCTGGTGCCGCACCTCGATGATGCGCCGGAACCCCTCCGCCATCTCCATTCGGAAGGTTTCCCACTCAAGTCCGGTGGGGTCGCCTTCGCCGCCACGCTTTGACTTCAGGTGGAAATTTACGAGTGACACAATCTTAGTGGTGTCGTCGTGCCTTGAGCGCACCGAAAGCTGCACCTCAAACGGGGTGCGAGAGAAGAATCGTGGCCGCCCCTTCGTGACGAGCTTCGGCAGCTCGACTCGCGAGTACGAGAGAACATTTATCACCGTGGCCCTATCTTTCGCGACGAGGAACCCGAGAGCCATCCCGCCGTCACCTGGCAGCCCTACCTTGGCCTCGAATTCGCGGTTACCACGCACTCTGAGCTGTTCTATGATTGGCTTTAGGGCTGCCTCCTCTTCGGATGCGCTTGTGCCCATTACCTCTTGCAGTGCGATGACGTCACACTTCGCCTTCAGGAAGCGCGTCGTCAGCGCGCTGACTTTGTCCGTGTGCGCCTTCTGAGTGTACTTGATGTTCTTCTTCTTCATGTCCTCGTAGGTGCCGAGGAGCTTGAGGTTCTGGCTGCAGACGGTGAGGTCTGGCTTGCCGCGTGGGTCAATGATCACCGTTCCTGGAAAGGGCGTTGGGGCTGTTTTCTTGGGCGCTGGGGCGGTCGATTCGGAGCTATCGCTCTCTTCGCCAGAGGCGGCAGCATCATCTTCTGCTCCTGCGGACAGGATTAGCCCGACGCTCAGAATTGCCGCAGCGAGGAGCAGCCTAGTTTTTCTCACGAGATGGTGCATGGCTTCACTCTCCACGAACGCCGATCCTGTTTCTCCTGCCCGCCGAAGAGCGTCTCAAGCGGCGCTTGCGATGCGCGAGCTGCCTCGATGTGCAGCAACGCAAGTCGCCCGATTAGCACGGCGTCTACGATGTCTTGATGTTTTCCCAATCCCGACAATCCAAGTTGCGAAAGCTGGTCGGCGTACAAGAACTCGACCGTGCGCACCGCGGCTGCCTTAACGTCGGGCCGCGCGATCTGCTTTCCACGCAGCCCCATCACCTCATACTGCACGCTGCGCGGGTTGACCCGGCCGGGCACCGTTACTCCACGCTCACGGCTGAGCGACTCGAAGAGCCCTCGGACCTGCTCTACTTTGATTGCGTTGTGAGGGTCCTTCATCGTGGTCGGCGCCTCACACACCAGAACATCACCCGGCCCGAGCTGTAGAGCATCGATGACGCGCTTGATGCTGGCTTGCAGCTTCTCAAGCCGCAGGGCTAATGGCATTGGGGGCTTCTCGGCGCGGATCTTCCCGACTGCCTTAATCGTCCCCTCAGCCACGGAGAAGAGCGCCCAACCGGAGCAAGTCAGGCTCGGATCAACAGATAGTAGTCGGCGGAAGCTGGACATGCCGACCATGATACGACTTGATCGCCTAACCCGCTACAGTGACAATTAAATCCGCCTGCATTGCAGCCTTGCTTCGACCCTCGAAAAGCCCCTTTTTGGCGCCCCGGTGCGGGTGGACAGCCTAGGGGGTCGCTGGTATAACCCCGCGATGCCACGGACCAGGGCAGCGGGGATTGTCCCCCTTTTGCTACTGTCCCGGGCAAGTACCTACCGGCCTCGCCCACCGTCGTGCAGCTCTATGCGCGGTGTTCACTAGGGTGACTGGCTGCTGTTGATGAGGTTACGTAGCGATGGAGCAGGAACTTCTCACCGACCTGTATAGCAAGATGTTGCGCATCCGGCGCT
>CAYPUA010000103.1:0-1944 GCA_964413875.1 uncultured Bdellovibrionales bacterium
CCTCGCTGTTCTCGCTGCTCTCTTTGTTCAAACAACTGGTCGGATATGTTCCCGTTCTCGGGGAAGGAGTCTCGCGGCGAGTATCCCTCTAACCGGGAGCGGCCACGGGAACGGCAACGGCTCCAGTTCCGGCTGCGACTCCGCAGCGCTTCGCGGAGCTACTCGTGCACGTAAGCGTGGCACCTGAAACAGGTGTGATGTGGGCGGCGCAGAAGAGGACGAGGAATCCAGTGCAAGTGCGGGAGAAAAAGGAAGACAAGGAGAAGGTTGAGAGAGCTAACAGACAGTAACAACCTACCTTGAGACAAAAAAGTGTTCTTTAGAACCTGTCAGCTCTCCGCTCTTTCGCGACTTTCTCCCTACCGTCGCTTGGATCGACTCCCAGAGCTGCGACGAACGCCGCTGACCTCCGCCAACGTAGTCGCCTCAAGGATATTTGCTACCTCGTTCCGAATACGCGCAAAGAGCACCGTCAGCCCCTTCTCGCGCTCGATTGGACTCGGCTCGTAGAAGTTCTTGCTAACCGAGGTGGTGGGAGCCAGAGCGCCCTCGAAGAATCTGACGATCTCCGCAACCGTCACTGAGGCGGGATCTTTTGAGAGTGCGTATCCCCCATCTTGCCCTTTCACAGAACGAACGTACCCAGCGCGCTTGAGCCCGAAGAGGATCTGCTGCAGGAAGCGCTTCGGCACCCCCTGGCGCTCGGCGAGATCATCCCCAGAAACCAGGCCCTTACCGTAGTTGCGAGCCAACTCCGTTAGGGCCAAGAGCGCATACTCAGACTTGTTGGTAAGTTTCATTGTTTACAAACCCGATAAACTAAGTAAACATCTCGTACGCTTCGGTATGCGCAACGCAGCAGCTCTCGCACAGCAGATGACCCAGCATCCTTTCCCGGACGAGCATACGGTCACCCCGCAGGGACTCGTCGCGTCATTACAAGCGCTGCACGATTTGACCCGCCCCCTCTCTGAGAGCGAAGTTCGAGAGCTGCTGTCCTCCCTCTCTCAATCCACGAAGGAGCTCGCCGCTTTCGAGCGATTCGACGCCGAATCCTACTGCCGGAACAGGATATTCTCAAACAGCTTCGTTGATATCCTCCTGCTCTGCTGGCGGCCCGGCCAACGCACTCCGATTCACGACCATGCTGGCTCAACCTGCGGAGTATACGTGATGCGCGGGGAGGCTATCGAGATAGGATTTGCACCTTCTGGGATGGGCCCCCTGATTCCCTCAGGCAGCCATGCAGTCTCTTCGGGGGAGGTCACCGTCAGCTCAGACAACGACATCCACCTCGTGGCTAACTACTCAAGCAGCGGGGAAGATCTCGTAACCGTGCACTGCTACTCCCCTCCACTGCGATCTATGCGAGTCTTTGGCGAAGGCGAGACCTTCTTTTCGGGGTACAGCGAGGCAACCGAGCGAGCAACGAGGAGCGGGTGCTACCACGTCGAGCTGTGATGCTGTGACCCAGAAAAAGGGGGATAGACATGCCCAGTAGAACAGGTGTCCTCACCCACCGAGGCTAAATAGCCAGCCGCTTTATTCCTAATCTTTCTCCTAATCGTCCTCCTTCCTCCTGCACTTGCACTGAATTCCTCGTCCTCCTCCGCGCAGTCCGAGTGCCGCCTACTTCGGGTGCGTTCACGTTTACGTGCACGACCAGTTCCGCTAGGCGCTGCGGAGCCGGAGCCGTTGCCGTGGCCGTGGCCGTGGCCGCTCCCGGTTAGTGGGACACTCGCCGCGACACTTCTTGCCGGGGAACGGGAGCATATCCGACCATTTATTTGAACAAAGAGAGCAGCGAGGAGTGGGGAATACATCCTCCCTCTCTCCGTCCTCGCCGCCCTCCTTGTAAAACTCCCCCTTCTGCCCTCCACACACATCCATGCTCGCGTTCAATCATTTGAACAAAGAGAGCAGCGAGAACAGCGAGGGGTGGGA
>CAYPUA010000104.1:0-1911 GCA_964413875.1 uncultured Bdellovibrionales bacterium
CCCCTCAGTCGCATCCAGGATTCAGTTAGGGCGATAGTTGTCGCGCAGAGACTGATTGGCCGGGGAGGGCCCAACATGCACGGCAATTTTTTCGTGTTGTACTTCGAAGGGATCGAGAGGCTTGAGCTGGTACGCTCCGAGTTCAGCCCATCGGGAGGCTCGGACACCTTAGTCGTAATTCGCGGAAAGACCTCTGGGGCTTTCACGCGCTACGGGAGCTTCCAGTGGACCTCTGGGGTTCGGGCAGTGTGCTCGGCTTTTCTCAGGTACACGATGTCGGAGATTAACCCAGGCGTCGATTACTGCTTGATTGGGTCCCGCGGAAGTCTCGCTGCGTCACTCGACTACGCTCTCAGCAAGGGGCCAGCTTGGATTGGCGAGATGTTTGGCGCAACACCTGGCGGCGGGCTGTACGCAAAGCGCCTCTTCCGAATTACAAACCCTAACCGCAAGCGGCCTGGCCCGGTTGCCCTCTCAGTAAATAAAAGCCTCATATCTGGCGCGAGCATCGAAGTGCACTGGAACGGGCAGAAAGTTACGGGCCTTGCGGAGCTTACGGCTATCCTACAGAGCATCGAGAGCCAGGATGAGCCCGAGAGCGATCTCGAACAGGGCGAGACTGGCCAAAAAGAGCGGTCCGCTAATAGTTAGTGGGCATAAGCCGACCGCCTTACCATCGCTCCACTGCCGAGGCCCGCTCACGGTACTTGCAGTGAAAACACGACGGCGAGACTGGCGGAAGGGAAGGCGAGACGAGGCACGCATGCAGCTCCCGCAATGCTGGCTCTATCCACGCCGTTGTTCCGACGTACGGAAGCAAGCTAATCGAAAAGTCCAGCCGGGCGTTGAATGAGTCGCCGTTCTTCCGTCCGTTGCAGTAGACGAAGTACGCAGTGCTACTGACCGCAAAACCGTTCGCCCTAAAGAGCCACTGATAGATCTCAACCTGCCGCTTGTAGGCGATCTGCCAATCCGCATCTAGGTTCACTTCCTCGTTCTTGGATGTTGCTTTGTAGTCCGCGATTATCAGCTCGCCTGCAGGGGTCACCCAGACGTCGTCTATCCCGCCGGTGATCAGAAGCTGAGTGCCCGACAGCGGCGCCGCGATCCCCTTGTGCAGAGCGTCCCGCCACACCTCAAGGTCCTTGTGCTGAAAAGGAACCGCATCGATGCCGTTTTCGACGAGCAGGGGGTGTGGCTGTCCTAGGGAGCGGTAGTGGTCAAACTCTCGCTTCAGCAGCTCGTCCACTGCGTTGTTGAGGCTGAAGGGAGCGCTCGGCGGCTGCCCGATGCCGTGCCGCCGGTCGAGGTAGAAGCATCGCGGACACTTCATGAACAGGTCAATCTTGGAGCGGCTGACGCGGTAAGGCTCTTGGCTGCTCGGGTCGAAGCGGCTTGATTTTCGGGCCATGGGGCAGCTCCTCTTGTAACGCCAGGGGGCCTCTTCTCTGGCCGGATGACCATGGCCACCCGGCACGCAGATTCGAGCCCGAGGGAGGTATTAGCGCAATCCGTAATCGACTATGCGGGGCTGCTAAAAGCCTGAGGACACCGCCGACAGCGCCTCATCGACCATCTTCTCAACGAATTCCTGGCGCACAAAACCATCCCCGAACGTGAAGTCGGCACGTTCCCATCGCTGCAATACCTCCGCCTTCCCCTTCTTGACAGCCACTGTAACCAGCACGTTGTCGAACTTCTTGACCGTAAAGGAGTAGCCGAGCAGCAGGGCATCTCCGTCGAATTTGCAGGAGAGATTCAGCTCGTCGACCATCGAGAAGCGCCGAGAGTCCGGTGCCTTCAGCTTCGCTGTGGTCTCGCCAGCTTTCCAGGTCTCGCCCTTGTTTACGAAGCTAAAAACTGTAGTGAGTGAGTCGAAGACGCTCCGCACGAAGGGGTGGGGGCTCACGG
>CAYPUA010000105.1:0-1837 GCA_964413875.1 uncultured Bdellovibrionales bacterium
GGCTTCAAGGCCGCGCTCACCCGCACCCTCAACAACTACGCCAACAAGAACGACCTCCTAAAGGGCTTCAGCGAGGGCATCCAGGGCGACGACGCGCGCGAGGGCCTCGTTGCCGTTATCAGCGTAAAGATCCCTGAGCCTCAGTTTGAGGGGCAGACCAAGTCAAAGCTTGGAAACAGCGAGGTGAAGGGCTTCGTCGAGCAGATTGCCGGCGAGAAGCTCGCCGCGTTCTTCGAGGAGAACCCGTCGATCGCTAAAGCCATCGTCAACAAGTCGATCGAGGCTGCGCGCGCCCGTGAGGCCGCTCGCAAGGCCCGAGAGCTCGTGCGACGAAAGGGGGCGCTCGACAGCGCGGCTCTTCCAGGCAAGCTCGCAGACTGCCAGAACGAGAACCCAGAGGAAGCAGAGATATTCCTGGTCGAGGGTGAGTCCGCCGGCGGCTCGGCGAAGCAGGGCCGCGACAAGAAGGCACAGGCCATTCTGCCGCTCAAGGGAAAAATCCTTAACGTCGAGAAGGCGCGCTTCGACAAGATGCTCTCGTTCGAAGAAATTCGCGTGCTCATCACGGCACTCGGCACCGGCATCGGGCCCGGAGACTTCGACGTAGGGAAGCTCCGCTACCACAAGATCGTAATCATGACCGATGCCGACGTCGACGGCAGCCACATTCGCACCCTGCTGCTGACCTTCTTCTACCGCCAGATGCCAGAAGTTATCTCGCGTGGGCACCTCTTCATCGCGCAGCCACCGCTCTACAAGCTCAAGAAGAGCAAGATGGAGCGCTACGTGAAGAACGAGAAGGAGTTCACCGAGATCATCATCGGTGCAGGTGTCGAAGGAGCGACGATCGAGGCCAAGGGCGGCAAGGTGACGAGCGCGGACACGATCAAGCCGCTGCTCGTTCGCCTGATCGACATCCAGCCGGCGCTGGAGGAGATTCAGATGGAGCGCGTCGACAAGCGCGTCATCATCGCTCTCGCAGAGTCAGGCCTCGCCTTCAACGAGTCGCACTGGAGCAAGCAGGCCGTGACGGAGCTCGTTCCGCAGGTGCTGGCAGCGATCAAGACGCGCGTGCCAACGGAGCCCAAGGTTGAGGTCATCGACGACCACGACAACGAGGCTGCGTTTAAGGTAACAACCCGGTTCCGCGGCGTCACGTACATCACGACCGTGTCGCGCCGCCTCTGGATCTCGGACAAGATCACAGAGATTCGCAGCGTGTACTCAGACTCTCTCAAGCAGATCGGAGAGGGTCCATTCACCGTCACCGCGAGCGGCGACGGCAAGGAGCGAGAGACGATCGAGGCAGTTGAAGAGGTTGCAAACTGGATCGACCAGCGCGGCCGCAAGGGCCTGGCCATCACCCGCTACAAGGGACTTGGCGAGATGAACCCTGAGCAGCTCTGGGAGACCACGATGGACCCCGCCAACCGCATGCTCCTTCAGGTCACGGTTGACGACGCAATCGACGCTGACCAGATCTTCACGGTTCTGATGGGTGACGAAGTTGAGCCTCGAAGGAAGTTCATCGAGGACAACGCGCTGAAGATCCGCAATCTGGATATCTAAGGCTTCCCTCGACGTTAGCCCACTGAGACCCTCCGGCACCGGCACCGGCACCGGCACCGGCACCGGCACCGGCACCGGCGCAGCAGGAGGAGCAACCGCAGAGGTTAAAGATAGAGCCCTTAGACCCCCGCATTTGTGGTAACTTAGCCCCTCTTTTGGCCCTTCAGTTGACCTAACCCCGCATCTTCGGTACGTTTTCGCGTCCAACACGTTAAGGAGTTTGTGTTATGGCTTCCCCTACTAAGATCACCTGGAACCGCAGAAACGC
>CAYPUA010000106.1:0-1631 GCA_964413875.1 uncultured Bdellovibrionales bacterium
AGGACGCCCGCACCATCCGGTTTTGAGGTCTCCGGTCGTACGGTAATCTACAGTGAGTGCTGGAAACGGTCAGGAGATGTTTGAGGGTCGCCACATTTGTTCTGGCTGCCCTATCAAACTCCGACACCTTGAATACCAGTCCCATGTGTAGTTGAGCTTCAGCTTCCCGGCTGCTTATGTCCAATTCTTTGAGATATTCTCCCAAACCACCCAGCAGTGCACTTATCAAGGTGTCTTTGCCAACCCCCTGTGTACCCTTGAGGATGATCATTGGGTTCTGCAGAGTTGGGTCCTCCAGTCGACGAAACATGCCCACAATCCAGTGCCTTAGCAATTCATAGAGCTGGGAGCTCGAGAAATGCGTGCACCGAATCACCTGGCAGATCTCCATGAGCCTATCGACGCCATCCCACATCGGTAAGGTGACGAGAAGCTCAGGCGTGAGATCCTCTTTCGCCAATCGAGCAAAGTGCCGCGGAAAGGTGGACAACATGAAGCGGCGACGATCCTCTATCGCGTACGATTCAAGGTAGGAGATGTTATTGAGCAGGGGCTCCCAACCCCCGCCTCGCTTCGGCACCATGGGCTCATCTGTGAAGATGTCCTGCTTTATGTCACCAAGCTTTTCAAGAGCAAAGTTTATGTAATCTTGGTAGCTCAGTGTTTCAGCTGATGGCTGGTAGCCATTCTCAGTGGCCCGTTTGCGAAGGGTGCCAAGAGTTATCGACTTTTTGGAAGTCGCTCCCTTAAAGCTGCTCCACTTCCTTTCGGGCTCACCAGGTGTGTACTTCTTGCTCGAGGCACTCCATTTTCTGAACAACGCAAGGCCCTCCTCGCCAGGATGCTGAGAGTGTATGGCCATGCCAGTCGTCACCCAATCATCGTAGTTGTCCGCCGGCAGAAAGCTCAGCATCTCTTCGATCTCTTCAATCGGTGTGGATGTCCCTGACAGCTTCGTATGCGGGTCGCTTTGGCTTTCAGGGGCAGGGGGGAGGTGTTGCTCAAGCTGTGCGATTTCGTACATCACGTGTTCAGCCTTTAGAACTCGAGTGAGATACGGCGTATTCTTTTGATGCACAAAGCCCGGGAGTCTCATGACTCGTGGCAGGTCGTGTACCGCACGGTCACCGTTAAACAGGCGAGCGAGGCGTCGTTGGATCCCAGAGAATTCCTCAAGGGAGCAATCCTTAACGCTCCAGTAGGCATGGAAGCGGCCTGGGCTCGATTCCACGATTATGTTGGGAGATATCGCAAAATCCTCAACGGGTTTGAGCGGAGCACCGTCTAGATCAACGAAGACGGCTCTCACTCGCGTTACGTTCTGAGCCTTTCGACCGCGATCGTCGCACTCGTTAATGGTGGCGAAAATCCCCATACCCTCCTCGTTATAGCGCAACAGAGTCTCCCAGTGTTCGTTCAAGGTACCCCTGAAATTTCGAGCGATACCCAACCCTGGGTCCCGATCATTAAAGACCTGAAACGTTACTGGCTCCGTAGCTGGGCTATCAGTGTGGAGCAGAGCGCCCAGAAAGCGTTCGCAGTCTGCGCGGTTCAGATCCTGCTCAGACATATCAAGCGTGAATTTATTATCATAAATATAGTTGTTCATTTTCATGGTATTGTTCCCCGTA
>CAYPUA010000107.1:0-1589 GCA_964413875.1 uncultured Bdellovibrionales bacterium
AAGGGATGGCGCCGCTCTCAAGCGAGCGCAGCGTGAAGGCGTACATGGAGGGGCAAGCCCGGTCACTCGCAGCAGCAGCAGAGCTCAAAGACTCGCCGCCTGCGCTCAGGGATCTCGTGATCTTCCCGTACACACACGGCTTGCGCTTCGTTCACGAGCTGCTGCGCCGAGACGGGTACCCTGAGGTCGACCGCGCCTTCAAGCGAGCGCCGCAGTCGACGCGCGAGATCTTGCATGAGCGGGACTTCATCGACCGCAGGTTCTCGCTCGCTGTTCCTGCGGTGCACGAGCTGCGCGGAGCAGCCGCTGGGCAGACACCATCGTACACCGACACCCTCGGAGAGTTCCTGATTCGCGCGGTGCTTGAAGCCCAGAAGGAGACTCGCGGAGATGCGGCACGAGCGGCTCAGGGCTGGGTTGGCGACCGTGTGGGGCTCTTCCCAGCTTCTGATAGTGAAACAGTCGTGTCGTGGATGACCTCCTGGGAGAGCGAGAACGATGCGCGCGAGTTTGCGCTCGCGTACCGAAAGCTACTCAAAGCCCGCTACGGCAAGTCGCCAACGACGGGGCGCATTGAGCTCTCGCCAACTAAGGCAGCTTCTATCGAAGTGAGCGGCAAGCGAGTCTCGGTGGTTTTCTGGTGCCGCTGACGGCAGAGCCGCAAGGCACCGCCCCTGCGATCAGCAGACCGCCTCGCGCTCAGCGTGCACGTACAGAAAGTTCCCAAACATCGGCAGGCAGCCCCGCACCGGCTTCGGCGCCTGGTACAGCAGGCTCAGCATCATAATGTTGTCCGGGTCGAGCTTCGGCACCTCGAGCGCAGGCTCTAGCTCGTCGATCGGCTCAAAGTGCGAGAGCTGCGCCTCGCCCCGGCTCGCCAGAACGTAGCTCAGCGCAACCTTGAGCAGCGACTCGCGCGGCCCAAGCCGTCCGCACAGCTCGTCGTTGTAGCGGTACCCCATCAGCCGCTCGAACTCATCGAAGGCGAAATCGTCCACCATGCAGTTCCCCGTCGAGTCGTAGCCACTCACGAACTCATCGATCGGAGTCAGGTTCGGGTAGCGTTGCCGCAGCTCATGGAGCGGGTAGTAGAGCTCGGCGGCGTCGCCGCAGTTGTACTGCACCACGAGGCACAAGCAGTCAACTTTCCCTGTCGCGTCGTCCTGACCGCGCAAGAAGGTGAGCACTCCCTCTCGCTGCTGAACGAACCAGTGGCTGATAAAGCTCTCAACGTCGTCAGTCGAATCGATAATCGCCTGGATGGCACCATTGCTCTCGCTGTTTGACGGGTCCAGGTACCGAACTTCAATTGGCTTCATAGGAGTCCTCCAGATACTTTTTAGGGTTACGGAGGTTAGTTCGGGGGGCGCCCAGTGAAGTTGCGTAAAACCCCTGTCAGTCATGACTTTCTGACTTTTTCGACTCACCATACGAAACTGTCTAAGCCAGGACTCGATATGAGTATGTGTCGCGAGATATTAGAACCGTAATTCAATTGTTACCCCATCACGTCACCCAACGTGGCGGCAGACGCCAGGATGTATTTTTCACCCCGGAAGACCGTTCCGTATACCTAGAGTGGCTTAGCC
>CAYPUA010000108.1:0-1587 GCA_964413875.1 uncultured Bdellovibrionales bacterium
GGAGCTGATTGGAGAGGAGTGCGCGCTGTGCGTCGAGCACAGGTAGCAGGTCAACTAGCCCGTTCTCGTACTGCGTGCGTGCAATGGCAACAGCCTTGCCGCTCTGGTCAACGCTGTCCTTCAGGTAGTCCCTGCGCTGCTTCGATGTGGAGAACTGCACGAGCGCCCCTTCCGTCTCTTCGAGTGCTATGAGAACGGCCTGCTCGTAGGCGGCTAGCGCCTGCTGCTGTGCGGCTTCTGACTGATCGATGCGGGCGAAGACCCGGCCGAGGTTGAAGGCCTCCCACGATAGGGTTGGGGTGACGCCATACTGCCCCGCGTTGCTGCCCGAAAGGCCGCTCCAGTCACTCGACTGGAATCCGAGCGAGCCGGAGAAGATGAGCTTCGGCCACAGGTCGCCCTTCGCAACTCCGATGCCAGCCGTTGCGGCGTGAAGCTGGTGCTCTGCAGCACGCAGGTCCGGCCGACGCTGGAGCAGCGCTGCTGGGTCGCCAATGGTGAGCGGCCCTGAGAATGACGGCAACGGCGCTGTGGCCTGGAGCATCGGCACAAGCTCGTGTGGCTGCTTTCCGCACAGCACTGCCAAGCGGTACATGTCTGCCCTTGCGCGTGCCTGGAGCGGCGGAATTGTCGCAAGTGTCGTTGAGTGCTGAGAGCGCGATCGCACTACATCGAACTCAGTCGACTGCCCGCCCTTGAAGAGCGCTTGGGCGACTTTTACGACCTGCTCCTGGGTCTTTGCGTTCTTCTCGGAGACCGATACCTGAAGCTGCGTGCCGCGCAGATCGATGTACGTGCGGGCTACCTCGGCAACGAGGATACGGACAGCATCGTGGAGCTGCGCAACAGAAGCAGCGCTCTCGGCGTCTTTCGACTCAACCCCGCGGCGCACTCGGCCGAAGATGTCGAGCTCCCACACGGCATCCAGGCCGACGTTGTAGTATTCGTTCTCGATGTACGGCGAGCTGCTCGGGAACGCGCCTCCTGCAAAGGTCTGGGTCGGAGTCTGCGTGCGTGTGTAGATCAAGTCAGAAGTCACCGTCGGGAAGAGGTCTAGGAACCTCTCCTGCCGAATCGCGCGGGCTTGGTTGACGCGAGAGATGGCGCCGCGCAGGTCGATGTTCGAGCTCACCGCATCAGCGATGAGCGAGTCGAGCGTCTTGTCGCCGAAGTGAGACCACCACTGCTGAAGAACGTCGCCGCTCGTTGCCGTTGCCCCCGCTTCCCCTGCTCCGAGGAACGAGGGCTGCGTTGCCGTCTCTGGCTTCACGAAGTCAGGCCCAACTGCACAACCTGAGAGCGCTCCTGACGCAACGCCCGAAAAGGCGAGAAGGGCTGCGAATGTTGCGATTCGGATCTTCATGGGATCGAGCTAGTGCAGAAATCCAATCACGCCCTGCCTCGGGTCCTCTTCATCCAGCTCCGGCACAAGGGCGCGCTGCGGACGGGGGCGCGAGATGAGCGTGTAGAGCACTGGTACCACAAAAAGAGTGAAGAAGGTACCGATCACCATCCCGCTTACTAGGGTAATTCCGATGCTGTTCCGGGCTGCAGCGCCCGCCCCGCTCGCAAGCACGAGCGGGAAGT
>CAYPUA010000109.1:0-1538 GCA_964413875.1 uncultured Bdellovibrionales bacterium
GCCACCTTTCGGGCATCTTCGTCGCAGGGTGCCTGATGTACTTGAGCGCCGCTATTTTCCTTCATGATGCCTTTGTTACACGAGAGGGTTGGAGCCACAACCTCCTCAAGGTTCGGAGTTCAAGTAAGCTCAGCGTGATTTCACTTGTCGGAGGGACTCGCAGGCAAGGGAGTAGCTACGAGCTCCCTTACGGCTCTACCTCACGCACTTCTCAATCCAATCAGTGATCACGGCAAGAGGGGCGCGCTCAGTGATGAGGGTGATCTCGACAAACCGAACGCCTTCCTTTGCATCAACAGAGAGCTTGAGCCCATTTAACTTTAAAAAGACCGCCGTCAGAGCAAATGCTACCCGCTTATTTCCGTCGACGAAGGGATGGTTCATTGCGAGGCTCTGCATGAGCGCAGCAGCCTGCTCGGAGAGAGAGCGGTAGTATCCTGAACGTGGCCGCGCTAACGCGCTTTCGAGCAGCCCCTTGTCGAGAACTCCTGCTGCCCCACCGAATCGTTGGATCAGGACGTCGTGAAGGTAGAGAGCCTCCTCCAGCGTTGGGTACAGGGTCTCTTTCATCGAGCGAGCTCTTTGAGAAGCTCTTCGTGTTCGCGAATGACCTCATCCACCGCTTGCCGAAATGCCGGCCGAACCTCAACCCGACCGAGGTACTCGGCAACCGCCTCAGATACGATCTGCGAGATAGACCTATCGGAGGACTCTGCATACCCGCGCAGCCGCTCAAGAACGTCCTTGTTCATTTTGGTGCTGAACTTCTCGGTGGTGTCCATGTGGGCAGCATGTCATGACGTATCACGACCCGTCAAGATTTATGACGAATGGCATGGCAACCTACTGATAGGACCGATGTTTATGCCACGGTGAAGAGAGATGGAAAGCGCCGAGCCAGGGCTGCCTTCCACTGACCGCCCGAGTCAGCCCGGGCACAGAGCAGCATTTTTGAGTAGCGCCCAGCACAGCGTTATTCTCCCGTCGAGTTTCGGTAACCTACGAAGTGAGTCTTTTATGACCCCCTCCTCAACACTCTGCCCAATCTCGCCGACGGCGCTCCTTAACCGCACCCAGCTCCTGCGCACGGCAGCGCTCTCTGAGCTTGGGCTCCCAAGCCGAGAGGAGTTCCGGCGGGGCCCAGCGATCTTCAGCGCCGCGGCAGAGATCATCGCCGGGCGCATAACGACCGTGCTCCGTGAAGCCGAGGCCGAGGGGCTAAGCCTGTCTGCCACCAAGAGAGCGGTCCGAGCGGAGAGCGAGTTTGCGGGTGAGATGCTCCTCGCCCCCTCTTCACTTAACGGCCGTACCCTGCCAGAGCTCTTGGGCTCTGCCTCCGACACCGCTGGCTGGAAGGAACGGATTGAGGGCGAGCTCCGGACGCGGCTCGTGGTTGGAGAGCCTTCACGGAATCGGGTGCAGGAGGTGCTGCAGGCGATAGTAAGGAGCGACGAGCTGCGCGACATGCTCTCTGGGATCGACGGATACCGTTGGGTAGCAGATACGCTCTGTGAGGGGCGGATGCAGAAGGCTCACAT